>JANQLK010000041.1 GCA_028280615.1 Woeseiaceae bacterium | reverse complement strand
TTGCGGGGCTCAGCTATCCGCTGCGCTCGGGCGCCGTACTCGCGGCGCTCTCGACGTTCTTTCTATTGTCGCTGATCGTCGTGTTCGCATACAGCTCGGTCGGGGTGTTCGCACTCGGCGCGCTCTGGCTCGGACTCGTCATCGTCGTCGCCGTGATCCGCTACCTCGTATTGCTGGCCGAGGCCCGGTCCGAGGGAGCGGAGTTGGCGCCGCCCGGTCCCGAGTACTTTACGCTGACCGACAAGGTCTGGACGCTGTTTCCGGCCGTCGTATTTCTCTGCGTCGCGTCGCTGGTCGACGCGCTCGTGAGCGACGGCCGGCCGCTGGCAGCCCGCATCGCGATCGGAATCGCCGCGCTGTTGTACCCGGCCACTATCGGCGTACTGACGCTCACGCGGTCGCCGCTCGAGAGCGTCAATCCGCTTTCCATCGGCCGCTTCATACGGCGAGTCGGCTCGAGCTATGGCTACGCCGTTCTGGCCGCCGCTCTGCCGGGCGCCGTCGTGCTGCTCGCGTCGGCGCTGCCGGATTGGCTCACGGTGCTGCTCATGATCGTCTCGCTGGCCTCGTTCTTCTCGGTCGTCGGCACCCTTTCGCGGACCTCGGGTATCGTCCGCGAGGTTGGTATTCCTCTGCCCGAGGAACCAGGCGAGACAGCGATCGCCGCCGATCTCGAGAAGCGGCGAACGGCAGCGCTCGGCCACGCCTACGGATTCGCAAGCCGTGGCAACCGGGACGGCGCGCTGGCACACATCCGGGATGCGCTGGCGAGCGACCCCGATCCCGATACGGCCTGGCGATGGTATTTCGAGGGCATGCAGACGTGGCAGGATGACAGGCCCGCCCTCGTGTTCGCGCAGCTTATGTTGCACCGCCTGCTGGACGACGGGGCGACGGTGCCGGCCGTCAAGCTCCTGCTGCGCTGCCGGCTCCTCAACCCGCGCTTCAAGCCCCTGCCCGAAGACCTCGAGCGCGCCGTGAGCGCCGCGCTCGAGTGCTCGAACGACGAGCTCGCCGAGTCGCTGAAGCGCTTGTAAATCGGTGGTCGGCATGGTGTCATGACGGCCATACCGTATGGAAAAGCGCCTGCTTAACATCCTGCGTTGTCCCGTGACGCACAAAGGCCTCTCGCTTGCCCGCCGCGAGATCCTCGGCCGGCTCAATGCCGCCATCGACGAGGGCCGCATCGTAAACCACGACGGCACCGCTCTGGACGAGCCCTTGTCGGAGGCGCTCGTGACCGACGACGAGAAACTCCTGTACCCGATCGTGGGCGGCATCCCCGTGTTGCTCGAAGGCGAATCGATTCGGATGGATCAGCTCGAATGACGGCGGCAGCGGAGACCCTTTGAAAGTTCAGGCCGACCAGCTGCCCTCGCACCTTTCGAAAGATCTTGCGCCCTGCTATTTCGTTTCCGGCGACGAGCCGCTGCTCGTCGACGAGGCGCTGGACGCCATTCGGGCAGCGGCGCGGACAGCGGGCTTCACGGCGCGAGACGTATTCGTGGCGACGGCGGGGTTCGACTGGTCGCGGCTGGCGGCCGCGGGCGCGAACCTGTCCCTGTTCGCCGAAAAGCGCATCGTCGAGCTGCGTTTGCCGACCGGCAAGCCGGGGCGTCCGGGCGGCGCGGCCATCGTCGATTTCCTGGACCAGCTCGGACCCGAACTCATGTTCGTGCTCGTTACGCCGAAAATCGACCGCAAGACCGCGCAGACCAAGTGGGTCAAGTCCGTGACGTCCCGATCGGTGAGTGTGCCGGTGTGGCCGGTCGAGCTCCGGCAGCTGCCAGGATGGATCGAGGGCCGTATGCGTCGTGCCGGACTCGAGCCCTCCCGGGGTGTGAGTTCGCTGCTCGCCGACCGGGTCGAAGGCAATCTGCTCGCGGCGAGCCAGGAAGTCGAGAAGCTCAGGTTGCTGCTCGGCGAAGGCCCCGTGAGTGTCGACGACGTGAGCCGGGCCGTCGCCGACAGCAGTCGCTACGATGTTTTCAAGCTCGTGGACGCGGCGCTCGCCGGCGATGGCAAACGCGCGATGCGGATTCTCGCCGGCCTCGAGGACGAGGGCGTCGAACCGGTCATCGTCATCTGGGCGCTCACGCGCGAACTGCGGGTGCTGGCGAGCGTTGCCGGCGATATTGCGGCGCACATGGACACCGGCAGGGCGATGCAGCGCGCCCGAGTCTGGAACAACCGCCAGGGCCTCGTTCGAAATGCCGTCGCAAGGCACTCGCTGTCCGCAATATTGAGGCTGCTGAAAGCGACGGGCGGGGCCGACGCGAAGGCGAAGGGTCAGGCTCCCGGCGACCCGTGGCAGGCGGCTGCCGACATCGTTCTGGGCCTGAGCCTCGGTGGGCGGCGCGCCGCATGAGGCCCATCGGCGTATTCGGCGGAACGTTCGACCCCGTGCACTACGGGCATTTGCGAACCGCGTTCGAAATGCTGCAGGCACTCAAATTCGGGGAAGTCCGCTTCGTGCCCTGCGGCGACCCGCCGCACCGTGGCGAAACCTGGGCGAGCGCCCGCGAGCGTTTTGAGATGGTGCGCGTGGCTGCGGAGGGACAGGGCGGTTTCGTCGTCGACGATCGAGAGCTCAGGCGCGATGGCCCGTCGTACACCGTCGATACGCTGGTCGAACTTCGAAAGGAATTTTCCGACCGCTCGCTGGGTCTGATACTGGGTATGGACGCGTTCCTCGGCTTGCCGAGATGGCACCGCTGGGAAGAGATTCTCGGTGTCGCGCACATCGTCGTCGCGCATCGCCCGGGCTGGCGCGCTCCGGACATGGGGCCGCTCGGCGAGTTGCTGAACGAGTTCGGCACGCACCGCGTGCAGGATCTGCACGACGAGACGCACGGCCGTATACACATTCACGCCGTGACTCAGCTCGAGATCTCGTCGACCGAGATTCGCGAGCTGGTCGAGGCCGGCCGCGATCCGAGATTCCTGATGCCGGATGCCGTGCGCGACGTGATTGCCAGAACGTCGTGCTACGGCAAACTCGACGACCGCTTATAGACTGTTGCACACAAAGGAGACCACCGAGTAATGACACGAGTACAGAACGCATGAACAGCAAGGCGCTCAGCGAGCTTGTCGTCGAGGCCCTCGATGACGTCAAGGCACAGGACGTCGTCTGCCTCGACGTGAGCGAGATGACGACCGTGACGGACTACATGATCGTCGCGAGCGGAACGTCGAACCGGCACGTTCAGGCCCTGGTCGAGAAAGTTGCCGAACAGGCGAAAGCGGCCGGCCGGCCGCCGATCGGCGTCGAGGGCGAGGAGGGCGGCGAATGGGTGCTGCTCGACCTCGAGGATGCGCTGGTACACGTCATGCAGCCGAAAGTGCGTGAGTTCTACAACCTGGAGAAGCTCTGGTCGCTGGGTGTGTCGCCGGACGCGGCGGCTACCGATCACTGACCCGGGCCTTGCCGTCACACGCCAGGGGCGTACCCGCGCCGCCATGCACATACGTATCCTTGCCGTCGGCGATCGCCAGCCCCAGTGGGTCGACGATGCGTTCGAAACCTACTCCGACCGATTGCCCAGGCAGTGGGCGTTTCGCCTGGACGTCCTGCCGACGGCCCGTCGCTCCAAGAACGATGCCGCCACCCGCGCCGTCGACGACGAAGGCAGCCGACTGCTCGATCGACTGGGCCGCGGCGAGCAGCTTGTCCTGCTCGACGAACGCGGCCGCTCGCTGAGCAGCCGCAAGCTGTCCGCAAAGCTCGGCAGCTGGCAGTCCGAGGGACGCGACCTGGCGTTCGTAATCGGCGGCCCGGACGGCGTCTCCGATACGGTTCGCGAGCGAGCCGACTACGTCTGGTCGCTGTCCGAGCTGACCCTGCCGCACGGCATGGCGCGCGTGCTACTCATCGAACAGCTGTATCGTGCCTGGACGCTTGGCACCGGACACCCTTACCACCGCCAATGAATATGCCCCGACTTGTCCTCGCCTCATCATCGCCGCGACGGCGCGATATCCTCGCGGCGCTGTGCATCGATTTCTCGGTGCGCGTTGCAAACGTCGACGAGACCCCGCTTGAGGGCGAAGCTCCGGCCGACATGGTATTGCGGCTGGCCGCCGCCAAGGCCCGGGCGGTCGAGCGCGGCGCCGACGAAATCGTGCTCGGCGCGGACACGGCCGTCGTGCTCGGCAACAGGAGTTTCGGCAAGCCTGACAGCGAGGCTGATGCACTCGAGATGCTGGCCGCGTTATCCGGTGCGGCCCACCGCGTATTGACGGGTGTCGCGGTCGTCGGACCCGATGGCCTCGGCTCGGCGCTCTCGGCAACAGAAGTCCGATTTCGCGACATTCATCCGGACGAGGCGCGGCGCTACTGGCACAGTGGTGAGCCCGAGGGCAAGGCTGGCAGCTACGCCATACAGGGCCGCGGCGGCATGTTCGTCCAGGCGCTGTCGGGGAGCTACACGGGCGTGGTCGGCTTGCCGGCTTTCGAGACGACGCAACTACTTGCGGAGGCCGGCATCGACGTGTTGCCGGAACCCCGGAGCGAGCGATGAGCGACGAAGCGAGCAAGGAAGACATCCTGATCAACGTAACGCCGAGCGAGGTGCGGGCCGCGCTGCTCGAGAACGGCGTATTGCAGGAGGTGTTCGTCGAACGTGCCGCACGTCGCGGACTGATCAGCAACATCTACAAGGGCCGCGTGTCGCGCGTGCTGCCCGGGATGCAGGCTGCCTTCATCGAGATCGGCCTGTCGCGGACGGCGTTCCTGCACGCCTCGGACATCGCCCGCGGCGAAGACAACGACACCGCCGAGGACGACCTGCCGGCGATTCGCGAGCTGATCCGCGAAGGCGACACCTTGCTCGTGCAGGTCGTCAAGGACCCGCTGGGTAACAAGGGCGCGCGACTGACGACCTATATCACTCTGCCGTCGAGGCACCTCGTGCTGCTGCCGAGAAGCGATACGGTCGGCGTGTCGGCACGCATCGAGGACGAAGCCGAGCGGGAACGTCTGCGCTCGACTACCGAGGCGTTGCTCGCCGAGCACGAAATCGACTGCGGCGCAATCGTCCGGACCGTTGCCGAGGGCTCCGGGAGAGAAGCGCTGGAAGCCGATCTCAAGTACTTGAAGCGGCTTTGGGAGGTCGTCCAGACGCGCCGCGGCAAGCTCGAACCGGAATCGCTAGTGCACGAGGACCTGTCGTTGCCGCTCCGGACGCTGCGCGATCTCGTGACCAGCGACGTCGAGAAGATTCTCGTCGACAACCCCGACGACTATGCGGCCATGCGCGAGTTCGCTTCGACCTTCCTGCCGACCGTCGAGACCCGGATACACCACTATCGGCGCCGCCGGCCGATATTCGATCTGCACGGCATCGAAGACGAAATCAGGAAGGCGCTCGACCGCAAGCTGCCGCTCAAGTCGGGCGGCTACCTGATCTTCGACCAGACCGAGGCGATGACGACGATCGACGTCAACACGGGCGGCTATGTCGGCCACCGCAACCTCGAGGAGACGATCTATCGCACCAACCTCGAGGCGGCAGTCGCGATTGCCAGGCAGCTCAGGCTGCGCAACCTGGGCGGGATCATCATTATCGACTTCATCGACATGGAGGAAGCCGAGCATCGCGACAGCGTCCTGAAGCTGCTCGAGGACTCGATGGCGCGCGATCACGCCCGCCACCAGATTACGCCCGTGTCGCCGCTGGGCCTCGTCGAGATGACCCGCAAACGAACCCGTGAGAGCCTTCAGCACGTCCTGTCAGAAGACTGCCCGAGCTGCGAGGGCCGCGGCTTCGTACTGACGGCGGAGACCGTTTGCTTCGAGATTTTTCGCGAGGTGATTCGCCAGGCACGGCAATTCGAGTTCGAAGAGGCGCTCGTCCTCGCGCACCAGGACGTTGTCGAACTCCTGCTCGATGAACAGGCGCATGGCCTGGCCGACCTCGAAGAGCACACCGGCAAGTCGATCCGACTGCAGACGGAGGCGCTTTACCTGCAGGATCAGTTCGACGTCGTGCTGATGTAGCTTCGTCCATGCTCAGGCGCCTGTTACAACCCGTCTTCAAGGTCGTCGCCTACACGGCCGCCGGCGTACTCATCCTGCTCGCGGTCATCGTTGGGCTGTTCCGCCTGTTCCTGCCGCGCCTGCCCGAATACCAGGAAGAGATAAAGCTGTGGGCGAGCGATGCCATCGGCATGCGGGTCGAGTTCGAGGCGATGGACGCGCGCTGGGGCCTGCGCGGCCCACAGCTCAGGTTCTACGGCGCCGAGCTGATCCGGCCGGACACGGGGACGCGGGCGCTCGCGGCCGATGAGGTGGGCGTCGGCGTGTCGCTCGCGAGACTGCTCGTCGATCGCACGCTCGTCGTCGACACGGTCACGATCAGCGATACGCGGATCGAACTGCGCCAGGCGGACGATTCGCGGTGGTGGGTGCAGGGCACTCCGGCCAGCGAACTGGTCAGAGGTCACTCCGCCGCGCCCGGCCTCGCGTCGGTCACCGTCATCGCCGACGACGTTGAGGTCGCCGTCGTACGTCCGGGAGACGAGCGACCGGAGTTTTTCGACGTTACGCGGGTCGTCGTCGCCCGGGATGCGGGCCGTACGTCGATCGACGCCGATATCCGGCCGCCCGAATCTATCGGGCGCTCACTCACGGTGTCGGCGATCCAGCTCGCGCCGGCGGGCGGCAGCAGCGCGCCGTGGGACCTCGCGGTCGAGACCCGCGCCCTCGACCTGGCCGGCCTGTCCGCAATGCTGCCCGAGGAGCTGCCGCGCTTCGGCGGCGGCAGCGGTGAACTGGCACTGGACCTGGTCGTCGATGGCGGCGCCGTCACGAGCGCATCCGCGACGATCGATCTCGCATCCGTTGCGCTCGGCGATGGCGCCGCGTTCGATCTGAGCGGCCGTCTCGAGATCAGCAACGGCACGGAGGATTGGCTCGTGGCCGCCGACGAACTCCGCATCGTGAGCGCGACCAGCGACTGGCCCGAAACGTCTCTGCGTCTCGAGGTCGGCACGGGTCCCGGGGGCGAGCTGGTCCGGCTGGACGCCAGCGCGAGCTACCTGAATCTGGACGACGTATCGCTGATCGAGTACTGGCTCAGTGACGACCACCGGGCGCTCGTGGATGAGCTGCGCCCGGACGGTCTCGTTCGGGACCTGTCCGTCACGGTCACGAACCCTGGCGCCGATGACCTGGATTTCTCGGCCAGCGCGGTCCTCGAGGGTGTCGGGGCGGCCGCCTGGGGGCGCTTCCCGGGGATACGCAATTTTTCGGGCAGCCTGCGCGCGGATCGCGACGGCGGCCTGCTCGATGTCGACAGCGACTACATGTTGCTGTCGCTGCCGAACTACCTGTCCGAGCCGATCGATATCGACGCCGCGCGCGGCACGGTGATCTGGCGGCGCAGCGACGATCACATGACGATCCTCTCCGACAGCATCGAGATCCGTAATTCGACCATCGACAGCCAAAGCAATATCGAGATCACGATCGACGGCGGCAACGCGCCCGTCGTCGACTTCGCGAGCCAGTGGTCGATTGACGATATCTCGGCGGCAAGGCGCCTGATCCCCGGCAAGATCATGCACCCGAGACTGTACGAATGGTTCCAGACCGCGCTCGTCGCGGGCCGCGTGCCGGAGGGCACGACGCGGCTATACGGGTCGCTGGATCGGTTTCCGTTCGACGACGGCGGCGGCCGGTTCCTGATCGAGGCCGCCATTCGCGATATGACGTTCCGCTATCTCAGGAACTTCCCCGAGGCACGGCTCAGCGAGATGCAGGTCGTTCTCGACAATATGCGGCTGTACACGACGAGCAATCGGTCCGTCAGCAGCGGCAACTCCACGATCGACGCGAAAGTGGAGATCGCCGACCTGCGCGAGCCCGTTCTCGTCATCGACGCTTTCTCGACGGGCACGCTGGAATCGTTGCAGGACTTCGCCGCCGAGAGCCCGATCGCCGACGTATTCGGCGGGCAGCTCGATCGCGTCAGCGTGTCCGGCGACGCCAGCATGCAGCTCGACCTGTCGGTGCCCTTGAAGAACTGGCGGGAGTTCGATTTCTCGGCCCGAATCCTGAGCGACGGCGGCACGCTGACGATTGACGGACTGCCCGCGGCCGTGACCGAGTTGACGGGTGCCGTTACGGTCGGCCGCGACTCCGTCGCGAGCGAGGCGCTCACGGGCCGCTTCCTCGGGGAGCCCGTCACGTTCGAGGTCGCCAATGCCGGCGACGATGAGCCCGCGTACCGCGTCGTCGCCACCGCAGCCGGTATCGCAACGGCTCGCGGCCTGACAGATGACCTGGGCGTACCCTTGTCCGGCCAGCTCGGTGGCGCGACCGCCTACGAGGTGGCGATTCGTTTTCCGAACACGGGCGCCGAGACGCTTGCGCCGCTGTCGGTTCGCGTCACGAGCGACCTGGCCGGGCTGACCGTCGACCTGCCGGAGCCGTTCACCAAGCCGGCCGAGGAGGCGCTCGAACTCGACGGTCGAATCGATTTCGTGCCCGGGGAGCAGCGCATTTTGAGCCTCGGCCGGCTGGGCGATGTGTCGACCTGGGAGCTCGCCTTCGCGCCCGATGACGCGGGCTGGGATTTCGACCGGGGATCGCTCGAGCTCGGCGGCGGTGCGACGACTATGCCGGAGACCCGCGGCCTGCACATCGCGGGCATTACCGGGGAACTCAGGCTCAACGACTGGCTTGCATTGGGGCGCGATCGCGACGAACGGCTCGGGCTGGCCGACCGGATTCGCTCGATCGATCTTGCGATCGGCAGTCTGTATGCCTTCGGCCAGCGCTACGAGGACCACTCGGTCGAGGTCGACCGCGGCGGCCTCGACTGGATTGTCAGGATAGCGGGCCCGCTCGCCGAGGGCTCGCTGCTCGTCCCCTACGACCTTGCCGCGGATCGCCCGATCGCGCTCGACATGGAACGGCTGATCCTGCCGGGCGACGACACGGCGGACCAGTCCGAGCCGCCGGACGTCGATCCGCGCACGCTACCCGCCATCTCACTCGCGGCGAAGGACTTTGCGATCGGGAATCGCCACTTCGGCGACACCGTCGCCGAATTCGAGAAGACCTCCGAAGGCATCTACGCCAGCAACCTCGTCGCGACCGACCCGACGTTCCGCATCGTCGGCAGCGCGGGATGGGTCGCGACGGCAGCCGACCCGAGCGGATCGCAGAGCTTCCTGACGGCCACGCTCGAAAGCACCGACGTACGCGAGACGATGCGCCGGCTGGACTATCAGCCCGGCATCGTCAGCGACGATCTCGGTATCCTGCTCGACATCGCGTGGTCGGGGGGACCGCGGCTCGATTTTCTCGACACGCTGGACGGCGAAGTTCAGGTCCGGCTCGGCAGCGGCCAGCTGGTCGAGGTGGAGCCTGGAGCCGGCCGGGTGTTCGGCCTGATGAGTATCGTCGCACTGCCGCGCCGCCTGTCACTCGACTTCCGCGACGTGTTCGAGAAGGGCTTTGGTTTCGACGAAATCACCGGGACCTTCAGCATCAGCGACGGCGTCGCGACGACCTGCAATCTCGGCCTGGAAGGACCTGCAGCCGATATCGCGATCATCGGTTCGGTGGATCTGAGCGAACGCCAGTACGCGCAGGCCGCCGTCGTCAGTACCAACGTCAGCAACGCGCTGCCCGTGGTCGGCGCCGTCGTTGCGGGACCGCAGGCGGCGGCGGCTCTGTTGATTTTTACGCAGATTTTCAAAAAGCCGCTCAGGGAGGTGGGCCAGCTCTACTACGACGTCTCGGGATCGTGGGACGAGCCGGACATCGACTCCGCCAGCGCCGATGCGTTCACGGAGCGGGCGGGCCAGAGTGGCTGCATCGACCAATCCGAGTAGAATTCCCGTTCCCCGTATCCCCAGCAAGGCATGCATTCATGCGCGTAGCGGCCATCCAGATGAACAGCGGCGCCGATGTCGACGACAATCTCGCGGCGGCGGACCGCCTGCTCGGCGCCGCGGCTGACGACGGCGCGGCGCTCGCCGTGCTGCCCGAGAACTTCGCGCTGATGCCTCAGCGAGGGCGGGACAAGGCGAAGCACGCCGAGCGGCCAGGGCAGGGGCCGATACAGGCGTTTCTGAAGGAGGCGGGCCGGCGACACGGACTCTGGATCGTTGCGGGCAGCATCCCGCTTGCCTCGCCCGAGCCCGGGCGCGTCTACGGCGCCTGTCCGGTCATCGACGACTCGGGCGAGACGCGCGCCATGTACCGCAAGATCCACCTGTTCGATATCGACCTGCCCGACGCCAACGAGTCTTACCGCGAATCGAACTCCATGTATCCGGGCGACGAGACCGTGGTTTGCGACACGCCGGCCGGCCGGCTGGGCCTGTCGATTTGCTACGATGTGCGCTTTCCCGAGCTGTACCGGCGGCTGGTCGATGACGGTGCCACCTGGTTCACGGTGCCGGCTGCGTTCACGGCCGTCACGGGCAAGGCGCACTGGCATACACTGCTCAAGGCGCGTGCTATCGAGAACCTCGCCTGGGTCGTTGCTCCGGGGCAGTGCGGCGAGCATCCGGACCGGCGTTCGACGTACGGGCATTCGCTGATCATCGACCCCTGGGGCCGGATTCTCGCGGAGCTCGAGGAAGGCGAGGGATTCGTCACGGCGACGATCGACCGCGAGCTTCAGGCGAAGCTGCGCCGGGACGCGCCGATGCTGGACAATCGCAGGCTCTGATACGAAAGGACAAACAAAGACATTGAGCAAGGAAACTATCGAGACGGTCATGGCGAACGTGCTCGAACCCGCGGGACTGGGCGAGTCGCAGCTGAATCGGACCCTCGCCGGCATCATGCGGGGCGGCATCGACTACGCGGACCTTTATTTTCAGGTCAGCCGCCAGGAGAGCTGGACGCTCGAAGACGGCATCATTCGCGAGGGCAGTTTCTCGAACGACCAGGGTGTCGGCGTCAGGGCCGTCAGCGGCGAAAAGACCGGCTTTGCCTACTCGGACGAGCTCGTGCTGCCGGCGCTCGAGAGCGCCGCCAAGGCCGCGCGCGCGATCGCGCGCGAAGGTGCGAGCAGGCGACTGCCGGCCTGGCGGCGAGGCGTCGCCGCGCCGCTGTACCCGGTCGACGATCCGACGACGAGCTTAAGCGACGAGCGCAAGACGGCGCTGCTCAACGATCTGGAACGAAAGACGCGCGCGCTCGATGAGCGTATCGAACAGGTCATCCTGAGCCTCACGAGCAGCCAGGATCTCGTGCTCGTCGCGGCGTCGGACGGCACGCTGGCAGCTGACATTCGTCCGCTCGTGCGCCTGAATGTCAGCGTCATCCTCGAGCACGAGGGTCGTCGGGAGCAGGGCTACGCGGGCGGTGGCGCCCGTGCCGATCTCGCCTACTTTCTCGAGGAGAACCGACCGGAAAGCTATGCCCGGGAGGCCGTGCGGCAGGCCATCGTGCAGCTCGAAGCCGTGCCGGCGCCCGCCGGCAGCATGCCCGTCGTGCTCGGCCCCGGCTGGCCCGGCGTGCTGCTTCACGAGGCTGTCGGGCACGGGCTGGAGGGTGATTTCAATCGCAAGGGTACGTCGGCGTTCTCGGGCCGTGTCGGTGAACAGGTGGCGTCGAGACTGTGCACGATCGTCGACGACGGCACGATCGCCAATCGCCGTGGTTCGCTGGCCGTGGACGATGAGGGAACGCCCGGACAATACAACGTGCTCGTCGAGGACGGCATTCTCCGCGGTTACATGCAGGACAAGCTCAACGCGCGGCTCATGGGCGTTCGGCCGACCGGCAACGGCCGGCGCGAGTCATTCGCGCACGTGCCGATGCCGCGCATGACGAACACCTACATGCTGGCCGGCCCGCACGAACCGGAAGAGATCATTGCATCGATCGACAAGGGCCTGTACGCGCCGAACTTCGGCGGCGGCCAGGTGGATATCACGTCGGGCAAGTTCGTCTTCAATGCCAGCGAGGCCTACCTGGTCGAGAAGGGCAAAGTGACTGCACCGGTCAAGGGCGCGATGCTGATCGGCGACGGTCCCGAGGCACTCACCCGCATCTCGATGGTCGGCAATGACCTCGAGCTCGACAGCGGCGTCGGCACCTGCGGCAAGGAAGGGCAGTCCGTCCCCGTCGGCGTAGGTCAGCCGACGCTGAAGATCGATGAACTGACGGTTGGCGGCACGGTCTGAACTCACGCGGCGCGCGATGGAAGGCTTTTTGTAAATAAAAACAAGCCTTTGCGGGCGATTTCCAGGCACTTTCTAGAATTCGACGTTTTCGCTGGACCTTGAGCCCGGCGGCGTTACACAATAATGCCAGCCGCGCTCGGAGTACTCCCGCCATGTGGGTCGCAAAACCGATTTACGAGAGTCTGCCGTATTTCTACCTGTTCGCCGGTGCCGTCGCACTGGCCGCATCGATGTACGTCGATCACTGGTACTGGCCGACGATCTGCTTCGTGCTCGGCGTGCTGTGCCTGGTGGCGGGAGTGGTGGTGTTGTTGAAGCGGCGGGATGCCCGCCTGGACGCGCGGCGAACGCGTCAATCGTGATCGGGTCCGGGCTAGCCTCCGGACGATCCGACCTGTGAAGCCTCGGCGTCGTCCTCTTCGTATTCGTCCTCGAGTTCGTCTTCGTCATCGTCGTTCATGGCCTCCGGGCGCTCCCGCAGGTTGCGGTACACGAGTTCGTGAATGCCCAGCGAGACGACGTCGCCGTGTTTCAGACGATACTTCTTGACCTGCCGGTCGCTGACGTAGACACCATTGGTGCTGTTCAGGTCTTCGACCGTGCAGCCGAACTGGTCGCTGACGAGCTGTGCATGGTGGCGGCTGACGAATTTGCTCCGGATGTAGATCTCGTTGTCGGGGGAGCGCCCGACGATGACCCGACCCTCGGGAAACGACTGCACCGACAGCGTCTCGCCCTCGGAGCGAACCTCGATTTCGGTAACGGGCGGGCCCGCCCTGGTGGCTGGCGGACCTGACACGGGCGCATTGCCCGCCGGGTTGTGCTCCTCCCAGCCGAGTTCGTCGACGGCGCTCCGGATGTCTTCGGCGGCGACGATCTGTTTCTCGTCGGCGAAGGCGCACAACAGCGCCGTGTCGCAGAGCGTATTGACGAGGCGAGGCACGCCGCCGGAATAGCTATGCAGCAGTTCGAAGCAATCGTTCGTGAACAGCTCGCCGTCGTCCCTCCCGGCGACGGCGAGTCGATGCGTCACGTAGTGCCTGGTCTCGTCGAGGTTGAGCGGTCCCAAGTGAAACCGCAGGCGCACACGCTGTGCCAGCTGCTTGAGCGTCGGCGAATCGAGCGTATCGCGGAGTTCCGGCTGGCCTGCCAGGATGATGCGCAGGACCTTCTCCTTGTGCGTCTCGATACCCGACATCATGCGAATTTCTTCGAGTACTTTTTTCGACAGGTTCTGCGCCTCGTCTACGATCAGCACGACTTTCTTGCCGTTCGAGTACTGCTCGATCAGGAACATGTTCAGCATGTCCAGCAGTTCGACCTTGCGCGCATCGAACGGTTTGAAACCGAACTCGGTCAGGACCGCCTGCAGAAACTGCGTGGACGTCAGCTGGGTCTGGGAAACGACCGCGTAGACGACGTCGTCATCGAGTTCGGACAGAAAGGACTGCAGCAGCGTCGTCTTGCCCGAACCGATGTCGCCGGTAATGACCACGAATCCGTCCGACAGCCAGATCGTGGACTCCATGTACGCCTTCGCGCGGGCATGCTGCTTGCTCCAGTACACGTAGTCCGGGTCCGGAGTCAGCCGAAACGGCTGGTCCTGAAGCTTGAAGTGGTCGATGTAAGACATGGCTAACTCGGCAGTTTACCTGCTTTTCGCCGCGCCCTGCCATGCCGCGGGCCCGCCCACAACTGTGCGCTGCGTCACAGTCTGTCCATCTGAACAAGTAAGCGCTGCCGCTCTTCGGCGCTTTCAGCCACGCAGGTGATGTGGCCGAGCTTGCGTCCCTCGCGGGGCGTTTTGCCGTAGTCGTGCAGGTAAAGCCGATCGTCGTCGAGCTCGCGGGCGGCGTCCGGTATCGAGCCGATCAGGTTGACCATGCCGGGCCATGCGATGGTCGCCGTGGGGCCGAGCGGCTGCCCCGTGATCGCCCGGAGGTGATTCGCGAACTGGCTGGTTTCCGAACCCTCGATCGTCCAGTGACCGGAGTTGTGCACGCGGGGCGCGAATTCGTTGGCGAGCAGCGACTCGCCCGCAACGAACAGCTCGAGGGTCAGTACACCAACGTAGTCGAGATGCTCGAGCAGGCGGCCGACATAGTCGCTCGCGAGTTCATGCATCGGGCCGTCCGCCGCGTCCGCCGCGGCGACTCTCAAGATTCCTTCCCGGTGGGCGTTACGACTCAGCGGCCAGGTAACGATTTCCCCTTTCGTATTGCGCGCGCCGATGATCGACACTTCGTAGTCGAACGGCACCCACGCCTCGGCAATCAGCGGCGCCGGGCTGAGCGTTCTCCACGCAGCCTCGACGTCGGCGGGTTCGCGGATGACGGCCTGACCCTTGCCGTCGTAGCCGAAGCGCCGGGTCTTGAGAACCAGGGGCAGCCCGAGCGCGGCGACGGCGGCGTCGAGCGCCTCCGGGCTGCCGACGGCCCGGTGGTCCGGCACCGGAATACCGAGTTCGACGAACAGGGCCTTCTCGAGCTTTCGGTCCTGCGCCTTCTCGAGCGCCGCCGGAGGTGGGTACAGCGGCGTGGAACCGGCGAGCCGGTTGAGCGCGTCGACCGGCACGTTCTCGAATTCGTAAGTGATGACGTCGGCGCTCGACTCGAGTGTCTCGAGCGCCTGCAAGTCGTCGTACGCGGCTCGAATGACCTCGCCGGCTGAGGCCGCGGGCGGCGATTCCGACGGGTCGACGAATAGGCAGGTCATGCCGAGGTCCTCGGCCGCCTCACCGAGCATCTGGCCGAGCTGGCCGCCACCCACGACTCCGATCCGCATGTCTTTACTCAGTCGCGCGGATCGGGATCGTCGAGGACGCGTTCCGTCTGCGCTCTGCGATAGCGGTCGAGCGCGTCCGCGGCGGCCGGGTCGTGCGTCGCGAGAATCGACGCCGCAAGCAGCGCCGAGTTGACGGCTCCGGCGCGGCCGATCGCAACCGTCGCAACCGGGATCCCGGCGGGCATCTGCACGATCGAAAGCAGCGAGTCGTTGCCGCTCAGCGCCTTGGACTGCACCGGAACGCCGATGACCGGCAGGCGTGTCTTGGCCGCGGTCATGCCGGGCAGGTGGGCGGCGCCTCCCGCGCCGGCGATGATGACCTTGAGACCGCGCTCGATGGCGGTCTCGGCGTACTCGTACAGCAGGTCGGGCGTTCGATGCGCAGATACGACGCGCACGTCGTGCGCGATCTGCAGCGCGTCGAGCGTTTCACTGGCGTGACGCATCGTCTCCCAGTCCGAGCGCGAGCCCATGATGATGCCGACGGCTTTGCCGGTTGCGAGTTTGACCATCGCTGGATTCTAACGATCGTCCGCGCGCGCTTCTACCCGCGAACGCGAGTCATTCTCCGAGCGCCTCGAACACGGCACGGAAGATCGACCTGCGGATACCTTTCTCCTCGCGATCGCTGCCGGAGCGTTCGAGCGCGTCGAGCAGATCGAGCACGTCGGGCTGCTCGCGGCCGGCCGCCGATTCGAACGCGGCCAGTGCGGCGTGCCGTTCTCGAACCAGCCGGTCGCGCCAGCGCTCGGCGCTCCGGAAGCGCTTCTTGTGGCGTCGTTCACTGGCCTCGCGGCGCTCGACCAGCGCCCGGATCGGGGCGGTATCGACGCTCATCAACAGCCTGGCGATGTATTGCTTCTGCCTGCGCAGGGCTTCGCGTGACTTGATGCGCCGCGCCTGATCGACCGCGTCCACGAGCCGTTCGTCGAGCCCCAGACTCTCGAGCTCCTGTTCCGCCAGGCAGAGGAGCTGTTCGCCCAGTTCCCTGGTTTCCCGGGCCGCACGCTTCAACGCGCTTTTGCTGGGCTTTGTATCGGTCAACGGCTAAGCTACCCCGCGATTGACAACGAACGCCACCCTAGCATACCGACCCGACCGAACCTCGAAACCGAACGCCCGTGACAACGCCCGTTACCGCAAGCAAGCTCGTTGCCGAAGACCTCGAATACCTGGTTCAGCGGGCGCTCGAGGATGCGAGAAACGCAGGTGCCGAGCAGGCGGAGGTGGCGGCGAGTCAGGACCTAGGTTTGTCGGCCACGGCGCGGCTGGGCGATGTCGAGAATCTCGAGTACACGAGCGATCGGGGCATCTGGATCACGGTGTACCGGGGGTCGCGCAAGGGCAGCGCCAGCACCTCGGACTTCACGCCGACGGCTGTCCGGGAGGCCGTCGACAAGGCCTGCTCGTTCGCCAGCTACACGGCGGTCGACAAGTTTACGGGCCTCGCCGACGCCGATCGGATGTGCGCTGATCTCAAGGACCTGGACCTCGACCACCCCTGGCCGCTGGACGCCGGGCAGGCAATCGCGCTCGCCATCGAATGCGAGGCCGCGGGCCGGGACAGCGACGCGCGTATCAACAATTCCGAGGGCGCCACGGTGGCGACCGGGCGCGGCGTCCGGGCCTACGGCAACAGCCACGGATTTTTGGGAAGCTATGCGAAGACCAGCCATACCGTGGGCTGCGCCCTGCTGGCCGGGGACGACGGCAACATGCAGCGCGACTACCACTACAGCACGGCGCGCGACGCGGAGGAACTCGATTCGGTTGCATCTGTCGGTGAGCAGGCCGCCCGGCGCACGCTCGCCCGATTGGGGGCGCGCAAAATCGAAACCCGGCGCGCACCCGTGGTATTCGTGCCCGAGCTCGCCCGCGGATTCGTGGGCCACGCAATCGGCGCAATCCTGGGCGGCGCCCAGTACCGGAAGGCGTCGTTCCTGCTCGACGCCGTCGGCGAGAAGCTGTTTCCCGGCTTCGTCGCCATCGGGGAGCGGCCACATATTCCGAAGGCCGCGGCGAGCCGGGCCTGGGACGCCGAAGGCGTGGCGACCTACGATCGCGACATCGTCACCGACGGCGTGCTTCGCGAATACATGTTGAGCAGCTACTCGGCGCGCCGGCTCGGGCTCGAATCGACCGCCAACGCCGGCGGTCCGCAGAACCTCGTCGTCTCGGCGAATGCCGAAGGTCTCGACGAGCTGCTGTCGAGCATGGGCACGGGCCTGCTGGTCGAGGAGCTGATCGGCCAGGGCGTCAACGCCGTGACCGGCGATTA
The DNA here is from genome assembly GCA_028280615.1 of Woeseiaceae bacterium. GTDB lineage: Bacteria > Pseudomonadota > Gammaproteobacteria > Steroidobacterales > Woeseiaceae > UBA1847. The sequence continues at coordinate 30,561 of JANQLK010000041.1, read as the reverse complement.
CTCCCGCGGCGCCGTCGGCCACTGGGTCGAGAACGGTGAGATCGCCTACCCGGTCAACGAGGTCACGATAGCGGGCAATCTTCGAGACCTCTATTCGCGCGTCGAGATGATCGGCGCCGACCGCGACGTGCGCGGCGGCATCCGTTGCGGTTCGCTGCTGGTCGGGGAAATGACCGTCGCAGGCGCCTGACGCCCGCGAGCGATCTCAGGCCGATCCGCCGGCCGCGCTGCCCGCGCCGTCGAGGAGCTCGGCCAGCGTCTTGTCGCCGAGCGTGTTGCGAACCGCGTCGTCGAGTTCGCTGCCCAGCGCATCGACGCTCTTGTCCCACAGCGGCGAATGATGCGAACCCGTCTCGCCCCGATCGCGAACGACGGTCAGCACGTCCCGGAGCCTGATGCCCGCAAGATCGCGGCCCGGCTGTAACTCCTCGTCCTCGGTGACCTTGAGGAAGCCGGCCGCCTCGAGCTTCTCCGCAATCGGGGCGACGGTCACCGACGGAATGCGCAGCTGTTCGCTCAATGCGTTGAGCTTGACCGAGCGGCCCGGATCGCGAAACGCCTGGCCTACCGTAAACATGATGTTGAGCGACAGGCGCTCGCGCATCGAGTTGGACAGGCGAGGGTCGCGACGGCCGATGCGCAGGTAGGCCGGATTCTGGAAGTAAAAGGCGACCTGGGCGCCGACCAGCAGCACCAGCCAGTTGAGGTACAGCCAGATCAGCGTGGCAATTGGAATCGCGAAACTCGCGTACACGGCCTCGCGGCCGCCCGAGTTGACGACGAACGACGTGAACACGGCGGACAGCGTCGCCCACATGCAGCCGCCTGCCAGGCCGCCGACGAGACCCGCGCTGAAGCGCACGCGCGTATTCGGCATGAACATGTAGAGGAACGCGAACACGCCGACGATCATCGCGTACGGCATCAGCTTGCCGAGCTCGACGAACACTGGCCCGAGCAGCTGATTCTCCAGAAGCCAGCGCACCGCCGACTCGTTCTGCAGCGAGCCCAGCATGCCGAGCGCAATGACGATGATCACGGGGCCGATGAGCATGACGAATACGTACTCGGTAAAGCGCCGCGCGAAACTGCGCGTCTCCGAGACGTACCAGACGAAGTTAAAGCTCTCCTCGATCTTCTGCACCATCGACACGGCCGTATACAGGAAGAAGGCGAGGCTGGCCGCGCCGAGCGCGCGGCCGTTGACGTTGTTGACCAGGGCGATGAGCTGGTCGGTAATCTCGACGCCGCGATCGCCGAAGGGTTCGAGGAAGCGGTACAGCTGCGATTCCATCTGCCTGTGGACGCCGAGTCCCTTGAGGACCGAGAAGCTGAACGCGAGCAGCGGCACGATCGACAACAGCGTCGTGTAGACGAGACTCATTGCACGCAGCGTGAGCTGTCCGGAAAAGAAATCGCGGGCGATGGCGTACAGGTAGCGCAGCAGGCTCGCCCCGAGTCGCCCCGCAACGCCGTGCTTCTCGACCACGTCGCCCCAGATAACGTCATCGATGCGTTGTAAGGGATCGAGCCTCATCGCCCGATTGTACATCGGCGAGCTACGCCGCCGTGTGGAACCCGGTGGCATTCCTGGCGCACAATCGGCGATCCACCGCGACGAGGACGACGCATGACGGACCGCGGCTACGCCCACCGCATCGTGTGCATGACCGAGGAGACCACCGAGACGCTGTACCTGCTCGGTGAGGAGGCGAGGATCGTGGGCATATCGGGCTTCACGGTCCGGCCGCCGAGGGCACGCAGGGAAAAACCGAAGGTGTCCGCGTTCACGAGCGCGAAAATCGATCGCATTCTTGCACTCGAGCCCGATCTCGTGCTCGGTTTTTCGGACCTGCAGGCCGACATCGCCGCGGACCTGATACGCGCGGGCGTCGCGGTGCATGTCTTCAACCATCGCTCGGTGGACGGGATCTTCGGCATGATTCACACGCTCGGCGGTCTGATCGGCGAGCAGGCGAAGGCCGAGCGCCTGGCCGATGAGCTCAAGGAATCCGTCGCCCGCGTGCGGGCTGCCGCGGCCGCGCTGCCCAGGCGGCCGCGCGTCTATTTCGAGGAATGGGACGAGCCGCCGATCAGCGGCATACGCTGGGTATCGGAGCTGATCGGGATCGCCGGCGGCGACGACTGCTTTCCGGAGCTCGCGGCACAGCCGCTCGCGAAGCACCGCATCATTGCCGATGCGTCGGAGATCGTACGGCGCCGTCCCGATATCATCATCGGCTCCTGGTGCGGCAAGAAGTTCCGTCCGGAACGGGTCGCCGAAAGGCCGGGCTTCGATGCGACACCGGCCGTCAGGTCCGGCTCGGTTTACGAACTGAAGTCGCCGATCATCCTGCAGCCGGGCCCGGCGGCGCTCACCGACGGCCTGGCCGCGCTGCACGACATCGTCATGCGTTGGCAGTCAGCCGGCTGAGTGCCTCGCGGTATTTGTCGGCGGTCTTCGATAGTACCTCGGCCGGCAGGGCGGGGCCCGGCGCGGTCTTGTCCCAGCCGAGCGTGTCGAGATAGTCGCGCACGAACTGCTTGTCGAAACTCGGCGGGCTGATGCCGGTCCGGTAACTGTCTTCGGGCCAGAAGCGCGACGAGTCGGGTGTCAGCACCTCGTCGATCAGGTACAGCCGGCCGTCCCGGTCGCATCCGAACTCGAATTTCGTGTCCGCGATCAGGATGCCGCGCTCCTTCGCGTGTCCGGCGGCGCGTTCGTAGATGGCAATCGAGACGTCACGCACGAGCTCCGCGAGTTCCTTGCCGATCGTCGCGACGACCTCGTCGTAGCCGATGTTCTCATCGTGTTCGCCGGCGGCTGCCTTGCTCGACGGCGCGAAGATCGTCCGCGGCAGTTGCTCGGCCTGCCTGAGGCCCGGCGGCAGTTCGATGCCGCTGGTGCGGCCGGTCGCCTCGTAATCGCGCCAGCCCGACCCGATCAGGTAGCCGCGCACCACGGCCTCGATGGGCAGCGGTTCGAGCCTCTGCACTACCAGCGAGCGAGGTTCGAGCGTGTCGGCAAGTTTCGCGTCGGCGATAACGTCACGGACCTTGAGTTCGGTAAGCTGGTTGGGAATGAGGTCGGCCATCCGCTCGAACCAGAACGTCGAGAGCTTTGTCAGGACTTCGCCCTTGCCGGGCACCGGGTCGGGCATGACGACGTCGTAGGCCGATAGCCGGTCGGTCGTCACGATCAGAAGATGCCGTTCGTCGACGGCATAGATGTCCCGTACCTTGCCCCGGCCGATCAGGCAGAGATCTGGAATACTGGATTCGAACATCGCGTAATCGGCTGGCATCGGCTTCGCTTCGCGGGCCACGGAAGGGTACCGGATGATGGCGCTTCCGCGGGGGCCAGGCAAGCAGACCGCAACGTAGGCAACGCCCCGGGCACGCGTTACGATGGGCGCTGGACACCGCGCGGGGAGCCGTATTGTACTGGGGCAAGATCGTCGGCACGCTCGTGGGCCTGGCAACGATGCGACCTTTGCTCGTGCTCCTGGGCCTCGTGCTCGGTCATCAGTTCGATCGCGGTTTTGCCGAGCGCGCCGGTGCGTTCCGCGAGCAGGGCGCGAAAATCGCACGGCCCGACGATGCGTTCGTCGCCGCGCTGTTTCGGGCCGCGGGTTGCCTCGCGAAGATCGACGGCCGGGTCACCGAGGCCGAGATTCGTGCGGCGCGGTCGGTGATGCATCGTCTGAGCCTCGGACCCGCCCAGGTCCGCAAGGCCATCCACTGGTTCGACGAAGGCAAGGCGCCGGGCTTTGCGCTTGCCCGAAGCGTCCGCGAGGTCGCGAAATCGAGCGCCCGCCGGCCCGAAGACCGCCGCCTGTTCCTGAGGCTGCTGCTCGAGATATCGCTCGCCAAACCCCGCATAGGACGCCGCGAGCGCGCCGCGATCTGGACCGTGTGCACCGAGCTGGACATCGGCCGGGTGGAACTTGCGCAGCTCGAGGCGATGATGCGCGCCCAGGCGGGCTTCAGGCGCTCGCCGGCCGGCGATGCCGACCGGGGACGAGTGCGCGAAGCCTATCGAGCTCTGGGGGTCGATCCGGCTGCCACCAACGATGAGATCAAGACGGCCTACCGGCGACTCATGAATCGAAATCATCCCGACAAGATCGCCTCGAGCAGTCCCGATGCCGAGGCGCTGGCCGAGGCCGAGCGGCGCACGCGCGAGGTTCGGTCGGCCTACGAGCTTCTCAAAGCGCGCCGATCTATTCGTTAGCGTCGGCGTGCGTTACAGTATCGCCGCCTCAAGGGCACCGGAAACTCGAACCACCCGGCGGAGGTCGACCGTGACGCCACTCATCGCTCCTTCAATCCTGTCCGCGGATTTCGCGCGCCTGGGTCGCGACGTCCGGGCCGTGCTCGACGCCGGCGCCGACATCGTGCATTTCGACGTCATGGACAATCACTTCGTGCCGAACCTGACCATCGGCCCGATGATATGCGGGGCGCTACGCGACTACGGCATAGAAGCGCCGATCGACGTGCACCTGATGGTCGAACCCGTGGACCGGCTGATTCCGGACTTCGCTCGCGCCGGCGCGAGCTATATCACCTTTCATCCCGAGGCGAGCCGGCACGTGGACCGGACGCTGGCCCTGATCCGCGACGAAGGCGCGAGGGCAGGCCTCGTGTTCAACCCGGCCACGCCGCTGGCGTGGCTCGATCACGTGCTCGACAAGGTCGACATGGTGCTCCTGATGTCGGTCAACCCGGGATTCGGCGGCCAGGCGTTCATCCCGTCCGCGCTCGACAAGCTCGAGCGGGCTCGCAGGATCATCGACGATTCGGGACTCGAGATTCGTCTAGAGATCGACGGCGGCGTCAAGGTGGACAACATCGGCGCGATCGCGGCCGCCGGGGCCGATACCTTCGTCGCCGGTTCGGCGATATTCGGCAGTGAAGACTACGCGGCGACGATCGCCGCGATGCGCGCGGAGATCGAAAAGGCCGGCTGACTAAAGATTCCGGTTCGGCCGCGCGCCGTAGACGACGATCGTCTTGCCGCTGGCGGAGACGAGACCCTGTTCCTCGAGCACCTTGAGGACACGCCCGGCCATCTCGCGCGAGCAGCCGACCAGCCGGCTGAGTTCCTGGCGGCTTACCTTGATCTGCATACCGTCCGGATGCGTCATCGCGTCGGGCTCGTTGCAGAGATCCATGATCGCGTGGGCTACGCGGCCGGTTACGTCGACGAAGGCCAAGTCGCCGAGCTTGCGATTGGTGCGGTCGAGACGTGTTGCGAGCTGCGTGGCGAGTTCGAACACGAGGCCGGGGCTCTCACTGGCGATCTGCCGGAACCGCGGGTAGGTCATCTCGGCGATCTCGCTCTCCGTGCGCGTTCGGACCCAGGCGCTGCGCGTGGGCTGCTCGTAGAAGAGTCCCATTTCGCCGAAGAACTGGCCTTTGTTCAGATAGGCGAGGACCATCTCGTTGCCGTCCTCGTCCTCGATCATGACCTCGACGGAACCGTCGACGATGTAGTACAGAACGTCGGGCAAATCGCCCGCGTGAATCATGACCGTCTTGGACGGCACGGTGCGTACCCGGCAGTAACTCAGGAAGCGGTTAATCGCCGGCACATCACTCAGGGTCTTCGCATTGGTTTGCATGGACTGCTCCCTCCTCGCTCATGCGCCCCCGTTTTAAACCTTTTCAGAAGCAAGGGCAACATAATCCGTTGTTATCGTTAATTTTCGCCGTGTGTTCGATCCCTACACGCGGTAGGCTGCCGTCGTCATCACCCGCGCGGTCAACTTCATCATTCGTTTGACGGTATCCGGCAGCTCGGCGGCGCCGGCTTCGACGGCAGCCTTGCCGTGGCCGTCTTCTTCGTCGCGCATCCGGCTGACGATGGTCCGGCTTCGCCGGTCGCATTCCGGCAGGCCGTCGAGATGACCTTCGAGGTGTTCGACCACCTGGCGTTCCGTCTCGGCGATGAAGCCCAGACTCCATTTGTCGCCGAGCAGGCCGCTGGCGGCGCCGATCGCGAACGCGCCGGCGTACCACACCGGGCTTAGGCGGCTCGGCGATTCGCCGAGTTCCGACAGTCGCTGCTCGCACCAGGCGAGATGGTCGTATTCCTCGACGGCGGCCTCGTGCATCCGTGCCTCGATGCCCGCGTCGCGCGCGACGACCGCATGACCCTGATACAGCCCCTGCGCGGCGATCTCGCCGGCATGGTTGACACGCATCAAGCCCGCGGCGTGACGGCGCTCGCCGTCGTCGAGCTCGGCCTCCGCGACATCCGCGGCGGGGTTCGGGCGGGGCGAATGGCGGGTTGGCGCCAGAGTCGTTCGGAGCGCCGTATCGAAGCCGCCAATCAGGCGATCCAGCGACGATAGTTCACGTGAAGGCATGCCCGGATTATACGCGCAAACGGCGGACGGCCGTCCCCGTCGCGGGAAAAAGTTTCGCGGCGAAAAAAATTCGCGGTCCGGACCCGGCGCTGGGTATACTCCGCGGCTTTTCGCGTAAGCGACAGGCACTTCGAGGAAACCGATCCATGAAAGCACGCGATCTCTGGCCTGCCCTGTTTCTCCTGGCGGCGCTCGGCGCACAGGCCCAGCAGGAGGAGGACGAAGAGGGGCCGCTGAGCGGCAAGGTTTCGCTCGGTTACCTCGCGACGAGCGGCAACACCGAAACGTCGAGCCTGAATGCGGCGTTCGAATCCGCGTACGTCGTCGGCCGCTGGGAACATGCGCTCAAGGCGTCGGCCATCAACGCGACCGAGGAAGAGCAGACCACGGCAGAAGCCTACGAGTCCAGCTGGACCAGCGCCTGGGACATCACCGAAAAGGACCTGCTGTTCGGCCGCCTGAACTGGCGCAAGGACCGCTTCGGCGGCTTCGATACGCAGTTCTCACAGACTGTCGGTTATGCACGCCGGGTTCTCGATGACGACAAGCATCGGCTGCGGCTCGAGCTCGGCGCGGGTGCCCGTCAATCGGAGGATCAGGATGGCCTCGAGGATGACGAGACGATCCTGACCGGCGGCCTTGACTACCGATACACGATCAGCGAGACGGCTTTCTTCAGACAGACGATCGCCGTGGAATCGGGCGAAGCGAACACGTTTACCGAGTCGGTGTCGTCGGTCTCGGCGCAGCTCCTGGGCCGGCTGGCACTGACGGCATCGTATACCTACCGCAACAACTCGGATGTGCCCGTCGACACCGAAAACACCGACACGCGCGTGGCGCTGTCCCTGGATTACACGTTCTAGGTCGCATTTGGCGCCGTTTCGGCCACCCTGGCCTGCGTCACAAGTGACTGATTCAAAGTAGCTTTTCCCGACCAGCGCGGCGTACTCGCCGGGCCGGGCCTGCGCGCCGGATTCGTTTGCAATCGCCCGGGCGCTACAGTAGAATTTCGCGCCTTTCGGCCGTCCGGCGGTAAGTCCGTGCCCGGGCGCTCAAGCCAAACTCGGAACAAGACCATGAAGACCTTTTCTGCAAAGCCGGCGGACGTTCGGCGCGACTGGTACGTCGTCGATGCCACGGGCAAGACGCTCGGACGCCTGTCGACCGAAATCGCACGTCGCCTGCGCGGCAAGCACAAGCCCGAATACACGCCGCACGTGGACACGGGCGACTATATCGTTGTCGTCAACGCCGAAAAAATTCGCGTGACGGGCAACAAGCGCAAGGACAAGATGTACTACCGCCACACGGGTTACATCGGCAACCTGAAGTCGATCTCGCTCGAGAAGCTGCTCGACCAGGCCCCCGAGCGCGCCATCGAACACGCGGTCAAGGGTATGCTGCCCCGCGGTCCGCTGGGACGGAAAATGTTCTCGAAGCTCCGCGTATTCGCAGGCCCCGAGCACAACCACGCGGCCCAGCAGCCGATCCCGCTCGACGTCAACGCCTGATCAATCGAGGCCAGTATTCAATGAGTGAACAGTTTTACGGAACCGGGCGACGCAAGACGTCGACGGCACGTGTCTACCTGACGCCGGGCACCGGCGACATCAAGATCAACAACCGACCGCTGGACGTGTTCTTCGGCCGCAAGACGGCGCAGATGATCGTCCGTCAGCCGCTCGACGTCACGAACATGGCCGAGCGCTTCGACATCAACGTTACGGTCAGCGGTGGCGGTACCACGGGCCAGGCCGGCGCAATCCGCCACGGCCTGACCCGAGCGCTGATGCAGTATGACGAGTCGCTGCGCCCATCGCTGCGCAAAGCCGGGTTCGTTACTCGCGACGCCCGCGAAGTCGAGCGCAAGAAAGTCGGCCTGCGCAAAGCCCGCCGCGCAACGCAGTACTCGAAGCGCTAGGCAGGTCATCCCGCCACGGGAGCACCCGGACGCACGATCCGATTTGGGGGATCGTCTAGTGGTAGGACTACGGACTCTGACTCCGTCAACGGGGGTTCGAATCCCTCTCCCCCAGCCAGAAATAGAACGGGGCCCCCTCGCGGGGCCCGTTCTATTTCTGGCTGGGGGAGAGTTTGATTCTCACCCCCACGGGTTCGACAAAACGCGCCAGCGTTTTGGACGCGCTTTAGCGCGCCCCGGAGGGGCGAGGATCGGCCAAAGCCGATCCGAGTCAATCCCGCAGCTTCAGCCTTCGGCTGACCCAATCGAAGCGACGCAAAACCACTCTCAGCATCAGCATAACCGTGCTTTCAGAAGACGCCAGCGCGCCCCAAATCAAGCCCGCAACTCCCTAACCCCATCATCACTCGCGATCAACAGCACGTCCGCCGGCCGCCGCGCAAAGATACCGACGGTGACCACGCCCGGAATCCTGTTGAGGCGATCTTCGAGCTCGACCGGGTTGGCGATTTGCAGGTCGTGAACGTCGAGAATGTGATTGCCGTTGTCGGTAACGAAGCCCTCGCGCCAGATCGGCTGCCCGCGCAGCTTCAGGAGGTGACGACCAACGGCCTCCTGTGCCATCGGCAGTACCTCGATCGGCAGCGGAAACTTGCCGAGCATGCCGACGAACTTCGAGTCGTCGACGATGCAGACGAATCGCCGCGCCGCACCCGCGAGTACTTTCTCGCGTGTCAGGGCGCCGCCTCCGCCCTTGATCAGGTGCAGCCGCTTGGTCGTTTCATCGGCGCCATCGATGTACACGTCGAGTTCGCCGTTGACCTGGTTCAGTGTCAGGACCTCGAAACCCTGCTCCTCGAGCAGAGCCGTCGTGGCCCTGGAACTCGAAACGATCCGGTCGATGTTGTCGCGGAGCCCTGGCAGCAGCTCGATGAGAAAATTGACCGTCGAGCCGGTGCCGACGCCTAGCGTCGTGCCGGGCGGAATGAATTCGAGAGAAGCTTGTGCCGCACCGCGTTTCTTGTCAGTTGCGCTCATATCGGAAACATCTCGACGACTCGACCCGGCGCAGCTTAGCCGATAAGACTTCCGAGAGCCATTGCACGGTTCGCCGCCGGCGGCCCGAGTACCCGGAGTGCAAACGAAAAGTGCCCGCACGAAGCGGGCACTTTTGCTTTTGGAAGAAGGCCGAGGTGTCAAGTCCACCTCGCTTCCAAACCGACTAGAAGTCAGCGCCTTCTGCGGGTCGTTTTCCGCTTCGAGGCTTTCTTCTTCGTCTTGCGTTTGGCAGCTTTCTTCTTCGTCTTGCGCTTGGCTACCTTTTTCTTGGCCTTTTTCTTCGCCTTCTTTCGGGCGACCTTCTTCTTCGCTTTCTTTTTGGCCTTTTTCTTGGCCTTCTTCTTCGCTTTCCTCTTAGCTACTTTCTTCTTCGCCTTTTTCTTGGCCTTCTTTTTGGCTTTCTTTCTAGCTACTTTCTTTTTGGCCTTCTTCTTCGCTTTTTTCTTCGTCTTGCGCTTGGCGACTTTTTTCTTCGCCTTCCTCTTCGCTACTTTCTTTTTGGCCTTCCTCTTGGCCTTCTTCTTTGCCTTCTTCCTTGCGGCAGGCTTCTTCCTCGTTACGCGTTTCTTCGCAACTTTCTTTCGAACAGCTTTCTTCTTAGCGACTTTTCGCTTAGAAGCTTTTTTCCGTGACTTCTTTTTGGTAGCCATGCTTATCTCCGTGTCGGGTACCCGGCGTTGAGTATATACAACAAAAGCAAAAAATCCAGCGAGTTAGGCACACGTTGAGACTTGCGTCATGGTATTCAAGTAGTGCGACGCGCGAGCGGTGTCAGTCGCGTTCGGTAATGACTCGATGCAACGCGACGTCCCATGGCCGAGTGTCGATCTGGTCGACACATTGGCAAGCGAAAGCAAAGCCAACGAGCTTGGGGCGCGCCCAGTTTCGTGTCCGATTGAGAAACGCAAAGGTACGGTCGTAGTATCCGCCACCCATCCCAACGCGGTTGCCGCGCGCGTCGAAAGCAACGCCGGGAACCACACAAACGTCCATCGCACGCGGCGCTATTCGTTCGCCCTCCGTGGGTTCCCAGATGCCGAAACGGTTTCGGACGAGACGGCTTTCGCGGTGGACCGAGACGAACGCCATGGATTCGTCCGACTGCACCACGGGCACGGCTATCCGTTTCGACGTTCGCCACGCGCGGTTGAATACGGCGCGGGTGTCGACCTCGTCGTACGTCGGCAGGTAGCAGCCGATGACATGGCTGGCATAAAACAGGTGGCTATTGAGGAATTCGCGCGCGATTCGCCCGGATGCGCGTTTCCGTTCTGCGTCGCTCAACCGTCGTCTTGACGCCCTGGCGAGCCGTCGAAGCGTATCTGGATCGCTCATCCGTGGGTCCCTCGCGGCGCCCGCCGCGTGGAAAGGAGGAGACGCCTCCCGCCTGTGCCGTCACCGAGCCGTCGCTCTCGAACCGGAGCAACAGGTGGGGTCAGCCGTGGCAGCAACAGGCTTACCGGATAACCGGCCCTGCTCAAATGCTGCCGACAGACCGCGACCCCGAGGTAGAACGTTAGGGTCGAGGGGTTTCCAGGTCGGCATCGAACACCGCAGGAGGCGTCAATTCATTCGCCACGTCAGAGGTCGAGTTGCTGGGTATTGCCCAGCGCGTTCTCTACGCGGTCGGAAATCAGTTTCAGGCGTTCGCTGACGTCGCCCTCGAGGGCCCGGTCGCGTGCCTGGGCATGCAGCAGGTCATTCGCCATGTTGAGTGCCGCCATAACGGCGATGCGATCGAGCCCGACAATACGGCCGCTGTCGCGAATCTCGCGCATTTTCGCATTCAGCACTTCGGCCGAATCGAGGAGATCGGTACGTTCGCTGGCGGGGCAGGCGACCTGGTATTCCTTGTCCAGTATGCGAACGCTGACCTGTGTCGGTGCATCACTCATCTCAGGTTCCCTGTTCCATGGCTTTCAGGCGTCCAATCATGGCTTCGACACGCGCGCGCACCTGCTCGTTCTTCTGCAGCAGATTGGCGCGCTCCGCGGTCAATACGTCCTGGCGCTGCTTTAGCGAGCGGTTTTCATCCTGCAGCTGGTCGCACACTCTAACGAGCGCGTCGACCCGCTGCTCCAGGCGTTTGAGTTCATGCTCGAAAACGGTGTTGATATTGTCGGCCATGAACTCAATATAGACACGCATACGGGCAGAATCAATCGCCAAACTCCGGCGGGCATGTGATCATTACGGTTTGTCGCCGAGAGACAACATAAGCCCCGAGCGCGGCACCAGTGACAGCGTAAACTCCAACCACTTGCGACCTTAAGTCATGCACGGTGATGTAGACCACGACATACTCGACGACGCCCTGCGCCGCGCAGGCGCGAGCTGGGACGCGGCGCAGACGCACGGCGCGCTGACCGCGCGCCTTGCCGTCGCGGGCGAAGCCGCGTTGCCCGAGGTGATTTCGGTAGTTCTCGAGGGCACCGATCCCGCGAATGCGCTGCGCGGCGAATGCGAGGGCCTGCTCGTATCGCTGTTCGAAAGCACACACGGCGTATTGGCCGCGCGGCAGTCGGAATTCACACCGCTCTTGCCGGACGAGTCCGCTTCGACCGCGCGTCGTACCGAGGCCATCGCGCACTACAGTGAAGGATTCCTGCACGGCCTCGTCTCTGGCCAGGTCGACGACGCAACCAGAAATCGCCTCGGCCAGGAGCCGATTGCCGACATCATCAAGGATCTTCTACAGATTACGCGCGCGGCGGTCGACGAGAGCGAAAGCGAAGAGAGCAGCGAGCAGGCCTACGCCGACATCGTCGAGTACCTGCGCGTCGCGACGCAGCTGGTGTTCGAGGAACTCGACGCGCAGAAAGCCGAGGCGCCGCGGTGAAGTCCGTGGAATTCGCCCGCCGCAGGCGGCAGCTCATGCACATGGTCGGCGAGAGCGGCATCGTGGTGTTGCCGAGCGCGCCGGTACGGACCCGCAGCAGGGACGTCGAATACCGATATCGCCAGGATTCCGACTTTTACTATCTGTGCGGCTTTGCCGAGCCGGATGCCGTGCTCGCGCTCGTGCCGGGGCGAGCGAGCGGGGAGTTCCTGCTGTTCTGCCGCGAGCGAGATGCCGACAAGGAGCTCTGGGACGGTTCGCGCGCCGGGCCCGACGGCGCCGTAGAGCGCTATGGCGCCGACGACGCCTTTCCCATCGACGATATCGACGATATCTTGCCGGGCATCATCGAAGCCTGCACGCGCGTGTACTACACAATGGGCATGTACTCCGATTTCGACGCGCGGATCGCCGAGTGGATCAACGCGCTGCGTTCGCGCGAGACCAAGGGCGTTCACACGCCGCGGGAGTTCGTCGCGCTCGATCACCTGCTGCACGACATGCGGCTGTACAAGAGCCGCGCCGAGATTGCGGCGATGCGCAAGTCGGCCAAGGTGGCTGTCCGCGCTCACGAGCGCGCCATGCGCCGCATTCGGCCGGGCATGTACGAGTACGAAATCGAGGCGGAGTTCCGCTACGAATTTCGCCGCAACAACGCCTGGGTGTCCTACAGCCCGATCGTCGGCGCGGGCAGCAATACGTGCACGTTGCACTACGTCCACAACGACCAGGTGCTCAAGGAGGGCGACCTGCTACTGATCGATGCCGGCTGCGAACTCGATTACTACGCGTCCGACATCACGCGGACGTTGCCGGTCAGCGGGCGCTACAGCGACGCGCAGAGGGCCGTTTACGACATCGTGCTCGACGCGCAGCTCGCGGCCATCGACGCGACCCGGCGGGACACGCCGTGGAACGTTCCGCACGATACGGCGGTCGAGATCATCACGCGTGGCCTGAAGTCGCTGGGCCTGCTCGAGGGCTCGACACAGCGACTGATAAAGGACGAAGCGTATCGCCGGTTTTTCATGCATCGCACCGGCCACTGGCTGGGCATGGACGTGCATGACGTCGGCGACTACAAGGTGGGCGACGAGTGGCGGCTGCTCGAACCCGGCATGGTCACGACCGTCGAGCCGGGCGTCTACATCCCGGCCGACAGCGACATTCCGCCGAAGTATCGCAACATCGGCGTTCGCATCGAGGACGACGTGGCTGTTACGGCGAAAGGCCCGGACGTACTGAGCAAGGGGCTCGCCAAGGAGCCGCGCGCGATCGAGGAGGCCATGGCGGCGTCATGAGCAAGCAAGACCTGGACTACGACATCGTGATCGCCGGCGGCGGCATGATCGGCACGTGCCTCGCGCTGGCGCTTGCGCCACTCGACTTGCGGATCGCCGTGGTCGAGGCCGTCGAGCGTGGCGCGCCCGCGCAGCCGAGTTTCGACGACCGTTCGACGGCGCTGTCGAGAAGTTCGCAGCGCATGTTCGAGGCAATGGGTCTGTGGCCCGGGATCGTCGCAGCCTCGACGCCGATCCGGCGTATCCACGTTTCGGACCGCGGCCGTTTCGGTTTTTCGCACATCGATGCCGAGGAACAAGCTGTCGAAGCCCTGGGCTATGTCGTGATCAACCGCGTCCTCGGCGGCGTCCTCGAGGATGCCCTTACGCATGCTGGGGGCGTCGACCTGCTGTGTCCCGCACGCATCACGACCGTCGTGCTCGGCGACGACCGTGCAAGCTGCGAGGTGGACTTCGGTGGCGGTGAAACGAAGCGCCTTGCCGCGGCGCTGCTCGTGGCGGCCGACGGCGCGCGATCCCAGGTCCGCGAGCAGATGGGCATCACGGCCGAGCACTCGAGCTACGGCCAGCATGCCGTGATCGGAAACCTCGAAACCGAGCGACCGATCGATAACGTCGCTTACGAACGTTTCACCGAGCAGGGGCCGCTCGCGTTTCTGCCCGTCGCGGACGAACGCACCGCCTTCGTCTGGACCGTGACCGAGTCCGATGCCGAGCGCGTTATGGCGCTCACCGATACGGCGTTTCTGAGCGAGCTCCAGGACGCATTCGGCTACCGCCTGGGCGGACTGTCGAAGGTCGGTAAGCGTGCAGCGTATCCGCTCACGCTCAGCAAGACCTTGAGGCTCACGGCGCTGCGCAGCGTACTGGTCGGCAACGCCGCGCACGGTTTGCACCCCGTTGCGGCACAGGGCTTCAACCTGGGTATGCGCGACGTTGCGGCCTTGAGCGACTGCATCGCCGACACGCTCGGCGAGTCGGCCGATCGTCGGGCGATCGGCAGTGCCGACGTGCTGCGGCGCTATTCCGACTGGCGGCGGAGCGACCAGAAGAAACTGGTCGGCTTCACCGACGGCATCGTCCGGCTGTTCGGCTCCGGTCGACCCGCGTCGCGCGTGGCACGCAACCTGGGAATGCTGGCCTTCGATCTCGTTCCGGGTGTCCGCAAGGAATTCGCCCGCCACACCATGGGCCTTGCCGGACGCCTGCCGCGGCTGTCCAGAGGCGTACCGATCACATGAAGCCGCGCCTGAAACTCGTGATCGCCGGCGGCGGTATGGCGGGCCTCGCGGTCGCCGTGTTGCTTCACCGGTCGCGGCATGCGGCGTCGCTCGACGTCACGCTCATCGATGCCGGTCCCCGGCCGGTCTTTCTGCCCGGCGACGACGTTGGTCTGCGCGTATCGGCCATCTCACCCGGCACCGAGGCGTTGCTCGCTCGTGCCGGTGCCTGGGACCACGTGAGCTCGGCGCGGTGTTCGAGCTACGAGCACATGCGTGTCTGGGATGCCGGCGAGCCGGCGGACGGGCCGTCCACGCTGCGCTTCGACGCCGATGAATTCGCGACACCGCATCTCGGCACGATCGTCGAGAACGCGCTCGTCCAACACGCGCTCCTCGAATGCCTGAACGGCTCGCGGATCGAGCTGCGCTTCGCGACCCGGATCGAGTCCGTCGAGGCGGTCGATGGCGGACACAGGCTCACGCTCGATAGCGGTGACGAGATCGTCGCCGCCCTGCTGGTCGCGGCCGACGGTGGGCGCTCGCCCGTGCGCGAGGCGCTCGGCATCGGCGTCGAGCGGCTCGCCTACGAGCAGACGGCGTTCGTCACGCACGTCCGGCCCGAGAAGGATCACGGCAGCACCGCATGGCAGCGATTCCTGCCGACGGGACCGATCGGTTTGCTGCCGCTTTCGGACGGACGCGTCTCCGTCGTGTGGTCGACGACGCCCGAGGTCGCGGCCCGGGCAATGGACTACGACGACGATGCGCTCGGCGACGCGCTCGGCAGCGCATCCGACTTCGTCCTCGGCCAGCTTGAACCGGCCGGCCCGCGCGGCAGTTTCCGGCTGGCCGCACAGCACGCCAAAGACTACGTGCGCACGGGCCTGGCCCTCGTCGGCGACGCCGCCCACACGGTGCATCCGCTGGCGGGACAAGGGGCCAATCTGGGATTTGCCGATGCGGCGGTGTTGGTTGCTACGCTCGACGCGGCGTTGGATGCCGGTGAGTTTCCCGCGGACCGGCCCGTGCTCAGGCGCTACGAACGGCAGCGGCGCGGGGCCAATGCACTGATGATGCACGCGCTGACTGGCCTAAACCGGCTGTTTGCTTCAGACTCTGCGGTCCTCGGCGCGGCGCGGCGGACGGGTATGCAGTGGTTCAATCGGGCGGGTCCCGTGCGCCGGCGCATCGTCGAAGTCGCGTTCGGCGCCGAACGCTGAGTGCGACGCGCGGGCCTCAAGGGGTACGGCCCGCATAAGGGGGCACATGAAGCAACGCTACGTCTATGCATTGGCGCTGGTGCTGACGGCCGTCGGCCTGTCGGTGTTCGCGTACAAGTGGCGGGCGCTCGGTTTTCCGCTGACCGAGAACCAGGAGACCCCGGTCTGGACCATCGAGTCGACCGTGCGCTTCGACGCCGGCCCGGGATCGATCAAGGCAAGCCTGCTGATCCCGACGCTGACGCCGGGCTTTCGGGTCCTCAACGAAAACCCGGTGTCGCGCGACTACGGTTTCCAACTCAACTACGGCAGCGGCGGCCGGGAAGCCCAGTGGGCCGTGCGCCGGGCCAGCGGTCCGCAGACGATCTACTACCGGGTCTCGGTTTACGAAGATCCCGGTGCCGACCAGTCGGATACGACGCCGCCGTTTCCGCCGCCACCCGTCATCGACGAGCCGTTCCGCACGGCCGTGGACGTGCTCGTTGCCGAAGTGCGCGAGCACTCGGCCGACACGGCGACCTTCACGGCTGAACTCCTGAGTCGCATGAACGGGCGTGCGCCCGATTCGAACGTCGAGCTGTTGCTCGCCGACGTCGGCAGCCGCCGGGAGTTCGTGAGCAGCGTGACGCGCATACTGGCGGCCGCGCGTATTCCGGCCCGCGCCGTGCACGGCTTTCCGCTCGCCGGCCGGCAGCGCAGCGCCGAGCCCGTGACCTGGCTCGAAGTGCACGACGGCGACCGCTGGCGCTATTTCGATCCGGTCAGCGGCAACGAGGGTCTGCCGGACCGGTTCCTGATCTGGTGGCGCGGCGACGAACCGCTGATCCGCCTCGAGGGCGGCAGCGGCGCGGACGTGAGTTTCGCCGTGCAGGAAAACCATCTCGATGCCGTGTCGGTTGCCAGGATGCAGTCCGCCAAGAACGAAAACCGCCTGTTCGACCTGTCGCTTTATGACCTGCCGATCCAGACGCAGGCCGTGTACGGCGTTCTGCTCATGATCCCGATCGGCGCACTGGTCATGGTGATCATGCGCAATCTCGTCGGCATCGACGCGTTCGGCACGTTCATGCCCGTGCTGATCGCGCTGGCCTTTCGCGAGACTCAGCTGCTGGCCGGCGTCGTGTTGTTCAGCCTGCTCGTGGCGCTGGGCCTGTCCATTCGGTTTCTGCTCGAACGGCTCAGGCTGTTGCTCGTGCCGCGGTTGAGCGCCGTACTGATCGTCGTCGTCCTGCTGATGCTGCTGATCAGCCTCGTCGGTCACGAACTCGGCATGGAAACGGGGCTGTCCGTCGCGCTGTTTCCGATGGTCATCATCGCAATGACGATCGAACGTATGTCGGTGGTCTGGGAGGAACGCGGTGCGGGCGACGCCTTGCGGGCCGGCTTCGGCAGCCTCGTCGTCGCGATCCTGGCCTACCTTGCGATGGGTATCGGGTGGCTCGAGCACCTGATCTTTACGTTTCCGGAGCTGCTGTTGATCGTGCTCGCCCTCACGGTGCTGCTGGGGCGCTACACGGGCTACAGGCTCCTCGAGCTGACGCGTTTCAGGGCGCTGGCGGGCGGCTGATGTTCGGCGTGGCGAAGCGTCTGCGCGCGGCCGGGGTGCTGGGCCTGAACGAGCGCAATGCGGACTTCATCGCGCGGCTCAATGAACGCCGCTATTTTCCTCGCGTCGACGACAAGACGATCACCAAGGAGCTCGCGCTCGCGGCCGGCATGGCCGTTCCCGACCTGTACGGCATCATCCGCAACCAGGGCGAAGTGAGCCGCTTTCGCGAGCTCGTCGCCGACCGCGAGAGCTTCGTCGTCAAGCCTGCGCAGGGCAGCGGCGGCGACGGGATCCTGGTCGTGAGCGGACGCAGCGCGCGCAAGCGCGACAGCTTCCGGTTGGCGAGCGGCCTGCTCGTTCGCGCCGACGAGGTCGAGCACCACATCTCGAACATCGTTGGCGGTCAGTACAGCCTGGGCGGCAAACCCGACAAGGCGCTCATCGAGTACTGTGTCCGGTTCGATCCCATATTCGCCGAGACGAGCTACCAGGGAGTCCCGGACGTTCGCATCATCGTCTATCGGGGCTACCCGGCGATGGCAATGGTCCGCCTGCCGACGCGGGCATCGGACGGCAAGGCCAACCTGCACCAGGGCGCCGTCGGCGCGGGCGTCGATCTCGAGACCGGCACGACACTGATCGGCGTGCTGGGCAACGAGGTCGTGGACGAGCACCCCGACACGGGTGCGCTGATCAGCGGGCTCGAAATTCCCAACTGGCAGTT
Source organism: Woeseiaceae bacterium (assembly GCA_028280615.1). Lineage (GTDB taxonomy): Bacteria > Pseudomonadota > Gammaproteobacteria > Steroidobacterales > Woeseiaceae > UBA1847. The sequence continues at coordinate 12,348 of JANQLK010000041.1, read as the reverse complement.
CATTCTCGAGTCCGCGGCCCGCGGCTATGAAGTCACGGAGCTCGGCTACCTCGGCGTCGACATCGTCATCGATCGGGATCGCGGCCCGCTGATCCTGGAAATGAACGCACGGCCCGGGCTGAATATCCAGATCGCCAACGGCGTCGGCCTGGCGTACCGAATCCGTCGCATCGACGCGCTGCACGACCCCACGGCCGACCCCGCCGAGCGCGCCCGCGTTGCGCGCCGGGAGTTCCCGGCAAGCAACAGGCCATTAACATAATCCGCCAGCTGCTATAGTTCCTCAGGTCCCAATAGTAACGAGTAAGCAACATGTCCATTCGAACGATACTCGTGGTATTTCCCTTCCTGCTCACGTGGCCGGCCGGCCATGCCGACGCCCAGGATGCCGACAAGCACCGCTGCACGTTCGGCGAGCTCGAGCGACGCATCGAGATTTACCGTGAGCCCGGCGTATCCGTGCCCTGTGAAGTGCACTACTACAAGGATTCGGAGGCGCCCGGCGACCAGCAGGTGCTGTGGCGCGCGCAGAGTGAGGAAGGCTACTGCGAGGCGCGCGTCGACGAGTTTCTGACCAAGCTTGCCGACTGGGGCTGGGATTGCTCCGCTTCAGCGGCCGCGAGCGCCATCGAGGATGCGACGCCCGAAGAGGCGCCCGTGGACGAGGCGCCGGCCGACGAGTCTATCGACTAGCAGCGCCGGGGCCCATTGGCTATCATCCACTCTCTGATCGATAGCGTGCCCGGAAGAGACCCCGAACAGACGGGGCGCCGAAGGCGCAACTCGCCCGGAAACGCTCAGGCAAAAGGACCGGGTACGCTGATCAGCTCTGGAGAGTGGCCGCGCTTGCGGCCCACCGAAGGGGAAAGCGGCCGGCCTGGCTGTCTATCTCTCAGGTACCAAGGGACAGAGGGGCGGCACGGCGGGCGAAGCGTTGCCCGTAGTACAGACTGCCGCCGGAGCCCCCATGGGACTTAGAACACCGCTCTATCAGAAACACGTCGATTCCGGCGCGCGTCTCGTTGATTTCGGCGGCTGGGACATGCCGGTCAACTACGGATCGCAAAAGGAAGAACACCACGCCGTGCGCGGCCACGCCGGCGTCTTCGACGTCTCTCACATGACGATCGTCGATCTCGAAGGCGAACGCTGCCAGGCGTTCCTGCGCCACCTGCTGGCCAACGACGTCGCCCGGGTAACGGAGCCCGGCAAGGCGCTTTATACCTGCATGCTGAACGAGGCGGGCGGGGTCATTGACGACCTCATCGTCTATTTCTTCGATACGGCGAACTATCGCCTCGTCGTGAATGCCTCGACCCGGGAAAAGGACCTCGCATGGATCCGCGAGCAGGCCGAGCCCTTTGCCGTAAGCGTCACGGAACGCGAGGATCTTGCAATGATCGCCGTCCAGGGCCCAAAGGCGCGGGAGCTTGCCGCAACGATCGTCGCCGAGGACTATCGTGAAGCCGCGCTTGCGCTCAAGCCCTTCACGTCGCTGTCCGCGGGCGACTGGCTCATTGCCCGGACCGGCTACACGGGCGAGGACGGCTGGGAGATCATCCTTCCCGCCGATCTCGCCGGGACGGCCTGGGACGGCTTGATCGAGGCCGGCGTGAAACCCTGCGGGCTCGGCGCGCGCGATACGTTGCGGCTCGAGGCCGGCATGAACCTGTATGGCAACGACATGGACGAGAGCGTGTCGCCGCTTGACGCAGGTCTCGCCTGGACCGTTGCGTTCGAACCGGCCGATCGCGACTTCATCGGCCGCAAGGTGCTCGATGCAGCACGCGAGAAGGACGGCCTGCGCTTCGTAGGCCTGGTACTCGAGGACCGCGGCGTACTGCGCAGTCATCAGCGCGTCGTCGTCGACGGCGTCGGCGAGGGTGAAACGACCTCGGGCGGTTTTTCGCCGACGCTCGAGCGTTCCATCGCGCTGGCGCGGCTGCCGGCCGGCGACTACGACCGCGCCAGGGTCGACATACGCGGCAAGCTGCTCGATGTGCGCATCGTCAAACCGCCGTTCGTTCGCAACGGAAAAATTCGCGTCGACCTTTGAGGCAGCGCGACGACTTGAAGCTTAGGAGATCGAAATGAGTGACCTGCCCGGAGACCTGCTATACACGAAAGAGCACGAGTGGCTTCGCCGCGAAGAGGACGGCAGCGTGACGGTCGGCATCACCGATCACGCCCAGGCAGCGCTCGGCGATCTCGTGTACGTGGAACTGCCCGACGAGGGCCAGGCACTCGAGGTCGAGGGCGAGATGGCGGTCGTCGAATCCGTCAAGGCGGCGTCCGACGTCTACGCGCCGATCGCCGGCACGGTCGTTGCCGTCAACGAATTGCTCGCCGACGACCCCGAGAAAATCAACTCCGATCCCTACGGCGAAGGCTGGATCGTACGTCTGACACCCGAGGGCGATGGCGACGACGACGGTCTGATGTCGCCGGACGACTACCAGGCGCTGCTCGACGAGCTCGACGACTGACGCCAATACCACGGGAAGCAACATGGCCTTCATACCACATACCGACAAAGACCTGGCCGAAATGCTCGAAGCGATCGGCGCGGAGTCGATCGACGACCTGTTCGACGAGATTCCGGACGAGCTGCGCATCGACAGCCTCGACGGCATTCCCGAGGCGCTCTCCGAGATGGAGGTGGCCCGGCTCATGCGCGAGCGCGCCGCGATGGACGGTGCACCGCTGTGCTTCCTCGGTGGCGGTGCGTACGAGCACCACATTCCCGCCGCGGTCTGGGAGCTGACCACGCGCGGTGAATACTACAGCGCCTATACGCCGTATCAGGCGGAGGCGAGTCAGGGCACGTTGCAGACGATCTACGAGTACCAGACCATGATCACCGAGCTCACGGGCCTGGACGTCAGCAATGCCTCGCTGTACGACGGCGCCTCCGGACTCGCCGAGGCGGCACTCATGTGCGTGCGCAGCAATCGCAAGTCGAAGTCGCGCCGCGTGCTGCTCGCGCCCGGGGTCAATCCGACCTACCGCAAGGTGGCCGAGGCCATCGCGGGCACCCAGGGTCTCACCTTCGAGCCGCTGCCGGCGGACAGGGCGACCGGTAACGTGGACTTCGACTCGCTCGACGACGGCGCCGACCCGGTCGCCGTGGTCATGCAGCAGCCGACTTTCTGCGGCAGCTTCGAAGACGTGGACCGGCTGACCGACTGGGCGCACGAACGCGGCGCGCTGGTCATTGCGATCACCAATCCCACCTCGCTCGCGCTGCTCAAGGCGCCGGGCCACTGGGGCAGCCAGGGGGCGGACGTCGCCTGTGGCGAAGGCCAGCCGCTCGGCGTACCGCTGTCGTCCGGCGGACCGTATTTCGGCTTCATGACCTGCAAGCAGCAGCACGTGCGGCAGATGCCGGGCCGCATCGTCGGCCGCACGACGGACCTGGACGGCAACATGGGCTACACGCTGACGCTGCAGGCGCGTGAGCAGCACATCAGGCGTTCCAAGGCGACTTCGAACATCTGCACGAACCAGGGTCTCGCGGTAACCGCCGCGACGATCTACATGGCGCTCCTGGGATTCGACGGCATCCGCTCGGTCGCGGCCGAGTCCTGCCGCCGGACGGCACAGCTCGCGGACGCGCTGACGGGCATCGACGGCATCGAGCCGCTGTTCGGCACGCCACATTTCCACGAAGTGGCGCTGAAGCTCAATCGCCCGGTCGCGCCCGTGCTCGAGGCGCTCGCCGAGGTGGGAATTCTCGGCGGACTCGACCTCTCGGACTACTATCCCGAATACGGTGAGGCGCTGCTGGTCTGCGCGACCGAGACCAAGACGGACGCCGACATCGATGCCTACGCCTCGGCGATGCGCGACGTCATGCAGTCGAAAGCCCTGAAAAGCGCATGAGCGAAACGATCCTCGCACAGACCCTGTTCGAACGCGGCGATACGCGGACCTTTGGTCCGCTGCCGACGGTCGGCAGCAAGGCGCCCGACATCATGCTGGTCAACACCAAGCTGCAGAACGTGTCGCTCGCGAACTGGACCGGCCAGCGCAAGATCATGAACATTTTCGTGAGCATCGACACCTCGGCGTGCGCGAATTCGGTCATCGAGTTCAATCGCCGCGCCGAGGGCATCGAGGACGTCGCCATGCTCATGGTGTCCTACGATTTGCCGTTCGCGCACGCGCGCTTCATCGAGGAGCACGAGCTCGAGAACGTCACGGGCCTGTCGGCCATCCGGCATGGCGGATTCGGCGAGAACTACGGCGTCCAGATCATTTCCGGCCCGCTGGCCGGCATGTTCGCGAGGGCCGTGGTCGTCCTCGACGAGAACAACACGATCGTACATACCGAGCAGCTGGAGAGTATTTCCTCCGAACCCGACTACGAGGCCGCGTTTCGCGCCCTCGGGCTAACAAGCGACGAGTAGGCCAATGCAACATCACTCCATATTCGAAAAGTCCCGGCACGGACGCCGCGCGTTCGCGCAGGCCCCCAGGCTCGACGACAAAACCGACGTTCCCGAGGCCTTCCTGCGGACCGACCGACCGCGGCTCGTCGAGGCGTCCGAACTGCAGGTCGTCCGGCACTACACGCGCCTGTCGCAGCGCAACTTCTCCATCGACACGCATTTTTACCCGCTCGGCTCGTGCACGATGAAGTACAACCCCAGGGCCTGCAACACGCTCGCGATGCTGCCGGGCCTCCTGGGCCGGCATCCGCTGGGGCCCGTCAGCCACGGCCAGGGCTACCTGACCTGCATGTACGAACTGCAGGAAATGCTCAAGGAAGTCACGGGCATGCGTGGGGTGTCGCTGACGCCGATGGCCGGCGCGCAGGGCGAGTTCGCGGGTGTCGCAATGATCAAGGCCTACCACGATGCGCGAGGCGACGCCGAGCGCAGCGAGATCATCGTTCCCGATGCTGCGCATGGCACCAATCCCGCGACGGCCGTCATGTGCGGCTACAAGGTTCGAGAGATTCCGACCAACGACGAAGGCGACGTCGACCTCGACGCGCTGAAGTCCGTGGTCGGCCCGCACACGGCCGGCATCATGCTGACCAACCCGTCGACGCTCGGTGTCTTCGAGCGGCATATCGCAGACCTCGAGAAGATCGTCCACGACGCCGGCGGCCTGCTGTACTACGACGGCGCCAACCTTAACGCGATTCTCGGCAAGGTCCGGCCCGGTGACATGGGCTTCGACGTCATCCACATGAACCTGCACAAGACCTTCTCGACGCCGCACGGCGGCGGCGGGCCGGGCTCGGGCGCGATCGGCGTCGGCGAGCGTCTGCTCGCTTACATGCCGATCCCGGTCGTAGGTGCCGAGACGAAGGACGGTGTAACCACGTACCGCTGGCTCGATGAAGACGACATGCCCGAGAGCATCGGCCGCCTGTCCGGCTTCATGGGCAACGCGGGCGTCCTGCTTCGTGCGTACATCTATATGCGCATGGTGGGCCGCGACGGCATGCGGCGCATCGCCGAGTACGCGACGCTGAACGCAAACTACCTGCAGGCGCGGCTGCGCGACGCGGGTTTCGAACTCGCCTACCCGACGCGGCGGGCGAGCCATGAGTTCATCATCACGCTGCGCAAGGAAGCCAAGAACTACGACATGACGGCCATGGACGTCGCCAAGGCGCTGCTCGACCGCAACTATCACGCGCCGACGACCTATTTCCCGCTGCTCGTGCCCGAGTGCCTGCTCATCGAGCCGACCGAGACCGAAAGCAAGGAGACGCTCGATGGTTTCGTCGACGCGATGATCGCGATCGCCGATGGCGCACGGGACGGCGAATCCTACAAGGAGGCGCCGTACAAGCAGCCCATACGGCGTCTCGACGACGTCAAGGCGGCGCGGCAACTCGACGTGCGTTACCGGCCGGCCACCGACGAAAGCTAGCGCCCCGGGCGCCGATAATGGGAACCGTGACGGGTATCGCCAGTCCCTTATAGTCTAGAATCGTAGGGCTGGGCACAGCCAGGATCACGCAGGAGCACCATGGATTCCGGACGCAAGCTACTCGCCATCGCCGCACTCGCCTTTAGCGCGCCGCTCTCCGCCGCCGATGAGACGGCGTGGACCAGCACGCTCGACCGCATCGCCTCGGGGGTCGTGTCGATCCGGGTCGACAGCACGCGCGCGTTCGATACCGAGTGGAACTCCTCGTCGCAGGCTACGGGCTTCGTCGTCGACGCGGAGCGCGGCCTGATCCTGACCAATCGGCACGTCGTGACGCCGGGGCCCGTGGTCGCCGAAGCCGTGTTCCGCAACAACGAAGAGGTCCGGCTCACCCCGGTCTACCGCGATCCGGTCCACGATTTCGGCTTCTTCCGATACGATCCGGTCGAGCTCAAATACCTGGAGCCCACCGAGCTGCCGCTGAAGCCCGAGGGCGCCGGCATCGGCCGCGAAATACGCGTGATCGGCAACGACGCAGGCGAGCAGCTGTCGATCCTGGCGGGCACGATCGCGCGCCTCGATCGCAAGGCACCCGAGTACGGCCGCGGCAAATACAATGACTTCAACACGTTCTATCTGCAGGCCGCCTCGGGCACGTCCGGCGGCTCTTCGGGTTCGCCCGTCGTCAACATCGACGGCGAGGTCGTGGCCCTCAACGCCGGCGCCAACAACACGGCGGCCAGCAGCTTTTTCCTGCCGCTCGACCGCATCGAGCGGGCGCTCGAGCTCATCCAGGACGGGGCGCCGGTTACACGCGGGACGCTGCAGACGATGTTCGAAAGCAGACCCTACGACGAGCTCGAGCGGCTCGGCCTGGCCGAAGACACCGAGCGAGTCGTGCGGCTGGCCTTTCCCGACCAGACAGGCATGCTCACCGTGCAGCAGGTGATCCCTGGGTCGCCGGCCGAAGGCAAGCTCGAGCCGGGCGACATACTCCTGAGCATCAACGACGAACTCGTAACGCGGTTCGTGCCGCTGGCCGCGGTGCTCGACGACAACGTCGGCGAGCACGTTGAAATCCTGCTCGAGCGCGGCGGCAAGCAGGTGACGACCAGCGTCGAAGTGACCGATCTGCACGCCATCACGCCGTCGGCTTACATTGAAGTCGGCGACGCGATCGTCAACAACCTGTCTTACCAGCAGGCTCGGCACTACAACCTGCCCGTGGCCGGCGTGTACGTTGCCAACCCGGGCTATCTGATGTCGAAATCCGGCGTGCCGCGCGGCGCCGTGGTCACCGAGTTCGGCGGCGACCCGGTTCTAAGTCTCGACGACTTCGAGCGCGCGCTCGACAAGATCGCGCACGGTTCACGCTCGGCGCTGCGTTACGTCACGATCGACAATCCGCAGAACTCGACCGTGCGGCCGTTCGAGATGGACCGCGTGTGGTTCCCGGTGCGCCGCTGCGAACGAGACGACGCGACGGGCGTCTGGCCCTGCCGCGACCTGTCCGACGGCCCGCCGGAGAAGCCGGCCAAGGTCGGCAGCACGCGCTTTACCCGCTATTCGGACCCGCGCGTCGACGCGATCGCGCCGTCGCTCGTGGTCGTGACCTTCGATCTGCCGTACACGGTGTCCGGCGTCGCGGATCGCCACTACTACGGCACCGGTGTCATCGTCGACGCCGATAAGGGGCTCGTGGTCGTCGATCGCAACACGGTCCCGGTCGCGATCGGCGACGTGACGATCACCTTCGCCGGCTCGCTCGAGGTTCGTGCCGAGGTCGAGCAGGTCCATCCGCTGCACAACTACGCGATGGTGTCCTACGATCCGGCCGCGATCGGCAACACGCCCGTCCGGTCCGCGAAGTTCGATACCAGGCCGCTGAAACCCGGCGATGAAACCTTCGTCGTCGGCATCAAGTCCGATCACCAGCTCGCGAGGCAGAAGGCCGAGGTAGCCTCGGTCGAGCCGCTGATCCTGCCGCTGTCACGCACCTTGCGGTTTCGGGACTCGAACATCGAGGCCATTTCGCTCGTCAACGGCCCCGCGGATTTCGATGGCGTGCTGGTCGACAAGCGCGGCCGCGTGCAGGCGACATGGTCGAGTTTCATGCTGCAGACGAGCGGTGACGGGGCGCAGATCAACCGCGGAATCTCGAGCGATGTTCTCAAAGAGTTCGTCGATATCGTGCGCGAAGGCCGGCCGTTCTACTCGCTGGAAGCCGAGTTCGTGTACGCACCGCTGTTCGCGGCCCGCAACATGGGCGTCGCCGAGGAGTGGCTCGAGCGGCTGGAGTCCAACGACCCGGAGCGCCGCCGCGCGCTGAGCGTTACGCGTCTCGTCGCGGGCAGCGAAGCTGCCGAAGTGCTCAAGAACGGCGACATCGTGCTGGCCGTCGACGGCCAGGTGGTCACGTCGTTCCGGGCGCTCGAAAAGGCGACCCAGAAGCCCGAGGTCACGGTCTCGGTCTGGCGCGACGGCAAGCAGCTCGATCTGGACATACCAACCGCGGCGCTCGACGGTGACGGCATCCAGCGCGCCGTGTCGTGGGCCGGTGCGCTGCTGCAGAACCCGCACCGGCCGATGGCCGCGCAGCGCGGCATCGATCCGTACGGCGTTTACGTCGCCTTCTTCAGCTACGGCTCGCCGGCGACGCGCTACGGCCTCTGGGCCGGGCGCCGGGTTACGCGTATCGACGACACGCCGACGCCGGATCTAGAAACCTTCGTTGACGTCGTCATGCAGAAGCGCGATCAGGAGTCGGTGCGGGTTACGACCGTGACATGGAACGGTGCCGTGGAGGTCATCACGCTCAAGCCCGACAACCAGTACTGGCCCGCCTATGAAGTCCGGCGCACGGAGAACGGCTGGCAGCGCTCGTCCCTGGTCTCCAGGGCTGACGGGTGACGGCGCGTTCGGTCCTGTTCGGTATTGTCATCCTGACGGTGAGTGTCGCCGCTACGGCACAGACCCTTTACAAGTATCGCGGGGACGACGGTGAGTGGATATTCTCCGACCGTCCGCCGGACGACGCCGGGCTCATCGACGAGACCCGCGTGCTCGCGTCGAGCGGCGATCGCGGCCTGCTCACGGTCCGCACTCGCTCTACGCCGCAGGGGCTTCAGTTCCTCGCGAGTAACCGCTTCCATGCGCCGGTCGAGCTCGCACTACGCTTCGAGTCCGTGCAGGGATTCGAGTTTCCCGACCCGGATGACGATTTGCTCTGGGTGGTCCCGCCGCGCGGCGATATTGCGCTGCTCACGCTTGCCCCGGATGCCTCGCGCGGCGCGCCGTCGGCGAGCTACGAGTACGAATACATGGTGGGATCGCCCGTGGCTGAGCACCGCCCCGACGTCCTGTACCGGGTGCCGTTCGCGATTGCGACCGATTACCCGGTCACCCAGGCGTTTCCGGACGTCATAACGCACCGCACGCCGGACTCCTTCCACGCGATCGATATCGCGATGCCGATCGGCACCAACATCTTCGCGGCTCGCGCCGGTATCGTGTTCGACGTGGCCAGCGACAACTACGCCGGTGGAACGGATCGGGAACGACATGGCCAACTCGCCAACGTCGTCCAGATTCTTCACGATGACGGCACCTTCGCGATCTACGCGCACCTCAACTGGAATTCGATTCGGGTGCGCCCGGGCCAGCGCGTGGCGCGCGGCGAGTACATCGCCGATTCCGGCAACACGGGCTTTTCGAGCGGTCCGCACCTGCACTTCGCCGTGCTCAGGAATCGCGGCCTCGAGCTCGAGTCGCTGCCCGTGACTTTCGAGGGCGCCAACCTGACCGGCGTCGTACCCGCGAGCGGTACCAACCTGACCGCGTACTGAGCCATCTTGCCGTATAATGTCGCGCCGCCAAGCGGCCGCGCGTCGTGCGCCATGTCATCTGCCAAGGACAAGAATGAACAACGCAGACATCATCTACACTCGAACCGATGAAGCGCCCGCACTCGCAACGTACTCGTTCCTGCCGATCGTGCGCGCCTTCACGGCCGCCGCCGACGTCCGGGTCGAGACCCGCGACATCTCGCTGGCCGGCCGGATTCTCGCCAACTTCGGCGACTGGCTCGACGAGTCGCAGCGAACGGGCGATGCCCTGGCCGAGCTGGGCCGGATGGCGAAGACACCCATGGCGAACATCATCAAGCTGCCGAATATCTCGGCGTCCGTGCCGCAGCTCAGGGCCGCGATCAGCGAACTCAAGGCGCAGGGATTCGCCTTGCCGGACTACCCCGGCGAAGCCGGGACCGACGAGGAGCGCGACATCCGGGCGCGCTACGCCAAAGTCCTCGGCAGCGCCGTCAACCCGGTCCTGCGCGAAGGCAACTCGGACCGCCGCGTTGCCGCGGCCGTGAAGGCCTATGCGCAGGCCAACCCGCATTCGATGGGCGAGTGGAGCGCGAACTCCAAAACGCACGTTGCGCACATGCAGGACGGCGACTTCTACGGCAGCGAGCAGTCGGTCGTCGTTGAAAACGAAGGCTCGCTCAGCATCGAGTTCGAATCGGCGGACGGAGTGGTCACGGTGCTGCGTGACAGCGTCCCCGTGCAGGCGGGCGAGGTGTTCGATGCGGCGCACATGAACGCGCAGGCGCTCCGCGAGTTCTTCCGCGCCGAGATCGAGTCGGCGCGCGACGAGGGCGTCTTGCTGTCGCTGCACCTCAAGGCGACGATGATGAAGGTGTCGGACCCGATCATGTTCGGCCACGCGGTCACGGTCTACTACGCCGACGTGTTCGACAAGCACGCCGAGCTGTTCGAACGCCTGGGCGTGCAGCCCAACAACGGTATCGGCGACGTGTACGCGCGCATCGCCGATCTGCCGGACGACGAGCGGGCCGAGATAGAGGCCGATGTCGCCGCCGTCTACAAAAGCCGGCCGCCGCTCGCGATGGTCAACTCCGATAAAGGGATCACCAACCTGCACGTACCCAGCGACGTCATCATCGACGCGTCGATGCCGGCGGCCATTCGCTCCTCCGGCCGGATGTGGGGGCCGGACGGCAGGCCGGCGGACACCAAGGCAATGATTCCGGATCGCTGCTACGCGGGGATCTACCAGGCCGTCATCGAGTTCTGCAAGGAGAACGGTGCATTCGACGTCGCCACGATGGGCAACGTCTGCAATGTCGGCCTCATGGCGCAGAAGGCCGAGGAATACGGGTCGCACGACAAGACCTTCGAACTCCCGGCCAACGGCACCGTTCGCGTCGTCGATAGCGACGGCGACGTGCTGACCGAACACAGCGTGCAGGCCGGCGATATCTGGCGTGCCTGCCAGACGCGCGACCTGCCGATTCGCGACTGGGTCAGGCTGGCCGTCAATCGCGCCCGGCAGACGGGGTCCGCGGCGTTTTTCTGGCTCAATCCGGAACGCGCGCACGACGCCAATCTGATCGCGCTGGTCGAGCGGTACCTCGCGGACCACGACACGGACGGCCTGGACATCCGCATTCTGTCGCCCGTCGAGGCAATGCGCGAGACGCTCGAGCGCGTCAAGGCGGGCGTTGATACGATTTCCGTCACGGGCAACGTGCTGCGCGACTACCTGACCGATCTGTTCCCGATCCTCGAACTCGGCACCAGCGCGAAAATGCTGTCGATCGTGCCGCTGCTCGAAGGCGGCGGACTATACGAGACAGGCGCCGGCGGCTCGGCACCCAAGCACGTCCAGCAGTTCGTCGAGGAAGGCCATTTGCGTTGGGATTCGCTCGGCGAATTCCTGGCGCTCGCCGTATCGCTCGAGGACCTGGCCGACAAGACCGACAACGCGCGCGCCGCGGCACTGGCACGTGGGCTCAACGAGGCCAACGGCCGCTATCTCGACAACGACAAATCGCCGTCGCGCAAGGTCGGGGAGCTCGACAATCGCGGCAGTCACTACTATCTCGCGCGCTACTGGGCGGAGGCAATGGCCGATACCGAGGACAGGGCGCTCGCCGAGCGCTTCGAAATCGCGGCGGCCGCGCTGGGCGATTTCGAGTCGACCATCGTCGATGAACTCAACGCGGCGCAGGGCTCGGCCGTGGACATCGGCGGCTACTACCGCCCCGATGACTCGCTGGCCGAAAGGGCGATGCGGCCGAGCAATACACTCAACACGATCATCGACGATATCTAGCCCGCATCCGCCACCGATTACACGGGCCCTCGCTTGTCTTTTGTTTGCTCAAGGCTTTTTCCTCAGTTGGCAATACAGTGAGTATTGCGCGCCTTCGGAAAAACCCTTGAGCAAACAAAATCCTGCCCGATCATCCCGTGAATCGGTGACGGATGCGGGCTAGCCAGTTCTCCTCGCATTACGGTAAATCCGTAGCAATATTTCGGCCTGACCGAAGCGTCACGGCGGTACGTCACAGACTGCTCGAAATTGTCTCGCATTTGTCATACTGAGACCGTATGATCCGCAAAGCTTGTCGGTAGTTAACGTTTCTATGCAGTG
>JANQLK010000027.1 GCA_028280615.1 Woeseiaceae bacterium | reverse complement strand
CTCTTCGGCGAACACCTCCACGGCGCCGGCGGGGCCGCCCGGAACGTGAAAATAGCAGCCCGGAGGATGCGATGTGAGCAGGAACCATTGCTGTGTCATACCGGTTTCGAGCGGCATCATAAACCCGGCGATCTTCACCGTGTCGCCGGATCGCTCTGTGACGGCCTCGGGGAATTCCGCATACAGGATCATGTCCGCATAGCGAACCTCTGCCCGCAGCAAATCGTCCCACGAAAGCTGGTCCTCCCCAAGCTCCGGCAGCAGGAAGTCGTTCGCGCGCATGCTGATCACGTTGATCAGAATCTCGATGCTGGCGTCGTCATAGTCGACACCGATGCGGTCGAGACCCATTTCCCCGGCGACGACCGCAAACTCGACGATGCCGTACTCGTTCGTCGTCGGCGACATGGAGACCTCCACGGGCTCGAGCAGCCGACTCGTGCCTTCAAGTGACACGCGAGGCTCGGCGTCCTCGACAGGCCGCCCCTGCCCGGTTTCGACGCGCACGGCGATGTAGACGTAGTCGTCCTCCATCAAGTCAATGACGTAGCGGCCTTCCTCGTCGAGGTAGCCGCGCTCGACCAAGGGTGTGATTCTGACACCCGTCGCATCGGCCGCCGCAACCGGCCGCGGTTCGCCGGGTGTCCACGGATCCGGTTCCGGCGGCGCGGCCGCCAGCTCGTCAGCCGTCAGTCCGCCCAGCTGCTTCGAATCGCTATCGTTCGTCTCGGCGGCGGCCACGGTAATCAATGCGATCGAGGCGAGCATGGCGATTGAGGCCGGTCGGGCCGCGGAACTCCGATCGACAGTCCACATCCTCATGCTTCCGCCAGAACCCTTGCAACGTCCGTGCGATAGGCCTGCACCGCGGGTATCGCCGCGGCAACGGCGCCTACGCCGAACAGACCCAACAGCAGCAAGGTCTCGGTGGGTATCCAGGTCCATCCGGTCAGGACCAGCCCGCGCGTGTCTTCGAGCCAGCCGCCCAGTAACTCCATCGCGCCATGCGCCGCAATGAACCCAAGCGACGTGCCGAGAATCGACAACAACAGCCCCTCGAGAAGCAGAGCGATCAGCAGCTCCGAGCGCGTCGCACCAAGACAACGAAGGATGGCGAGATCGCCACGCCGTGCTCGCAGCGATCCATACAGTGCCGCAAACACGGACAGCGCCGCGGTCACGATCAGCACCCAGGAGAACGCACTGAGCCCATCCAGCCCGATGCCAACCAGCTGCAGGATTCGCGCGACTTCCATGGCGGGCGCCGCCGCCTGGAGATTGCCCGCGGCGTTGATCTCCCGCGGCAGGGTCATCGCCGCCAGGGGAGTCCGGTAGCGGAGCAGCATCGCGGTGATCTCGCGATCGGGATCGGCCTGGCTGTGTTCGTACTCGTGTGCCGCGTGTTCCGGATCGGGAGCATTATCATGGCCGTGCGCATCGTCGTCGCCGTGGCCCTCCTCTTCCTCATGGTCCACACCAGCGTGGCCTCCGGCCTCTTGCGCGTGCGAGGCTTTCCGCGCGTGGAGATTCCACACGCTCTGAAGCGACGTGAGAATCAGGCGGTCGATGACCGACCCGGTCGGCTCGAGCACGCCGACGACCCGGTAGGGATGCGACTCGTGACTCTGGCCACCCTCTTCGAGGCCGTGCGCACTGTCGAAACTCGATCCCGGTGCCAGTCCGACGGCCAGCGCGACGGACGATCCCGCCACGGCCTCCAGCGGCGAGTCCCATGAGCGTCCCGACGCAAGTCTGGCGCCGTAGTGTTCAGCGTAATCTGCCGTGGTCCCAACGATCCGGTAGCCGCGATGACTGTCGCCAAGCGAGACTGGGATGGCGGCCTCGACGCGGGAATCGGCAGCCCAGCGCCCGGCCTCTTCGAGCCGGATGTTCCCGGGCGGCAAATCGGCGTGGTACACCGCGGACAGCACGAGCTGGACCGGGCTGCCCTTAGGCCCCAGCACGAGGTCGATGCCGCGGGCGTCCCGCGTCAACGTGTCGGAGAGCTGGGAGCCCGCCAGGATCAGCAGCACGATACTGGCGGTACCGAGAGCCATCAGCAGTACGTTGACGGCCGAGGTCAGCGGCGACAGGCCGAGGTTTGCAATCGCGAGACGCAGCCAGGTCACGAGGGTGCCTCGAGCTCGAACTCGCCGTCGAGGCGACCGCGGACGCGCTGGTCATGCGTCACGACCAGCAGAGCGGCACCGATACTCCGGGCCGACGACTGCAACAGCGCCAGCGCCCGCCTGGCATTCCCGTCGTCCAGCGCCGACGTCGGTTCATCGGCCATGATGAGCTCCGGGCCGTGCACCAGCGCACGAGCGATGGCGACTCGCTGCGCCTGGCCCTGGCTCAGCATGGACGGTTTGCGATCCTCGAGGCCGAGAAGATCGAGCTGCTCGAAGAGCATCGCCACTCGAGCCGCGCCAGCCCGGCGCCCGCCGAGCCGCTGGGCGAGCAGCACGTTCTCCCTGACGCTCAGCGCCGGCAAGAGATGCAGTCGCTGGAACACGAGACCGATCCTCTTCCCTCGAAACCGGTCGAGCTGCGCTCCGCGGAGCTCATCGAGGTCTTGTCCCAGTACGCGAATCGAACCGGTCGCCGGGCGAATGAGTCCGGCCAACAGGTGCAGGAGGGTCGTTTTTCCGCAGCCTGACGGGCCGATGACGGCGGCACTCCCGCCGCGCTCCAGCCGGCAACTGTCCATGCGCAAAACCGGTTTGCTCCCGTAGCTGAAGCCGAGATCGGTCGCATCGATGGCCAACGATACGGGATCGGCCATGACGGCTTCGGGTCGCCGTCCCGGCGCATTTGTTGCGGCCCTGGCCGGCATCGGTGACCGATGCGGGCTAGCGTCCGTGTTAGCTGCCAAGTGAGGGATACTCATAAATGTCAGAATGATATGTTATAACGTTTTCTCGGGAAGTCCAGAGGCGGGCATGGCGATGAGGCCGACAGCCATCGGAAGCGCAGAGGGCGTCTTCCGCAGTCCGGCGCAGAACGGCTTCAGTCTCGGCTATTCCGCTTCGATCGAGACGATAACCGGCAACACAGCGGGTGGAAATTGACGGACACCGTGAACGATGGATATGCGTAAGAACAGCTTGAGGGCAATCGCAGACTGGCTTGGGATAGTCGCGTCGACGGCATGCGCGATGCACTGCGTCCTCGTTCCCGTACTGCTCGTAACCGGGACGGTTCTGCCCGCATCGATACTCGCCGGTGACTTCTTTCACCTGGCAATGATCTGGATCATCTTGCCCGCGGCGATTGTGGCATTCGGAATCGGCTGCCGGCAGCACAAGGATCGATGGGTGCTGGTGCTCGGAGTTGCTGGACTCACGGGCATCGTCGCGTCGGCGACGGTGCTTCACGACCTTGTCGGCGAAGGCGGTGAGCGCGTCGGGACGCTGTTGTCCGGCGCCTTACTGGTATTCGCACACTATCGCAACTTTCGACTCTGTCGATCAGCCGACTGCGCCCGGGAAGAGAGCATCTTCGTTTGAACTTTGACCGCACTCTGCAGAGAGGTTGACGCGACGTGAGGCGCACGGCTCATGTCGGCGGTCGCGGTATCGCCCTCGCCGCCCGTAGTCCGCATGAAGCGCCAGATGCAGCATCGACAACGCCGCTCGGGACGGCCATGACCTGTGGTCCGTTTCGTGCATAAAGACTGTCGTTGAGCCGCCGATGAGATCATTGACTGCTTCGCCGATGCTATCGCCAGGGCGTGCCAGGAACTCTTGCGGCTCGAAGATCGCGTGAAGAAGACCCGTCGTCGCTTTCTACCTGGCGAGTCTCCGGCTGGCCAGATCACCTGCCCCCGGCGCTTGCAGGCACCTCTTCGCTTCCGTGGACGCCTTGAGAACCAGCTCGGCAACGTCGGACAGTCCCGCTGAGCACGCCTCCTCGTACAGGAAGTCGAGCGCGGCCGCTATCGAGCCGGCGGCCTGTTCGGGTGTATCTCCGGCGCTGTGGATATCCGGTTGCACGGCTTTGCTCTCGATCATCGCCCGGCCTCCACCTGTCGATGACTATTGTCTGTTCAGACAATAGTCATCGACACGTACGGTTGCAAGGTGAAATCACCAACCGCAGCCCAGATCTTCGGCGACATCCTTCGCCGCCGCCGGCGAAAGGCCGGCATGTCCCAGGAGACTCTCGCGGCCGAAGCGCAGTGCCATCCCACCTACATCAGCCTTCTCGAGCGCGGCCTCCGTAATCCCAGCCTGGATACCCTGCTCAGACTGGCCGGCGGACTGAACCAACCTGCGTGGAAACTGGTCCGCGACACCGAAGCACGGCTCTGAACACCACATCCCCCGAAACGGACTGACGCGCGATGTGCGGGCGCGGCGTCCCGCAACGATCGTTCTTCATCGTGACGGCGGGCCTTCATCCGCGGATTCTCGACGCTTAGCAACTGCGATCGAGACCGAAAAACCGGCCATAACGGTTAGATGACGATGAGTATCATCCTGTGATATCGTCCGGATTCATGGGTGTAGCTTGCGCGGCCGGTTCGTCTGGATGGATCTTTGCAAGGAGTGGATGCACGCTGCCGGCCATGTCGGATCGCGAGCGTCGGGGCATGTTGATGGTCGCATTTTCCCTTCGCGAAGATGAACAGCGTTCGCCTCGCCAGCCGACATCGATCCCGCGACCATATGTGTTGCCAGCGTATGCAAACGTCCTGCCGACACGGCCGGATGCATCGTGCCCATCGTTTGCGCGATTACTATCGCGATTACTATACTGAAATCGAGGCTTCTCTAAATCGTGAGGTCTGCGGCCATCATAAGAATAAGAAGTGCGCATGAACGTCGAGTTCGACTGACTGGGGGAACTCATGCCGCGGAACAATGACGACTGGTTCAAGGCTGTCTATCCCAGCTGCATTGAGCCTCTCAGGAAGTACCTGCGACGTTTCGTCGGGTCGCGGGAAGAGGCCGAAGACCTGGCACACGATGCGTTTCTCAGGGTCTGGGCCGCGCCCAATTTCGATCAGGGGAGGAAAAGGCAGGGATATCTGTTCGCCACGGCGCGAAACCTCGCGCTCGACTGGAACAAGGCACACCATGTTGCAAAGTCCGACCCCGTGGATACACTCCCCGAACTGTCCGACGACCAGTCGTCCGTCGAGCGGGAAGCCATGACGGCGGAGGAGTTTCAGACGCTCAGCAGGGCAATGAGCCGTCTTCCCGAGCGGCGGCGTGACGTCCTGATGCTGCGCGCGTTCCTCGACTATTCATGCCAGGAGATTGCGGACCACCTGAACATCTCCAGGACGACCGTGCATCGCGAACTCGCGCGGGCTATCGAATCGATCCACTCGGCCAGGACGCTGATCGAGTCCGAAAAGAAGCGCAATGGTAACGCACAGGTGGTCTCGCTCGGTCGCGCGGGCAAATCGTCTCGGTGAGGTGTCGTGAGTCGCCGTCTACGGAGCGGGCCAGTCCTGTCATGAGCAAGATCAGTGAGCAAGATTAGTAAGATCCGCGACGGTCGGACCGCCGACGAGCTGGCCAGCGAATGGGTCGCGCTGCTGGCGGCGGGCGATGCCTCAGCCGAGGATCGCGCGCGCCTTGAGGCGTGGTTGAGCGAGCATCCCGGCCATCAGTCCGCGTTCGACGAAGTGAACCTCACCTGGGAGCGCATCCGCGCGATGGGTGCGGACGTCCGCCACACGTATGCCGCCGACCAGGGCCGGGAAATCGTCTCCCGCTACGTCGCGGAGGCGGGCCGCGAAAGACGCCGGTGGTCGCGACTGATGCCGGCGGCAGCCGCCGCGCTGATCGTCGCTGTCGCCGCGGCCTTCCTGCTGACCCTCGACTCCGAAACGCGCTATCGCACCGACATCGGCCAGCAGATGAGCGTCACGCTGCCGGACCGCTCGACGGTGCAACTGAACACGAATACCGAGTTGGTCGTCGCCTACACGGATCGCCGCCGCGCCATAGAACTGCGGCGCGGCGAAGCCTACTTCGACGTCGTGCACGATCCGGACCGCCCGTTCGTCATCGAAGCGGGCGGCAGTGCAATTCGAGCCGTGGGCACGAGCTTTGCGGTACACCTGAACCGCGACGTCGTGCGGGTCACCGTGACGGACGGTGTCGTCGAGGTGATACAAGCCGCCGTGCCCGACGAACCGAAACGCGACACCTCGGGCGGCCTTCGCAGCGAGGCGCGGCCGGCGCGGGTAAGCAAAGGACAGCGTATCGAATACGATCAGCGTGTCGGCAGCGTGGCCGAAGTGCCGGCGACGGAGATCGATCGCGGTCTCGCCTGGCGGCAAGGCCTGCTGATCTTCGACAATCAATCGCTCGACGACGTCGTCCGCGAAATCGGACGCTACACGGACAAGCGGTTAATCGTTTCCGACAACACGCTGCATCGGTTGCGGATCGGCGGCGCGTTTCGCGCCGGTGATCTCGAGGCCGTACTCGAGTTTTTCGAGAAACTCGGGATCGACGTCGAGCGGGACGCAGCGAACAACATCGTCTACCTGACCGCGTCCGCCTCCGACCGCCGACAGTAGTCCTTTCTTTATGTTTTGCTCGTGTTCGCGGATAGCGAATGCGAACTCGGCGTTGCAACAATTCTGAAACACCTGATCCACCCCGCTCGTAAGCTAATGAAATGACATTGCTTTTCGGGGGGGGAAGAAAATGACATTGAATACCGTATATGGTCGCCTGCTTGCCACGTTTCAAAATCGGCAGCCAGCCGCCGGTTCTCGTTGCCTTCGGCACATAGGTTTGTCGCTCGTCGTGTTCGGCTTGTCGGTCTCGCTCGCCGCGGCGGAACCTGCCAAGCGCATGTTCAACATCGAGGCGAACCTCGCGACGCAGTCGCTTACCGACTACGCCCGGCAGGCTCACACCCAACTCGGCTACGACGTCGACATCGTCAACGACGTTTTCACCAACGCGGTCATGGGCGAGTACGACTCCGCCGAGGCACTCGAGTTGCTTCTCGAAGACACGGGTCTCGAGGCCGAGTACGGTGAGCGCGGTATTTACATTCGGCGCGTGCCGGAGCGCGAGGTCAGCGGCGGCACCGAAGAACGCGCGCCGGCGGTGGCGGAGACTAGTAGTTTGGGATATACGCGAACGGTGGCTGCGGCGGCGCAGGCTGCGGTGGCCCAGGGTCAGGCGAGCCAGGGGACGGAAGCAGACGAAGACAATGACGAACAAAAACGACTCTTAGACCAGATCATCGTCACTGGCACGCGCATCAAGGGCGTCAACGACAAATTCTCGCCGGTCACTCAGATCAGCCGCGAGGAGATGGATCTGGCCGGCTTTGACAACTTGGCTGATGTATTCGAGACCCTTCCACAAAACTTTGGGGGCGGGGTGACACCCGACGACCCGACCTTGGCGCCTGGAAGCGGGCCCGGCAACGCAAGCGTCAACTTGAGAGGGCTCGGCACCCAGGCGACCTTGATTCTGCTCAACGGAAACAGGTTGGCTAGCGGAGGAGCTGGGGCGAACTTCGTTGACGTTTCAACCATCCCGGCCTCAGCAATCGAGCGAGTAGAAATTCTGACCGACGGTGCATCCGCGATCTATGGCTCTGACGCCATCGCAGGCGTTGTGAACATTATCCTGCGTGACGATTACCACGGCGCCGAGACGCGACTGTACGGCGGAACGATTACCGACGGCGGCGGCGACCAACTGAAAGCCGCGCAAACTTTGGGATGGAGTGGGGACCGCGGCCACGCCATGGTGACCTATGAATACTCCGTCGAGGACGAGTTGGACGCCAAACAGAAGGATTTCGCTGTAAATGCGATAGAGCCGACGGAACTGTTGCCGCTTACGCAACGACAGAGCGTATTCGCATCAGCAGGCGCCAATTTGACAGATCGAATCAAGCTATCAGTAGACGGCTATTACAACGACAGAGAATCGGAGCAATTCACCTCGACGCGCGGAAACTTCATTAGCCAGTCGTTTACGAAGACCGACGTTCAACAATATGGTACCGCTTTCGGGCTCGATGTTGTGCTGTCAGATAATTGGGAAGCGAACTTCACTGCCGCCTATTCCAAGAGCGATCATTTCAGCGATAACGCGCGTGATAGCGAAAACCCCTTCGCGGTTGGAGGTGAACTGAAATCCACGGTCACGGAAGTTCTTTCGTTAGACGGCACAGTCGAAGGTTCGTTGTTCAATATCGGCGATGAGGCGGCCCGAGGCGTATTGGGGTTTCAACACAGATCTGAAAAGGCGGATCAGTTCATCGTTCGCACGCCGTTGGAAAGTGTGCTTTTGGACTCTGACAAAAGCCGCGATGTTTTTGCGGTTTTCGGCGAATTGCTTTTGCCCATTATTACGGATACCAATCGGATGCCAGGCATCCAGAATCTTGAGCTAACCGTAGCGGCTCGTTACGAAGACTATGAGGACGTTGGCTCATCCCTTGATCCGAAGGTCGGTTTGGCTTGGTCTCCAGTCACTGGACTGAATGTACGCGGAACCTATGGCACGTCGTTCCGTGCCCCACGCTTGGATCAGCTTGCAGATCTTATAGGAGTTGCGACATTAAGTATCTGGGTTGATCCCGATTCTCCCGACGGTGAGTCTGTAGCGCTCTCCATCGACGGCTTTCGTGAAGATCTTGATCCGGAAGACGCGACAACGTGGACTGCAGGATTCGATCTTGCGCCTGAATCTCTGGACGGCTTTTCATTGCGGGTTACATATTTCAATACGGAGTTCCGAGACCAGATTGGGTTCCCGTCGCGGCCACTGGATCAAGACGGTCGATTTGTCAATGTTGCCGGTCTTGTCGTACGTGGCGTGAGCCAGGACTCTGTTCAGGATTTCTGCGCCCGCGCCACAATTGGTTGTTTCGACCTGTCTGATTTTTTTCCATCTCTTGGTGGTCTCTCTCTTGAAGACGTTGAGGTGCTCCTTGATCATCGACTGCAGAACCTCTCACGTTCAACGGTCGCAGGTGTTGATTTCGAAGCAAGCTACGATTTCTCAAACGCTAGTGGGGACTGGCGGTTGTCTCTTGCCGGCACACACTTGACGGACTTCGAGCAACAAGTGGCGCCGATCACCCCAGTCGAGGACCGCCTGAATACGTTCGGAAATCCCGTTGAATTGAGGATGAGAGGCGGTGTGCAGTGGCGGACCAGGGCGATGACAACATCGCTGAACATGAACTACACCAGTGATTATAGTGACGCAGAGGTTCCGACCGGCGACTTTCGAATTGATTCTTTCGTCACGTTTGATACGTCAATCCGTTTGAATCTAGGCGAACTTGGGAACTCTACGCTTGCAGAGCGGGCATTCCTGACTTTGAGCGCCACGAACTTCCTCAATGAAGATCCGCCCAAAATCGGAGATGTCCCGTTGCGCACGTCAGTGTTTGATGGCGCCAACGCCAATCCTGCGGGGCGCACAGTCGGGTTATTGCTGACCAAGCAGTTTTGATCTGGAGGCGTCCTTGGCAACGAACGCCAGCGTTCTGGCGGATCCCGCGCGATTTTCTCTGTCACTGTACTCGCAGGAGATGAGAATGAGACGCCTAGCTATAGTGCCTGCTGTGTGGCTTCTTTTGTTTGCGGGTGGCGCAGGAACCAGCGCGTCGGACGTTGCTGCAACCGATCTTGCAAATCTTCGGGACATCGGTGGGCACGCTCGCGGTGCCTTAAGCGTCTCGCCGGACGGCCGTTGGATCGTCTTCCAGCTACAGACTCCACAGGTATCGGCAGGCGACTACGAGCTGACATGGATGGCGCTGTCAACACAGAGCCAGAAAGCGTCCCGCATCGCTGACGGAGGGAATGTCCTTTTGAATCCTGAGCTGAGTCAGTACATAAACGGGAATAGACCACGGACGTACGCGAAGTGGTCGCCTGATTCCAGCAGCTTTGCCTATCTGCTACGCGAAAATGGGCAAACGCAGATCTGGCAAAGCCGTCCCGATCGGGAGGGGCGTATACAGCTCACGAACAACGGCGGGGACGTGACCGATTTCGTTTGGAGCCGCGATGGGGCGAAGCTCTATTTCCAGGCCGGACTCGACAAAGCGGACACAGCGCGGAAAATGCGAGAAGAAGGTGCGCGTGGATTTCTCTACGACGACCGTTTCCATCCCAGGATCTCTACACGCCCCGTTTTCCGGGATTGCGGTGGTCCTCTCCATCGTCGAAATTTGGTTAGACTAGAGCGTGCTTGCGAGCCGACGGTATGGATTTACGACCTGACAATGCAAGAAGAGCGCCTTGCCACACGCGACGAGGTCGAGACTTTCAATCGGCTAGACGATGGTCTTGTCGTGCCCGAAGCTCTGAAAGGCCGTTCGTACACGCACCTACGCCGGTGGGCAGAGGAGAACCGGTTTGCCTGGCTTGAGAAAACAGACTCCAGCACCGACCCGGACTTCTACGAGCCGAGGACAATCTTCGCGTCGATTGACAACGAGATACATCAGTGTACTGAGAAGGCTTGTCAAGAGCATCAACCATATATTCGGGAGTTGTGGTGGCATCGAGCCGGGCATGAGGTTGGTTTTTTGCGCCGCGAAGGCCCCGCCTATAGCCGATTAGGGCTATACGCGTGGTCGCCGTTGACAGGCGCGCTAAGGAAAATTCTTCAAACCGATGGCCGGTTGAGCGATTGCGCTCCGGCGGGCGACCGCCTCATATGTCTCTACGAAACCTGGACGCAGCCTCGCCGCATTGCATCTGTTTCGCTAGAGAATGGCCGTATTGAGACGATTTTCGATCCGAATCCTGAGTTTGCTCGCTTTCGCTTCCCCAAGGTCGAACAACTTGCATGGCAGGACGCCTTTGGCAACTCAACCTTCGGCCATTTGGTCTATCCCAGCGACTACGATCCGGGTCGCGATTATCCGCTAGTCGTCGTCACCTATCGCTCGCGCGGTTTTCTGCGCGGCGGAACCGGCGATGAATTTCCTATTTATCCACTGGCGGCCGAAGGGTTTTTTGTATTGAGCCATGACATGCCAACGAAATACGGCAAGGACGGCAGTGCTCTGGAGAGACGGAAAACCACTCTGTCGGCCCAGGAGAGAATTATTGAGCAGCTTGCTGGTGATGGCCTCATCGATAAGACGCGCGTTGCGATCGCAGGCCTCAGCGATGGCGCGGCACAAGTGAGTTTTGCGCTGACGCACTCCAACATCGACTTCGCGGCTGCCATTGCGACCTATGTCGGTAGCTTCAGTTCCAGCCTTTACTACATGGACAACGTGTATTGGCGCGCGCTTTGGCGATCTGCTCTGTTCAATGAATTACCGCCTGACAATCCCGACAGCGGATTGAATGACATCTCGATCGGACTGAACGCCGACGGCATCACGACTCCGTTTCTGATCAACACCTCAGATAGCGAGCTGCGAGCGTCAGTCGAGAACGTCGTGCGCCTGGAAGAGGCGAAAAAACCCGTAGAGATGTATGTATTTCCGGGTGAACATCATATCAAGTGGCGACCGGAGCATCGGCTAGCGGCGTACCGCAGGAACATCCAATGGATGAAGTTCTGGCTATTGGGCGAGACAGAACCTAATCCTGTGTCCCCTGGCCAGTATGCCCGCTGGACCGCTTTGTGCAGATTGCATATCGAGAACCTACGACAATCCCACGCCGAGCCGCCTTGCGCAAGCAACGAAACCGATATCCCAAGCCCGCTTTGATGCGTCAGAATCATACTTAACAGCGCCTTCGTACAAATCGAATGTAGTTCGTGAGGGGCTTCGAACTTAAGACCGGCGCGCGGGTGGATGAGTCTCCCGCGCGCCGGCTTTTCATAGGCTCACTTAGCCTGAACGGCAGCTACTGACCGAAGCTGCCATTGCTGGTGGGCTGGTCCAAGTTGCCACCGTTCGGGCCCTTTGTCTCTTCCGATACTTTTCCAAGGTCATTCATGATGATCTCCTATTCGAGCTAGTTGGTCGCCGGAACCATTCCGACACTGTCAGACTACTTCCTGGGGCAAATATCTCCAGCTTTATAATCCAATTATAGTTTTGGGCTCTTCCACTGCTCGAGTGAGTACGGCCTGCCCGATTTCATCAGCGCCATTGATTGTCGGAGAATGACTCCTCAGACAAATCGCGGCATCATTAGAGACTCTGCAATTCGCCTCAAGACTTGTCACTGAAACGCTCGTTCGTTGCATTCTGCTGGCTCTCTTGTGGATCGATCAGTGTGGCGTTGATATCGCTTGAGCTCATCACTGCAGGATGGCCTGCGAAACTTCGATCGCCGGGCATTCCCTTCGCCACTGAAAAGTCCGCACAAGTCAGTAGCGGGCGAGACGCGCGCGGATTAGAAACAGCACGCGAGCATGGATTTCCCGCGGGCCGGCTCTTACCAAGCCTGCATAGCCTGAGTCAGCTGCAACTGAACCCGTTCGGGATGGGGTGTTCTTCGGCTCCGCCGGCCGGGCCCTTTGTTTGTTCCGATACTTTTCCAAGGTCAATCATGACGGTCTTATTCTCCCATTTAAGTCCTTGCCCATTTGCTCCGACACTAAGAGGCTGTGCATGTCGAGCTACATTGCCGCCTTCGACTGCTCAGCTCGAACTACTGGTCGATCAAGCCAGCCTTTGAGCCAGATTTCGGCGGCGGCATATCTCAGCATGTCACCGTGCCTCAGGTGCAGAAACTGATCCTTGTTTTTCAAGGCTTGTGCAAGCTTGTCGCCAAGCAATATCCCTTGATCGGCCATCACACTGTCCTCCAGAACATCGCGATAAAACGGTAGATTATGTTCGAAGATGTCCCGATAGAATTCTCCGGGCGTCGACTTGCTATACCGCCCGGCAATATCCGGCGGAAGGTCGCGCCAAAATGCCTTACGTGCCAGACCTCGCTCCACACCTCGATAAGTCAAGACCCATATCGGTATGCGCAGGCACGTTTCAACAATCGGCTGCGTCAAATATGCGTGTACGCGCTCGGCAAAGTACTCTGTATCCCAACAATCGTAATAACCTAAGTTGAAATAGGCGCTCATAAGTATCTGCAAATACTTACCCTTGAACTTGGGACTGTCCGGCATCAAAAGCGGATGCACAAATGCCCTAACATGCTTCTCTTCTGTGATTTCTGGATTGATGAATGGCGTTCTAATATCCTGATACATCCGGTCGCGCACATAACTGTAGCATGGTGACGGCGCAAAACGCTCCTGCGCCATATCGCGCAAAGTGGCAAAAAGAGACTTGTGGCCACGACGAGACGCTTCCATTGCAACCCTCAGAATGCTCTTCCTGAACATGCCGTGGTGGCGCACGTAGTCAAGCGCTCCGAAATTCGAGGGATGCTGATGAAACACGTTGTCTCCGCCGACACCTGTAAACAACGCCTGCGCCCCATGCTCCACTGCGAGTTCCATGTCGGCTCCGGTAAGGTCCATGCACATCAGCATTTTTGTCGGATCCGTACACTTGTTGACTGCGAAGAGCTTCGCAAGGTCAGCTTTGCGATGGTCAAGTTCGGCTTCGACAAGAGGGACGTCGTACTTGTTGGCGATTTGGCGACTGTAGCGACGCTCTTCTCCTCGCGGTGACTTCGTGTAGTGCGTGATACACGCAATCTCTGGCCGATTTGCCGCCTGGGCCATGCAGGCGAGCGCAATCGATGAATCGAGCCCACCCAAATTGAGTACCACGTGGTCGTAACAGCCAGCCAACGCGCCGATTGTGCACTTGACGGTCTCGCGCAGCAATTCTGCCGCTTCCTCAGGATTCTCTACTACGTCCGTCTGCGAAACTTCTATTGGGTCCCAGACAAACCGGCTCCGTTTCTCAAAGGGTGTTACCTCCACACGTTCAGCCGGCAACACCTCGGAGACCTCATTGAGGCACGTCGTCGCGTTCTGGAACCATGGCGCTGCGACATTGACCTTCAAAACCTCCCAATTCACGGTGAATCGAAGGAACTCGAAGTTCGCTGCATCCTGCATGTCCGAGAAGAAAATCGTCACGCCTCGAAATTCGGTGGAATAGCACGGAAACGCCCCTGATGGATCGCGCATCACATAGCGCGTCCCCGTTTCGGGATCGTTGAGAAACGCCACATAGCGTCCCCAGTATTCGTCGATCAGGTGCTGTCCGCTCGTCTCCAGACATTTGCGCGATCCGAATTCATCGAAATCGTCGACGACCGATGAATAGTCGTTCCTGAAGAGCCGGCCCAGGACGGCGCCCCGTCCCCCTTTCAGCCGATACGTCTGCATGCGACCTTTATGTTCGCCGGAGTGATAAATTGCGAGACCCACACTGTCCCAGGCTCGGCTCCACTTGTGCGGTGAGACTTCGTGAAGCTTCGCCGCAAGGAGGTTCGCCGCGCGCTCGGACTCGCCATCTCCCCGGTCCCACATCAGCGCCATGTAGCGGTACATTGCCATACACACCTCTCCCCCTAGTTAAACCGCCATGATCGGCTGGTTGTCGCATGTATCGACTATGAAGTCGTCATAGATGATGTCGCGGTCCTGCACCCAGCAGTGCGCGTAGAAGTCATTCAGCCTCACGCCGAAATACCAGTTCGGATAGACACGGTAACAGGCAAGGAACTCAATGAGAAAAAGCGAGCTAAACAGACACTGATCCTTCACCGTAACGAAGAGCGGCTTAAGGATTTTGTAGGTCTCGACCAATTCATTGAGCCGCCCGTCGTCCGGCAGTGCGCCGCCCTTAGCATAAAAGCGCCTTTTCCGTCGCTTGACCCGAGCAACGATGCGCTCCATTGACGTGAATTTGAGCAGCGACTTCGTCACGATCAACGCCCCGAAGAACTTGATGACATCACCGAAGCGAACTTTCGGTCCTTCGTCCGGATGGTAGCCAGGCATTTCTCTCAGCTCGCCGTGCTGCTCGACGTACTTCGCGCGCTTCCCCTCATTCGGATCGCGCGTGACGAGGCCGTTGTCGATCATGTCTTGGATGACCTGTACGACTTGCTTGTCGCGGGCACAGAATGGGGTATCGGCTGACTCCTCTTTGTTCCCCATGGGTAGGCCGAGCAACTCGCAGACGGGCTGCGTGTAACGCCGCTCGAGGCACGAGTACTTGTCGCGATGCAGGTCGAGAAAGACCAACGTGTCGGCGGTCAACGCTACAAAGGTCTGTTTCGTAAGAAAAAGATCGGAATGTGCCTGTTCAGTCATTGTTATCAACACTCGTCGTCATCAACACTGGCGATAAGCCATGGCCGGTCAACACGCCTTGCTTGGCGGGACAAGCCCACAGAGTAGGAAGGCAGCACACACTGGAACAGCAATATAATTGCTTTATAAAGTTGTTCCGTTAGGGTACGGCGTCTCGCCACCAGCGCGAACTGGTGCGGAGCGCGGGCGCGAAGGGTCATGCCAGGCTCTAGTGGCCTGCAACAGCCGAATCGGTAGCGTCCGGGCGCGTTATCGGGGCCCAAGATTTACGCGCGCTGACGAAGCGTAGCAGGCACTATCTCGAGGAGGCGCAATGCCGATATCGGGCGCCGATGGCTGCACGGCGCTATCGATTCGGCAATCACAGAGCATCAGTCAAGCCGTTTCCTGTTTCTCCCTCACCTCCCCGTTCTCTGCCCTATTCTGCGTGCGCCACATGACCGCGTAGGCGCCGTTCCCTTCAAGCAGTTCGTCGTGGCGCCCGCGTTCAACGATCTGCCCGGACTCGAGGACAAGGATTTCATCGGCATGCGTGACCATGGACAGGCGATGCGAGATTATCAGCGTCGTCATGCCGCGCGAGACCTCGATGAGGTTATCGAGGATCGATTGCTCGGTTCTGGCGTCCAGGGACGACGTCGCCTCATCGAAAATGAACATCTGCGGCCGTTTGAGTACCGCGCGGGCGATGGAGACACGCTGCTTCTCGCCGCCGGAGAGCTTGAGGCCCCGTTCGCCGACGATGGTCTCGTAGCCGTCCGGCATATTCATGATTCGTTCGTGGATATGCGCGAACCGGGCGGCGCGCTCGATTTCCTCACGGCTGGCGCCGCGCCGCCCGAACCCGATGTTGTAGGCGATCGTGTCGTTGAACAGGACCGTATCCTGGGGCACGATCGCGATCGCCCGCCGCAGATCCTCCAGCGGCACATCGCGAATGGATTGACCGTTGAGTGCGATGTCGCCACACGCCGGCTCGTAGAACCGCATGAGCAGCCGGACGAGCGACGATTTGCCGGCGCCGCTCTGGCCAATGACGGCCACGGTCTCGCCGGGCCGAACGGCGAAGTCGATGTCCTGGAGAACCGGCCGGCCCGTTCGATAGGAAAACGACACGCCCCACACTTCGAGAGCGCCGGTGGCGCCGGTTGCCGGATTCGTGCCGCCTTCGATGACACTGAGACGCGGCGATTCCGATCTCCCCTCCTCCCGCTCCCGCCCCATCAGCGTCATCATCTTTTCGATGAACGCCGCACCGTGCGCGATGTCGCGGAACGCGAGCCCCAGCGTTTCGAGCGGACGCACGATCTGCAGCATATAGGCGTTAAGCGCGACAAAATCGCCGACGGAAAGAACGCCCTGACGAACGCGAACCGCGCCGAGAATCATTGCAGCGCCCAGCGACAGCACGAACACGAGTGCCGCGAGAAGACCGTTTTCCGACTTGCGCCAGTAGAAGATCGACCAGTGGTGCTCGGCTTCGGCCAGAGCATCATCATAGCGATCGTGAATCCGGCGCTCGGCGCTAAAGGACTTGACTGTCTCCGCGTTGAGAAGGCTATCGGTCATCGTTGCGTGTGCTTCGATTTGACTGGCGGAAACGTCGCGGGTCGGGCCGATGATGCGCTTTGCGCCGACAGCGAATACGACGGCGTAGACAATCACTGACACGCCGAGGATGCCCAGAAACTCGACGCGCAGCAGGGTGACCAGGACCACCGCGACGATCATGATCTCGACAAGCACGGGAAGCACCGTAAATACGAGATGATTCAGCAGGATGCGATAGCCTCCGAGCCCCTGCACCAGGGTCTGGTTCAGGGCGCCGGTCTTGCGGTCGAGGTGGAAGGCCATCGGCAGGTCGATGACGTGCTCGAGGAGACGGCGGCTGAGGCGGCGATGCAGGCGTTGATCCGCCGTGCCGTAAACGTACCAGCGCGCCTCGCCGAACGTGCGCGAAATCCAGAGCGCACCGACATAGACGAGCAGGAGAACGATCGGCCCGAACACTGCGTCCATCTCGATGTCCGCCGCCTGCGACTCGCCCCCAAGTCCGTCGACGGCGTATTTGAGCGCGATCGGAGCAAGGCCCGCAAAGACGGCGGTTCCGATGACGAGCAGCAGCGTCAGTGCGAGACGCTTCCTGATGAAAGAATCCGCTTCGTCCCATGCCAGCGAAACCGCTTGTCCGACGACGCCCTTCATCGAGAAGCACGTTCCTCAGGAGAACGGAGTGGGGCGCATCAGAACTCGCCCGTTTTGAGAATGCGCAATAGCTCCGGCAGCCGCTCGATCAGTTCACGAAAATACGCCTTGAGACTTTCGTGCAAATCGTCAGACCGGTGTTCCCAATACGCTTCGTAAAGCTGTGGCAGCCGATGCTCCGGATCTCCGAATTCCTCGTAGTCCTTCATGCGCGCGAAGCGGGTTCGATCATTGATGTTTCGCACAATCTGGACGACGTCGACGTTTCCGGTCCGATTGGAAATTGTCTCAAAGAAATCCTCGATGACGGCCACGGCAGTCCGTGGCGAAACCGAAGCGCCCTCGCGGATGTCGCTGATAGTTTTTGGCGGTTTGCGGCCGTTCCGCTTCCCTTCGTCGTTTGCGCATCGGCGCAACGACCAATCCAGCAACAGACTCTGCAGGTTGTACAGGTCGGACAGCTCGGACTGCGACAGCTCCTTGGCGAAGAACCCCGCCTTCGGAACTTTCTCTATTACCCGTTCCGCCGCGAGCCGGATGAGTGCTTCGCGAACGGGCGTGCTGCTGACCGACAGCCGCTCCGCGAGCGGCTCGGGCTGAATCCGCTTTCCGGACGCAAACTCGCGCGCGACAACCCGCGCCTTCACATGCTCGTACACGCCATTGACCTTGCCGTCGCCTGTCGTTCCGCCTTCACTCCGCGCTGCCAGGCCACGTACGCTTGCATCGATGATCAGTGGTTTGATGACTTCTTCGGTATCCATATCTGCGAGCCTCCAAACAACAAAAAGCAATCTTGTACGTCGAGTCGATCACGGTGAATCAACACTAGATCAGCGAATTGAAGGCCGTCAACTTAATCCATTTTCGTCGAAAAAATAGCACTATTCTTCGCCTCGAACGGGTGGCAACATCCGGGATAAACTTTCGCGCGATGAAGCCGCCAAGTAGTGTCACAACGTCAACTCGTTGGTCTTGCTGGTCTTCTCGAAACCAGTCAGTCCTGTCACGAAACTGACATCATTATGTCGCCGCGCGGGGACAGCATCGGCGATGGTCGGGCCCAGGTTTCTAGCTTGCGCAACAAGCGGCGCCGAGGTGCACCGGTGCCCAGGAAGACTCTGCAAAGTCCCCCTGGCAGCGACTACCGCTGAGACAGCTCGATCAGGTCCGGTACGATCCTCAGGCGTCGATCGTGGTAGTCCTTGATCTCCGCAATGACCGCGTCGATGTCCTCGCCCAGTAGCAGTTCGCAGAGAGCCGTGAGCTCGTAGCGAACGCCGTCCAGGCGCTGGCATTCGAGCGTCCGCAGGTAGAAGAGCCGCTCGTTCGTTCTGCCGATCATCTCGACGATGGGCGGTTTCCCGGTGAGTCCGGCAATACGCTCGAACGTTCGTGCCGTCGTGCTCGCGAGTGTGCTGGCATCGGGCACCGCGCTGCCGTTGAGTCTGGTCAATTCGGTAGCAAGCAATTCGGACTCGGCAAGGCTTTGCCGCGCAGGATCGTCGAGCGTTTCCAGCGCAAGCGAGAGTAGGTGTCGCGTGATCAGATACCAGCCGGTCACTTCCTCTTCGTTTAGCTTCATCGCGTAGTAGCCCTTCCGCGGCGCCTTGATCGCCAGGCCCTCAGCCGCCAGTTGGTCAAGAACCTGGCGCACCGGCCAGGTGCTGATGCCGTGTTCTTCTGCCAGCCGCTCAAGATATATTCTTTCGCCCTGCGGGAACTCGAAAGCGATGACACGATCCTTGATCTCCTGGTACAGGCGCTGGTACGACGGCTTTCTTCTTGGCCTATGCATGGGTCCGTTCCTCGCCTGCAGCATTGCCGCCGTGGCGCTGGACGGCACCGCCGGCAGAGGTAACCGCTCCTCCGTGCGCCTTCAAGCCGTTTAAGTCAACTGTATTCATCCGTCCCGCCGCGGTCGTATGAATGCGCTGAGGACGCATCGGACCCTCAAATGTAGTGCGCCGAGTGAGCCGGCGTCACCTACCCAAACGGATAGGTGCGCGCACAGATGCCGGAAATTGCCGGTCGACGCGGCGTTGCCCGCGGCGCATTCAGGCCGCCCCTGTCGCCGGATGGCGACAGCACAGCTTGTCACGAGACTGTGAAATTTGGGGTGTAAACCAGAGTCTTCGAATTTCGCGGTATGATGTAGTGCGCTAGAAACCGCCAGAACGACCTCGGGCCGGAATCACCCGGTCCAGAACTGTAGACTGGAGGCACCTATGCAATTCTCCGACTTCATCGAACAGTCGAACGAGCAGGATTCGCCCGCGGGAGTTCTCTCGCTCATGGAGCGGGCCGCGAACGACCTCGGCTTCGACCGATACGCCTATTGTGCGCTGACTTGCCACGAACGATACGAGGCTACCGACAAGCCGCCGCCAGCGGTGGCCCACAATTTTCCCGAAGAGTGGATCGACTACTATTTCGAGCACGACTACCCGACGAAGGATCCGGTCATCCTGCACGCCCCCGCACTCGAAGGGCCGTTTCTTTGGGACTCGGTGGGCACCACGTTCGAGTTGGACCGGGCACAACGCACCGTGATGCAGCAGGCCAGCGAGGCAAAGCTAAGGGACGGTGTCGGTGTTTCGCTGCACGGTCCCCGCGGCGAAATATACCTCGTCACCTTCGCCGCCGGCGACAGCCACCCGGACCCGGCAGCCGAGTTGAGCAAGCTGAATCTGCTGGCGGTTCAGTTCCACGCCGCCTACAGCGGTCTGGCGCGCACCGGCAACGATCCGAGGAGCGCAATCGTGCTGACGCCCAGGGAACGCGAATGCCTGCAATGGCTGGCGCTCGGCAAATCGCCATGGGACATCGGCATGATCCTGGACATCAGCGCGCACACCGTACGCTTCCACATCCGGAATGTGTACCGGAAGCTCAATGCGAACAACCGTGCCCTGGCCGTAGTCAAGGCAATTCGGTATGGGCTGATCAGCACGGACTCGAGATTTACCCCCGTCTGATTGGGTAGGTGTGCCCGGCGATCGCCTGTGGTCTAGTGGCCCCATGTCAATTGGCTGCGGGGTCCGGACGTGGCAGTCGTGTCCCTCAACTGGGAATCTATCCATCTGCACGGCGAGGCCTGGATATCTCATCTTCGCCTGCGGCACCGGCTGTTCGTCGAGCGCCAGGGATGGGACGTTCCGAGTTACCGCGGCATGGAGCACGACGAGTTCGACACGCCGGCTGCGCAATACCTCCTGTGGCTCGACGACGAAGGGCAAACGCGCGGCGTGGTACGCCTTGTACCGACCACGCAGCCCTACATGGTGCAGAAACTCTGGCCCGACCTGGTTCCAGGGGAATTGCCGGAATCGGACTCCGTTTGGGAGGCGACGCGCTTCGGATGCGATCGGGATCTCGATGCGAACACGCGGCGCCGTGCCGTCGGGGAAATCCTCTGCGCGATGCACGAATTCGGCCTTGCGCATGGAATCGATCGATACCTCGCAGTCATGCCGATACGACTGTTCAAGTGCGTGGTCGTCAAGGCTGGCTGCCAGGTGACGATGCTCGGGCGGCGGCGAACCTTCGGCAGCCATCCGGCGACCGCTGCCTACCTTGCCGTCAACGGTAAAGTCCTTGCCGAGCTGCAGCGCCGGGGTTCAATCGTGAACCCGGTGCTTCGGCTCGACCTGTCGGCCGCCGCATGAGCAAGCGCGTGACGACCGGAGCCGGGACCATCGACTGGGAGGAATCACCCGAGCAGGCCGCGCGGGCGATTTCAGCCGCACTGGTTTTCCTGCAGTTCGAGGCGTACGCACTCGGTATGTTCGACGTCAGCAGGCTCATCGGGAAAGCCCGCACGAAGGCGGACGAAGTCGTCGAATTCGCGGCGTCGCACGTAGGGGAAGAGAATGAGCGTCGGGCGAATGGTACTCATAGTCCGTAGACTTATCGTCGTCCGTCCGGATGATTGCCGGGCATGGCGTACACCAGATCACAGCGGGAAGTTTTGCGCGCGTTTGGCGAATGCGTACGCAGCGCCCGCGAGGGTCGCGGCTGGTCTCAGGAGGACCTGGCCGCGGAAGCCGGTCTGGACCGGACCTACGTCGGCGGTATCGAGCGCGGCGAGCGCAACCTCGGGCTGTTGAACATCAACAAGCTTGCGAAAGCGCTCGATGACGGCTTCAGCGGTTTCCTGCCCTGCCGGCCGAGACGCGGCAGGAAATAGCGGGAAGAGAACGACATCGGCAGATGTCGATCAGCGCTCCGCGGTTCCTTCCCCACTCCCTTTCTCTTTCAGCTCGAAATACGCCATGAACAGGTTGAGGTGGCGGGCCCCGTGCATGTCGATGCAGTTGCGCGCGTCGCCGAGCTTCTGCTCCACAATCTTCAACACGGTGTCGGCCTGCATTGCCCGGCTGTCAGTCTCCTCCTGCACGGCCGCGCGAAGGACGCTCGCCAGGTTAAGCGCATCGTCGATGTGTTGTTCGGCGTCCCGCAGCTCCCGGGCATGGTCGTTGGCCGCGGAATAGACCTGCGGCCGCGTACGGTACGGGTCCTCCGACGCGAAGTCCGGAATGTAGAAACTCCGGTCTTCCCTGACCGGCCGGAAGAAGGCGACCGGCGCGTGCATTTCTTTAGACATCGCTGTGATTCTCCGACTGTTGCGCGACGCCGAGGGCGGCGCACTATAGCGGGGTGAACGGCACCGCGCCGGCATGATCCGTGGGACATGCGATTCAAGGTACTGGTTATCCAAACAGTATCATGAGGCAGCAAATTGATCAACATATGCTACATTGTCTCATATGTTAAACAGCACAAGCGGTATGCATGCCCAAGACCAGACCCTCGGTGGACACGCTAGGTCAGCTGATCCTCGAAAAACGAGGGCAGAAGGGTTTACGTGCCGCGGCGCGTGAAATAGGCGTCAGCCCGGCCACGCTGTCGCGCGTCGAGAACGGCCATCTGCCGGATCTCGAAAACTTTCGCCGGATCTGCACCTGGCTCGACATCGATCCGAACCGCATCCTGGGTTTTCGCTCCCCGAACAAAGCGCGCGACAGCGAGATTAGTGCCAGCGTCCATTTCAGGAAGCAGAGCACGACATCGCCGGAAACTGCCGCGGCGCTCGCGAAGCTGATCCTTCATGTTCAGCGCGCACTGGCCGTCCGCGACCGGGAGTGAACGGCTTGCAGCGGGGCTTCAAATCTCGGTGCGAGCAGACGGCGCGCCGGTGGCGCAAACGACTCGGGGTCTCTTCGGAGGAGGCTCTTCCATACCGGCGGCTCGCCGACGAACTCGACGTCGTTCTGTGGACACCGGCCGACGTGCCGGGGCTCGATGGAGAAACGGTCCGCCAGCTGTCGGTGACGGATGCCGGCGCCTGGTCTGCCATTACCGTGACGCTCGGAGGCCGGCACATCGTCGTCGTCAATTCGGCGCAGTACGAAAGGCGCATCCCGAACAGCGTGGTGCACGAGCTGGCGCACATCATTCTCGGTCATTCCGCGGCCCGTGTTGACGTCAGCGAGGACGGACACCTCTGGCTCAGCACGCACAGCCGTGAGCAGGAAAGCGAGGCGGACTGGCTGGCCGCCACCCTGCTCCTGCCGCGTGACGGCCTGCTACCGTGCTTCGCCCGGCGCCGGAACGTCACGGCGGTCGCGGACCGCTTCGAAGTGAGCCGGGAACTCGTGCGCTGGCGGCTCAATGCCACGGGCGTCGCCCGGCAGCTTGGCGGGCCACATCGCTAAGGCGGTCGGTCGGCCGCAGAGCCGGATGCTATCCGTCCTCGATGCCCTCGGTTTGCACCCCTGCACGCCTGGATAATCGGCGAACAGGGGGTGTGCCGGTCACCTCGCACGGCGCGGCAAACGTCGTGCGGGCTGATACGCGCAAGCGGACGTCAAAACACGCACGACTCGATGAGTTCCTCTGCTGAAAATGCTCAGGTCCGCGATTACGAAACGGTGTACTCGCGACCGTTTATGGCGGATCGCTTCTTCAAGTGCCTGGCGAATTCGAATATCTCTGACGTAGTCTCGAGGGAACTCAGGCACCCAGTCGTGAGTCGTGAGAACAACGTCGCTCGTTCGGCGCCCTCTTTCGGAGTCATCACATCACCATTGCAAGATTGAACTTGCCACCTTGCTCTGCCGCTGCCCGTGCGAACCTGTTGCACAGTACCAGCTCCTCCATGACATCGCCACGAGCGTTGTTGACGAGGCCAAAACGGACTTCTTTTGCCTCAATGTACTCACGCAGTTGCTCGAGAACATCGCTCGCGAGCCTGGCGTCAACCCACGTCCCCTGGGCCGCCATTAGGTCATCCGTGCACTCCATACCCGCAGGCATGTCAAGTTGCTCGAGATTGACCAGAAGGTCCGTATTGTCGACGAAGCTGGAGATTGCCTGAAGGCCCAGTTCACTGCACAGAGCATCCAACTTTTTGGTGTGCTTGTAGAGAGCGTAGAGATCCTCGCTGTCTGACGATACCGTCTCGCCAATCAGCGCATTGCTCCAGTACACAATGCTCATGGAGTCGCCTCCGTTTTCCTGAAGTCAATGCTACCCTCGGCAGCTGCGCCCGTGCAGCACCATTTGGCGCGTAATGACACCGGCTGCCGGAAATACGCACTCTCAGTGTCAGTCATGTGCGCAGTAGTTTCGCTCAGCAGCGGCAGCAGGAGTAGCCTGTGAAGCTTGTCCGGCACGGAACATCGCCCCTTAGCTGCACGCCCACGCGAAGGTCAAGACCTCCGGGTGCGTCTTGCAGCGCGTGACGTGGCCGACGCCCGCATCGCCGAGCAGGAACGGGATGTTTCGGTCCGAATCGATCTGAAACAGGAACGTCATACGCTCGTCGCACTTCGGGCAATTCGGGTACTCGATACCCTGTACCCACAGCGGCCAGCCCCCCAGTTTTTCGCCGTCGACAGGCATACCGCTATCGGACAGCAAATCGGCTTCGCCATCCGCCAGCTCGGCGCCGAGGCTTTCGGCTTCCTCCCAATTGGGAACATCAACGACAGCGGACCAGCCGACAATAGCGCGTGCCGGAAACGCATCGCGGACCGGGGACGAAGAGACGTTTCGGTGGGGCCCTTCCTCGATCACTCGAGCCAGGTGGGCTTTCGAAAACGGGAAAAAGGCTTCGCACTCGACATCGCATTGGGGATCACTGTTCGTGCAGTAGAAGAGTTGCAGGATCCCGTGGGTCAGTAAACTCTTTGCTTCCCCTGGGACGTCCCTGGCGTTGAGCTGCAGAAACAACTGCATGGGCTGTTCGCAGTTGCCGCAGCGCGGCCAGGTGTCACCGTCCGGGATGAACGCGATGCCTGAGAACTTGGAGTCCGTTACGGCGCAATCTCCCTCGCGGGTATTCGGAATCCACGCGCTCCGTCGCCAGGGGGCCAGCTTTTTGCCCAGTGCCGTATCGTCCGACGCCGCATCCGGCGTTGCCGATAGGTGCGACTCACCGAACAGTCTGCTCAAGAAGCTCATCGCTTCACTCCTTGCAGGACGGACAGGGTACGACGTCCAGCGCGATCTTGGGGCTGTAGTTCACCTGCGTGAAGCTCGCCTCAATTCGGTAGTGCCCACCTGCTTCGACCTCAAACGGCACATTGATCTTACGCGACGTATAGCCGTAGCGCTCGTGATAGATAACGGCCGCGGAATGTTCACCGGGCACGAGCTCTATGATCGCGCCCTTGTAGCGTCTTCCGAACGGCTCGAGCAACGGATAGTAGCGCCCCGTACCGTCAATCTCGGTAATCATGATGTTGTATGGAACATGCAGGTACGCGAACCCGCCGTCGCCAGACGTGCTGCCGTTGTGCGCCTGGTAGTGCTGGATCGCACCCGTGGCGCAACCGCTTGCGGCGCCGAGCCACGCTACGCCCGCGGCGACAAGCAGGCTGCTCGGCCGCAGACTCGATGTCGCGGATGTCGTTCTCCAGGCCGTCGTCATGTCAGCGCCCGCGACGAACGTCAGCGGGGATCTTTGATTTTCGTCAGGGAAGGCGACAAGACTCGCACCGCGTCCAGAAACGGATCCACATCCTCGGCGCTCAGCGTGAGGACGATGAGCCTGCCGAGGCCCTTGTAGCTCACGACGATGTTGTAGTCGCCGGGAAACGTCTTGCCGTACCAGTCGTCCCTCGTGGGGGCGATACTCACCTTTTTGATGTCTGCGTGGCGGCGGCAAACGGGCTCGTCACGACTCGCTTTTACGATCGCGAACCGCAAACACTCTGAGTCGACGGTAATCGGCACGTCCGGACTGAAATTGCGCTGTTTCGGCATCTCCAGGGAGTGGAAACCGGCCGCACGGTCGGTGGGCACGATGACCCGCTCGAAGGTCGCCAGCGCTTCGGCGACGGCGGGAGGAAGGCTCGCGGCGCCAGCGAGGCCTGCGAGCAACAGGAAAGCGAGACCGAGTACGTGTTTCATCCGTCTCTCCAGAGGAAGTGGGTCGGCACGGTGACGAGATTCGACCGTGTAATTTTACTGCCGCGTCAGATCGGCGACCGTGAACCAGGTCCGAAACCGAGCCGCGCCCGCGCAGCCGGCGGGACCGCCTAGTCCGACGACTGCGCAGCGAACCCCAACGCCGTCCGAAATTGCTCGAGGTCGGGGCCGATCCAATCACGGTTCTCGACAAAAACGACGCCGCCCTTGATGACAACAAGAACCCGGTTTCTGTCAAACTGGCCGCTTTCAAAGTCCCCGTCGTAGAGCACCACGTCAGCCTTGGCCCCGGGGCTCAGAACGCCGACGTCATCTCGACCTAGCATCCGGGCCGGCGCAGTGGTTGCTCCATCGAGTATGTCCGCGGGCGTTGCCCCCAGCGCCAGCCAGGCAGCCATTTCCTGCCAGACGGCATCATGGTGGAACTGGCCAAGAGAACCGGAATCCGATCCCAACACGGGAATCGCGCCGGCGACGCGCAGCTGTGCGAATTTCTGCTCAAGAGTAGGGTAGGAAGCCACAACGGCGGCGATGTATTCGTCTTCGTCAAAGGCCCGCTCGAAACTATTCTCGATATCCTTCACAAGACCGGCCCAGATAAAGGGAAGCC
This sequence comes from Woeseiaceae bacterium, assembly GCA_028280615.1. Taxonomy (GTDB): domain Bacteria; phylum Pseudomonadota; class Gammaproteobacteria; order Steroidobacterales; family Woeseiaceae; genus UBA1847. The sequence goes on along the minus strand of JANQLK010000027.1, from coordinate 142,741 downwards.
GTTCCAGGGATTCGGCGAACCGCCCTTCCTGCTCGTAAAGAAAAGTGCGCCGGTAATAGCCAAGCGGCGGCACGAAATAGAAAGCCTCGTCCCTGCGGGCGATGGCTGCCAGGACCCGTTCCGGGTACGTATTGGCCCCGGTCCGGTTGATATATTCGCCGCTCGATACGGGCAGCGAAAGTGAGGTTTCGAGGTCATCGAAACCGCCGGTATCGGCCATCACCCTAAGGCCAAGGGCGTCGGCCGTCTCGAGAATCGCCTGTATTTCTTCATCGGGAAACCGTGCGATACCGTGGATGGCCAGCCATTCGGCGCCAAGCCCGGCGACTTCGGCAACCTGGCTGCGGGCGTCCGCCACGCCGCCAACGCCGCGCATCAGTGGCGCATTCACCCCGGGCGCCCCGCCCAAAAACCCGGGTCCGCTCAATACAAAGCGCGGGGCAGGAAAACAGCTGTCCTCGGATACCTCTGCCATCACCGCCAGATCATCAAGCCGCGCCAAATGCGTCCTGGCGGTCGTTACCCCCGACGCCAGGGTCTGGCGCATAGTCATGGGGAAGATCTCGTTCTTGATATTGATGCGCCCCTGCAAGTGCTTGGCGCCTGGCAGCGAGTCGAAGTGGGTGTGGGAATCGATCAATCCCGGCAGGGCCAGAGCCCCCTCCCCGTCCAGTACCCGCAGCTTCGGGATGTCCCGCGGGACCGAGGCAGCGATTGCCATAATGCGGCCATCCTCGATGAGGATCTCCCGGGCGCCCGGCTGCCACGGAAGACGGGTATTCTCTATTAGGAGCGGTCTCCTGTCGCAAACCCATTGCTGGTCCCGGGAATCGGCCTCTCTTATACCCGGCCAGAAGAAAACCAGCACGACCAGGACAACGAGTGATCCGGACAGGATTCTTATGACGGAAGCGGTATTCAGTTTACCCGCACCTGAATGCTTCGCCATCGCGGGTGAATTCCTGCACGTCCGGATCGTTGCGCAAGTAGCCGGTCCACTCGCCATGCCACTCCAAGGGATTGCCCGCCACGGTGTACTCGGCATCAAAACGCGACCAGTCTTCGGAAAACGTCAGGCGAATTCGACCCCGGCTATCGACTTCTTCCCAGGTTCCATCAATGCGGCGCCCCTCAAGGCGGCCAACCATTGAGCCCAAGTCGTCGTTGCTCAATATCGCGAAAACGCCCGCAGCCTTGTCCGGATCAAAGCGTATGAAAAACGGCCCGTACTGTGTGCAGTAATACCGCTCGATGGAGCCGTCGTTTTCGCCGGCCAGGGACGAAACCTGATGTGCTGGAGCCAGACAGAGCATACCGAGCCCCAAGGCATAGAAGATCCTGTTCATTGGACGCTCCGCAGTTCAAGGCAGAGTCATTCATGCGGGATTTGAAATCAAGATAGTTCGAAGCAGCAAATACTCGATTCGGCGCAGGAAACACTCGGTTCATCGCAACAGCGGGAAAGAATCTGAGCCAGTTATGAGTCCACCGAATAAGTGCTAAAGAGATGCAGGAATGTCGAAGACCCCGATCCAGGACAGAAAGATACCCGGCAAAACACCGAAGACGACGGCCACGAGCAGTGTGAGAATCCGACAGATACTAGATCCGTAACGATAGGCCAATCGAGCACCACGTGTCGTCGAGGAGCGAAATAGCAGCTTACTGACAGCGCGCGGATTTTGGGATCAGGCCAGGTTCGACGGATCGAGGTCGTTATCCAGACATCCGTCTAGGCAGTGCTCGCCTCGAGATCGGCGTCAAACTTCGGTCCGTCTTCCCCTGCGTTTTGAGGGCCGCTTTCGATCCGTGCAGCGACCAGACGTTGTGCGGGGGATCGGAAAGCTCGGTGCGGCACTCCCGTTCCGCGCTCGCGCAACGGCCGGCTTCGAGTAACGCGGCGCCGAATGTAAGAACGCCAACCACTGCAAAGTAAAGGGAGACTGTGTTGTCGACGATGCGATACTGGAAGCGGCCTCGATCCGTCGAGCGCGAATCGCTTCGACCTAGCGAGCTTTGCGGATGAGACGAGTTACGGCTTTGCTGTTGCGCTCGTATTCGTGTTCGACGTTCACCTTTTTGTTGAGCCATTCGAATTTCGGGCTGGTGAATGAATCACTCTGTCGCCGCATCGTTTGGCCGCCACCGACAGCGCCGCACTGTGTTCCCGGGATATGGCCGATGCCCGCCGGAGCAAGTCGCTGACCTCGGACAGCCCGACCGCATCGGCCTCCCCGCGTAGAAAATCGAGCGCATCGGAAATGGCTTCGACGGCCTGTTCGGGCGTTTCTTCGACGCCGAGCGTGTTGGGTTCCATCAGAGGAATCTCGTTCGGGGACCGGCGTCGGACCGCCGCGCGTCAACCGCGGAGTCGAGGAGAATCGAGTTCATTCATATATTATATATCCATATGAATGCGCGCCGCACCTACCCGTTCTGGTATCGCTTCGGTTCCGCGAACGGTACGACCTCGAAGACCGGAATCACGATGACTATCATCTGTTCAGACAATGGTCATCGTCACCTGCGGGTGCGGCGTGAAGAAGCGTACCGTGGCGCAACACCAGGGACGTAACCGCCGAGGATGAAATCGGCTTCCCCTCCGAGCGGGAACCCCAACTTTTGCGCGACTTCAACCTCGTTGTGCTGCACCGCTCTGCAAACTCGCGTGCGGCTTCGGCTGGAGCCGCAGCGCGGAACGAGGCGTCCGAGGCGACAGAGTCGGACGACACCGAGGACCTGGCGGCGGCCGATCAGCAGTCCCGAGGGCTTGCCGGCTCAGGGACCGGCGAGGTAGCGATCCAGGAAGTCTTCCAGGGCCGTCAGTATGGCCAGCCGCGCGGCCTCGTTCGTCATCGAGTGGCCGCCGAACTCGACCTCGACGTAGTCCACCGGCTTGTCCAGGCGGCGCAGGCGCTTCGCCATACCCTCGCCCTGGTCGGCGTGGACCCGTGTATCGTCCATGGCCTGCACGATCAGCATCGGCACGACGATCTCCTCGGCCCGGTGGTACGGCGAAACCGCTTTCGCGTTCTCGTCGTCCAGGCCCATGTGCTTCGTCCAGGAGCGTCCGCCGACGTAGCTCTTGTCGTCCGCGATCAAGCGCGGCAGGTTCAGCACGCCGTTGATGCTCGCCGCGCACCGATACAGGTTCGGCGTTTTCACGGCGCCCATCGCCGCGGCGTAGCCGCCGTAGGACCAGCCGACGACGCACATTCGATCGGGATCCGCGATGCCCTCGGCAACCAGCCAGTGCGCGCCGTCGGTCACGTCGTCCTGCATCAGGCCGCCCCACTGGCGCACGCCCGCATACTCGAAGGCCTTGCCATAGCCGGATGAGCCGCGGAAGTTCGGCTGGAACACGACGTAGCCGCGCGAGGCGAGAAACTGCGAGAGGAACCAGAAGCTGCGATCGTCACGTGCCGCGGGACCGCCGTGCGGCAGCACGACGACGGGCAGCGACTCGGCCGGCGTGTCGCGCGGCACCGTCAGATACGCGGGTATCGACACGCCGTCGCGCGCCGCGTAGCGCACGGCGCGCACGGGCGACAGCACGTCGGGACCCAGCCCGGGCATCGATTCCGCGATCAGTTCTATCGACTGCCGGTCACGATCCCAGTAGTAGACGCTGCCGGGCTCAACGTCGCTCAGCGTGCGGACCAGCACTTGCTGGCGATTGCGCGACCACGACAGCATGTGGTTGACCGTTTTCGGAAAGACCTTGTCTAGCGACGCCTGCATTCGGGCAAGTTCCGGATCGAAGTAGTGGCGGCGTGGCAGGTCGTCGACGTAGCTGACGCCTACCAGGGCACCGGTCACCGCATCGTGCAGCAGCCCGGCGACGTCCACCTCGTCATGCGCCCACACGGTGTCGCCGAGATCGCCCTTATTGAGGTCCAGCAGGCGCAGCACATTTAAGCCGGACTCGCCGGGCCCGTGTGCATAGGCCATCGCTGGATCGTCGGTGAAGCCGATCGGCATCCAGCCGTCGTTCCACCACTCCTTTCGCTCAGCCCTTCCCCAGCCGCCGTCCGGGGGACGCACCATGATCGTGTAGTCGCTGCGATCGTAGCCGTAGCCGACTCGCACCTCGTGCGACCGGTCCGTGAGCCAGTTCTGCACGCCGCGTGTGCCGTCAGTGACGATGTCGTAGTCGCCGCTGCGGACGTCGATCCGGCGCACTTCCCACCGGGCGTCCTGGTCCTCGTCCAGCGCGACGAGGACATGCTGCGGATCGTCCGGCAGCCAGTCGATGACGTTGTCCTGGGTCTGCGCCATCGGCAGTTCGACCGTGTTGGTTCGGGAACCGGTCTTCTTGCGTTTCGCCCGCTTGATCAGGGCGACGATGTCGCGGCCGGTCCTGTCGGCCGACAGGAGGCGGGTCTCGGTCGTCTCGGTGAATTGCCGACGGTCGGAATAGGACATCGCAAACACGAGCCGCTCGTCGTTGGCCCAGCGCAACCAGGAGAATTCGAGTTCCTCGTAGGGCGGAATAACGTTCGGCTGTTCGCCGGAGAACAGCTTCTGGACGACGGCGTGGCGCCGGCCGTTCAGCGGGCTGAAGTAGGCGATGTACGCGCCGTCGGGAGAGAGTTCGGGATCCGTCATCCCGGGCAGCTGCGCGAAGGCCTCTACAGGCGGCGCGGCTTCGGCGCAGGCTGCGCCGAGCACGCAGGCGGCTGCCAGTATCTTCATGGCTCCATGCACGTTGTGTTCCCCATTGGCGGCCGGCCGGTACCCCGCAGTCCGATCCTGTGGTCCGCGAAGAACACATTATGAGTCTTTTTCGGAGTAATCAAGCTCCGGGCTGCCGGGATCAGCCGGCAGAGCCAATCAACTTCTGCAAAGTCGAGCAAGACGCGTGCAGGTAGGCCAGACCCTTATGCGGACCAAACAACCAGGAGGCACAGGGGGACAACCGTTCTGAGCATCACAGTGGCGCGAAGTGCTGTAACTGTAGCCACAGCAGGCGCGTCATAACTGACTGAATTTCCGACGAAATGACGTTTCAATTCAGTCTTGTTCACAATCGGGGCGACTCCGTCGCCGAAGACCGTCGACTATTCGGCTCCTTCTTCAGAGCACGCGGCGACTATGAGCAACAAGTCTTTACGTCAGCAAGAGGCGGATGCGATCTTCGACCGCCTGCTTGCAGCAGGAATGCTGGCGCCGATCATCTTTGTTTCCAATGTCGTCTTGTGGGGAGCGCTGACTCAAGACTACTCACATGTTACTCAGTACATTAGCGAACTCGGCGCCCGGGAGGCGCCGTACTCTGCTTATATGAACTGGCTTGGTATTGTCCCGTTCGGTGTCTTTATCTGTTTGTATGCCGTCGGTGTTTTTCGCAATGAAAGAACGTTCACCGATCGATGGCTGGCCTCAGGCACACTCCTGTTCTGCGGTTTCGGATTTGTGACCGCGGGTATTTTTGTGTGCGATGAGGGATGCAGGTTCACCGATATGTCGTACTCTGCAATAGCGCACAACATGGCCGCGCTGGGCGCGTTTCTGCTCGCGATTCTTGCGGTCGCTGCTTCGTTGATGAAGAAATCAGGTTGGCAAGCAGCAACATTCAACATACTTGTCCTGCTCGCGATGCTTGGAGCGTTCGCCGCCATGATCAAGCTCGGCCCAACGGCGGAAACTATTGGCCTGGCGCAACGCGCGTTTCTGGCGCCATTCTGCCTGTGGCTCGGTGTGTCGTCGTGGCGGTCCGGACGGTGGAGAAGACATGGACTTCCTGTACGGCATTAACTTCTGTCTGGCACTGCAAATGGCGCTGCTCATTCGGTTCAGAAAGTATGCTGCCGGACACCGGGCTGACCGCTTCCTGGTAGCCTACATGGTCGGCGCCGCTGCGCTGTTTTTTCTCTTGTGGGTAAACTCCCGCGTCTCCGGTCTGCCGGTACCCGTTTCCCTGTTCGCCGGTGGGACCGGCTTCCTTCTGCTTCTCGGCCTGTTTCTCGCCTACATGCTCACATTAGTCGGGCGCACAGGTGCTTACCTCTATCTTGCGTTCCTGCCATTCGCCGTAGTGTTCTGTTGGCAGATGATTGATGCTTCACTCCATCCCGTGAAGTACGACGCGCTCTACGGCGTCACGACACTGACTGTCACCACAGACTGGGACCGCTGGCAGGGACCGCTGATCCTGGTTGCCACACTGGCATTTCCTGTTGTCGGTCTGCGGTTGCTCTCGGCACACAGGCGGAACCTCAAAAACCAGCACTCCAACGTAGCAGGTATTGACCTCGACTGGATCAGGAAAGCCTGGAGCGCCATTGCAATATCCGTGGCTATTGCTGCGATTGTCTCCTCGCCACTCCTCGCAACTGCCAACGTTCCCCTGCAAGCTTCCGTTGCGACGTTGTTCACGTCGGTTAGTGCGCTCCATTTCTACGTTGGCTGGCACGGAATCGAGCAAACCCAGATAGAGTACGTATCGAGGAACGCCTGGCCCTCGAAGCCAAGGCTGGATCCCGATGTACTGTCCGACTCGGTGAGTGAGCTCAATCGCTACATGGAGGAGCAACGGCCGTACCTTGAAGGCACTCTGACGTTGGTTCAGCTGGCCGATCGGCTTGGATGGCCTCGGCGAAAACTATCGGCGGTTCTCAGAGACGGAGTTGAACGCAACTTTTTTGATTTTGTCAACGCCTACCGAGTGGCCGAGGTCAAGCGACAGCTCAGCGACGCGAAGTACGCCGCGGTAACGCTCCTTGCGGTGGCCCTGGACGCGGGATTCAATTCGAAGACCACGTTTAACAAGGTATTCAAGAAGTTTGAAGGCGTCTCTCCCTCGCAGTTTCGGCGATCGCGGTTTTCGGGAGACAGATAGTCGCGAAGCCGATGTGCAGAATCGCGGACCCGGGCGCCGGGCTATTTCACCTTCGCTCATCAAGCACGGTATCGATCCTCGACCAAACTGCCTCGAGATCGGCGCGCATGTTGGCCGCAACATGCCGCACCCAGGGTCCGCCGTCGATCGTGGTGTGCGACGCCACGTTTCCGAGTTCCGCAATCACGTCATTTGCCGATCTATTTTGGGGACGCCAGTTCAACACGGCCGTCTCGGGCGGCTGTTTGAGTTCCGCGCGCGGATCGGCGTCCAGACGCCCTGCCAGTTGGTCGGACAAGCCAACAGAGCGTTCGATCCGCTCGGCCAGCCCGCCCACGCCCCAGGCGAGCAGCGTTCCCAGCAGCGCCACGCCCGCCGCACCGCGCGAGCCCTGCACCCCGACGTTGGGCGCCGCGAGGTAGGTACCGCCAAAACTGATCGCGTCCTGCACTTTGGGATCGGCGAACAGGACGATCGCGGAGTCCTTCGGCTGAAAGAGCCACTTGTGCGCGGAGACGGCGACGCTGTCAGCGCCGCCGATCCCTGCCAGCCGATCCGAGAAGCATGTAAAGCGCAGCGGCCCCGCCCAGGCCGAGTCCACGTGCACCCATGCGGCAGTGCCGTCTTGACTCACGGGTCAGGCCAAGATCGTCGATGGTGCCGCGCCCCGTCGTGCCAGCCGTCAGGACGAGTGCGGCGGCGTCAAGTGGCGGAAGCGCATTCACAGCCATCCTGCCCCACTCGTCCACCTCGATGGGCTCGAACGGCATACCGAGGATGCGGGCTGATTTGGGAACGGAAATGTGAGCGTCCGCCGAGGCGAGCACGCGTCTTGCGCCGTGCTCGCGGGCACACCATAGAGCGGTGAGATTCGCGATGCTGGAACCGGCGCACATATGACCCGCCGCCATCCCGAAATACGGTGCCAGCCAGCCGATCACGCGGCGCTCAGCTTCGGTCGCGAAAGGGCTAAGGTCGGGATGCAGCAGGTTCTGATTCACCTCGGCGTTCAAGCCAACCAGCCGCGCGGCAACGTCCGAAGGAGCCGGATCCATATGCGCAAGCGCATCAGACTCACCGAGCTGTGCAGACAGTTTTCGTACCAGCCCGCCGACGAGTTCAAACGCCGCGTCCTCGCCGATGCCCTTGTCAGGGATGGATGCGGGCAAAGATGATAACCGGCTCAACCAGAACCACTCCTTTTCGCTATTCCTTGCACCTTACACTCTCTACGTGCGCGTCGTAATGCGGACGGCATTGCCACTTTCCTGTAGCCGGAGAGTCGCCGGCGAGTTTCCTCGCCTAATTGTGCCGCCGTCTTTGTTGACGGTCGTTGGGAGACGAAAAGTACGCACCGACTGACGACATATTGCAAGCGATATGGCTTGCTCCTGACGTTACGTTAGGTAGTAATCTACTCAGATGATCAAGGATCGCCATTTTTCAATCGGCGAGGTCGTTCGCGAAACCGGCCTGACCGAGCGCTCGCTGCGCTTCTACGAGCAGCGGGGGCTCATCAGCCCGATTCGCGCTGCCAACGGCCGACGCGCCTACAGCGCGACTGACTTGTTGCATATCGGCCAAATCGTTCTTCTGAAGAGGGCGGGGTTTTCGCTGAAGCGTATTGCGGACCTCGTTGATGCAGGTGAGTTCGACGCATTGAGTCTTATCGATATCCAGCTCGAAAGCCTGGCTCTCGAGAGGCGCCTGCTGGATGACGGGATTCGCCTGCTGCAAAGCGCTCGAGACGTGCTGGCGGAAAGGGACCATGTTGATGTGGCGACCTTGTGTGAGTTTATTCGACTGGGAGAGAGAAACATGACCGCCGAAGCCTGGCAAAAAATCTACGACAAGTACTATTCGAAAGAAGAGCAGGCGCACTGGAAGCGCGCCAAGAGCAAACTGGCCGAGGATTTCGATCAGACCGAATACTCACAGGCCTGGCAAAGCCTGAACGATCGAATCAAAGATGCGCTGCCGCTCGAGCCGTCCTCGGAGAAGGCCAGAGAGTTCATGGCCGAATGGGATGCGCTGCTCAAACCGTTCCTCGATATCGCGGATTCGACAATGCTCGAGGGCGCATCACGCCTGTGGGCACACCAAGATGAATGGCGGGGAGACGTCAAATCACCGCTATCGCCGGAGGTGTGGGCCTTCATGACGGAAGTACGTTCGGCAGCCGCGGAAGCGAGAGAACAGCGTTGATCCGTCGACTGATGACGCCGTGGAAGCACTGGCAGCCGTTGGTTTTCGATCGCGCTTTCGGGAGACAGATAGTCGCAAGCCGATGTACAGAATCGCGGACCCGGGTCGCTCAGCACGCTCGAACTACGGCGACCGTGAACGAAACCATCGCGATCCAGGGCGCTCACACGCCGAGGCATACGAGCAAGACGCCGGCTTCGATCTCAACGCCACCAGGACGGGACCACAAGGGATTCTCGGATTGTGCGGCTAGCGACCGCCACACCTTGTGTTCTTCCTTTCAGAATTCCCCGCGGCCCTTTGTATCGCGCCCGGATCACCACCAGCGAGCAGCCGGCAGCCGCTCCGATTCAGCGTGCTGATCGGCACCGAGATCGCCATCGGGAGTCCAGATACGACGCGCAGACCTTGATTTGCCTGTCGATTTTCGATGAATCGTCTTGAGTTTCCAAGCGGTTGCAGCAATCGGTCGCGAGGAGTTGGACCGGTTAGCAGGCTGTTGAAAAACGCAGTTTTTCGACTGCCTGTGACCGGCACATGGACGTGCCGACATTTGAGAATGCGAGCGAACTGAAAACCGCGCTTTTCAGTTCGTGAGGTTGAAAATGCCATGGATGGCTTTTTGAACAGACTGCTAGTGTTGCTCCAGCGTGCAATGCTGCCGGGAGAGCAGCCGTTCCCGATAGGCCAGTAAATTGGGGCAGTCGTCCAGTAGGCCGTCTTCATAGCCCCAATGTACCGTGTAGCCAACAAAGATATCCGTCACCGAAAACCGATTATCGACGAGATACTCCGTTTCGCCGAGAACATCCTCGAGCACCGCTGCTCCTTTTCGGTAGAGCATGGCGTTTTGCTCGACTATCTCCGGAACTCGCTGATCTTCGGGCAACACGAAGTCAATGGTGTTGATCTCGCTGCTCTGGACGAAAGCCTCCATCTCACTCAAGGCGAAGCTCATCCATTGGTAATGCAGGTTACGCGACCACGTCCCTGGTTCCGCTATCAGTGACCGTTCAGGAACAAGGTCGGCCACAGCCGTCACGATGGCGCCCGACTCAAACAGTTGCTTCCCGTCGATAAGCGCAGCGGGCAGCTTTCCGAGCGGATGTATCTCTCGAAGTTCGGTACTACTGAAGATGTCGAGGTTGTTTCCAATCGACTCGTAGTCCAACCCCGCCTCGAGTAGCGCCCATCGAACGCGGCTGGATCGAGTAGGACCCAGCTCGAACAGCTTGATATCTGGCATCTATTCTCAGTTCCCCGGGTTGACAAAGGACAATCAGCTGCTGACTGCTTTGGATCAGAAAGAGCTACAGCTGGATTCGCTTGCCGCCCGACTGACCCGGTGGCGTCCTGCAATCCCGCCTTGCAGCTGAGCGACAGGTAGTGTCTGTAAACAAAGCAAGGGCTCGACTGACTATCGCAGCATGTGCCTCATCAAAACTCGTCTACGCTGCTCGCCGGTATATTGGGTCAACGCCAATCGGTTGTGACTCTCCAACCTCGAGGTGGGCCGTTAAAGCGCCATTCTGGTCCGTCGCCCTCTACTGCTATCAGAACCGTGAAAGTTATGGATTTGCCGGCTACACCGCCGGTTATTTCCCAACACCCAGCCGTAGGGAAGACGAGATACATTGACTGAAACCCAACTTCGCCGTACCCGCCGGGTATGTACGCGCGAGCTGTGGGCGCTTCCTCATCGATCCGCTGGCCGCCAACGTTCAGTTGCCCTGGAACGAAGCGGACCCACGGCCACTTAATCCCAACGGCACCGTCTGCATCAACAAAGCCCGGCCCGCCTGGCGTGAATGTAAAAGTCCCATCTGACGGAACATGCACACCCAGAACGTCGTTCTCAATCCAGCCTCCAGGTTTTTCCGACTTGGTAACCGGGCAGTGTTCCGACGCGGGCTCGTCAGTTTGAGCGACGGCAGGCATTGTCAGGGCGTGGAAAAGTACGACGACCTCTACAAGGCGCCATAGTGTTTGCCGTATGGTTACCATGGATTCGAATACGTAACCCGAGAACGACGGAAGATTAGGCGCTGTCATCTGCATTGCGTACGACTCGACGCTTCATGAATCTCGACATATCCGTCCGCCGACGACAGAGGCCTTCGCCTATGGGTAAAGTGCCACAACACCGCATTCGACATCGTCGCGTTGTCGCCCCCACTAGCCTTTTGCAGATTGCACTGACACATAAGAATCAAGTATTTGCGCGATCAATTCACACCGGCTATGCACTCCAAGCTTTCGGTACATCCGCTCGAAGTGAGTATGAACGGTGCGCACAGAAACGGCGAGTTCCTTTGCGACTGCTTCGTCCGAGTATAGCTGAAAACAAGATGTACGGTTTTCTTCTGTCTGCGCCATAGCATGAGGATCGTAGAGAGTTCGTCCAGGTCGCTGCACGATCGGCAAACGCCTTTTCCACGCTACGTTTTCGTTGCCGATACGCGCCACCAGGACCGAACTGACCGCCGACAATTTGCCGAACTTCCAACGTGTCCGAATTTCCCTCGTCGGCAATTCCATGGCCGCATCTTCGAACGTCTGCTCTCGACCTGAGCAGTCATTGGAACGTCTGAGCCAGGGTGGCGCCAAAGGCCGCGAACCGGCCAGAAGCGGACATTCTAGCTTTCGTTCCGTGGTCCCTCATGCTGTTGAATCGAGCGCATCAATGACACTGCCTCGTCTCTCGTGCCGTTGCGATATTCGGCCAGGACCCTTTTTACGAACTCGAGCTCGATGATGGCGGTATATGCCTCGCTATTTCGAAGAAACCCGTCCAAATCAGTGCTTGAAGGTTGCCGAACCAGTCCGTTTCGGTCTTGCGGAACAACACCGTGCGCGATCGCTGCCCCTATGACTTGATACACCAGGTCGTTGTGCCTGTATTCCCACTGATATAGCGGAGCCAACCAATAATCTCTGATGACAGATTGATACTCAGTCACCAGGGAGCGGAGTTGCGCATCTTGAATCAGTCGCAGATCGCCTGTCGCAATCAAGGCATCAACAGTTCCAAGAACCGGAACGGGATTGTCAAAGTAGATAATCCGGTCCAGAGAATCGACTAACTGAGCTGGCACAACCGCCTCGTTACTTTCGAATGTCGTCAATAGAGCGGCAACGGCATCCATTGAGTCGGAATTGACACGTTCTACCGACAGAATCGCTTCTTCTGTTGCTTGCAAGTCGGAAATAAGCTGAGTCAGGTAGACGCGTTCGAGGTCTGCGTTTTGCAGATTCTGCCGCCATTCGTCGATAGCCAGAGCGATAAGAACGCCGGCCACTATAATCAGCAACTCGACAAGGAATCGTTGTACGGCGGTATGAACTTTCGTGGACATTATTCTTATGCTTGGTCCCGCCGCTGTGGGGCACGAACCGAAGTTCAACGAGGTCGAAATCATACCATTCGAGGGACCGGTTCTCGCCGAACTGCTGCCATTCGAACGGCGGCTGCTCTGTCCTCTCACCCGACCAGTTGCAGACTACGAAGTCCCGCGTCTGATTAACCTAAGACTCATCGCCTTGCAAGACGGTTCGAATATCCGCGTACAGGATGTCGGGATGTAGATAAGACGCGCTGTAGATATTTCGTACGCGCTTGTCCGCGTCGATCAGATAGACCCGCAGTATGTGTGACATCGTCGACAGCAGCTCGCCGTCGGGCCCCCGGTCTCGGATGACGGACTGGTCATAGTCTTCGAGGATCGGCGACAGGCTGCGTTCTGATCCGGCGGTCAGGAAGCGCCAGTCGACGGCGCCGCGCCGGAAATGCTCGCCATACTCGGCCATGACGTCGGGCGGATCATTGGCCGGATCGAAACTGACGGTAACGAGGCGAACCTTCGACACGGCCTGTGCATCCTGCGCCAGTCGTTTCTGAACCTGGCTCAGGACGAAGGTGGCCAGGGGACAGCCGTTCACGTCCGGGCAAGACGTGTACACAAAGCTCAGGACGATAGTCTTTCCGTCGAAGAGTTCGTGCAAACTGACGGCTCTGCCGGCGCTGTCCAGCAGCCTACCGTTCGCGGCCTCTCCGAGCGGCGGCAGTTCATAGGTGCCCGGCGCCGGGGGCGGAAACTCGAGCGCCGAGTATCCGGGCGCCAGCACCTGCGGCTGCGCCGCCGGCTTGTGGTGTGGTTGCTGCTCGGCCGCGGCACCGACGGGCAGCGTCACGAGCAGCAGGACCGCAGCGAGTCTCATTGGTGTGACAGCAGGCCTGCGGGCTACTGGCCATACAGCGCATAGGCGCCGAAACGCATCTGGTGTGGCGTGCCGAGCTTCGCCGCGAGGAAATCGATCGTGAATGTATGCTCGAGCTCCCCGTCTTTCCAGCTATATGCCTTGAAGTACTGCAAGTCCTCTCCCTCGGGCGCCTCGACCTTGTCCCAGTTGGCAAGCAGCGACGAGGTGAAGTACACACGCTCCCCATCCCAACTCTGCGACACCATGTTGATCTGTGCACCGATCTTCTCTTCCATCACCTGCACCGGTGCGTGCGGATCGGAAATGTCGAACAGACGTGTCTTACCGTCATTCCACGTATTGACCCAGAGCTGCTGATCGTCCGCAGAAATCGAGATGTCGACAGGCAGCGGTACCAGGCTGGCGTCGCCGATGTCGGCGACGGCTTTTGCTTGCCACTCCCCGGCGTCGTCTTCGTAGATCAGCCAGATCTTCGATGTCAGCGCCGTCGACGTGAAGCAGTAGTTATTGTGCGGACCCCAGGCGCATCGAATCTCGAGCGGCGATCCCGGCACATCGATGATCTTCTGCGGCTTTCGCGTATGCAGGTTCCAGACGACCACCGTATTGCCGAAACGCTGCATCGCTTCCGCGTCCGCCATCAAGGCACCGAGGTTCATCATGTAGTTATTCCAGCCCGTAAACGATGAGGTGATCATCACGTTGCGGCGCGGCAGCACACGCACATCGTAGCCGTAGCCGTCGGCGAAGTTGCCGCTCTTGACGGCGCCCTGCAGGTTGTCGTCCGTCGGCATCCAGTGGGTCGTGACGTAGTCACCCGCGTTCGTGTATTCCACGAGCGCCGTTCGGCCCCCATGGTCGGCACTGTTTGACAGGCCGGTCAGCATCATGCGCCCCGGCAGTGCATAGTTGGTATGCGGCCCTACGACGCCGCCGCTCTTGGTGACGAAATCGTCGATCGTCCTGACCAACTTCGGCTTACCCGGATCTGTGTGCACGTCGAAGATGAAGATCTTGCTGGTATCGAGTCCGCTCGCCCACAGGAAGCGCCGATCGTCCGTGAGTCCGGAGTGATGCGCTTCGTTACGACCCCCGACCGAGAGTGCATCGACGACCTGCCCGTAGGTCTCCGCGCCGGGCCGCACATCGATGGTCACGAGCTTGTCTTGCTCGTCGCCGAGCCCCTCGACACCGACCGTCCAGACGTAGACGTAGTCCTCCTGGCCAACGATCTTTGCCATGTAGGGGGACATGCAGGTCTCGTCGGCATGCGCCCCGGTCAGGCACGTAAGCGCCAGCGAGGCCGCTATCGGGACCGTCGAAAGACGCCCAATGACTTTGTTTTTCATTGAATTTCCCTTGGAGTTGTACGTGTGGAGTTCTCTCCTTCTGGTACCTGGAAGTATAGTTGTCGCTACGTCTATTCGCGATCCGGACCATTGGAATGAGTCTCATCGGACGCCGAAGCCTGTTGCGGGGGTTCGCCTCGGCTTCGCTGCTGCTCGTCGCAGCGGCTGCGGTCGTCTCAGCTCAGACCAGGCAAGGGCCCGGCGACGTCCGCGAAGGCTACGAGCGTACAGATTACCGGACAAACTCGGCAAGCCTGACATCGAGGCGAGGAACCGAAGCCGACCTGCTTGCCGTGATCGCGTCGCCACCCCTCGGGCTGCCGCCGGTCCCGGCGCCCGCGGACAACCCGATCACGGCCGAAAAAGTACGCTTGGGACGGAAACTCTTCTTCGACCGCCGCCTTTCCGCAAACAACACCGTGTCCTGCGCGATGTGTCACATCGCTGAACAAGGCTTCTCGCAGAACGAGCTGCGCCTGCCCGTGGGCATCGAGGGCAGAAGCGTCAGACGGAACGCACCGACGATCTACAACACCGCCTACGTCGGCAGCTTGTTCCACGACGGCCGGGAAATCAGCCTGGAGAACCAGATCTGGGCGCCGCTGCTCGCGGACAATGAAATGGGCAACGTGTCCATTGGCGTGGTCGTCGAGCGCATCCTTTCCCTCGACGACTACGCTGAGCGGTTCGTCAGAGTATTCGATCGTGGGCCCGACATTCAGACCATCGGGATGGCGATCGCAAGCTACGAACGTGTCCTGGTTTCCGGTGATTCGTCGTTCGACCGCTGGTACTACGGCGACGACCCGGCTGCACTGAGCAGATCGGCGCAGCGAGGATTCGAGATCTTTCGAGGCAAGGGTCGATGTATTGCATGCCATTCCGTTACTGAGGACTTCGCGTTGTTCAGCGACGGTCTGTTCCACAATACGGGGGTCGGCTATTACGCCACTATGCGCCCGGACGACACAGAGCTCGAGGTTCCGCTGGCCCCGGGACAGGTCAAGCGAGTCGAATCCGATCTGGTCCGCACGACGGGTACCGAGAACTTTCGCGACCTCGGACGTTACGAGGTCACCGGGCACCCCGACGACCGCTGGAAGTACCGCACGCCGACGCTCCGCAACGTGGCGCTGACCGCACCGTATATGCACGACGGATCACTGTCGACGTTGCGCGACGTGGTGCTCTTCTACAATCGTGGCGGCGTGCCGAACGTCGTTCTCGATCCGCTCATAACACCGCTCGGCCTCAACGACAGGGAAATCGACGACCTGTTGGCCTTCCTGCAATCGTTGACCGGCAGCAACGTAGACGCATTGGTAGCCGACGCACATGCCGCACCGATAGGCGGCAGCTGATAGCGCGATTCGCCGTAGACAACCTGAGGACTGTTTCGATCCTGCGGGCCGCGCGGCTGCGCCGCTCCGGATGGAAGCTCACGTTACCGCGGAAACGTTTCTAGAATTCACTTTAGGTTTCGTACATAGCGTTTCTTCGGAGCAATGGATTCCGACCGGCGGCTCTTGGCCGTAAGCAGCGGGTCGTGTCGCCTTGTGGTGCCGGCCGGTTCTGGGAGATGCGGTCACCAAAACTTGGAATCGTTCGACCCAAGGTTGGATGGCTAGACCGGGTGCCGGTGGTAATACTGTAGCTTCGACAGGCGGGGCACGTTGTGAACCACAAGCGCGTTGAACGCCTCTATGCTGAGCAAAAGCTGCAGATCAAGTGACGCAAGCGCAAGAAAGTGCCGATCACTGATTGCCAGCCGCTTGAGCGCCCGAAGTCAGCCAACGCGGTCTGATCGATGGACTTCACCTTCGACCGCATCTCGAATGGGCGCCAGCTCAAGATCCTCGGCATCGTCGATGATGCGACCACCGAATGTATTGCTGTCCATGCCGAACACGCCTTGGGTGGCGATCACCTGGTGCGGATACTCGATCGCATCTGCCAGCATCGCGGCTATCCCGACAACATCCGGACGGACAACGGCGAGGAGTTCACCGGGCGCACGATGCTGGAATGGGCGCATGCGCACAATTGAGCTGGCAGAGAGCAAGCTTCGTGTCGGGCTTTGCCGCGTACAGCGGAAGTCGATTGACGCCTTGACGAGAGAATCAATTGGTCTTAATTCTCCGAAAGACGCGCTCCGTCTGTCCTGGCACAGCAATGCTCATGGTGTCGTAGTTGCTCTCGTGGTCTCCCGTGAACGTGACAACGATTTGCCTCCAATTCGACTTGCGGCGGAATACGGCGTTGGTGACAGGTATTAGTTCCAGAAGCCCTCCTCCGTCGCGCGAATAGTGAAGGGTCTCGCCGTCAAGACTGACATCGAGCGTCTGGTCAGAGTGCGCGGATTGAAACGTCCCGACAAAATCGCTCAGGTAGTCAGGATCTACGAGTTCCTCGGGTGGAAGACGCAAGAACCGGACCGGGTCCATTCCAGGATAGAAGGGAATCTCCAGTTCCAGAGGCACGCCATTCTTGTCCAGTTTGAAGAATATGTCGCCAACAATCTCCTGACCGTCCCAGAAATAGAAGTAGTCGTGCGCATCATGGATAAGATCATAGTCGATAGTTGTGAGTCTAATCTTCAGCCCGGTGTTGGTCTCGAAGATCCGGAGCGTGTCGTACCCGGGGTTGTAGTAGCGCCCCGTGTACGAGGATTGCCCGGACGAGGGTGGCATCTTTCTCGTCGCCGAATCCGCGACGTCGTCTGCGCCGTTACGATTTCCTGCAATTGCATCGACGCTAACGCTTGGCTCAAAGCCACAAATCCGGTCGTATAGGTAGCGCGATATTTTGGATACGACCGGACCTCCGTGTTGCCCATTGGTCATTACGACAGCTCCGGCGTTGCAGTCTGGCAACACTGATATGCGAGAGCTGAATCCATTTATCCCACCATTGTGGTAGATCAGCGGTTTGTTACGGTACGCAGCGATATTCCAGCCGATTCCATAGCCACGATCCTGGAGAACTGTTGCATTGGCATCACGCCGGATTGGAGCGTGCACAAGCATTGTATGGTGCAAATGCGTCGGCGCCACGACCTCCGTTCCATCAATTGTCCCGTTCCCGAGGAGAAACCGAAGCCAGCGCGCGATATCTTCGGCATTTGAGCTGATTGATCCAGCCGGTCCGACCACGTCTGTATTGATGTATTGCACCTCACGAAGTGATCCGTTTCGGTCACGCCTATAGCCCAACGCACGGTCCTCGTATGCAATGAAGTCGTCGAAACGAGTCGTCGTCGCCATCATTCGCAACGGTTCAAGTAACGACTCCTCGATAAGGGCATCCCAGCCCGACCCATAGAGCTCTCCGCAGACAACGCCACCTGCGGTGAAGACAATATTGTTGTAGTTGAATCTCTCGCGAAAAGAGTATGCGAACTCCAGATGCTCCATCCTCTCCAGCAGCTCGGTTCGAGAAAGAGTCCCTCCGAACCAAGCGAAATCATGCCGCCCCATTCCTGTTTGATGACTCAGAAGATCCGTGATCGTGGCGTGGCGAGTCGCATACGGATCGTTCAACTTAAACCATGGTGCGATATCCTGAATTGGCTGATTCCAGTCGAGCAGATCACGTTCCACGAGAACAGATGCGGCTGTTGCCGTAAAAGTCTTCGAAATCGAAGCCAAGGGAAAAACGGTACTGGTGCTTGTGGGGCGTTTTTCGGCAACGTCCGCCAGGCCATGTCCGCGTTGATAAATCACCCTGTCATCCGATACGACCGTCACGGATGCACTGGGCACGCCGTGTGCATTGAGGACTTCAACGACAAAATCGGCGAGCCCAGGCAATTCGTCCACTCCCGCATCTGTTTGGGCTGCCAATCCCGAATACAAAGACACGAGCAGCAGGATTGCTCCCGCGGGGACGAGGGGCTTCTTTTTGAACTGAGTCATAGTGCTGACCGCTTCTAACGTTTCTTGGGCGCGCGGTCACGCCTGCCGCTGTCGTAAAGTCCCACAAGCGCTACCGGGTAGCCTGCGTCGTCAAACAGGACCTGCAACTTGAAGTGCGTATTTCCCTCTAGTACGAACGTGTCTTCCGTTTCGGCGAACAGCTTCACCTGGGCCGCAATATCGGTGGTATCTCGGGAATAATACAACTCGCCATCTCGAGCCCGAAGATGACGAGGTCCATAGTCTCCTTCGTAGGTCTTTAATATAGTGTCGTCAATCGCCAGAGGATCTCTGATTGCTTTCATGTACCCAGTGATCCACGCGACTGTAGGCGTATCGCTTGGATCATGAGGCGCGCTGGCGGATGCTCTGAGGAGTTCGCCGGCACGCTCGAAGTCGCCGGCCAGCATCCGACTTCTTGCCAGATTGAAGAGATATCTCCCCGAACCGGGGTTCGCGCGGATGTTGTGATTGTGGAAGACGGCAGACTCTTCAAACATCCCCTCGTTGTCCAAGACTTTCGCCATTCCGGCGATCTGCTCTGGCGTGAAGAACACCGGATCCGCCTCGCTCGCAATGGTTAGCTTCTCCTCTAGATCATCAAGACTGCCGTCTCTTGCAGTCCAGAACAACGAGTAGAAATCGCTATCGTATGGTTGATAGCGCAGCGCAAGGCACCCAAGCGCAGATTTTTCGATGACCGCGCGCGTAAGGGCGTCACATATCGATAGACCGTTGAAGCTGTTGGTCAGATAGACAATCCCTTTTCCATCCTCGATTGAGGCCACGACAAGGCTCCGGAATATCGAGTAGTCGCCCCATTGCCAGAATGAAACGCTGTCACCGTCTTTCTGCAAGCCAAACCCGATTCCCCACCCGATGCTGCCTTCATCATTCATGTCGACGAGCCATTCGAACATTTCCTGTCGAAGCCTGGGACTCAACCCCTTGCCGTTCATGACCGCGCTGACGAAGCGCGCGTAGTCTCCAGCTGTTGTATACAGGCTGGCCGCAGCGGTTGGGTTTGTGCGCTTGCGGAAATCGGCCGGCGCCCCGTAGACGCTATGACCCGCAGTCATGCGAGGTTCCATCTTGTCCTCCCAGACCATCGAACTTCGACTCATCCCAAGCGGATTGATTACCAGTTCGTCAATGATGACGTCGAGGCGTTTCCCGGTAAGATGCTCAACGACCAGCTGCAACAAAGAATAGCCCTCGGCAGAGTATTTCCAGTCAGTTCCGGGCTCGAACGCGATCGTCGTTACTTCACCTCCATCCCCGTGGGGCATGCCTGAGGAGTGGCTTAAGACATGGCGTGCCGTGATGCCAATGAACCATTCTGAACGAAAATCCAGCGCATTGACTGAATGGCCAAGCGCTCCTTCCAGCTTTGGTTCTGGCACGTACGTCACGAGCGGCACATCGAGCTCCAGCAACCCAATATCGACCAGCTTCAGAACAGCGTAGGCAAATAACGGCTTGGTCAGAGACGCTGCCTCGAAAACGGTATTCGAAGTGACGCGCCCCCTCTTTGTTGTGTCTTTTACGCCAAAGCCTTGTTCAAACGCTACGCTTCCGTCTTGAATGAGCGCCAGCTGTAGTCCTGGAATCTCTCCCTCCTGCATAAGCTCAGGAATGAGCGCGTTCAGATACTCGGAGTCCTTGGCCAGGTCTTCCGGCGGAGGCTCAGTTTGTACCATCGGCGATTGCGTACAGGCGCTCAATAGGCCGGCAACCACGAAACTGAAGAACTTCATGTAAGGCTCCAAGATGAGGATACACTGCGTGCCGTAATTCCGACATCTGCTCGATTAGATGCGATTGAGTGGCCCTTGGTTTAAGTCGGTCTGACTCACAGCTATGGAGGGTACCCGCAGCAGCGGGGAGCGGAACTATCAACTCAGTTCCTCTGCGGAATTTCGGAGGTTGTGCGATGCGCTAGAGGTTGGCTGCGAAGTGCTGACTGTGACCGTACCGCGGAAAGCTAACCAAATCGAACGTGGCTCGCGTTCCGCGGTACGGTCAACCTTCATGATTCCAAGTATCGACCGGAGAGAACCCAGTCCGTACGAGAAAGCGAATGGGCTCTCCGCTAGCTCCAGAAACACCCGGCTCCACCGAAGTCCTCATGTACGACCTCGACAGCCGACGGTTTAAGACCTTCGATCATGCGAGCGTTGACTCCCATTACCTTGTACTTGTCAATCAATGGCAACCAGTGCGTTGTACAAGAACAGATTCGGCAGCTTCGAAAATCAAGGGTTCTGTCACCCCAGACGTACGTAGATGTTGCCCCATGATCATGAAGGATCACAACGTTCTGCGGGGGATGGTAAACCCACAAGGCTCCTAGCCTTCTACAAATCGAGCAGTTGCATTCGGTAACCTTGTCGGGCCACTCCGGGAGCTTTAGTTCGATCGCGCCACAATGGCACACCGCTTTTGCTGTCATTTTGCAGCTGCCTTCACTTCAGAACGCCACTTGAGCAGTGCAGAGTCTCACGCTGGTGCTGCCACGTCGACGGTGGGGTGGTCGGCCGCTTTACTTCTGAAAGCCTCAGGTGGGTCGCTTTTCGCCGGATCGCGCCTGCTACTTGGAACGTCCGCGCTCCGGGTTGACCGTACCGCCGTCAAGTTAGCCACCCACGATGCGGGATTTCCCGATATTCTGACCGAGCAGAAAACCACCTGCCGTGTTCTCTGAAGAAGCTGCCTGATATGCTCAATCTCCTACATCAGCCGTGGTTAGCTTTCTGGGGTACGGTCAACAGAACTGAGCGTCTGCAGTGGGGACGCCCGGTGCCCGTCGACGGACGTGCCTGCGACCGAGTGCCGGTGGGAACACCGTATCTTGTCGAATCGCCCTTCAAGCGCTATCGCCGGAGTATGGCCGTGGATTGGACCTCGTCTCATATTGCGACAATGGACGCCTGTGAAAGACGCGACTCAAACAGTGGCCGCGTCATCACCGGCACCCTGTCCGGAAATACTATTCGCGCAATGTCGCCAGGTTGTGGGGCCGCATAGCCTGATAGGTTTTGTTCACTACCTCCACAGAAATATTATTATTGCTGTGGTTACCCACAATCCGGTTGAACTTCAGCTGCTGGCGGCGAATAAAATCGATAAAAGCTCTGGTGTAGCTGGGAACCACCTCGGCAATGGTGTTATCTCGAGGTATGTGCAGGAAGTTGGATTGAAAAATAATCCCGCTGTCCTCGAAATAGACGAAGCCTTGCCGCTTTGAATGCATGTTCTCCAAAACAAAAAATTGGGCTCCTTCGACGATTTGCTCGTGTTCAATTTCGCTAAATCTGAATTGAGCGATGTCATCGCTGAAGAGCGGATAGGCCTTGATGGCGGAGATGGTGTATTCATCAGCCAGGATCTCGATCCCCTGCTCTGCAAAAACCTTGAGCCCTGCAATCTGGCGGCCGTGGGGATGAGTCACATACACGGAAGCGATGGTCTTTTTAGGAAACTGTTCCCGGATCAGATTCAAGGTGTTCTCGGCGACACTGGCACTTGCTGTAGCTCCAAAAACCCTAATCTCGTCGTCATTCACCTTTAACAAACTGTTGATCACGGCCGACGAGTCGGTCACAAGATACAGGTCCTTGCCAATGAGTTCTGACGCGAGAATCCCGTCGCCTCTCTTGAACTCCGGGCCATACCCCGGCGGCAGTTGCAGTTTGGCGGGATCCACCTGGTCGATGATATTAAACTCATCGTTGAATTTGATATAGGTGGGCTCGGTCGCGCCATCATAGTACTGAACCACGGAACGGGCGTAGGTGAATCCTCGCGTGGTTTGATAATCGTCGTAGAAGAAAACGCCGTTAAGAGCCCTGTGGTTAATGGATACCAGCCGCAGCGGATTTAGCTTGAATTGGTAGTCGACCACGTCTTCATCGGCATTGCTATGAGCCAGAGTAATCGCACCTGATTCGGCGTCATGGAAAAGGTTGATATTGCCTAGATTCGTCTCTTCCAGCAGCGGCCTTACTGCCAAAAAGTCTACGTTCAAAACAATATGGCGCTTAAAACGGTCGAAGCTATCCATACCTCGACGACGGTATTCTCTCCCTAAGGACGTGGCGCTTTTTTCATAGAAAAGACTTTCTTCATGGTTCTGGAACTGCACCCTATCGAATAGCCTGCCGCCGGAGAAATAGAGAATATCGTTGTCGTAGAAATGCCTCTTTTGCAGATCCATTTCCACGAGCCGCTGAGACATATATAGATTTGGGAACTGGTAATCCCAATAGTTGAGATCGCGATAGCGTCTGTTCAGAAAATGGTACTTGAGGGAGAACGCCTGAATTGGCAGCGTATCCTGATAGTGGGACTTGAGTTGGGCGACAAAGGCTTCAACATCAGTCGCGCCAGGCTTTTCGACTGCTACAGAGACGGTGGCAAATACAAGCAGACTAAGTAGTAGCAAGAATTTCGGTGGCTGCATCGCAAGTTCCCTTTGTTCGGTTCACCTGGCAAAAACCTATCGGCTCCCGCGGCAAATCACAATGCTGCTTGTCGCTCACGAACAGGCTCACCCGTGAGGCGAATTCGACAACGCAACACTGCATCTCGATGGTCGCGTGTGCAGAGGCAGCAAGCCCGGCAATTTTCGTGGATCACGCACAAACCCGCCGGATGGAAGCCAGTGTCCTTGGATCGATCGAATTTTTTCGAGCTGCGCTCGGTGGCAAGACAGATCAGACCTTGATCTATGGGACATCACGCCTTTCGTCGATAGCCAAGGCGATAAGAACGCCGGCCACCAAAATCAGCGACTCGACAACGAAACGTTGTTATGGCGGTATGAGCTTTCGCGGACATTCTCCTTATACTCGGTCCGGCCGCCTTTGGTCACGAGCCGAAGTCTAACAAGGTCGGAATCATAACACTCGAGGGGCCGGTTCTCGCCGAATCGCTGCCATTCGAACGGCGGCGAGATCACGCTCACCGGAAATCACATCAGGCGGCTTCACCGCGAGTTGCTTGAGTACTCATCCAAAGCGACGCTGCCGCCCTCAATAAGAAACAATCAAGATCGGGTCTGGCCCGTGCCGCGAACGACGTATTTGTAACTGGTGAGTTGCTCCGCACCAACGGGGCCGCGTGCATGTATTCGATCGGTTGCGATTCCGATCTCTGCCCCCATGCCGAACTCGCCGCCGTCCGCAAACTGTGTCGACGCATTGTGCAGCACAATCGCGCTGTCGACATCATTAAGAAATCGTTCGGCTGCCTCGGCATCGTCCGTGACTATCGCATCGGTGTGGCCCGAACCGTACCGACGAATATGTTGGATTGCATCCGCGAGTCCGTCGACGATGCGAATCGATACGATGGCGTCGAGGTATTCGGTCGACCAGTCACGCTCCTCGGCTGCGACTGCGCCCGGCGAAAGGGCGACCACAGTCTCATCACCTCTAACGGAGCAGCCGGCACTGACGAGCCCGTCCACAATCGGCTGCAGCAACGTATCGACGGCGTCCCGGTCTACGAGAATCGTCTCCGCGGCGCCGCATATGCCCGTGCGCCGCATCTTGGCGTTGACGGCGATCGACGTTGCCATCTCGGGTGCCGCGCCTCGATGTACATAGACGTGACAGATGCCTTCGAGGTGACCGATGACCGGTATTCGCGCGTCCTGTTGCACACGCTGAACCAGCCCTTTGCCGCCACGGGGCACGACCACATCGATGAAACCGCGCATTGACGACAGCAGGTAGCCTACGGCCGCTCTGTCCGTCGTCGGTACGAGTTGTACTGTCGCCGTATCGATACCCGCCTGGTCAAGTCCGGCTACGAGACAGGCGTGAATCGCCGTGTTTGAATGAAAGCTCTCCGAGCCGCCGCGGAGGATCACGGCATTGCCCGATTTGACGCACAGGGCGGCAGCATCGGCGGTGACGTTGGGCCGGCTCTCGTAGATGATTGCGATGACGCCGAGCGGAACGCTGATTCGTTGAATGGCCAGACCGTTTGGCCGCTGCCACTCGGCAACCACAACGCCAAGCGGGTCCGGCAGATCGCAGATGCTCTCGACGCTTGCCGCGATGTCCTCGATTCTCCGGGCATCGAGCAACAGGCGATCGAGACGGGCATCAGACAGACCGCGCTTCTGTGCAGCGGCCATGTCAATGTCGTTTGCTGAAAGTATGTCGCTTTGTTTCTCTCGCAAGGTCGTCGCGACGCTGCGCAGCGCCGCGTCCCGCAGCGCCGACGGTGCCTGGGCGAGCGCCGCGCCGGCCCGTCGTGCTGCACCGCCAATCTCATCCATCAGCTCCGGGATACTTGCCTGGCTCACAGGACCGCGCTCTCCTCATCAAAAAGTACCATGTCATCACGATGCACCATGACGTCCCGGCTGCGGTAGCCGAGCCGCGATTCAATTGCTGCCGAACGGCAACCCTTGATCGCTTGCGCTTCATCACTGGCGTAGGCCGCGAGACCACGCCCGAGCTCGTGCCCGTTATTGTCGACGAGGGCCACGGCGTCGCCCCGGCCGAAGTCGCCTTCGACGGCCGTGATGCCCACCGGAAGCAGGCTGCCGCCATCGCGCAGCGCACGGGCAGCACCGCCGTCGATGCGTAGCTGGCCGCGAACGTCGAGCACGCCGGCCAGCCACTGCTTGCGTGCCACGGCGGGCGATGTATGCGCCGGAAACACGGTATGGCGGCCGCCGTCAGCAAGCGATTTGATCGGTCTTTTCACCGTCCCGGCCGCGATATACGTTGTGCAGCCGGCACGCGCGGCGATCTGTGCGGCAAGTAGCTTGGTCGTCATGCCACCGCGCCCAATGTCGCTGACCGTGTCGCTCGCCATCGCGAATATTCCGTCCGTGAACTCGTCAACTACCGGGATATGGGTTGCATCCGGAGTCTGCTCGGGGTTCGCCGAATACAGTCCATCGACGTCCGAGAGCAGGATCAATCCGTCAGACAACACGGTCTGGGCGACTCTGGCGGCGAGACGATCGTTGTCACCGTATCGCAGTTCGTCCGTTGACACCGTATCGTTCTCGTTGATCACGGGAACGACACCGTGGTGGAGAAGCTGCTCGAGCGTGCCTCGAATATTCAGGAACCGGCGGCGAACCTCGGTATCGTCGGGCGTTAGCAGGACTTGCGCCGCGTCGATACCGCGAGCAGCAAGCATCTCCTGGTAGGCGTGTGCCAATCGTGCCTGGCCCGCTGCTGCCGCGGCCTGGAGTTTTTCAAGCCTTGCCGTTCGGCGATCTATGCCGAGGACCCGACTGCCGATCGCGACGGCGCCGGACGACACGACCATAGTCTGCGTGCCGTTCTTTCGAAGCTCTGCAACGTCGTCGGAGAGGCTTGCAAGCCACTCATTGTCCACTCCGCCGTCTTCACCGATGAGCAGCGATGAACCGATCTTGATGACGACACGACGCAGTTCACTCAACGCAACGGTGGACACGTCAGACTTTCCTCGTCGGCGGTGTTGTCAGGAAATGGCGGCATCCATCGCTCGACGCTGCGATGGGTTCACCCGTGCCGACCGCTCTGTTGACCACTTTCACGATCCGCCCGCCACAGAAGCTGGAGGTTTCTGTGCGTTTCGGAATCGGCACGGCGGGCCTTGTTGGCGCAGCCATGAACGTATACACATCGAACAGATCAGCGGTAGTCTGCACTTTCTCGACTCGTGCTTTGTTGCGTGATCTCCTTCCGCATCACGATCTTCGGAATCGGGCCTGCCGGGAT
Source organism: Woeseiaceae bacterium (assembly GCA_028280615.1). GTDB lineage: Bacteria > Pseudomonadota > Gammaproteobacteria > Steroidobacterales > Woeseiaceae > UBA1847. The sequence continues at coordinate 116,475 of JANQLK010000027.1, read as the reverse complement.
ACGATTGAGCCGTGAATCAGCCCTTTCGCTACGATACGATCCTGTCCGGCAGTTCATGCTTGAGGCTACCGCATTTCGAGGTGTCAAACAGCAGTTCGTTCAGATCTTGATCCCGGGCAAATTCGAGTCGTCGCGCCCCGGAAGCCCGATTACTGTGGCCTCGTCGCCGTTGAAGCCTGATCCGCCGATCGCATCTTTCGCCTCACGACACGCTCATTCCATGCTTTCAATCCTGCGTCCTTCCTGCCGCCAAGAGCCGTGCTTTGCCGCCACGACGTTACGTTTTCGCTGTGAGTCGATGAGCAGGATTTGCAATCCTGAACCGCACGACTTGTTACACTTGACCGATTGGTGACATGACTTTGAGCGCCGCTGTTGCCAGCAGTCACCGAGTTTTCTTGTGCAGACTTTCTTAGGAAAGACGCCCACTGTATATAGTTCGTGTAGTTCAATCGGCCATGACAACCTGGTAAACCGTACCCTATCGGCGGGCGGCATAATCCCTGCCGGCCCAGGTCATCCTGTAATCGAGCAAGTCTTCAACTTTCGAGATACCGCAATTCCACCTGCTACCGTCAAGAACAGAACCGAACCAAGCCCGTAGAGGGCTCTTCCTAGCACCGCCGTCGGCGGTTCTTCAACGAACTGGAACTTTGGAAACGCCTCGTAGTCGCTTACCGACAGCCGCTCACCCCTGAACATCTTGGGAAGAAAAAACGCCTGCCATTCTGAGTGAAATCGATAGACCTGCGCGACAAACCGCTGGTATCTGGACAAGCTGGTTCCCGCGACGTCGTTGAGCACCGATGTCATAGCCATACTCGGCGAAAACACTCGCAAACGCTCAACGAAAGCGTTCTGTCGTGCTAGCTGTTCCTCATAGCTGAGCAAAACGGGCAGGAGCTTCTCCTCCCGAGCGATCTGCGCCGCGTAGAAACCGGGCATATAGTCATTCTTGATCGGCTCCGAAGGCCTGAGTTCCGGGTGCTCTCGATAGAATTCCGTCAGCCTCTCGTTCGATCTTCCGGCTGCCCTGTTCCGTTCGTCTCGGATTTCCGCGATGAGTTCCAGGCGGGATTCCACCGGGTAGGTCTTCGCAGCTATCAGGCCAAACACCGCCGGCACGATAATCGAAAGCGACAGCCAAACGGCGAAAAGCGCCACCGCATTGGTTGCGGAGCTTTTTCCCATGGAATTCACGAGAGCCGAAACGACGAACCAGAATACAGCGTAAATCACGATAGCGAGCGACCACGCAGTCAATAGCGACAGTGCCACGGCTTCGAGTACATTGATCCCGACCAAGACAGCAGATACAAAGCAGAGAATGATCGTCGCTCCGATCAATGCTATTGCTCGAAGTAGTAGCTGACCAACGAGGAGCCGCTTTATGTCGACTGGCTGCGACATGAGCATGGACAAAGTTCCATCCTCACGCTCGCCGGAAATCACGTCGTACGACACCGCTAATATGAAGAGCGGCAAAACGAAAACGATGACGAAAGCGACATCGAATCGACCGGCCAACAGATTGAGAGGGTTTTCAATCTCGTCTTCATTGATGAAGTTCTCCGCGCTCAAAGTTGACACGCGAAAATAGTATGGATACAGGTCCCGATGACCGATCGAGAACGGCGAAAGCACTGCTACCGGCAACGCGACTGTGCGCGTACCAAGGAACTCGCCAACCCAGCCCGCACGAGCCGGATCGCGAAACAATTTCGGCTGAGCCTGGCCGGCATCGATCTGGTGCAGCTCCTGGCGCATCGAGCTTAGTCGCTCATTCTCCTCGGAGATACTCTTCTCAATCATCCGGCTTTGAAGATCGATCCAATATGCACCGTTGGATGCAGCGTAAATCATAAGTGCCGAGAGAAGAGCGACCATTAGCTGAAACATCCGATCTCTGCTGAACCGGCGCCACTCGTGCCGCATCACCAACGTTAGCGGCACAGCAGGTGTTCGTGCAGGACGCTTGTGGTCAGACACGATTGAATCGCGGGCAGCAGTTGCAGAGACTCTGCATCATCAGACTCTCATTCTGCTGACTGACCATACGGAGAAGCAAACGGCCACGATCAGCCAGGTAAGCAGAGCGGTGACGCTCAACAGGTGGTTTCGCAAGACCCATGCGGCGTCCGGCACGTTATAGTGGAATTCTGCCACCTTAGCCCACGTTTCACGGCCAGTTTGGCGACTTAGACTCTGAGTTCCGCGGTATTCGTCGTCAACTTCGCCAACGTTGTCTCTAACGACACTATTCATCTCACGGACCATTGTTCTCCTATACGCCTCCGCTGCGGCTGCAAAGTCCTTGTTTTGGGCTGTGTCGGTCCCGGCAAGCCCCATCGAGAGAAATCGGACCGCCTGTGTTGGAGACAAAAAAGACAAGGATTGATGAAGGCGGTCTTGTCGATTCAGTGTGTCGTTCAATCGCCGATAGTATCGGTCAATGACGTCATTACCCTTCTCTTCGGAATCCTGTAGATCCAACCCAGCGAAGTTGAACGGTAGCTCGTCCACTTCTGACACGCCGTATTGCGACAGCACCTGCTCTCGTAGCTTTTCGTTCCTTTCGTTCTCGGCAACGAGCATTTCCTGCTCCATTGCCCTCGAAAACTCCGCAACCGATGGCGTCGGATAAAGTCGCTTTGAGGCATCCGCTACGCCGCGAGGTATAAACAAAGCAGACAGTACCCAGAAAGCGAGCAGGAAGATCAGCGATCCACGAGACGAAAACCAGGCAGAACTTGCGATCGCAATAAGCAGCCAAATCGTGAAGTAGACCAGGTATGAGAGAACAAACAACGCTCCGCGGGTCGGATAATCAAACTCCGCTCGCGTTTCAGAGGTGAGAAGGAAGGCGGAAGTAATGGCCACGATTGGAAGGAAGACACAGAGCAAGACCTTGCCGGTCCCGGCAAACTTACCAATCCCTACGTTCAGGCGCGAAACGCCGAGACTCAAAGTCTGTCGAAGCGTGCCTTCTTCTCTCTCCCTGGAAATCGTTGAGAACGCCACGAAGACGATCATCAACGGAACAAACATCTGCAGAACAGTCGCAGCTGTCAACTCTCCGAAACGTGATACACCGGCGATGTCCTTCGCCGGACGAAGTTTCGATTCGTTCTGCTTATGCGACTCAAGAAAAATGGACGTCCCGGTATACCCGTCGGTTCCCTTGTCGATCAAAGCCAGAGGTAGCAACGGTTTGAAGACATAGATGCCGTAGTGCGTCGCGGAATGTGCATTGCGCCTCCCCTGACCAAGCCATTGCTCGTACGACGACTCTTGCATCGCCGACCTTTCCCGGGCGCTGGTGTCATAGTAGTTCCATCCGACAGCGCAGGATATGACCAACAGCACGAATACGATCAGGCTCGTCAGCCGAAATCGGCCGTCGCGTACGATTTCCGTAAACTCCTTGTTTGCAATATCGCTAATCACGGTCTTGTGCGACTTTCGTCAGTCTTGGATGCTGTGCGAAAACGAGGTCATATCTATCGCCCGTACAGAGCAGGATTCAGCCGTCGATCGTCTCGAGATAGAGTCTTTCCAACTCGGCATGTCCGAGGTCGTCAGTTGCAGCTTCCATCATCAATCGGCCGGCGCTCATAATTCCAACCTTCGTTCCTGACTCCTTGGCGCGGAAGAGATCATGGGTGGCCATCAGGACGGCACACCCACGTGATGCCAGCTTCACCAGGAGGCTGGAAAACTCATTCGATGCTTTCGGATCCAGTCCGCTGGTCGGCTCATCAAGCAGTAGAACTTCCGCCTTCTTGGCCAGCGCAACGGCGATACCCACCTTCTGCCGCATACCTTTGGAGTAGCCCGCCACACGGCGCTCCGCATCGGTTCGTCGTAAGCCGACTTCGTCGAAGAACGCGAAGAAATCGTCCTTCGTATAGTCCTTGTTTCCGGCCAGCGCGGAAAAATACTCGAGGTTCTCCATACCCGAAAGATTGCGATAGAGATTGACCTGCTCAGGTATGTAGGCGACGTACTTTTTCGTTTCGAGCGGATACGTGACAACGTCCAAACCCTTGATAAAGGCGTTGCCGCCGGACGGTTGAACGAAATTCAAGAACAGGTTGATCGTGGTCGTTTTGCCAGCTCCGTTAGCCCCTAGCAGGCAGTACACGTCCTCTGCGTGTACTGTAAGGTTCAGCGAGTCAAGTGCTGTGACGTTGTCATAGATCTTTGACAGATCCACTGCCTTCAGCATAGGCGGTTGTGTTTGCTCACTGTTCTCTTCTGTCATTGCTGTAACAGGCGTTTCGTCCGAAATCCTTACGATCCGTAGTGCACTGGCGCGCACGTCGGGAGACCGAGGACCGAAGTAAGACAGACAACGCGGAGCAGCAGAACCACTCCGGGATTATACGACTGGCCGACCGTATCGGTGCAGACGAGGCCTGTGTCCGCGAGGCCCGGTTGGCAAAACTCGAGGCGTGGCTTTCTTCGATCGCGATTTTGGGCTTTAGACCAAACACTCCGCTCGCGCGCACGTAACCGAGCGACCGACACACCAGGAGTGCTGTGGCAAGACACCGCGAACCTTAGACACCGTAACAGCGATTATCGGCCCGCACCGAAATTGTACGAGAGTCGCAAGGTTACTGTACGCGGCGCGCCCGGGTACAGCGGGATAAAACCACCGCCACTGTCGTAATAGAACTCGTCAAACACGTTGAGCACATTGAGTTGCGCCTCGAGAGGCTTTGCGCCAACCTGAAATGAATATGCCAGATTTGCGTCTACCCTCGTGTAGTCGGGTATTTCGATCGAACCGGAACTGTTCCCAGCACGCTCCCCTATGTAGACGACGCCCACGCCCGCGCTGAGTCCTTCGAATGAACCGCCGATGTCGTAGCTGGTCCATAAGCTGGCGCTGCGGTCGGGAACGTTAACAAGTTTCGTGCCCACAGGGCGCGACGAGTCCCTGGTTATCTCGGCGTCGAGGTAGGTATAGTTGGCAATCAGACGCCAGCGCTCTGTAATCGCCGCGGGAGCTTCAATCTCGAACCCGCGGGTTTGAGTCTCTCCAATCTGAATGACGAAATTGAAGTCCTCCGGATCCGATACAGCAACACCTGTGCGTTCGATGTCAAACAGCGAGATTGTTGGTCTGACCCGTCCGCCCAGAAACGAGAACTTCGCTCCAACCTCATAGGACTCCCCCTCAAGCGCCTCCGGTAACCCACCCCCTCGCAACACACCGGCGAAGGTTTGCGGTACAAAGGAATTCGACCAGCTCGCATACAGCGAAGCTTGCTGAACGGGCGTCCAGGTTAGACCTACGCGGGGTGAGAACTTCGATTCTTCTCGCGTGGCCCGGGGGTTTGGCCCAAAAACGCTGTCAAAACCGTCGTTATCGCTCTCATCATAGCGTCCACCGACCAGCAATCGAAAATCACCGAACGACATTTCGTCCTGGAAATAGATCGCCAAGGACTCCGTATTGTTATCGCCACCGAAGGACAGTGTGAACGGTCCTTGCGCCGTCGGTGTTGGGAAGACGGGATTATCAAAGGCCAATTGGACCGTTTGTCCGCCGAGGTACAAGTAATCCCAAGTGTCTTCCCCATACTCAGCGCCAAGGAGCAGCTTGTGGTCGATCTCCCCAGTGCGGAGCTGGGCGTAGAGCTCGGCTTGTATCGTAGAATTCGTCTGTTTGTCCTCGGCGTCGGTCGGCCGCACGTTCACAGTCGGATCGGGCCCTCCCGCGCCAGAGACCGGAGGGAAGCCATAGTTGTAAAAAATCCCTTCAAGCTCCACCTCTGAATACGAAGCAGCCAGGCGGCCGCTGATTGCGTCGGTGAAACTGTGTTCGATCACCGCCGTGACAAGCCCACCGTTGCGGTCCTGCCGCGCATCTTGATTGCCGAACTGGCGCTCCAACGGCGCTTCGAGAAAAGCCGAACTATTACCGAAACCACGATCCGCGAATGCCTCGCGATCAGCATACTCACCTTCGACTGTCAGGGTTGTGCGGTCACTCGGCCGCCATTGCACCACTGGTGCAATGAAATACTCGCGTGAGTACACAAGGTCGCGAAAGCTGTTTCGATCATCATAGGAAAGGTTGAGCCGTGCGTTAACCGCGTCCGAGAGCGGCGCGTTCAGATCGGCCGTCAGGCGCAGAGCATCGAAGTCACCGTACTCTCCGCTTAAATTGGCGAAGGCTTCACTGAGTGGCTGCTTGGTCACAATGTTGACCACCCCGCCGGCTTCGGTACGACCGTACAGAGCGGAGGCCGGGCCTTTTAGAATCTCAATCTGCTCGATGTTGGCGAGTTGGTCGTTTGCCGAAAAGCCGCTTCGCCTAAATCCGTTCTTGTAGTTGAATGGCACGGTAGAGCCACGAATCGTCAGCCTGTCGTTAGATGCACCGAAGCCTACCTGGGGTGCGAGACCAGGGGTGTAACGAAGGGCTTCTCCAAGGGTCGCAATACCGCGCTCCTCGATGAGTTCGCGAGTGACGACCTGCACCGAGAACGGGATCTCTTGAAGTGGCGTATCGGTCTTATTGACCTGTGGCGCGACAGTCGCTCGGTAACCGTCCTCGCGCGTACCATAGACAATAATCTCTTCGACGTCCTCACGCTTGATATCCTGCGCGTGAACCTGACTACCGAGGGCGGCAATTCCAACCAATAGCGTCAGACCGAATTTCATAGATGTATGCCCGAGTCGTGATACGCAGGACAAATGTGAGTGAATGTTATAACATAACATTCGATCCATCAACTCGGTCGAGGTAGCGCCACGCCGGGAATATCGGTGCCGATGTCAGCGAACTCAACATGGGCAGCGGTGCGACGTTGCCCGGACTGAAAGGAGCTCGGTGGAACCCGGCCCCAATCCGTTCACACCGGACAGAGTGTCAACTATGTGTCCGGAACAAGGTGCAAACCTGTGACCGGTTAACACCCCTTAAGAACCGCGGCATCCTTGCGTATCCAAAAAGCGCGGGATGTTCATCGGTGACTCAAAGCCTTCTCGTTCGTTACCGCGATCGATGACTCGACGCGGACCGACTACACAGCAGGCGGTCTTCCTCGGCATTGGACTTTGTAGGTTACGATGGCGACTGTCCCTGTCGTGCGGACCGGCGCGCATTCCGGGCCGCAGCGCACAGTTGTGGATAACGGCACCGAATTGCCAACCGATTCGAACAGGCAGATTACAATGAGCAGACGCGAGTTTCTTAGAAACATGAGTGCCGCAGCGGTGGCCGGAGGTCTCCTGGGTGCACGCCAGGCATCCATTGCCAACCAAGCCGGCGGGCCGAGAATCGGCTACTTCGATCCCCCGGAAGGACCGCTTGCCGATCGGCTCGACAGGCCCTGGGAGATGACTGAGCACGAGTGGATCGAGATTCTCGGGCGTGTGCGTCCGGGACGAAGACTCAAACCAGAGCGCTGGCCAGAGCGCTCAAGATTCGCCGTCGCACTTTCGTTCGACGTCGACCATGAAGTCGGGTCTCTCGCGGGCGGCAACTTCGCCCCAGGCAGACTGGCCTGGGGCCAGCGCGGCCGTCGCGTCGGGGTGCCTCGCATACTGGAGATCCTGGCGCGGCACGACGTCCCAGCGACATTCTATATCCCGGCCGTTGTGTCGCTGATAGACCCGGACGAGACGCGCCGGATCGCCGCCGAAGGTCACGAGCTTGGTCTTCACGGCTGGATTCATGCGAATAACTCGGGCATGGACCGGAACACCGAACGCGAAATCATGTTGCGGGCGCGTGACGTTCTGGAGCGCGTTTCCGGCCAGGACATTGTCGGCCACCGGTCGGCGAATTTCGATTTGAGTCCGAACACCATCGAACTCGTCGCCGAGATCGGCCTCGAATACGACAGTTCGATGATGGCGGACGATTCCTGCTACGAGCTGTTGCTCGAAGGCGCAAGCTCAGGGCTCGTGGAGGTGCCGGTCGAGTGGGCGCGCGACGATGCCGTTTACCTCAGTTTCAGCCGCGCCGGGGCACGGCCCTGGCTGTCACCAACTAACGTGTTCGAAATATTCAAGGACGAGCTGGAAGCGGCTGCCGAGGAGGGAGACGTATTCCAACTGCTGATGCACCCGCATGTGATCGGTCACCGGTCTAGGATCTGGATAATCGAGCAAATTGTCGAACACGCTAAATCACTGGGCGGGGCATGGTTTGGCACACATGCCCAGGTAGCCAGATGGGTACGTGAAAACGCCGCGTAGACATGACCGCGTCTCTCGTTGCTACTGCTCTTGCAGGAACGCCGTGAGAGGCTGCCGGTTCCAGAATTCCCGGACCACGCTGTCGTCCCCGGTCATCTCGTAGCGTATGAGAGCGACCGGAATCTTGCCTTTCGACATGAACTCGTCGTGAAAGTCCTTCAACACAAAGCTGTCGCGCAATTGGATCTTTCGCGCGGACAGGAGCTCAAAGACCTGTAGCGCGCCGATTGTGTATTGCAGACCGTGGCCGGGTGCGGGTTGCAGGTAGGCGTACTTGCGAGCGACGTCGGGATCGAGCATCGGCGTGACATCAACCCAGTAATCCGCGGTTTCTGTGAGCGTCATGTCATTCCATTGATTCAGAATATCGCCCACCGTGCGTGACGCGCGCCAGATGCCAAAAACGTAAATCAGTTCCTGAACTCGCGGCTCGGAATCGAGCAGTCCGGCCCGCATCATGCCCTCCTCCAGGTAAACGGCCCAGCCTTCACGACGCGCGCCAAAGTTGGCCTTGCTGCGGATCGGGTTGTCAACGCGGGGCGATACCCAGCCGTCGTAGCGATGACCTGGTATCACCGCATGCAGATGGTCCGGCGCGGGGTTGCGGAATTGTACGGCCTCCCAGAAATTTGGCCCCGCGTCCCGTTCGGTCCAGGGAACGTTGAATCCCATCTCGCGCCAGTCCGTCGGTATGTAGTCGGGAATCGTGATGACTTCGTCCTCGACCAACCAGCTCCGCACACTATTGTCCGTATCAGCGAGCCTCTGCTCGTACTCTTCGCGCGACGTTGGAAGAGCGATTTCGGGCAATCCGCGGTTTCGATGACGTTCGAGCGCATAGAATGCCCACAGGCGCTCGAACTCGCGCTGCGCAAGAATCAGCATTTCCTCGCTCGTGTACGGAATCAGCAGCGCGTTGCGCACAAACCAGTCGAGTGCCGGCTTGCCGACTCCGTTCAGGTCGTTCATGGAATTCCGGTTTGCGACCAGCCAATCGTGAAACGACTGCAACGATGTCAATACCGCTTCAATCTCAGATCTGAGCTCCGGCTGCGCGTCGGCACGCGAGAGAAAATCCTCGTACCAGCCGATTACGCCCGCCGGCGGAATCTCTCGATACGGAAAGCCGTGTTCCACGCCGTCCGACTGAGTGAGCGAACGAATCGCCAGTGCCACATTATCCGCTGCGGCGTCCGTGAGATTCGAGCGTGCCTGCTCGAGCATTGCCGGCACCGCGCGCAAATTCTGCCGCAACGTGCCCAGCGCCTCCCCGTCGATTGGCAAGTCCGTGAATGCAATCCTCAGTAGTGCGGATAGATAGAACCCTGGATCGCGCGCCCACGGCCGAGTTACACGCAGGATGAACTCTTCCTGGTCGAGTTCCGCGCGCACGATGAGGTAGTCCATCTGCCGAGAGACGGACCACCCCTCAACGCCGATGCGCGCCAGGCGCGCCTGCATGTCGTCAATGTCTCTGATGCGCTCGGCGATCCGTGCCGCGGAATAGTCGACGACACCATCGACCGGCGAGAATGGGCGCCAGTCGACCAGTTCTGCATGCAACGCGATCAGCTCATCGTAGTTGCCGGGGCGGTTGAGTGGCCCGAACTGTGGGCCGCTGTCCGCCGACTGTGATCCGGCGGGTTGCTCCTGGGCCGTCGGCATGTCCTGCGGTGCCGACTGCCGCTCCCCGCAGGCAACAAGGCAAAGGGCACAGCACAGCGCGAGTGCTGACAGATATCTGATCATGTCTAACCCCTAAGTGTTCGTTATGCGAACATGTGTGCGGTAAGTGTGCGCTATACGACGGTCTAGTGCAATCAGCGGGGAGCCGACCCGGAGGGACTCCTTGCCGAGTCTTGAGGCCACACTGCACTTGCACGAAAACCCGCATAAGCAGCAGAAATTCCTATAGATTCGCAGCCGAATGTCGCCGGTTCACGGTGAACGACGCAGGCAGCTGTCAGGACACGAGCTCGTTTGACAACCAACTCCGAAAAATACGGATCTTGCGGCGCTCCGCGAACGGCGTGGGATACACGAGGTAGAACGCCGAGCCGAGCGGCAGGCTGAGATCGGATAGAGTTACGAGTCGCCCCGCCGCGATATCTTTGTTCGCCAGCGTTCGCCAGCCGAGGACGACGCCGGCGCCGTCAATCGCGGCCTGTAGCGCGTGATCCGGTTGTCCAAATCGCGGCCCGCGTGACGCATCGACGTCGGCGGCACCCGCTGCCTGCAGCCAGGACTCCCAGGTCGGTGCGCTCGAATCGAAGCTCATGGAATCATCGTGAAGTAACACCAGACGTTGCAGTATCGACGGCGCGCCTTGCGGCTTGCCGCCCTCGAGTAAGCGCGGGCTGCACATGGGAGTCACGGTTTCGTCGAAGAGCTTGTCAGCCTTCAGCCCCGGGTACTCACCTCCACCGAGACGGACGGCGGCGTCGAAAGCGTCGCGGGCGAAATCGACTATGTTCAAGCTGGATGAGATGCGGAGATCGATATCCGGGTGTTGCTCGTCGAAGCGATCGAGGCGCGGTAGCAGCCACTTTGTCGCAAAAACGGGTGCGACGCTGATGGTTAACGCGCCACGCCGGTCACTGTCGCGCACGCGGTCGACGACGACGTCCAACCTGAGGAATACATCCCGGAGCTCCGGCAACAGCTGTTGCCCGGCGTCCGTCAGCAGCAAGCCGCGCGGGAGTCGGCGAAACAAAGGAACGCCAAGATACGCCTCGAGGCGTTTGACCTGGTGGCTGAGTGCCGCCGGCGTCACGAACAACTCGTCAGCCGCCTTGACGTAGCTCAAGTGCCGGGCGGCGGCCTCGAAGGCCCGCAGAGCATTCAGTGGATAGGTGCGCCGAGCCATGCGCAGCGTTCTCCTGTTGGCTTAGTTTTACTAAGTCTAGGCAAAGAAACGATCGTTTGCGAGTACCGCTGAATTTACTTGAAATAAGTGCTCTCCAGGATCAGTACGAGCCATTTGGCTCAAGCAATCTTGGTCTTCAGGCATAAAGGCAAATGGAGGCGTACCGTGAATCACACGACCCACAACTTCGACGCATACGCATTTTCCAAGCAAGCGGATTACGACGAGGCGGCCACGCGGGGGGCGTTTTCGCAGGCTGTGCCGCTCAAGACGGTAGTGGTCTACTGCTTCGATCCGAGGGCGGTGGGCATTCCCGCCGCGGTCGCCAAGGAACTCGGTGACGTGTTTCCCGGCGACATCGTGACCGACGAGGCGGGCAACAAGGCTGCGTCGACGGCGACGGTCTTCGAGGTCGTTGTCGCGGGCGGGCGAGCCGTGGATGCACTGCGCTCCGTCACGGTTGCACAGCATCTGTTCGGTATCGAGAACGTGGTCATCGTGCACCACAGCCACTGCGGCGCCACTTCGTTTACCGCCGACGGCATCATCGATGCGTACCGGAACGAGCACGAAGTGGACATCTCGGATTTGTACCCGCGAGACAGCATCTGCATCGGCGACTACGTGTCCTCGCTCGAACATGACACCCGGCTAATGCGCGAGTCCCTCGGGACGCCACGACATGTCAACGTATTCGGCTACTTCTACGACATCGATTCAGAACAGCTCACCAAGGTCGTCGAGGACCGTGCGGAACCGGCTGTCGAGTCGATTGCCAGCAAATGATCCAAAGCGTTTTGAGGAGACAGTCATGCCCAACTTCAGTTATTCCAAAGACTTCCAGGGTGTCGCCGATGTGTTTCTGCGGTCGCCGAACGTCTACCGGCCGCTCCTGGATTTCATCGAAACGGTCATGCTCGGCCCCTCCGAGCTGACCAAACCGGAGCGTGAAATCATCGCCGCCCATGTGTCGCGCCTGAACGGTTGCGATTTCTGTCTGGACGCCCACCGCGCGACTTTGACCGCCATGGGCGTACCGGCGGAAACCGTATCGACGCTCGACAAAGGCGCCGGCATCGAAGGTGTTTCCGAAACGGTACGACACCTCCTGCCGTTTGCCGAAAAATTGACCCGCACGCCGGCTGCGATTGCCCAGGCTGATATCGACGTCCTGATCGAACTCGGCGTCGCGGAGCAGACGATCGAAGACGCGATCAACGTGGTCTCGCTGTTCAATTACGTCAACCGGCTCGTGGATGCGTTTGGTGTCGAAGGCAGCCCGGACTACTTCAAGCTGGTGGGACATTCATTGGCCACGAACGGTTATGCCAGCCTCCTGCGCCACAAGGCGGCATGAACGCAGTCGGTCTTGCCAGGAGATATCGATGAAAGACAAGCTCCCCTGGAATGTAAAGGGTGAGTCGTTTGCAGACGGCAGCCGCTTGGCGGACTGGCGAAAGGTCTACCAGAGCAGCAACTGGCATTGGCAATACGACACCCACGAGATGAGCTTTGCGATCTATGCGCACGACGGTCAGTTCTGGAAGCTCTACCATGTGCGTTACGTGCACCCGGGTGACGACGATTACACGTTCGATTTCGGTGGCGTCGCCTGCCGCGTGGTCGAAACGGAGTATCGCGTCACCGCGCGATCGCCGCATTCGTCCTTGTTGAAGACGAAGGGTGATCTCGAGTGGATTCGAACCTACGAGTTCGATCCGGCGATTCACCGGGTCGTTCGGGCCGGCGAGCGCAACGACAAGTACGGCGAACCGTACGAACATCGAGAAGCCGACTAAGCGACGATCATGAACGGCGACGGCAGCGAAAAACCCGTATGCCTGATTGCCGGCGTGGGTGACTCGACAGGCGCGGCCCTCGTACGAAGGTTCGAACAGGGCTATCGCGTCGCGATGATCGCCCGCAACGAGCCGAGGCTGAGCCGGCTGGCGCGAGAGATTACCGATGCGCACGCCTATCCCTGTGACGTAGGTGATCTCGACACACTGACGCGCACGGTTGCGAACGTCGAAACAGACCTGGGACGGGTCGAGGTGCTGATTTACAACGCCGTATCACACAGCTTCGGCACTTTTCTCGAGTTGAATCCGCGCGAGCTGGAACGCAACTTCCGCGTCAACACGACGGCTTTGCTGTATCTGGCGCGCGCCGTCGCACCGGCGATGGTCGATGCGCAGCGTGGCGTCATCATTGCGACCGGCAACACGGCCTCGTATCGCGGTGTTCCGAATTACGCCTTATTCGCGCCGACGAAGGCGGCGCAGCGCGTACTCTGTGAATCGCTGGCACGAGACCTTGGGCCGAAAAAGGTCCACGTTGGCTACGTCACGATCGATGCGCCCATCGACGTGACCTGGCTGGGTGAGTCGGATGCAGATCGCCCGTCGTGGTTGGTGCCGCCCAGCGACTGGCCTTGGGAGCGCGAAGACTTCTTCGCGGGCCCGGACGCAATCGCAGACGAGGTCCATCACATGGCGCATCAGCACCGAACGGCGTGGTCGTTCGAAACCACCGTCCGCCCCTTCGCGGAGTCATGGTAGTGCGAGGGAACAATCCCGGAGTTGCGAAGATGATTCCGGCAATCCCCGCCCGTGTCGTCTCTGCGTTCACCCGGAACGGGAACGGCGCCAATCCGGCGGGGATCGTGCTGGATGCGGACGACCTTTCAGAGCCTCGGATGCTCGACGCCGCAAAGCACGTTGGCTTATCGGAGACGGCGTTTGTTTCACGCTCCGACGTGGCGGATTTCAAGCTCGACATTCTTACGCCGACTCACCGCATCGCGCATTGTGGCCATGCCACGGTGGGGAATTCCGGCGATTGACGCAGCTCGGGCGCGTCAGCGTAGGCAAGACCTCAGGTGCGCGCCTTCACTCGTCTCACCAAAGCACCCCTCTAGGGCTCGCCAGGCACGACAGGCGGTGTTTGCTCGCCTGGCTTTGGCACTTTCCAGATTCGAATCGGTGCGTGCCCGTTGCTCATAAACGCAGAGACGACAAGCACTCAAAACTACTTGAGGGTATTCACGCCCGGTTCTCGTAGTAGGGAACATCAACGGGTCGCCGTCCGACAAGTACCGGTGGCCTGGACTGCGCGCCTTCGACGAACGGCGGCGTGAATCAAGTGAGCAATTGGGAGGAAGAACCAATGTACGACAATACGGGAAACCGCAGATTGGCCATAGCCGCATCGGCCTTTGCCATATTCTGCATCTCATCGGCGGCCGTAAGCTCGGAAACCGACTTCGGCTATGACTGTATAGACTGCCCGGCCGCCTGGCAGAGCATCGATACCGGCGATCGGGTAAACAATTGCGGCGGCCCGGATCAGTCGCCGATCGCGTTGAGTACCGGCGACGGTAAGCGGCGAAATGTATCCCGCTTGCGTGTCGACTACGGCCGATCGATCCATTTCGAGGAAGAGGAGCTGAGCACCAACTACGAGTGGTTCGACCTGACCCAGTCGAACTCGATACGTATCGGTAAGACCAGGTATGACTTCGTGCAGTTTCATTTTCATTCGGCGGCGGAGCACGTCGTTAATGGCGAACGCACGCCGCTGGAGATGCACTTCGTCAATCAGGCGGCGAACGGCGCGCTCGCGGTTCTGGCCGTGTTCGTCGAAGAAGGCAGCTACAACAGAGACTTCGAGCCGATCGTAGAGTCCATCAATAACGGCTTCGAGGGTGATCAGATCTCGGTCGATCTCCGCGACCTGCCGCCTCGCACGCTGCGCTCGTTCCGCTATGTCGGCTCGACCACGACGCCGCCCTGCGTTGCCGACGTCCAGTGGATTCTGCTCAAGGAGCCGATCGAGCTCTCCAGCCGTCAAATCGAGGCGATCCAGGATGAGATCCGCCACCTCAACGGCGGCTTCGACAACAATCGGACCGTTCAGAATCGTGAGTACCGTACGATCCTCGCGGACGCTCGTCACTTCGGCCGTGACGATGATGACGATGATGACGATGAAGATGACGACTGATTCCTTACGTCGCCGAAAGCACGACGGCGGCTATCGCTCAGGCGATAGTCGCCGACTTCTCGACGGCTTCGAGGTATAAAGCCGTTTCGACCCCAACGCGCAATGAACCCAATCAGCAGGTAGACTTTGAAGATCGAGGCTTCGCTGTTGCAGAAAGGAACTCAATAGATGAAAGGACAGTACGTTCACGGCTATGAACCCGCAGAGGCCGTTCGCTTGCAGGATCAGGCGCGCACTCTGGTCGAGCTGTTGCACTCGGATACGCATTTCCCCGAGGGCAGCACAGTGCTTGAAGCGGGCTGCGGGGTCGGCGCACAGACCCTAACGCTCGCGCAAAACAGCCCGGGGGCCAAGATAACTTCGATCGATATCTCGGCTGAGTCCCTGGGGCAGGCGAAAAAAACCGCACATGCGGCGGGATTTACAGGCATCGATTTTCGCCAAGCCGACATATTCTCGCTGCCGTTCCAATCCGAGACATTCGATCATGTTTTCCTGTGCTTTGTGCTCGAGCACCTGCCGAACCCAATTGAAGCCCTGATCAGGCTGAGAGCCGTCCTGAAACCGGGTGGCACAGTCACGGTGATCGAAGGCGACCACGGTTCAACGTACTTCTACCCCGAAAGCGACGCCGCAGATGCGGCGATCAATTGTCAGGTCGAGCTACAACGCAGAGCCGGTGGTGATGCCCACATCGGGCGACAGCTCTATCCGCTGCTCAATCAGTCCGGGTATTGCCCTGTTCGGGTGTCACCACGCATGGTCTATGTGGATTCCAGCAGACCGCATTTCGTTGACGGGTTCACCAGGAAGACGTTTACGGCAATGATCGAGGGCGTTCGTTCCCCTGCGATCCAAGCCGGGATCGTCGATGCGACCGTCTTCGACGAAGGAATAGAAGCGCTGTACCGAACTGCCGAAGCAGACGGGACTTTCTGCTACACATTCTTCAAGGCAGTTGGAGAGAAGACGCTGCCGGCTTGAAGAGCTCGGGAATTCCGCGAGCGGCCGTGAAGAAACGGATTTCGACGTCATACCAGGCCCGAGTGGCGGAAGCGATTGCGACCATCATCACCGCGCGGCATCGGATCCTTCGACGTACGCCACAAACCACCCCACCATCACTCGTTCTTCGCGAGCAGCTTGAACTCATCGATGCCCATTTTTGCCACGTTGTTCGAGCACCGACTCATTGGAAAATACCATTCTGCGCCGTGGGCCTTGTCCAGCTCGTCCCAACCGTGATACCACTGGCTGCAAAACGATTGTGCGAGCGACACCATGGCATCGCGTTCGAAGAACTCATGCGCTGGTTGTAGAATCTTTTTCCTTGCGTCGTCCGATGCCTCGATTTGCGTTATCAATCCCATCTTTCGCAAATCGCGTACCGTCCGGGATACCGTTTGAATCGGCAGCTTCAGTTCCTGGGCCAATGATGTCGCCGTGTGGGATTCTTCGCGAAACAGGTACGCCTGGGTGACCTCGAATACGATTGCCAGCTGCGCAATGGTCCAGGACTGCGCCGCCTGGCTTTGGCACAAGCCGGACAACCACAGGCGAATGAAAATCGGCACCCCCCATGCAACGCGTTTCTCTTTGGTCAAATCGTCGATGTACTGCTGATCCATTGTTCCGCTATCCACTAAGCGCAAGTACCGTGTTTTCTATCACCTCATTACATTTTACATAGTATTGTCAATAGTCCCGCCTATGTGATAGTCTCATCCGCGGGACTAATATAATGGGGATTGTGCAGTGTCAGGCGGATGTCGATTTGAGCGCGCTGACGAACTCCGGGAGGAACTCGTCAGCGCATTGTGCGGCTTTATCGATGCGATCGAGGATGGCTACCAATGGATGTCCGTGCAGGAGACGCAGCTACACCCTGAGGAAACCGTGGCGTCATTGGTGTTTGCATGCAACGGCGACTCCAGGATTTTTGACCTGACCTGGAACGAGATTCGCCGCATACAAGGCATCAACACGCTTTTGCGTGATGTTGAAACGCGACGGACTGCGGATCTGTACGGACATGCCGCGCCACTTTCGAGCAACTGAATGCCCGACAACTTCGACAACCGGTAGCGCCCCGGCTCGAACACGCACCGAATCAAAACGACGGACTTGCTTTAGCAGTTCGCACCCCGCAGGTGTCACCGAGTTCAGGCCAACGGCCAGCCTCCTGGCGCCACTGATGTGTTTTTCCTAGGTCCTCGGGCCGGAACTCAAACCCACACGTCGACGTCCAGTTCACCCATAGTCGTCCGCGCCGCCACAAAAAAAGCCCGCGTCAGGCGGGCTTTTTCCGTGCTCATTCGCGTGGGCGATCAGGCTTTTCTGCGCCTGGCGAATCCCAGCCCCGCCAGCCCCAGGCCGAGGAGCAACAGAGTTGAAGGCTCGGCGACTTTCACACTGGCCGACCCGGCGGTGAAGTCGATCGGATCACCAAGGGCGTCGCTCAGAAACGACCCAAAGCCGAAGGGCCCAAGGCCAAAGGAGATGTCACTCACTCCGGCAGCGATGGCTTGAAAGGTCACCCGCGCGAGGGTGAATGCGCCTGGCTGGGACAGGTCGAGGTCAGAGATTGACTCCTCTGATAGCTCAAATAGTTCCAATACGCCGGGATTTGAGTCGTCAACGAGTGTCAAACTTCCCTCAATTCCGAGGTCCAGCTGGTTGCCGAACACAACCGAGTCGAATGCCAGAATGGTCGGATCGAAGTCCAGGAAAATATTGAAGCCCCCGAGAGACGGTGCCACCTCGTCGCCAAGGCGAGATATGTTGACGGCCAGCGTGACATCGTGGCCCACGCCAACGGTCTGGGTGACGGGATCGATAGACAGAACGGCGGCCTGCGCAGATGCGCTCAGAAACAATATGACTGCCGCTTCCGAAATGCGGCGCACAGCTTTAGTGATATTCAAGATTCACCCCAATTGTTAGTTTACTTATGCTAAGGAACGTTACGGGATTCTTCAGTGTTCGACCAGCACAGACAGCGCGACGCAGCGTTGCTTCTCTTTCCGAGCGAGCACGACCTCACAGCCTGAGAGCGTGTCGTTTGGTGTTTTCGCGATTGATCGCCGCTCTAGCCGCTGGCCGCGATGCGAGCTTGTTCGTTTACGGTTAAGACAAGCAAAATCCGTACCAGCACAGACTTTCCTCGTAAAAACAAGAGTTTCAAAATTCCCGCGAAATCGAAGCCGCATCGAGTGTAAAAAAAACCGACGATGCCTGAGCCACACGAAGCCCCAATGCCTCGACGTTGCGCGCCTCACAGTTTTCGCAAAATCGCTGTCGCCCGTTCAGGCGAAATGCTCGCCGGGAACACGCAAGGACCAAAGCCGCCCGCCGCGTCGCCGGGCTGTCGATTCGCGAGCTGGTGGAGTCTCTGCCGGATCCCAGGGTGCTCACGAGAACAGTGGCGGCCGACCGTTCCGTTGACCGGGCCTTGAATGCAACGCATGATTGCCTATCATCTGGTCGGAGGGTGGCAATGAACGGAGCTGTCTGTGGATGAGAGTGCACACCGGGGGGCCGCGCGGTGGTAGACCGGACGGCGGCTCGCCGACACAGTCAGATTCTGGGGGCACTCGCGTTTGTGCTGGTGTCCTGTCAGACACCCAATCAAGAGGCGCCGCAGCCGACGCCGGCGGGACCAGCGAACGCGGCAAAACGCGAGGCGCCAGTGAGAGCCGCGCCAATGGATGCTGAGCTTAAGGGGATGGTGGAGCATGCCGTCGCCGACCTTAAAAAGCGTCGGGGGCCGGCGACTCTCGCCGACGACGAAATCCGGGTTCTGCGCGCCGAACGCGTCACGTGGCGCTCAGCCGCAGCCGGTTGCCCGCTCCCGGACCGTGGGTATCTGATGGTTCTGACGCCTGGCGTGCTCATTGTGCTGCGCACCCGGGAAGCGGTGTTCGAGTACCACGCCACTCGCGGCGGAACACCTTTTCTCTGCGAGCCACCCGCCACGATCGAAACGCCGGCTCCTCCCGGGCCCGGTTCCATGGACCTCACTTGACGCTCGAATGCGCAGTCCGGCCAGCTTTGTCAGAGGCGGAGCTGCGGCGATTGGCCCACCAAAGCGTCAGAGTTTTTTACATTTTCTCGCTTGGTTGAACTTAAGCTTGTAAGAAGGGATTGAAAATACTCACTATTTTATTTTTGGTTCGAAACTTGCATGACATAACGCATAAGGGAATCATTTAACGCATAAGGGAATCGCTCGGCGGCGCGGGAATCCGAAGGATTTCCGGGCCTGCCGCAAGCGCATACAGATCCTCTCTCGGGGAACACAATAACGCTGAAAATGATCCGCGCCTGCGCCGATTGCGGACTGTCTCGTATCGCGACTCAATCGGTGAAGCATGGCGGGCATAGGATCTGACGGCAGAAACAGCACTTCGGGGAAAAATCTATGATCCGCATGTTGGTAACCACCACGCTTTCTCTCGCTCTGGCGGCTGCAGCAGCAGCATCCGCTTCTTCCGCTCCGCGGGAAGCGCCGGATGTGGCAGATCTCCAAGCCACCACAGCAAAAAAGATCAGCAAGAACCGCAGGCCCCAATCGGACCTGTCCGACGACGGGGCGCAAGTGTCTCGCTACATCGTTCAGTTCGAAGGCGACGCCGTACCTATGGCGCTCGTCAACCTCAGCCAGCGCAGCAAGGCGCCGAGCGGTGCCACAACCAGCGGCATGAGCATGCAGTCGGCAATGGCTCACGACAAAGCCGTTGAACTGCAACGACAGCAGACCGCCATCATTAGGAGGATTTCGTCCCAAGCGGGAGCGGTTGAGATTCTGCGGACGCACCAGCATGCGTTGAACGCCGCTCTTGTTCGTATGTCTGCAGCGACAGCCCAGAGGGTACGGGGCATTCCCGGCGTACTCTCGGTAGAGCGCGATCAGGCAGTGGAACTGAGCACGCCGACCAGCGTGCCCTTCATTGGAGCAAATCGGGTTTGGGACGGCAGCGCGACCGGTGGCATCGGCTTACAGGGTGAAGGAATGGTTGTCGGTATCATCGACAGCGGTATCAATCACAGCCACCCTTCGTTCGCGGCGACCGGCGATGACGGCTACACCGTCGTCAATCCGCTCGGCGAGGGCGTGTACCTCGGCGAATGTGCCACAATCCCGGGGCTGTGCAACTCCAAGCTGATAGGCGCCTATACCTTTCTTGACTCACAGCCCAGCGACCCGCCCGATGAAATCCTGCTACCGGGTGACGCACCATCCACCGACACGGACGGACACGGTTCGCATGTCGCGGCCACGGCCGCCGGTAACGTCGTGGCCAACGTCGCCCTGCCGGATGCCGACGGCAATCCGGGCTCCATCGTGTTCGATCAGATTGCCGGTGTGGCACCCCACGCCAACATCGTCGCGTTCAAGGTTTGCGCGCCTTCCTGTTTCTTCTCGGATATCGCCGCCGCCGTTGACCAGGCGATCTCAGATGGCGTTGTCGATGTGCTGAACCACTCGATTGGTTCACCTGCAGGTAGTCCGTGGATATCGACCCAGGCAACGGCCTTCCTGAACGCTCGCGCAGCCGGGATATTTGTAGCCAACTCCGCCGGCAATACCGGTCCGAATGCCGGCACCGCAGAGGCCGCTGGCAATGCACCATGGGTCGCGGGTGTTGCGGCGACAACCCACGACCGATCCTATCCGCCCAAGTTCCTGCAGGAAATGTCCGGCGGCGACCTGCCGCCTCCGGCCGACATTGAAGGCCGCTCCGTATCCGGCGCCATCACCGGCAACATCGTGTATGCGGGCGATTTTCCGACCAACAACGGAACTAGTAATGATCTCGAGCCGGAGCAGTGCCTCGATCCGTTCCCGGCCGGAACCTTCACCGAGGACCAGATCGTGCTCTGTGATCGCGGCGCCATAGCCAGGGTCGCGAAAGGCCAGCACGTACGCGACGGTGGCGCCGGCGGATTCATCCTCGGCAACACTGACGGCGGAGCGACCTCCGTCAACGCCGATTTCCACGTCATCCCCGCAATTCACATCGATGCCGCCAACGCCGCAACGATGCGCGCCTGGCTGGCAAGCGGGACCGGACACACCGGTTCCATCACCGCGGTGGATACCGCCATCACCGACCCCGCTGTGGGCGACAATCTTGCCGGCTTCAGCTCGCGCGGGCCATACACCGGTTTCGACATCCTGGCGCCGAATACGGCAGCACCGGGCGTCGATATCCTCGCCGCGGGCGCGGAGCTGACGCCGGATCAGGTCGAGCTAATTGGCATTCTTTACGCGGGCACTCCCTCTGAGTTCCCTTCGGTCGCCGGAGAGTACGGGGCGATCGGCGGCACATCCATGGCCAGCCCCCACATTGCCGGTACCGCGGCGCTGCTGAGTCAGGCGCATCCGGAATGGTCAGCCGCCGAAGTGCTCTCGGCGATCATGACCACGGGCACCTGGGACCTCGTCAAGGAAGACGGCGCTACCACGGCTGATCCCTTCGACTTTGGTGGCGGTCGCGTACGGGTCGATCAGGCCATTAACGCCGGACTGCTGCTGGATGAGTCCAGCGCAAACTTCGAAGGTGCCGACCCGGATCTCGGCGGCGACCCGTCTGCGCTGAACGTGGCCGGACTCGTGAGCGGAAGCTGCGTGTTCGAGTGCTCCTGGACCCGCACCGTGGAAGCCACGGAGGGCGGCTCCTGGACGACGTCCACGTCCGATACGTCCATCATCACCGTCAGCCCGGCCAGCTTCGCGCTGGCGGCCGGTGAAACGCAGGTGCTCGAGGTCACCGCCAACAGCGCCGGGCTGCCGTCGGGAGAGTGGGTGCACGGGCGAGTGTTCATGACGCCGGACGCGGGGCCTGAGCAGCACCTGACGGTGTCCTTCGCGCCCGCCGGCGGCGAGCTGCCCACGGACGTTGTGATCACCGCCGGTCGGGATGCAGATTCCTTCCTGCTCGAGGGGCTCGAGTCGCTCGAGATCACCGACCTGCAGATTGACGTCGGTGGCCTGGTGGCCCCGACCACGACCGCAATGAGTCTGGACCAAGACAGTGCCAACGGGTCGCCCTATGACGACCTGAGTGACGGCGTCGACTACATTCTCGTGCCGACGGTGGGCGGGCAGGTTCGCCTCGTCGCCTTTACAGAGGACGAGACCTCCGAGTCTCCCGATCTGGACCTGTTCGTCGGATTCGACCTCAACGGCAACGGTTTGCCGGAGGCATTCGAAGAGATTTGCGTCAGCGCCACGGCGTCGGCTACCGAGCTTTGCGACATTTCGGGTGACGCACAGGCCGGCGATTTCTGGGTCCTCGTGCAGAACTGGAGCGCCTCGGAAACGCCGCCGGATTCATTGGTCCTGAGTACCGCGCTGGTAAGCGGCGATGCGGCAAACCTGGTAGTTGAGGGGCCGAGCTCAGTGCCACAGCTGGATCCGTTCGATATCCGCCTGATCTGGGATCTCCCACCGTCAGCAGAGGGTGACAGCTTCTTCGGAACCGTGACCCTGGGATCGGATGCGTCGAATCCCGACAACATCGGCGTGATTCCCGTTACGATCGTTCGCGGTCCGGACGACGTGATCTTCGACGTCGACAGCGCCAGCGCCGTACCCGGCGATACGCTGACGTTCTCGATCGATGTCGCGGCGAACGTCACGCCTGAAGATCGGAACTACGTCATCAACGCCGAAATCCCCGATGGCTTCACTCTCGTTCCCGGATCGATCACGGGTGGTGGTGAAGATGCCGGCGGCGTGATCAACTGGTCGGTCTCCAAGCCCTCGCTGCTTGGTACGCCCCCGAGCTATGACGTGATTACCAGCAACGAAACCGCCGCATGTGCCGTGCCGTTTGCGAACAGCGGTGCCTACGTCGACCTCGAAGGGTTCGGCTTCTTCCCGGATCCCGGTGTCACTGGTGACGAGGTAACCTTCAGCGCATTCGGCGGTCAGAACTTCAACTTCTACGGCCAGAGCTTCACGGGAGGGTTCAACTTCACGGATAACGGCTTCGCCTTCTTCGGTGATCCGACGGCGAACTCGCCGTTCGCGTTCATCAATCAGCCGATCCCGAGTGCGGACGATCCCAACAGCCTGATGGCGATCCTGTGGCGTGACTACATCATTCCACCCCCGAGCGCTACACCAGGTTCGGTCGTGGGAGCGACCCTGGTCGTTGCCGGTTCGAATCTCTCCCTGCTCGAGTACGACAACCTGGAGCTCTGGCCCGGTGGCGGTGGTGACAGCATCGACATCGAGGTTGCGGTCCGCGGCTTCGTGGATGACGCACCGGGAGCCTATGAGATCGTCTTTGCCTTTGACAACATCGTTGGCGACTTCCCGTTCGGAACCATCGGCGTGGAAGACGCGACCGGGACGAATGGTACCCAGTACGCGTTCGGTGACGTGGCCGTCACCGACGGCATGGCGATCTGCTTCGACCTGGTCGGACCCTCCGCGGATCCGACCGTGCTGAACTACCAGGTCACCGTGGACAATACTCCGGTGGACAGCACGATAACGTCGACCATGGTCAGCATGGTTGACAGCATCGGCTCGGAGCTCGTCGAGGAGACCCTGGACGTTGACGTCGAGGGAGTGCCTATACCGGGCGACATCAACGGTGACGGTGTCGTGGATCGCGCTGATCTCATGTTGATACTCGCGGCGCGCAACCAGCCGGCGAGTGGTCCGGATGACCCGCGCGATATGGATGGCGACGGGATTATCACCGTGCTGGATGCACGCCTCCTGGTATTGGCATGTGATCTGCCGGGCTGCGCAACACCCTAGCTGATCCCCCCAGCCAGGGTGAGGCCCGTCCCTGGGGTGTGCATGCAGATGCACGCCCCAGAGCAACATCAAACCCCGCCTCTTCGGCGGGGTTTGTTTTTTTGAGAGTTGACCAGGTGATGCGAAAGATCGGACGGTAGCTGTAGATCGCCGATTGTCGTCGCCGACACGGAAACGTGTCGCGGCGTTGGACGGCTATCGGGCAGGCCGTTCGGGGCCAATAAGGACTGTCACGAGGATACAGGCGACGTGGTTCTGCACAGGGAGTAAGGCCCGCTTGCTGGTGACCGGGGCGCGACTCGAACCCGCACTCTCTTCCGTGAAGAGGACTCTAAGTCCCACGAGACCGCAAATCCGCGCAAACCTGAGCAAATGGAGACCAACTAAGAGCCGCTCCGGCCACCGGCAGGCGAAGTGAGGTTTGGCCTTTCTGGGTTGCAACGTCAAGAGAAAGGAACACTGGACCGTGCGAACTGGCAAGCTCACGTAGCTGTCTGAGTGTTGAAGTGTATGCCGCCGCTATCCGCCGCAATCCAGAAGCGGCCAAACGTTCCACGTACTGGCTGATCCTTGCAGGTTCGTCCGCGAACAGTCTGACCTCCCTGAGCGTCACGTCGACAAGTCGAACACCTGGTACACGAACCCATCGTCGTAGAGCTTCGACGTCAACAGCCTCGCTTCGAAACCCTCGGTCCGATCACCGAACAGCCGCGTGCCGCCGCCCAGGAAAATCGGTGCCCGTTTGATCCGCAGCCTGTCGATCATCCCCAAGGACAGCAGCCAGCCGGCGAACTGTCCGCCGCCGCACAAGTATATCGGGCCCGTGCCGTTCGCCTTGAGTCGTTCGATCCGCTCGGCTGTGCTCTCCCGCACTATCTCGACTTCGGTATCCGCTGGCAGATCGATGTGCCGCGAGAACACGACGCAACGCATGTGCGGATAGGGATTTGCGCCAGGCTTGAGGTCGAAGCGGTAGCCGAACTCGTAAGTCGCCCGCCCCATGATCACGCAGGAGTACGACTTGAGGCGCTCCAGGTACTCATCCACGATCGGTCCGCTGGCCGGAAATTTTGTAATGTCCGCGTCCGGGCCCGCTATGTATCCATCGGCCGATACGGCGACGTCGTAGATGATGGCCCGCATGATTCGCTCCGGCGTCAGGCGGCGGCCTGAGTCACGTCCAAAAACGCTACAGTGTTTTCGGCAATCTCCCGAGGATCCTCCCAGTGCGGCGCGTGCCCTGCGCCGGGCAGCACTGACAGGTGTGCGCGCGGAATGGACATGGCCATTCTTCCCTGACTGTCGCGGTTGCAGAGTTGGTCCCGATCGCCCCAGAGCAGCAGCGTGGGCACGGCGATGCGATGGAGCTCAGGGCCGAGATCCTCATCCAGCATGGCGTGAAGCGCCGACCGCCAGACCCTGGCCGGCACTTTCAGGCTTTCGGCGACGATCGTGTCCATGAACTCGGGCGGGACCGGGCGCGCGAGCGTGCCCTGCTGGAACTCGCGTACGAAGCTCGGATCGACCGGGTCGGTAAGGGATTCGACCGCGTGACGCAGCGGTTCCTCGGCCTCATTGCCCATAAGCGTCGCAAGCGCCCCGATCAGGACCAGCGCGTCAACGCGCTCAGGGTAATCGAGCGCCAGGCGGGCGGCTACCATCGTTCCCATGGAATGTCCGACGACCGCTGCGGAGGCGACGCCATAGTGATCCAGCACGTCTGGCAGGTCGGCAGCAAAGTCGCGGATGCTGCAGCCAGTGTTCGGCTTGTCCGAGTCGCCATGACCGCGCAGGGTAACCGCAATCGTCCGGCGAACCGGAGCGAGTTCGGTCAGCAACGGACGATGAGAGTACCAGGAATCGCTATAACCGTGTAACAAGATCACGGCGGGAGCGTTCGGGTCGCCCAGCACGGTGCAGTCAAGGGAGATGCCGGAAGACGTTTGGATCATAGTCGCGTCGAGGTCGTACATTGTCTGTTGCTCACTGTTGGGTTCAGTTCGGAAACGAGCGGACGTAATGTTAACCCTGTCGAGTTGTCGACTTCTGTCGACTTTCTGTCCGATTTTGTCGCACGGGCGGGCATTGCCCGCAAGCTCGCACGAACGTGAGCCCCCAGGCGGCTGAGACCTCCCGGGTCTCGAGTTCCAGAGTACGGCGCGTCATTCGCGTGTTGCTCGAAATCGCACGAACGGGGCGCTGTGACCGGCAATCGAATGTCTGCCAAAATGAAACCAAAGGACGAATGGTAAAGGAAGGCACCGGACATATCGGCAAGCCGGTCTGTTGGCGTAAGCACGGTATGATGGATGACAACTACTATGCGAAAGAGTTTGCCAACAATACGCCGGGACGGGCGGATGGTGCTGGCTTTACCCTTTGCTCTCGGCAAGGCAATCAACCTCGCTACAGACAGTGCCCACGTGGATCGTTGCGTATTCATCAACATCCCGGGTCGGTTTCGATCTACGTCTTTGACTTCTATGAAGCCAGTTCACTGAATGCGGCCTTGCTCGATTCTATGGTCCGATATTGTCAACGGCATCGCTAAATCGGTATGTTTGATAGTTCAACTAGCACTTTATTCGCACCATATTTGCCAAATCGCAGCAACTCGGCTCGGAACGACAGCGTATCACCCTGGATCGCAAGCTGACCGGGCTTGAGTCTCGCAGTCCAGTGGGTAACGAGCGAGCTTCCAGGTGAAATTAGCGTGTAGTCACTACTTTCCGTGCTCTTTGTCGGAGAATATACTCTTCTCATTAGGTCTATCGAGATCGGTGAAAACTCATCGCCTTTTCGTGTGAAAGCGCTTCTTTCACCGGTCTGTGTCCAGGCAAGCAGAAGCTCTTCGTTCGTCAAGTTAAGAAGTTCTACTGTAACGCGCACTTGTCGTCTGTCGTCTGAGAGTCTCACGTAAACAGGCGTCGCGGAAAACTGTTCATCCCTGAAACAGAGACCCGGTGTATCTTTACAAGACGACTGATTGAGATCCGGTTTCTCAGAGTTATCAGTAATTATGGGCGTCGTTTCCTTCCTTGATTGCGTGATTGCGGGGTCTAGCAATTCTGCGGTGTCGGTCATTGAATTCGGATTTCTAAGGTTGTTTAGCTCGGCCTCATTCGCTAAAAGCTTCCGCTCTTGGTGAGACAGCTCTTGCCGCAGTCTTTCGTTTTCCTGGTCTATCATACTTGCACCATCCCTAAGAGATTGCATGTAGTCATCTCTAGGGGTAACTACGAGCCACCAGATTGTTGCTGCCGCGCAAGACGCGCCCAAGATAAAGCACACGACAGCAGTTTTTAGCGGGTGGTCATGCAACCGACTCATGTCTTCTCCTCCCTGATCGAAGTGACGCCACGCTAAACGTCCGCTCTTCGAATTTTGTATTTGGCCTGCTAAGAAACTGGATATTCCTGTCCCCGAAATGGCCAGCGAAGGCGAAAGTATTCAGGTACATAGGGCCGAAACAGCTATCACATCGCTAGTAAGGCCGAACTGGAACACTTTCTTAGCCAAGACCGTAGAAAAACTACTTGAGGGCCAGAATCAAGCCGGACGTTCAAATGCACTGAGACACCTCGTTTTGAACGTCGCCTTTCGGCCAAAAAACTGCCGATCGGCCATGTTGGATTTTCAGCTCTCTGCCCCAGTCACAACGCAATTTTCGTTGTCGCCAGGATGCTCTTCTCGCATGGCAATATTTTGCAATTCTTCTAGTTGCTCTTTCTTACTTCGTGTACTCGACTCCGTGATGATCAGCCCAACCCTGCGATAACCTTCTTTCTCATACCAGAAACTCGGCATGGTTCTGAGGCGACCAGACGATCCACCGGTCCAACCGACTGACGTGCGCTTCTCCACCTCAAATTCAAAGCGCCCGGATTGGTCCTCCCAAGCATACCCTATGAGAAGGTCATCCACTGGGCCGCAAAAGCTGCTTCTTGAGAAGTAAGCGTGTACGCGCACACCCTTCAATGGCGATTCACTTTTGTCTTCTATAACGACTCCAGAAATCGTGAATCTGCCTATCCGTACAGGCATCACACAGGAAAACGATATCAATATTGCGACACCAACCATTGAGGGGAGTAACCTGTTCATTTGGCGCCAACGGGATCGTTTCCCAGAAGCTGCATTCATTAACCTCGCGAAAATTGCAATCGACGATGATACTTCACCAGTCCGGCCGCTATGGGTCGATAACCTGGCTCGTCACGAGGTCACCCCTTACCAGACTATTTGGCCTGCATGTGGATGTTGCCGGAATCGTGTGTGATCGGGAATCCCGCAGCTGTCGATTCGCTAACCAGGTCCTGATCTGGCCAGGTGTTCCAGCAGCGATAGCTTGCTTTTGAGTATGAGCGTCACCAGCGCCTAGTGAATAAGGCTCTCGTAGGGAATCTTCAGACCTTTGTGTAGTCTCTTAATCATTGGCAAAGTGAGATTTCGCTTTCTATTCAACACTTCCGACACACGCCCACTTGCGCCGATGTAGGGTTCAAGATCTTTGCGTGACAGCCCGTTTTGTTCCATCAAGAACTTGATTGCCTCAACGGGATCTGAGACTGGAATCGGGAAATGCTCCTCCTCATACTTCTCAACGAGGAGCATCAAGACATCGAGTTCGTCGCCCTTGGACGTACCGGGTTTCGCACCCCACAGTTCGTCGATGCGCTTTAGTGCACGATTTAATTCGCGGTCGCTCCTGATCGGTTTCAGTTTCATCATCAGTCTCAAATGTACTCGATGTCCTCTATCTCGTCATATTGCTGATGTGTTCCTACAAAGCGAATCAGCATCCCATGTCTGACATAGTCAGTGAGTACAACAATCCGGTACTTGTTACCGCATACATTAAAGACAACTCGATTGTTCTTCAGGATGCTGGCATTGCGAAGATCAGCCTTCAGCTCGTGAGGTGAGTTCCATGTTGCCGAGGCACAGAAGTTGTACCATTCGGTCATCTGCTTCCTTGCGTCTCGGTATTTGGGGCTACTCTCCCAAAATCTCCGTAGTCGGGATTTTGCGATTACCCTCATTGAGGAACCGTAACATGCTCCCACTGTGGGAGCAAGGCAGATTCTACCAAATTGGGAGGAATACGCCGAAACGCGAAAAACCCCCGCATTGGTGGTGCTGTAGAGAAAAGCACCTAGCGCCAGAGACACTAACTGCCTGATCTAATTGATAAAAATTGGCGCGCCCGGAGAGATTGATTCGGATCGGCATGGACCGATCCTCACCCATACGGGGCGCGCTACGCGCGTCCAAACTCGCTCGCGCGAGTTCGTCGAACTCCCAACCGCCTAGTTCGTAGCCAGTCAGCGCACAGTAACTTACTGAAGAAGAAGGCTGGACCGACGACGCTCGTTGCTGATTTTTTAGTACTCTGCATGACGGCGCACAACTCGTGTCGGCGAACTGTCGGAGTTCTGGCAACTACCCTTGCATCTCCTCGAGCTCCAGGCCCCGCGTCTCGTGGACCATTTTGACGACGAAGAACACGGACAGTATCGCGCCGAGCGTGTACAGCCCGTAAGCTCCGGCCAGCCCGATTGATGCGAGCAACACCGGAAAGGTGACCGTAATGCCGAAATTGGATCCCCACTGCGCGAGGCCACTGACTGCGAGACCCGTACCGCGAATCTGGTTGGGGAACATCTCACCCAGCATCACCCACATGACCGGGCCCCACGATCCGTTGAAGAACACGACATAGACGTTTGCCGCCACCAACGCCAACGGACCGTATATCCCCTCGAGGGCCGGAGAACCATCGGCACCCGTGGTGGCATTCAAGAAGGCCACGACCACGGTTGCAAGTGATAGCGCCATTCCGATCGACCCCACGAGCAATAGCGGTTTTCTGCCGACACGATCGACAAGCAACAGTGCAAGGATGACCGCGGCGATGCTCAACCCGCCGCTTATTACGTTGATCAGCAAGGCATCGCTCTCGGAAAACCCGACGGATTGCCACAACACCGCGCCGTAGTAGAACACGACGTTGATGCCAACCAATTGCTGAAACGTGGCGAGACCGATTCCCACCCAAACCAGGCGCCGGATACGATTCGTTTCCGAGTCCAGCAAGTCACGCAGACGGGGCTTGTGGTGGTCTGCCGCAAGAGAGCGGTCAATCTCGTCGACCTTGCGCCGCGCCTGTTCCTCGCCACCAAGCCGTGTCAGCACGTCGAAGGCCTCGTTCGACCAGCGGCTAAGCACCAGGAAACGTGGGCTTTCGGGAATGAAGAACAATGCGACGAGGAAGATCGTCGCTGGAGCAATTTCGACCCAGAACATCCATCGCCAGGCTTCACATCCCAGCCATAACTCCGACGTCGACGAACCCGCCAGATTTGCAAGGAAATAGTTGCTCAGGAACGCGACGAACAACCCGCTAATGATCGCGATTTGCTGTACCGTTGCAAGCGCCCCGCGATAATGCGCTGGCGCCACTTCACTGATGTAGGCAGGAGCAAGAACGCTGGCTGCACCAACGGCAAGCCCGCCCAGTATGCGATAGATGACGAACTCGGCTGAACCTGTCGCGATGCCCGATCCCCATGCACTGACAATGAAGAACGCTGCGGCGACACGCATAATGGACCGACGGCCAAACCGGTCCGCGAGGCGGCCGGCAAAGTACGCGCCAATCGCGCAGCCCAGCAGCATCGAGGCCACATTGAAACCGGTCCCCACACTGTCAGAATCAAAGGCGCGCTGCAGCCCTTCGACGGTTCCATTGATAACGCCGCTATCAAATCCGAACAAGAATCCGCCGATCGTGGCAATACAACTGACGATGATGATGTAGAAGGTATGCTGGTCGGCCTCGCCCAACTAGCTCGCACCTCGGACGATGTGGTCGTTGATGAGATTCTCGAGAAGTTCCTGTTTGCCGCTGATTTTCTCAGGCTCGCCGTGCGCGATCGCCAAGCTACGAAGGTCGGTCAGCGACAGTTCGCCTTTTTCGAAGCGCTTGCCATCCCCTGAGTCGAAACTGGTATACCGGCCCTCACGCAACTCGCGCGTGCGACTGTCGGCAAGAACCCGATCGGCGATGATCAGGCCTCGCGCGAAACAGTCCATGCCACCGATATGAGCAATGAACGTGTCCTCGAGATCGGTTGACTCGCGTCGCACCTTGGCATCGAAATTCAGCCCGCCATCTCCGAGCCCGCCCATTCTCAGCACGACCATCATCGCGTGCACGGTATCGTAGACGTCAGACGGGAACTGATCTGTATCCCAGCCATTTTGTGGGTTTCCGATGTTCGCGTCGATCGAGCCCAGCAACCCGGCATCTGCACCCATCTGCAGGTCATGCGCAAATGCGTGACCGGCGAGCGTTGCATGATTTGCCTCGATATTGAGTTTAAAATCGCCGTCGAGGCCATGGTGACGCAGGAATCCGATGACTGTCTGCGCGTCGAAGTCGTATTGATGGTACATCGGCTCCATCGGTTTCGGCTCTATGAGGAACGTCCCCTCGAACCCGATCGAACGGCCGTACTCGCGCGCCTTGTCGAGGAAGATGGCCAGGTGCTCGAGCTCTCTCTTCGTATCCGTGTTTTGCAGATACGCGTAGCCTTCACGACCTCCCCAGAAAACATAGTTTTGCCCGCCCAGTTCGACAGTTGCATCGAGCGCTGCCTTGACTTGCGACGCGGCGTAGGCCACGACGTTGAAATCAGGGTTGGTCGACGCGCCGTTCATGTATCGCGGATTCGAGAACATGTTTGCCGTTCCCCACAGCAGTCTCATGCCGGTTTCCTGCTGCCGCTCTGTTGCAAGATCAACCATCACCTGGATGTTCTTTTCCGACTCTCCTATCGTTGCGCCCTCCCATGCCATGTCGAAGTCGTGAAAACACCAGAATGGAATATTCAGTTTCGTGAAAAACTCGAACGCGGCGTCCATTCGGTCCCTCGCGACCCTGGCCTTGTCAGGGCCTTGCGCCCAGGCGAGTTCCCGGGTTCCGGGCCCGAACGGATCTGCGCCCGTCGCGCAGAAATTGTGCCAATAGCAGACCGCGAATCGAAGGTGTTCCTCCATCGTCTTGCCGCCGATCACACGCTCGCGATCGTACGCCTTGAAAGCAAGGGGATTGTCGGATTCCGGTCCTTCGTACCGGATTTGCTCAATTCCAGGAAAATAGGTCGTATCGCCTGAGAAAACTCTTCGGCTCATTCTTTTTGCCTCTTGTCCTTAGCTATAAAGAGCAGCGACCTTGTCAACTGCCTGCTGGTATCTGCTGTAGGTTTCGTTGTAGAAATTGACGCCAGACGGGTGTGGTTCGACACACCGCCCGTCGTCCTTGTCGAGGTGGCCGGCAACCAGTATCGGTAGCTCAACGTCATTGTTTTCAAGGATCGCCAGGGCCTGCAGCGCCGCTCCGAAAGCCGCACCTTCGTTGTTCGTGAGGACCGTTACCGGTGCGTCGAGCACATCGGCCACGACCTGCCGCCAGGTACGGCTGTTGGCGCCGCCGCCGGTCAACACGATCTCACGTGCGTTGACACCCAGCGACTTCATCTCATCGAATCCGAATCGCAGCGCATAGGTAGCACCCTCCATAGCGGAGCGAAACAGGTTCGCTTGCGTAGCATTGCGCCCGTCGAGGCCAAGAATGACGCCACGCGAGTTCGGCAGATTCGGCGTCCGTTCGCCGTTGAAGAAAGGAACGGTCATGACTCCGCTTGATCCTCGCGGCGCCGACTCTACCTGCGTCTCGAAGTTTGATATGTCGACACCAACCAGGTTTCGTATCAGTTCGGTGCTTACCGTGCAGTTCATCGTGCATAGCAGTGGTAACCAGCCGCCGGTCGACGAGCAGAACGCTGCAATATTGCCGTTCGGGTCAATGATCGGTTCCTCCGAGAAGGCATAGACGGTGCCAGAGGTGCCCAGACTGACAGTCACAACGCCGGGAGTCACATTGCCGGTGCCGATCGCGCCCATCATGTTGTCACCACCGCCGATGGAAACCGGGATCTCGGGGCGCAGACCCAGCTCCGTGGCGACCGTCGGCATCAAGGATCCAATGGCTTGATTGGCCGTGGCTATTCCGGGCAAGCAATCTCGCAGGTCCCGGTCCGGGTCGATGGCCCTCAGCATCCTTTGCGACCATTCGCGTTTGCGAACATCCATGAATCCGGTTCCCGATGCATCTCCTGATTCCATGCGGCGTTGACCGGTCAGGTAGAAGTTGAGGTAATCATGCGGAAGCAGAATGCAGTCCAATTGCGCATAGCGGTTTGGATGTGCATCACGAAACCAGCGGATTTTCGACGCCGTATAGCCAGGCAGAATCGCGTTGCCGATTTCCTCGATACAGGCTTGCGCGCCCCCGAACGCCTCTGTGATCGCATCACACTCGGCAGCCGTAGACGTATCGCACCACAATTTCACGGGCGCCAGTACTTCGCCGCTCTTGTCAATGGGCACGAACCCGTGTTGCTGACCGGATACGCCAATAGCCACCGCGGACTCGCGTACTCCCTTGCCGACTTGTTGCAACGCCTGTTTCAGCGCGTGAATCCACCAATGCGCCTGTTGCTCGGCAACGCCTTCCTCTGTCTGGTAAAGATCGAGCGAGGCACTCTCGACTGCCACGCACTCTTTGGCACCAAAGTCGTAGAAAACGACCTTGACGCTTTGAGTACCCAAGTCAATTCCCAGAACTGTCGGCATCGAGCTTTGTGATCCGTTGGCACAGGTTGTAAACGTTTACATTTTAACCATAGACAGACCCCAATGCCAGTCGCGTCCCTCAGCGTCGCGATTAATCCAAAAATTTCAGACAGATACAGGCTCGAACCGATAGATCGTCTGTTGCCGATAGACTTCGCCCGCCGCCAGGCGCGTGGACGGAAATCCTTGCTGGTTTGGCGCATCAGGGTAGCCCTGTGCCTCCAGGCAGATCCCGTTGCGCGGACGGAAAGGCGCCCTTAAGCCGTCGCCGGTGTAAACATGCAGTCCCGGTTGGGTCGTGTACAGTTTCAGCGCCAAACCGCTTGCCGGGCTCCGTAGAATCGCCGCCTGTCCCAGACCCGCGGAGCCTTCGGCCAGCACGAAGTTGTGGTCATACTTCCTTTGGCCGATGCGTATACCGGCGCGCAGGTCGAATACGCTGTCCGCCACCGACCGTTTCTCGCCGGTCGGCAGGCTTGTGTCGTCGACCGGCGTGTAGGCGTCTGCGAAAACCTGTATCTCATGATCCTCGATCTCACCACCGAGGTTGAAGTAGGCGTGGTTCGCCAAACTGATGACAGTATTGCTGTCTGAAGTAACGGCGTAGTCGATCAGGAGTTCGAATCCGTTAACTACTTGATAAACAACGATTACCTCACGTTGGCCCGGGAAGCCTCCTGCTCCGCCCGACAGCATGACCCGACATGTGACTTGAGTACCGCTGTCGTCGGGTTGCAGGTCGAAAACCTGTCTGTGAAGGCCCGTCTCACCCCCGTGCAAACAATGTCCGGTTGCTTGTTCATTTCTGTGCAGCAGATACTCCTGGCCATCCAGTTCAAAACGCCCGT
Source organism: Woeseiaceae bacterium (assembly GCA_028280615.1). GTDB lineage: Bacteria > Pseudomonadota > Gammaproteobacteria > Steroidobacterales > Woeseiaceae > UBA1847. The sequence goes on along the minus strand of JANQLK010000027.1, from coordinate 82,055 downwards.
CAGCTATTCGATTGGCGAATGGGCCGACCGTGACGCCCATGAAATACGGATCGTCGACATAGTCTTCGACACGTGTATAGGAGAGCACGACGTCGTGCAGACCATTGGCGGCAGGTACCTCAATCGCCGCGATCGCGGCGCCGAGATTGAGAATCGTCGCACGAAGTCCGCCCCCGGATTCGAGTGTTACGGTCTGCAACTCGTCGTTATGCTGGTTCCGGGCCATGCCCCACACACTCGCCTCCTGGATTGCCCGCGGTATTGTAAACGTTTACACTCCTCTATGCATCAGCGTTGCGCGCTACCGTGGACTGAGTTTCTCGACCATACTGTTGCGCAACATGTAGTCGATCCAGCGAGTGAAGATGTCGGACGTGTCCATTAAAGAAGTCGCGCGAATTGCCGACGTGTCGATTGCCACGGTGTCGAGGAGTATCAACAACCCTGAGCAGGTCACGGAGAAGACCCGTCTCAAGGTTCAGGATGCTATTCGTCAGACTGGCTACTCGCCAAACACGCTCGCGCAGAGCTTCCGCCGCGGCCGCACGAATATCGTGATGGTGGTGCTTCCTTCTGTCGGCGACCCGTTCTTCACGGCCGTCATGCGCGGCATCAGGTCTGCCGCGAAGAACAAGGGTTACTCGGTCGTAATCGAGGAAACGCAATTCAACACTCTGACAGCCGACGAAATTGGCGCAATGCTCGTTTCCAACCAGACCGATGGCATTATCTTGCTTGCCAGCGTATCGCCCTTTGGCACCGAGATTTCCTCGGCCAACAGCAAACGCCGCCTGCCCATCGTCATTGGCTGTGAAACCGTGTCACGCGAGTTGGCCGATTTTCCCAGTGTGCACATCGACAATATTGCGGCAGCAAAGGAGGCCGTCAACTACCTGATTTCACAAGACCACGAGCGAATCGCGATGATCTGCGGCCAGGAGTCTTCATTGCTGACCAAAGACCGCGAGCTGGGATATCGCACAGCGATGAAACAAGCGAAACTGCCTGTCGAAGACGGCTGGGTTGTCGATGGCGATCTCACGATTGCCGGTGCACGTAAGGCGACGCGCAATCTGCTGAATCACAGCAACAGGCCAACAGCGATCTTCTGTGCCAACGACGAGATGGCCATAGGTTGCCTGCACGAGGTGAAATCCGCGGGTCTCGGCGTACCCGACGACATATCCGTCGTGGGATTCGACGACATTCGCTATGCGGAAGTGACCGATCCGCCATTGACGACCATCAGTCAGCCTGCTGAGGAAATTGGCGAGCGCGTCATGTACCGACTCTGCCGGCGTATCGATGCCGGCAACGGCGAGAGCAGCTCGCCGGAGATCGTGCCGCACAAGCTGGTGATCAGACAGTCGGTTACGAACCCTGCCAGCTAGATCTCATCCTTTGCCCGTATAACTGAAGAAATCGAAATCCGCATGCTTGCGGCTGCCCGAAAGATCATTACAGCTCATGCCGACAAAAGCGCCGGTAAACTGCTCGCCGCCTTCAATGCCCGCTTCGTCAGACAGCAAACTCTGATCGAGGCGCACGGGAATTTTGTGCCAGCTCTCGCCGTCCTCTGACCAGGAGAAGAACAGCGTGGCATGATCGACCGTCGCCCGCAGCCAGATCAGCGGTCCTTCGGGAACGCGGACGCTGTCTTCCTGTATCGGGAACGTCACAGCCGATGTCGGATCGGCTTCGCAACTCATGATACCGATGTGTTTGCCGACGTCGTCGTCCGTTGAGATATACAGGTAGTGAAACTTGCGAGAGTTGTAGTAGCAGATCAGTCCTGCCATCTGTTGAAAGTTGTCGGGCTCGAAATCGACAGCGGTCTCCGCGACAAAAACAAAATCAGTCTGGCGGCGGGCGATTAGCGCTTGGTGGTACAGGCTACCCGGAGATTCCATGCCGTACAGACGCAGCCGGCCAGGCGAATCACGAAGACTGCAGAAGCTCTCCGGATAAGGCGTCCGCAGCCACTGGTAGACACTATCGAGCTCGTCCGCTTCGAACTCATCGCGTTGTACCTCAACGACTGGCTCATCTAACCGAAGCGTTGGTGGTTCTATCGCCAGTTCCGGCAGATGGCTGCCGCCCTGCAGTCGAAACCAGTTATCTTCGGTCAACTCCAGCCGCTGCAGGGCTGTCTCTCGGCCCAGGGTACAACGTCGCGTTCCATCAAGAGGCCGACCGCAGAGATGCACGAGAAAGAACTCGCCATCGGCGGACTCGACGAGATCGCCATGGCCATTGCGCTGCAACGGCCAGTCCGGATCGTCCCTTGCCGTAACCACAGGACCGGACGGGTCGGCCTCATACGGGCCGTCGATGGATCGTGCACGCGCCATCGTGACGGCGTGTCCGTAGCCGGTTCCACCTTCCGCGGTCATCAGGTAGTAGTACTTGCCGCACTTATAGAGATGCGGCCCCTCGGTGTAGTCCAGCTCGGTTCCCGGAAAGATGTGCTTCGGGCGTCCGAGCAGCTTTTGAGATTCAGCGCAAAACTCCTGCAACACGATCCCCGAGAAGAAAGTCCTGTCCGGGCGATGATCCCAGACCATGTTGGTGTACCACTTTCGGCCGTCATCATCATGGAATAACGACGGGTCGAATCCGCTCGAATTGAGATACAACGGATCCGACCACTTACCGTCAATGGACGTGCACGTCGTCACGTAGTTGTGCGTATCCTTGAAGTTGCCATCGAAGCGCCGCACGTCGGAATAGCAGAGCCAGAATCTTCCGTCCGCATGGCTCAGGCAGGGCGCCCAGACGCCACAGGAGTCCGGCTCACCGCGCATGTCCAGCATGCTCAGCCTGTTCAACGGGCGGGCGACGAGTCGCCAGTTCTCGAGATCCCTGGAATGGTAAATCCGGACCCCGGGAAACCACTCAAAGGTGGAGACAGCGATGTAGTAATCCGCACCGACCCGGCAAATCGATGGATCCGGGTTGAATCCACGCAGGATCGGATTCCTGATCTCATCGCGCGGCATCTGTGCGCCTCTCGTTGCAGCCGGCCGCCAAACGAGCCTTCGTTGCGTTCAGTTCAGCGAACGCCTTGCCGCTGTCTTTCATGGTGCGTACTTGTGTGTCGAAGTCCACGTGCACTAGGCCAAAGCGTTTGGAATAGCCCTCTGCCCACTCGAAATTGTCCAGCAATGTCCAGCAGATGTAGCCGCGGATGTCGACGCCGGACGCAATCATATCCGCAATGACGTCCAGATGCTGCTGAATGTAGCGGATCCGTTCGGGATCGTGCACCACATTGTCAGCAAGCGTGTCCTGAAATGCCGCGCCATTCTCGGTAACGTACAACGGTGGCAGGTCGTAGTTACGTTGCAGGACCGAACAGACTTGTCGCAGTCCATCGGGGTAGATCTCCCATCCCATGTCCGTCTGCGGATAGTCGTCAGCGGCAACGATCTCGGGCGAGCCGTTATCACCGCGTCTTACGACGTTGCGCGTGTAATAGTTCCACCCAAGGTAATCGCATGGCTCCGAGATAATCTCCAGGTCACCTCGCTGTACGTACCTGCCGACAGGTGGCACGAACTCGTCCGGGTACTCGCCCCTGAGTATCGGGCTCGCGTATCGGTGAATCTGTTCTGATTCGAAGAGTCCTGCAGCATCGATATCAGCCTCCGAATCTGACAGCGGCAAAGAGGGGCCGCCATTCAGCACGATACCCAGCTGTGCGCGTGGCGCATGGTCTCGCAGTGCCTGTATGGCAAGCCCGTGCGCCAGCAACAGGTGATGTGTAACTGCGTTGGCCGCTTCTTCGTCACGCAGTCCTGGCGCATGGACGCCTGAGCGGTGGCCGAGGCTCACAATGCACCACGGCTCGTTGATCGTCGTATAGAAATCGACGCTGCTACCAAGACCGATCGCGACGGCCTGCGCATAGTCTGCGAATCCATACGCGGTTTCGCGATTTTGCCATCCCCCCTTGTCCTGCAGGTATTGCGGGAGATCCCAGTGATGCAGGGTCACCATTGGACGAATACCGCGGCGCCGCAACGCGTCCGCGAGCCCTATGTAGTAATCCAGACCCTCCTGGTTCAACGCTCCTGAAACGTCGGGCAGGATCCGCGACCAGCTGATCGAGAATCGGTAAGCCCCGACACCGAGCTCAACAAGCAGCTCGAGATCGTCCCGCCAGCGAAAATAGGAGTCGCATGCGGCTTCCCCGGTCGCGGACTTCGCGATGCTACCGTTGAGGCGGCAGAATGTATCCCAGACAGAATCGGTGCGCCCGCCGGCCCGCGAAGCCCCTTCAATCTGATACGCCGAAGTTGCTACGCCAAACACGAAATCGTCTGACATAAGTGGTTGCAGCTTGTCCGCGCTGAATGACAGGTCATTCTTCATGACTCGATACCGATGTTTCGCGAGATTCGACCAGATCGCTTGAAGAGCCTATTGTAAACGTTTACAGTGGAATCACAAATTCGACGTTTTGTTGCACAAAATCGTTAAAACTCAGAGAGATAGGCCGACATGACAGCGATGCGAAGGTGGACCACGTTTCTGGCAGTCAGCGCGCTCATTGCCGGATGTGGCCGCAACGGTGCGGCCGACGTTCCCATGGCCGATACTGCCAGCGCACCGCGACCCCACGCGGGTAAGCAACTGATCATCGGCCAGGACCTCAGCGCTGTTCGTGGCTATATGGCCAGCGACTGTTGTGTGCAACCCGATGGACTCACGGCCTATCTCGACTTCTACGACCTGTTGACGCCGGGCGATTTCGGCGGCCTGGGTATCGACGCGGACGGCGAACAGCTGGATTTCGAGCTGTCGTGGGGCGCCGGGCCAAACAGCGCCTACCTCACGGCAACCGACTTCGGTGTCAGGGACATTGCCATCGGGCTGTCCATCACCGAAAACGAACATCCGGGAGGTTTACAGCGAATCGCGGATGGTGAGCACGACGAAGAGATCCGGCAACTGGCGAGATTTGCATCCATGGTCGAGGGCCGAGTCTATCTTCGGATTGGCTACGAGTTTGATGGCGCCTGGAACCACGGATACTGGAACCCGGAACTCTATATCGCGGCCTATCGACGAATTGTGGATGTGTTGCGAGAAACAGGTGTCGACAATGTCGAGTATGTGTTGCAGGCCAGCGCTGCGGGTGTTGACGAGATCATCGACGGCAGGCACGAGGACATATCTGTATGGTATCCGGGAGATGAGTATGTCGATTGGCTCGGCCTTTCGTGGTTCATGCATCCGGACGAACAATCTATCGTGCCGCAAGCCGATTTCACGCCACTGACGCCGGGACAACTGTCCGATGAAGTTGTCCAACTGGCTCGCGGAAAGGGCAAGCCCGTGATGATCGCCGAAGCGTCCCCGCAGGCTATGGATCTGAACGAGAATTTCACAGCCCACCACAGCCCGCTGTGGGATGGCGAACCGGCATCCGATCAAAGGCCGATTACGGACGAGGAGATTTGGCATTACTGGTTCGCCCCTCTGTTCGCCTACATGGAAGAGAACCGTGATGTGATCGACGCGCTCGCCTACATCAACGTCGACTGGGACTCGCAGCCAATGTGGGGTCCACCTTATGCAAGCGGATTCTGGGGCGATACCCGCCTCGAAACCAATCCCGAGATTGCACGGCGCTTCAACGAGGCAGTCACCGACTGGAAATCGCGGGAATGACCAAAACGGACCGCACAGCGCTTTTCTATGCGGCCGTCATCGCGCTAGGCGGTTTCCTTTTCGGCTTTGACGCCGTCGTTATCTCGGGCGTCATGCCGTTCATCACACCCGAATTCGGCCTGAGCGAATGGTGGGTCGGCGCGATCGTCAGCGCGCCGAGTCTGGCCGCGATCGCAGCAGCCCTGACGGTCGGGCCGATTGCCGATTACGTGGGCCGAAAGATCGTCATGATCACGCTCGCAGTGTTGTACACGGTTTCCGCAGTCGCATCTGCCTTTGCGCCCGACCCAATTACGTTGTTTATCGCCCGACTTATCGGCGGCCTGGCATTTGGCACGTTGATGCTGGCACCCATTTACATCGCCGAAATCGCACCCGCCCGTCTTCGCGGGCGCATGGTATCCGTCAATCAGTTCAATATCGTCATTGGCTTCTCGGCAGCCTACTTCGCCAATTACTGCATCTTGCAGTTGAGTCAGTCAGAGTCAACACTGGCCGTCAGTCTCGGAGTCGACCAGTTTGCCTGGCGCTGGATGCTGGGTCTCGAGGCGATTCCTGCCGCCCTGTACTTCGTGTTCATGTTGTTCGTACCCGAAAGTCCGCGTTGGCTGATCCTTGACGGACAACCCGAACGTGCGCACGGAATCATGCAACGCATCGCGCCTGCGGAACACATCGAGGAATTGCTGGACTGTATTCGCGACAGCGCGAAAGAGGTAACACACAGCCTTGTTGCCAAGATCAAGGACATGTTTCGTCCCGAGCTGCGAATGGTGCTTGTCGTTGGACTGATTGCAGGAATCGCACAACAGAGCAGCGGCGTCAATGCCGTATACTTTTATGCCCCCATAATATTCGAACAAAGCGGAGTCGGTACCGACGCGGCATTCGCGCAGGCGACCTATATTGGTGTCGTCAACGTCGTCTTCACGATTGCCGCGATGCTGTTGATCGACAGACTGGGCCGCAAGCCATTGATGCTGGCCGGCCTTGCCGGCATCGCTTTCAGCATGTTTTTGGCAGCCGGGGGATTCCATTCCGAGAGCCCGAGTATCGTGCTCGCCGGCATCCTGGGTTTCGTCGCTTCGTTCGCCTTTTCCCTGGGCCCGGTCATGTGGGTCCTTTTCTCCGAGATCTTTCCCAATCGCATTCGTGGCGTGTGCATGGCGTTTATGGGCGTCGTGAACAGCGGCGTGTCGTGGTTCATCCAGTTCGTTTTTCCGGTCGAACTCGCACACTTCGGACCGGTCATCACGTTCTCTATTTTTGCCACCACTGCCGTCGTATTTCTGGCGCTTCTTGCACGGCTGATGCCGGAGACCCGTGGCCGCTCTCTGGAAGAGCTGGAAAGGGAGCTTTCGCGGGCGTGAAGGACATTCGGTGGGGCATTGTCGGTGCGGGCAGGATCGCACATACGTTCGTCAAGGATATGCCGGCTACGGGTAACGGCATCGTTCAGGCCGTCGCCGCGCGAAGCGGCGTTGCAGCCAGGGCGTTCGCCGGTCGGTACGACATCCAGACGTCTCATGCCGGTTACGCCGCGTTGTACTCCGATCCTGACGTCGACGCAATCTACATTGCCACGCCACACAACTTGCACCTGAGGCACGCCGGTGACGCGCTGCGTGCGGGCAAGGCAGTCTTGTGCGAGAAACCGATTACGACGAACGCAAACGAATGTCAGCAGCTCATCGACATTGCTGCTGACTCCGGCAGCTACCTGATGGAGGCAATGTGGACCTGGTTTCTACCGGCCATTCGAAAGGCCAGGGAGTGGGTTGATTCCGGCCGCATCGGTCGCATCGTGAGAATTCAGTCCGATTTTGGCTATCCGGTTAGCTACGGCGAAGACGTACGTGAGTATGATCCGGCGCTCGCTGGTGGCTGCCTCCTGGAGATGGGCGTCTACCCGGTCGCGCTAACGGCTTTGTTCGCCGATGCGGACCCGCAGCGCGTCGACGTGGTTGCACGCCACGCCCCGAACGGTGTTGAGGACGATATTGTCGCCACCTTCGATTTCGACGACTTCGTTTCGACCATCGGCACGTCCTTTCGCACGAAGCTCAGAAACTGGGCTTTCGTCATCGGCGAGGACGGCTACATCGCGATTCCGGACTTTTGGCGTGCGAATGAGTGCCAGCTTTGGGTACTCGACGAACAAGTCGACCGCTTCCATGACCCGCGCTCGACCAATGGCTTCGATTACCAGGTCAGGGCTGTTAATGACGATCTGATTGCGGGGCGCACGCAGTCCGAAACCATTCCGCTGGCGGCAAGCCTGCGGATTCAGCAGCACATGGACCTGATTCGGTCGAACTTCTAGGCGGTTCGTTCCTCTACGACGCTCGACGTCGAGAACCGGTACCGCATGTTCCTGTAGACACATATGTCGGTTATGTCGTCAGGAGTACCCTTCGGTGCGGACCGGTAGTTGGTGGAGAATCGATAGCTGCCGGTGATCGGCAGCACACGATGCCATGTATGCCCGTGCAGCAATACCAGTGTGCCCTTCTTCGGCCGTAGGACCACCTGATCGTCGAACTCCGCGACCGGATCTCCGAAACTCAGGACACCGCGTTTGTGGGAGCCGGGCACGACCACGGTCTGGCCGCCGATCTCATCGGTGATGTCGCTTGTGTACACGAGGCGGTTCAGGTTGTGTCTCGTCGGATCATCGGGCGGGCAGTCCTGGTGCCAGGCCTGGCCCGCTGTTCCCTGCTTCGAATACATGACCATGCAGTACTGCGAATTCCATTCCGGGCCGAGTATCGCTTCGGTCAGCGCCTGCAAGCACTCGTCGTTCTCGATGGCGTCGAACTCACTGACTCCCTCGCGTTGCGGAAACCATGGAACGACTTCCGTCCGGGCCTTGGAGAGAAATTCGTCGTTGTGCCAGAAATCCGGATCCTCGCCGTAGTAGTTTCGGATCAGCCCGTCCAGGTGCTCCATGACCGCATAGTCAAAGAAATCTCCGATGACGACGTAACCATCTTTCTCAAACGCCTCTTTGATGCCACTGATATGCATGGCGTCCCTTCACTAGGGCGCGGCCGTCTGGCTTGACAGCGGCCGCGCTGGTTCACATCCCGCATGCTTGAATTTTGGCCGTTCTAGAAGCGGGCTCTGATGCCGATCGTGTAGCGCGGATCCTGATCATTCTCGAACAGGAACTGGTTCCTGTACCGGCCTGTCTGCAGCTGGTCTTCTCCGGTCGCGTTCAGTACTTCGAAGTTGGCAGTGAGATTGTCATTAATGTACCAATCTGCACTCAAATCAACCTGCAGGTACTCGTCAAAGTATACCGGCTCATTCGTCGCTCTGAGTTGGTTGGTAGCGAACAGGAATTCATCACGCCAGTTGGCCGCGACACGGATCGAGAACAGCCCATTCTCGAAGAACCCGATGACGTTCCACGAATCGCTGAGCCCGATAAGGATGGCCTGGCTATCGAAGACTTCGGTATCGAATTCCGCATCACTGTCAACGACCGTGTAGTTTGCCTGCAGGCCAAATCCACTCTCGCCGAACAGGTGCTGTACAGCCACCTCCAATCCATCAACCTCGCGCTCTTCACCATTGACAAGCTTTGTCACATCGAACACTGCAATCGGATCGGTTGGTTCGCTGATGACGGGAGTTGATGGAATCGTATTCGGGTCGAACCGGGCCTCCGGATTGCGCAATGGCTCACCATTTACGTCAAGGATCACGTCCTGGACCACATCGGTACCGATGTAATCGTCGATCTGCTTATAGAAGTAGGCCAGAGAAAGGTACGACCCGTCGTTGTAATACCACTCCCACGACAAGTCGAAGTTGTCCGACAGGTATGGATTCAGGTCCGGGTTGCCGGAAGAAGCCGTCGCAGTACCGGGGCGATAGTCACTGACCGTCGTGAGCGGGCGCAGGCCGTTCAGGTCAGGCCTCGCGATACTCTGCCCGTAGGAGAAGCGCAGGACATGGTTGTCCTGAGGCTCGAGCGTGAAGTCGAGAGCCGGCAGGAACAACGAATAACTGCCTTTGACCTCGAAGAACGTTTCCTCTGGACCGGGAAGTACCTGCCCTTCCGTCGGGGACGTAATTTGCAGGGCGGTCGGGAAATTCTGGAATGCCGATCCTTCGACATCGGTGTCCTCGTATCGCACGCCTGCCCGGATTCGCGCCGGCATATCACCAACTTCGAACTCGGTCGACAGATTGATGTAGAGAGCTGTCGACCTTTCAGAAGCTCCGAAAAAAGTCGGGGGGAATGCATTGATAACCGCGTCATCCGGGTTCGGCCAGTTGCCACCGGCCGGCACCAAGCCCTGATCAAACCCCAGGTTGGCGAAATTTTGCCCGAGGAACGGGCCACGCTGAGCGTTCAGGAAACCGTTCAGGTCGACCTCGTTCGTGGTTTGGAAGCCGCTCGGCGCGCCAGTCTTGACGGGATTCGAGATGTGGACATTGCATTCGGCACATGGGTACAGTCCCTGGAAGACGAAACCTGTGCTCGTGGCAAGCGTTTCGACGCCGAAGTCTGTGTACGAAGCACCTACGCTGAGTACAGTATCGTCCCAGTCCCAGGTAGCGTCGAGCTGATACTGTTTGACTTCGTTGTCGATGGCGATTGTGCGGAAAACGCTGCCCAGTCCGGAGAAGCCGTCCGGATCCTGGAACCCATCTACACCCGGTATGTTGCCGCAACCAAAGCCCGGAGCGTCGATTTCGCCGAATGTATCGAAGCCGGTTGGATCGTTGATGCCGAACTGGCAAGTACCGCGGAAGGCGCCGGAATCTTCGACATCGATGTACACGCCCCTGCCATCGTAGGTCAGGTCAAAGACGCTTCCCAGCGGACCCTGAATCAGGTAGTTGCGGTCATTCAACTGTCCGTTGGGCTGGCTGACGGCGTCCGAACTGTGGGCGTCGAGCGTGAGCGTCAATGCGTCGTTCACGTTCCAGTCCAGGTTCAAGCCGAATGACTCATTCTCGATGACCGTTTCGTTTTGGTAGGCAAGTGCATCTGCCTGGTGCCCGGCGCGTGTGGCACCCAGCACACTGAAGTTGTCGTCGAGCACAACATTGGTGACGGTATTGCCATCGACGACACCGAACAGGCCGGTGAGGAACCGATCTTGCTCGATCTCGAAGTCCGAAAAAACATAGTCCAGCGTGATTTCGAGATCGTCATTCGGAGCAAACTGCGCTACCAGTTGGCCATTGGTACGCGTGCGCTCGTTGTGCTGAATCTCGCCGATGTTGCTGACAGGGCGGTAAATGTGCGGCACGCCGGTGCAATCGCGGTTTGCGCACCAAGTATCGTAGCTGGCAGTGCCGGCCTCGTCGCGCAGCCAGCCGTCAGTGTGCGCGGAAGGTTCGCTGAAATTGCGCTCGGCGTAAGAGAAGTTCGCCAACAGGCCCACTTTGCCGTCGGCCAGTACGGTCGAGAACAGGCCGCCAACTTCGGGGGTGATGTCATCACCCTGCTGGACTGAAGTGTCGTTAATGGCCCTGACGTTCGCGAAAATCGTGGTTTCGCTGAAATCGAACGGCCGTGCCGTCCTGATATCAACGGTCGCGCCGATGCCGCCCGGGGTCACGTTCGCTTGTGCCGTCTTGTAGACATTGACGCCGGACACCGATTCCGAGGCAATCTGGTTGAAGTTGAATGCTCGACTCTGGGTCGCTGAGGAGATGCTCTCCTGTTCGGGCGACGATGCCGCTGGCATCTGGCGGCCATTCAGCGTCACCATGTTGAAGTTTGGTCCGAGACCACGCACCGTGATCTGATTACCCTCGCCGCTGACTCGATCAATGGATACACCCGTAATGCGTTGCAGCGATTCGGCGAGGTTGGCATCGGGGAATTTGCCGATGTCCTCTGCCGAAATTGCATCAACCACACCATCGGCATTGCGCTTGATGTCCATCGCGCTCGTTAGAGAGCCACGAATGCCACGAACAACAATTTCCTCCATGGCCACGTTGTCCTGGGCCAGAACCGGTGGCGAGGCGATGACGAGTGTTGCCGCAAGCGCCGTGAAGAATGCGCTTGCGCAATGCTTACGATTGTTCATGTTCAGGTATCCCCCCCTAGTTTTCAGGTATCCCCCGAATTGGATTCGCTTCAGTACTTGCCCCCTACTGTCGAGCTAGTATTGTTGTAAACGTTTACAAAGTCAAGTACAAAGGCTCAGCCCTGAGTTCCGGTCATTGCCGCTTAATTTCGCATCGCCCGCAGCCAGGCGAACGCTGCCGAGATCGTTAATAAGGATCTGTTTTATATATCTTTTGTGGATTCGACTTCAATGCCATCGTCCTCCGGGCGGTGGGGAACGCTAACCCTACGTCGAAACTGACAAGGCCCGGACACTCTACAGGATCTGCCCACCATACGGGATTTTTAGTAAACGTTTACAGCATTGTAGAGACTGTTGCCAGTATGTCCAGGGTGCCAGAGCCTTTGCGCATGCCGTAGGCGACAACGAGCCCTGTTGTTTTATGGGCTGGAGTCCTGCTGATCATTGTTGGGAAGCTAGCGGCTGTGTTGGCGAGGCGATAATGTTGAAGCATATCGATGCCTCACGGGAGCAGTTTGAGAAGGCGAAAAAATGGGCGGTGGCCGGCCGCGGCCTGACGTCTGGACCTCCGATACTCAGCTTTACGGTCATTGCGGAAGGGGGCTTTAGATGTTCTACGGCGCGCCGTTGGAGAGTGCGGGTACCTTTGCTTTTCGGCGCGCATGTTCGTTCGGATTGATTACTTTGTTCGTCGCACTTGCAGAATCTGAATAGCTTGTTTGCTACGCCTGGAAGGAGTGACTCGACGCAAGGCCTCTCGTCGCCAATAGCTTCCCGGAAGGATGGGCACCGAGGCGCCGGCCCCGTGCTCCTTCAGGATCGAGATGATCTTGTATTTGGTGTGTCGCCTGCGCTTCATCCAGGGACCTCCCTTCTTCAGAATATCGGGAAGTCCCACATCGTGGGTGGCTAACCTGGCGGGGGTACGGTCTCCTGCGAAACCGGGCGCTCAACGTCTTCCTTTCAGCCCTCTCTGAGGTTCAGAAATCGGCCAATGGCGGCCGTTGAGTCAGTCAAGACAACACGGCTCTTCGCCGATTCGACTCAGCCAGTGTGATGCCTCATCGCTGAAGTCGAAGCCCATTGGACTTTGTGAAGACAGAAGACCATGTCAGATTCGGTGACGCGGCGTCATTTGACGCCTCAATCCCGATATACGCATCTTTGCCGGGCACGTAGAGCGTGCCGAATCCGACTGGATACATGGCGTAGATTGGGCCTTGATCGACCCGCAATATAGGACCAGCCGTGGACACGTCGAGCCTCACGTCGCCGACGCCCGGCAGACGATAGAGTCCGCGGATTGCAGCGACGTTCACCTCCTTGTCCTTCGGCGGTACGATTGGCATGGCCTCGACGCTGCGCCCCTCGGCAACACTGACAAGAGAACGCATGAGCCAAGGCTGTAGGGGCGGCGCCATCGAGTTATTGCTGACGAATGCCACGGTGAGGCGTCTCGACACGTCCCAATAGACGAAGTTGAAGAAGCCCTGAAGATGGCCCGTGTAGTAACAGCGGTCTTCGGCTGCGTTGCAGTACCAGCTCGATAGACTTATTGAGGATTCGAATTCTCCGATTCGTGCAGGCAGCCGAGCGCTTTCGTAAACCGATGCGGGCAATGCGCGTTTGTCAACCCAGGCTTTTGCCCACGCGTGCAGGTCACGCACCGCAAAGTAGATATTGGAGCCTCCGTAAAAGGCCTCGTTGTCAAACACGTCGACGACTTCGGCATTCGGGAGACTGGACCCGAACCCTAATGTCCTGGGCTCGCGCCAATCTTCGAATCTGACAGGCCTCAGGAACGCGCGGACCGCGCCCAAACCGCCAAGATAGTCCTGTATCGCAAGCTCGTTGAATGATGCCCCAGTAACGCGCTCCGCAAGTAGGGCGAGCGTGTCATAGCAAGTGTTGCAGTAGCTAAAGGTGGAGCCCGGCTCATGCATTGGGCGGGGCGAGGTCGTGGCCATGTACTCCTGCAGTTTCAGGTTTCCCGCAGCCTCACCGGATTCGAGTAGCGGCTGCATTGCGCCGTAGTCGGGCAATCCGGCTGTATGTCCGAGCAGATGCCGAATCGTCACTCCTTCGTAGGGAAACTCGGAGAGGTGTTCGTTCACTGAATCATCCAGTGCAACCGCCCTATCGCCGATCAGCCGCCAAATCACGGCCGCTGTTACGGTCTTGGCGAGAGACGCTCCATCTGCGGACGAGTCTAGCGTGAATGCGCGGGTCTGATCGGCCATCCCGAAAGCCGCCTCGTAAACGACGAGGTCGTCGGCCCCGATCATCACGGCCCCGCTGAAATCGCCGCTTTCATGAAGGCGGTCCAGCAACATGTCAGCATTGTTTCGAAGTGCTATGGACTCATCTTTCTGCGCACTAGCACCCGTGGCGAAGAATACGAGAACGACGCAGGCTAATTTCGATGTCAACGCGGATCTCCAATCGAGCAGCGCGGTGTCCACTATGGGTCACTAGCGATCGGCCGAGACTTTATAACATCCCCATGTCTGCTTGCAGGTTCAGAGCAGACATTCATTCCCCGGATTGGAATTTTGCTTCCGACGCTACGCCAGGATTGCAGGAACTGATCGATGCTGCCGAGGCGATCGTGAATCGTGGCGGACGGCAAATGCCCAACCTGATGCCTATTGGCCACAAGACCAAGGCGACTGTCGGAAAAGTGTCGGAAATGAACAAAGGGCTAGCAGGCAAAACCGGCCAAACCTTTGATTTAGACGGCGCGTCCGGCGGGATTACCTGAAACAACCTTAGCGCTGTTTCGACCCTGCGGGCTCCGCGGCTGCGCCGCTCCGAGTCTCATTCGAGGACAGGCAAGAGCTGCTCCCGGCGTTGAGTTTGCGCGCACGCTCGCAGTGCGCCCGGCGGCTGGGCAGTGGTCCACTGTCAGCGATACCGACGCAAAGGCAATGTCCGCTTCTTCAGGTCAAGCACGCGGCCGGGCGAGTTTCGGCTACCGCTGAGGCCAGTATGGCGGGGTTGCACGGGGCAAGACGGAAGGCCGCACGCCGGAACGGCTCGCTTCGCCGCGCTATTGGGCAACCAGACCCGCTTCAACCCGGAACATCGGATTTGCGCCTCAACATAGAATCCTTATTCCCGCCACGACGCTCGCCCACGCGCTATCCCGGAGCATTGCAGACCGCGCCAAAGCCGACGGATGTGCTTATGGTTAAGTCACGTGCGGTCGCCCGAGCGCGGAAATCTGGGCAGTCTGTCGGAAGGCTTGACAACTCTCGTCGAACGATTGTCGTAGTCCTTCGTAACTCATTGTTGGACAGTGTTTTCCTATTTTGGCACGAGACTTGCTCGTATATCGGTACCTCTGTTTTTTATCGGAAGACACATGACGCTGGGCAACTTCGTTAGTGCGACGTACGTCGCAGGTTTACTTGTGATGTCGAGCATGACGGCAATCGCTGCGCCGATCGAGCTCGACATCGATTTTCGCGATGACACCGTGTGGGGCGGTGCGGGAACGGGGTCCTTCACCGCCGACGGCATCACCGTGACCGCCAACGGCGACTTGCTGTATCGCGACAATATTGATGGCTACGGCATTCTCGGCGGCGAGCAGGACGAAATCGATCGCGACGAGATACTCTCCGTTCTCTTCGACGCCGCACTGTACGTAAACCCGGACAACTGGCTGACCGGCGTGTTGCTGACCGACCTGTTTCCGGCCAACGACGGCGGAAATGCAGGTGAGTCCGGTTGGGTCCGGCTGTACGACAGCGCCGGCGGGCTGATTCAGCAGTTCCTCGTTCACGCAACGAGTTACGATCCCAATGGCGAGTACTACGTCAATTTCGGCGGCAGCTTCAATCCGGCCTATGTCGACTTCTTGGCCTACGTCGATCAATTCGGGCAACACACCGGCAGCGAATTCTCGGTTGCCGGCTTCGCGACCGTAGCTGTGCCGGAGCCTGGAATGCTGGCATTGCTCGGCGCCGGACTGCTCCTGCTTGCAGGATTGCGGAAAAGACAACAGCCGGTTTACCAACCGCGTGGTCCTGGTAGCAGTCGCAGCCGACGGTAACCTGCCCGGGCTGCAAAGTCGTAGAGCGCC
This sequence comes from Woeseiaceae bacterium, assembly GCA_028280615.1. Taxonomy (GTDB): domain Bacteria; phylum Pseudomonadota; class Gammaproteobacteria; order Steroidobacterales; family Woeseiaceae; genus UBA1847. The sequence continues at coordinate 66,230 of JANQLK010000027.1, read as the reverse complement.
CTGGCGGAGGACAGAGCTTCCCTAGCCCCTACCACTCGATGTTGACGGTGACGCCCGCATGCTGCGGCGCGCCCAGCTGCGTAAAGCCGTGTGCGGTATAGCCGTCGCGAGGATCGTTGCCAAAGAAGAAGCCCCGCACGGGAAACTCCTCGTCGGTGAGATTGCGGGCCCAGAGCTTGACCGACCAGCGGTCGCCGGCGCGGATAGCGCGTATAGGGGGCCGTTGTGTCAGGAGCGAAACCGGTTTGCGGGAGCCCATGGAATTGGGCGGTTGGAAGTCGTACGAGATGGTACTCCGGCACGCGCATCTTGCACCGGAGCATCTATCGAATGCGGCGTCTCGAATCGAACGGGGGCTGGAAATCGTAGAGAACAACTCTACGATTTATCTACGCTGAAAAGAAAAAGGGCCTACAGAAAAACTGTAAACCCTTGTTCCGTATGGCGCGCCCGGAGAGATTCGAACTCCCGACCGCCTGGTTCGTAGCCAGGTACTCTATCCAGCTGAGCTACGGGCGCTTTGTCTGGTGTGGCGGGCGTTGGGGCCTGCCAATCAGGGGCGCATAGTCTACTGATCTGTTTTGGGGACGTAAAGCGGCTTTTGGTGGGTTTTTCCGCCTCGGGGGTACTTAGGCCGGCCTCCTCGCTTGTCGCGTTGTCCAGGCCCTCGGGGGCTTATCCAGACGGTAATAAGCTCCTAGCCTACAGCCAGCACCACGGCACCGGTGAACAGGCCGACGATACCCATACTGACGGCGACGCCGATGGCGCCTAAGAGGACGACCAGCAACACGACCGCCGCGCTCTGCAGAAAGGCCGCCATCGCGTAGACCAGAGACGCCTGGTCTACCCGCAAATCGTCTACACTGCTCATCGCGTCGGTCTCTCCTTATTTGTCCTGAAGCACGGTCGCGCCCAGAGCCGGAATCGCGGGCGCAAAGCGCAGTCGACGGCGTCCCTGAGGGGCCGGTCGGCCGCTGCCATCGCGTCCATTCGGAGAGGCGTCCGGCCCGAATAGTCGCGCTTGCGGTTTTGCCGCTGCCGGCGCAGTATTCCGGCCTCGTTCCGCAAAGCACTGACCCATGTCCCTACTGCCCGGCCTGCTACTGGCGCTCGCATTGGCGCTCGGTGGCGGCTTTCTCTCCGAGCTGATCGGCATTCGCTGGCTCGGCCTGCCGAAGAGCCCGATCAGCGCCATCATGATGGCGATACTCCTGGGCATAGCGGTCCGAAACCTCATCTCACTACCGGCGTGGTTCGATCCCGGCATCCGCTTCGGGCTCGTGCGCGTGCTGCGCTTCGGCATCGTGCTGTTGGGCGTCCGCCTGAGCCTCGGCGAGGTCGGCGCGATCGGCCTCAAGAGTCTGCCCGTGATCCTGGGCACGGTCAGCGCCGCGCTCATTCTCGTCACCTACCTTGCGCGGCGGCTGGGTCTGTCGGCCAACCTTGGCACCCTGATCGCCGTCGGGACGAGCATCTGCGGCGCAACCGCAATTGTCGCGACGGCGCCGACGATCACGGCCAAGGACGACGAGGTCAGCTACGCCGTCGCCTGCGTCACGCTGTTCGGCATCGTCGCCATGCTCGTATATCCGTTCGCGGGGAATGTCATCTTCGACGGCGACCCGTTCGCGGCCGGCCTGTTCCTGGGCACGTCGGTGCACGAGACCGCGCAGGTCGCCGGCGCCGGCCTCGTGTACCAGCAGTTCTACGGCGAGGCGGCCGCGCTCGACACAGCCACGGTCACCAAGCTCGTCCGCAACCTCGGCATGCTGCTCGTGATTCCGCTCATGTGCATCGTCCATCACCGCCGGAACTCGGGCGGTGAGGACCCGCCGCCCTGGTACACGATGATTCCACTGTTCGTCGTCGGATTCGCGCTCATGAGCCTCGCGCGCACGGTCGGCGACATGGGCGATCTTGCATTCGGCGTCCTGACGCCCGGGCAGTGGTCGACCGTGGTCAGCACGATCAAGGAGACTGCCGAGCTCTGCCTGGCCGTCGCAATGGCGGCGGTGGGGCTCGGCACGAGCATTCGCGGGCTCGTGACGATCGGCTTCAAGCCGCTCGGCGTCGGCCTGTTCTCGGCGCTCGTCGTGGGCGTCGTCAGCGTGGCCCTGATTTCGGTACTCTACTAGCCGGACTCGAAAGACGAGGCACACGGCATGAGCAAACTCTACCGCGGCCTGCACGAACTGTATTCCGCCGATCCGCTGGCTGCCGACGAGCGTACGTGGGGTCGGAAGACCGACCCGGTCACGCGGCGCGGCTTCCTCAAGGGCAGCGGGCTCGTCGCGATGTCGACGGCGCTCGGCGCCTCGATCCCGTTCGCCGACAGGCTGCCGGCCGGCCTGATACCGGCGGCGCTCGCGGCCACGGACTCGCCGTTCGAGATTCCGGGCAAGCAAGGGCTCATCGTCTTAAACGATCGGCCCGTGAACGCCGAAACGCCCGCGCATCTGCTCGATGACGACATTACCCCCGCGAAGCACCTGTTCGTGCGCAACAACGGCGTGCCGCCGGGCGGCGTCGACACGGCGGCCTGGACGCTCGAAATCGGCGGCGAGTCGGCGGAGCGAACGGTCACCTTCACGATCGACGAGCTCAAGGCGCGCTTCAGGCACCACAGCTACGCACTGCAGCTCGAGTGCGGCGGCAACGGCCGCAGTGAATTCGTGCCGCCCGCCTCGGGCAACCAATGGACCGTCGGCGCGGTCGGCTGTCCCGAGTGGACCGGCGTTCGCCTGAAGGACGTGCTAGAAGAGGTCGGCATCCGCGACGATGCGGTCTATGTCGCCTACTACAGCGCCGACACGCATGCGAGCGGCAACGTTCACCTGGTCCCGATATCGCGCGGCGTGCCGATAGCGAAGGCGCTCGAGAACGAGTCGCTGATCGCCTGGGCCATGAACGGCGAGGACATCCCGGCGATGAACGGCCACCCGTTGCGGCTCGTCGTCGGCGGCTGGCCCGGCTCGGTCAGCGGCAAGTGGCTCAAACGCATCGTGATTCGCGATCGGGTGCACGACGGACCGAAGATGACGGGCACGTCTTACCGCGTACCCTGCAAGCCCGTAGCGCCGGGCAGCGACGTTCCGCACGAAGATTTCTGCATCATCGAGTCGATGCCCGTCAAATCGCTGGTCACGTACCCGAGGTCCGGCATCGAGGCGCCGCTCGGCGAAGCGCTCGCCACACGCGGACATGCCTGGGCCGGGGATCGTCGCGTGAAGGCCGTGCACGTCTCGATCGATTTCGGCGCCACCTGGCAGCGCGCGGCGCTCGAAAAACCCAGGAACCGTCTGGCCTGGCAGCGCTGGCGTGCCAGCGTGCGCTTCCCGCAGGCCGGCTACTACGAGATCTGGGCGCGGGCGACGGATGACGCGGGCGTCCGGCAGCCGATGGTGCTTCCGGGTTGGAACCCGAAAGGCTACCTGAACAATGCCTGCCACCGGATCGCGGTGCAGGCGGTATGACTCCGGTGCGCTTCGCATCTCTTGTTGGCAGCGCGGCGCTCGCGCTCGGGCTGACCGGCCCAGTCGCCAGCGAAGAGTCCGAGATCGACCTTCTGACCGGCCTTAAGGTAGCCGATGACTGGGAACTGGTTCGCAACAACTGCATCGCCTGCCATTCGCTCAAGCTCGTCACCCAGCAGCGCGGCGACGCCCAAAAATGGCTGAAGCTCATTCGCTGGATGCAGAAAACGCAGAACCTGTGGCAGTTCGACCCCGATACGGAAGCGCGCATCATTGCCTACCTCGCCGAGAATTATCCGCCCGCCGAACACGGCCGCCGCGCGGCCGTTCCGGACGAGCTGCTGCCGCCCAATCCGTACGCGGGTTCCGCGCCGGATTGAGCAGAAGACGTCACGCGAAGATCTCGTCGACCCGCGCCATGACGTCCGGCGTGAACTTGTCAACGAATTCCAGCGCACGCAGGTTCTCATGCACCTGCTCGACCCGGCTCGCGCCCGTGATGACCGAGCTGACCCTCGGGTTCTGCAAACACCAGGCCAGCGAGAACTGCGCGAGCGTTGCGCCCATGTCGTCGGCAAGCGGCTTCAGCGCGTCGACCTTTGCAAGCCGATCGGGATCGGTCAGCTCGCTCTTTAAGAATTCCAGGCCCTCGACGCTGCCGCGACTGCCTTCAGGAATGCCCTTCGAATACTTACCGGTCAGGAGGCCCGACGCCAGCGGACTCCAGGTTGTCGATCCGAGATCGTAGTCGTCGTATACCGCATCGTAGTCTGGCCCGAGCCGCGCGCGCTCGAACAGGTTGTAGACTGGCTGCTCGACGACGGGCTTGTGCAAATGGTGCCGCTCGGCAAGCTGAATGGCCTCGACGATGTCGCCGGGCTCCCACTCCGACGTGCCCCAGTACAGCGCCTTGCCCTGCTCGATGATGTTGTGCATCGCCCAGACCGTCTCCTCGACGGGCGTTTCCGGATCGGGCCGATGGCAATACAGGAGATCGACGTAGTCGAGATTGAAACGCGTGAGCGAGCCGTCGATCGCGCCGAGGAGATACTTGCGATTCAGCGTGTTGCGCTCGTTCGGCGCGTCGTGCAGGCCCCAGAAAAGCTTGGTCGACACGAGATAGGAGCCGCGCCGCCAGTTGAGCGTCTTGAGTGCCTGTCCCATGACTTCCTCGGACTTGCCAGACGCATAGCCCTCGGCGTTATCGAAGAAGTTCACGCCGGCGTCGTAGGCGGCGGCCATGATCTCGACGGTTTCCTTGAGGCCGAACTGGCCGTGAAAGGTCACCCAGGAACCCAGGGAGAGTTCGCTGAGCTTGATGCCGGCTTTGCCGAGTCGGCGGTAATTCATACTGTGTTTCCGTGTGCGGTATTGGTGGGGCGCCATTGTAACGGCGTGAGGGGATAAGTGCCGGCGCGTATTGTCGAACCGGAGGGTGAGCATCAACCTCCTTCGATCACACCGATCTCCTCATGTCGCGTTACTGCGGAAACTTCTCTTACCGACTGCTCTACTTTGGATTCCGGCCATTGGACCTGAATTGCTAGAATCGCCAGCTGTTGACCCGTACCGGCCGTTCGCGAAATTGGAGACTCAGTTTGATGCATCAACGATTTTCGGCCAAGTCACATTCCTTCATCGTTCTCCTTGCGGCCTTGTCGGCAAATTGTTCGTATTCCGCGGAGCCAGGGAAGCTCGATATCTACACGGATGTACTAAAGGCTCGGTATCCTGAATTCCAGGTGATAGCCCCTTATTCCGAGAAGGTAAAAGAATACTATGCCCGGAGCGATGAATACCTGGGTGATCTTCTGGTTGGTGATTTCAATTCTGATGGTATTGAGGATTTCGCTGCGATCATGACAAGAAGCATTCATGACGAGGAACTGGAAGAAATCTCAAGGTCCCGGGAGCAGGTTGATAACGTCGGTCAAGTGGTGGTGTGTGATGGCGGTGAGTCTGAGTTTCAGTGTTCTTCTATATACGGACCCAAACCGGGAAACGTGTACTGGGAGCTTGATTTTGAGTTTTGGTCCGAGTCGTTGTACTCAACGTCGAGTGTTGCCGACGGGCAGGAGCCGAATCTCTGTGCTACGGAACAGAAAAAAAGACTGAATACAAAGACACTGGCGTTACTCCAGGCAATCGGCCTTTGCGATACGTATTTTTTTCCGAAAAGCGATGGTGGGTACGGATCTTGTCGGTACTGTGCGGATTAGATCGCAGTGGGCGATTCTTCTCTTGACTCGGATCGAATTATCGAGGACGTATTGCCGCTGCTGTTTCAAAGCAAGTCGTAGACGGCTCGTAGATTGGGAGGATGAAGTACCCCAGCTACAATCGCCGGATGTGGTTTTGAAAGAAGGGTATGCGGCTCATGTTTGGCCATCCTATTGAAAGGAAAATTGAAGGGGCTATAGGACGATCCAATTCCATCAATTCACCGGTTGACGCTTTCAGACAGTGATCCTCTCGATCATACGCCTGGAGCGATTGGTAACCGTGATGTAAGTCCGTAGACCTAGTGTCGTCGAATTTCGATCACAGATCACAGTTGGGGCGGTGATTATCCAGTGGAATTAATCTGGGCTGTTAACGAGTCCAGCATCGTACGGAGGCGCGACTTCCATGAATTCGCCAGTTCATCGGTCCAGGCAATGCCCGCGACTGTCTGCGGATGCTCGAGCGTGGTCCGAACCAGCGTCGCCAGCGCATCTAACGCGGCCGGATCAGCAATCTCCTCTGGTACGTATTCCCCATAGAGCCCGAATGCCCGGCACCCTGGCCCATCTCGGTCGAGAGTCCTGCGAAGGAAATCCTCAACAACCTCCATTCCAGGCCGGGAACGCCGTCGTCTCGCCTCGTTTACCCACGATTCGAACAGGGACTCGACGGATTCGTTGGAGAAATGAATCCACTCTTTCTTACAGGCAAATGCTTCTGTCATCTGGACCGTTCTCTTCGCATTACTGCCGGCAGTTTCAACGACCGGATCGAGTCGTTTCCGAAACTTAACACCGTCCAGAACGAACGGCAGCTCTTGCCGATAGCACGAAGGCGGAGGAGACGGGCACAAATCCGCGAGCGGGAGGGCGGAGTGGACAAATCTGATCATGAGAGGGCGCCTGCCCGAGCCCGCACTTGAACGAACACCGAAGGCAATCTACAAAAGTCCCAGGATAATGCCGGGGGAACGTGCAGCCGTTAAGGCTCACAACGCTGCGTTGTTTGCTAACTTGGGTGGCTCGCAAGAGTCCGCACAAGAGCGCCATATGCGCAAAGTCGCGGAGTTTATGGCCCAGAGGAAGGTCTGACTCTACTACTCTGATTGCTACGCTTTACGGGACGCCTTTAGGGCCGCCGCTAGAACTAGCAACTGCTGAAACCCGCATGATTACTGGGTTTCAGGGTCACTAAAGGGTCTGGCGGAGAGAGAGGGATTCGAACCCTCGATACGCTATTAACGTATACTCCCTTAGCAGGGGAGCGCTTTCGACCACTCAGCCATCTCTCCGTATTTCTTGATCGTCAATTTCGACGCCTCAGCCAGGTTTTCCTCGCGCGCTCCGCGTCCCTGCGGGACGCCGGGGAGCGCGTAAACTCGGGACTATCGTCCCTCGCCGCTTCGCGGTGTCCGCGCTTCGCGCGAACATGCAGAATCGCTTACAGCGATTCTTGGCGACCACTCAGCCATCTCTCCGAATTTCCCTAATTTCTCCGAGTCGCCGCCGTCTCGCGGACGACAAACGGCGATGTCTGCCGACCGCTTATTCGATCGAGCGACGGCAACACCTCACGCGGCGGACCTCGGTCCGCGCGGGTGCGACATAGTACTGATTCGGGGCCCCTGAGGTAAACCCCAAAGAGCGTCGAAAGCCTACTCTTCGGCCACCTTTGCCTGGGGGGCCTCGGCCGCCTTTTCGCTCTGGATTCGCTCGAAGATTTCTTCGCGGTGTACCGCGACGTCTTTGGGCGCATTGATCCCAATGCGCACCTGATTGCCTTTCACCCCCAAGACGGTAATCGTCACATCGCTCCCGATCATTACCGTCTCACCAGCGCGTCGTGTCAGTATCAACATGACCTGTCTCTCCATCCCTGCGGGGCTCATGCCCCGTTCTTGTTGGCGCTTGGTACTCCTAAACGCTTGGAATACTAGCTGATTTTCTGCGCCGATGCGCGACGAACTGGCCAAATATCGAGCGATTGCTAAATAACACGATTTGACAATAAGCTGGGCAAGCGATTGGCCGGTATCTGAATCGGCGGCGCTAACCCGGAACCCGGCTTCCGCATACGTCGCTGGCAGAACAGATACGGTCCCGCATATCGCTTCGCAAAACCGTCAGAAGAAAGTCACATTCCGGTCAGGACCTCGGCAGCCCGTCCCCGCAGACTCCCCGCCATCGATCAGAGCAATGATTCGGGGAGGAGGAGCGATGTTGCGAACGAGGCTGAGTTGCCGGGAGCTGCGCAGGGTTAAACGCGCAGCGGACGCCGTGGGATTGCCGTGGCGGCCGATCGCCGGGCGGCCGCGCGCCGCGAGAGCGTTCGTGAAACGGGTCGAGGCCGAACTGGCCCGCCAGTCCGCGGTCGCAACGGACCGCGGCGGGCCAGGGAGTTCTGACGCCCCGCCCGGCCTCGGCGGATCACGGCTGGGGCTCGTGCTGGCTTAGTCAGAGTCTCCCCAGATTGTCGGCCACCCAGCCGGCCACCGACGCGAGCGCTTTATCGAGCGCGCCGACGTCGCTGCCGCCCGCCTGGGCAAAATCGGGGCGCCCCCCGCCCTTGCCGCCGACCGCCGCGGCGACCGGCTTGATGAGGTCGCCGGCCTTGACCCGGTCCGTGTTGTTCTTCGTCACGCCCGCTGCGAGGCGTACCTTGTCGCCTTCGACCGAGCCCACGACCACGATTGCGTTGCCGAGCTTGTCCTTGAAGCGGTCGACGGCGTCGCGCAGGGTCTTGGCGTCGGCGCCGTCCATTCGCGTGGCCAGCACCTTGATGCCTTCGATTTCCGTCACGCTCTCGGAGTGATCCACGGCCTGGCCCGTGACGAGCGCCTGCTTGGCCGCGGCGAGCTCCTTTTCGAGCTCGCGGTTGCGCTTCAGGAGCTGCTCGACCTTGCTCGCCGCCTGATCGGGCTGGCTGCGCAACAGGCCCGCGACTTCGCCGAGTTCGCGCTCGCGCGCGCCGATCCACTCGAGTGCGCCGCGGCCCGTGACGGCCTCGATGCGGCGAATGCCTGACGCCACGCCGCCCTCGGACGTGATCCGGAACACGCCGATGTCGCCGGTGCGATCGACGTGTGTGCCACCGCACAGCTCGACAGAGAAGTCGCCAAAGCGCAGCACGCGCACTTCGTCGCCGTACTTCTCGCCGAACAAGGCCATGGCGCCCGACTCGATCGCGTCGTCGTAGCTCATGTGACTGACTTCGGCCGCGCGATTCGAGCGAATCTCGTCGTTTACGAGCGTCTCGATCTCATCGAGCTGCTCGGGATTGACGGGCTCGTAGTGCGAGAAATCGAAACGCAGACGGTCCGGCGCGACGAGCGAACCCTTCTGGGTAACGTGATCGCCAAGCACCTGGCGCAGCGCAGCGTGCATCAGGTGGGTCGCGGAATGGTTCAGCACTATAGCCTGACGCCGCTCGGCGTCGACGATCGCTTCGATTTTCTGACCGACACGCAGCTCACCTTGTTCGACCGCGCCGTAGTGCACGATGGCGTTCCCGCTCTTCTGCGTGTCGACGACCAGGAACAGGCGCCCTTCCTCGGCGAGAAGGCCGGTATCGCCGATCTGTCCGCCGCTTTCCGCATAGAACGGCGTCGTCGACAGGACGACCGCGCCCTCGTCGCCGGTCTCGAGGACCTCGACGCTCTCGCCGTCCCGGTAGAGCTCGATGATTTTGCAGACCGCATCGGTGCCATCGTAGCCAAGGAAATCGGTGTCGGCGCTGGTCTTGAGCGAACCGCCGCCAACCGCGCCGAACTTGCTCGCGGCCTTCGCCTTCTCCTGCTGGCCGCGCATTGCGGCCTCGAAGCCGGCCTGGTCGACGGACAGGCCCCGTTCACGGGCGACGTCGGCCGTGAGATCGACCGGGAAGCCGTAGGTGTCGTAGAGCTTGAACACGACCTCACCGGGAATTTCCTTCGAATCCAGATCGCCGATAGCGGCTTCGAGGATCTCCATGCCCTGGTGCAGCGTCTCCGCGAAGCGGCTCTCTTCCTTCGCCAGCACTTTCTCTACGTGGGCTCGGGCCTTGGCGAGCTCCGGGTAGGCTTCGCCCATTTCGGCCACGAGCGGCTCGACGAGCTTGTGGAAAAACGCGTCGTCCCGACCAAGCTTCTTGCCGTGGCGAATGGCGCGACGAATAATACGCCTGAGCACGTAACCGCGGCCCTCGTTGCCGGGCAGCACGCCGTCGACGATCAGGAACGAGCAGGCGCGGATGTGGTCGGCGATGACGTTGAGTGAAGCGTCGCCATCGTTTTCGACGCCCAGCGTATCGGCGGCCGCCTGTATGAGATTGGCGAACAGGTCGATCTCGTAGTTCGAGTGCACGCCCTGCATCACGGCGGCGATGCGCTCGAGTCCCATGCCCGTATCGACGGACGGCTTGGGCAACGGCGTCATCGTCCCGTCGGCGGACCGGTCGAACTGCATGAAAACGAGATTCCAGATCTCGACGTAGCGATCGCCGTCTTCGTCAGGCGAACCCGGCGGCCCGCCCGCAACGTCGGGGCCGTGATCGTAGAAAATCTCCGAACAGGGGCCGCAAGGACCCGTGTCGCCCATGGCCCAGAAGTTGTCCTTCTCGCCCATGCGCGTGAAACGCTCGGGGTCGACCTTCATTTCCTCGAGCCAGATGTCCGCGGCTTCGTCATCGTCGTTGAAGACCGTGACCCAGAGCCTGTCCTCGGGCAGGCCCAGGGTGCCGGTCAGGAATTCCCAGGCATAACGGATCGCATCGCGCTTGAAGTAGTCGCCGAAGCTGAAGTTGCCGAGCATCTCGAAGAACGTATGGTGCCGTGCCGTATAGCCCACGTTCTCGAGGTCGTTGTGCTTGCCTCCCGCGCGTACGCAGCGCTGCGACGACGTCGCGCGATTGTAGCTGCGCTTGTCCTCGCCAAGGAAGACGTCCTTGAACTGCACCATGCCGGCATTCGTGAACAGCAGCGTCGGGTCGTTGCCCGGCACCAGGGGCGAGCTCGCAACGATCTCGTGCCCGTGCTCGGCGAAAAAATCCAGGAAGGCCTGGCGGAGCTCTTTGCTCGTCATGCTGTTCATCCGGCGGATTCTAAGTGTTTCAATCGCCGCCGGAAACCGCCGCCTGAATATGGTCGGTCTCGAATCCGCGATATTGAAGGAAGCGCATTTGCCTGGCCTTCTCGGCGAAACCGGACGGCGGTGCATCACCGAACTTTCGGCGGCGGACGTCGATGGCCAAGGCCCGCCAGTCGGCGCCGGCGTCCTCGAGCGCCTCCGAGACCAGCGCACCGGCGACGCCGCGCTCGCCGAGCTCCGCTCGGATCCGGGCCGGCCCCTTGCCGCGGCGTACCCGCGAATGCGTGAAGGCCTCGGCGTAGCGCCGGTCGCACTGCAGCCCGTCGGCCGCGAGCCCGTCCAGCGCGTCGAGCACGGCTTCGGTAGTGAAGCCAGCTTTGCCGAGCTTCTGCTCGAGTTCTCTACGCGAATGCTCGCGCCGCGCAAGGCAGTCCATCGCCTTCTTGCGCGCCTCGACGGGCAGCGCAAAGCGATCGACCTCGTCCGGCTGGACGAGGTCGGAGAGCAGGTCGTTGATCGGTGGGGGTGACGACCGAGTCACGGTCCGCTTACGCCTCGGCGATGGCCTCCTCGTCGTCGGCCGCCGGCTGTTCGACGGTTTCCGGGAGCAGCGCCGCGCGAATCTTCGCTTCGATTTCGTCAGACATCTCCGGGTTGGCTTTGAGGAATTCGCGCACGTTTTCCTTGCCCTGGCCGATGCGATCATCACCGTAGCTGTACCAGGAGCCCGCCTTGTCGACGATGCCGTGCTGTACGCCGAGGTCTATGATCTCGCCGTGGCGGGAGATGCCCTGGCCGTAAAGGATTTCGAACTCGGCCTGTTTGAACGGCGGCGAGACCTTGTTCTTCACGACCTTGCAGCGCGTCTGGTTGCCAATGACCTCGTCGCCTTTCTTGATTGCGCCGATACGGCGGATGTCGATGCGCACCGAGGAATAGAACTTGAGCGCGTTGCCGCCCGTCGTCGTCTCGGGGCTGCCGAACATGACGCCGATCTTCATGCGAATCTGGTTGATGAAGATGACCATCGCGTTGGAGCGTTTGATGTTGCCCGTGAGTTTCCTCAGGGCCTGCGACATGAGCCGCGCCTGCAGGCCCATGTGCGAATCGCCCATCTCGCCCTCGATCTCGGCCTTCGGCGTCAGCGCCGCGACCGAGTCGACGACGATGACGTCGACGGCGCCCGAGCGCACGAGCATGTCCGTGATCTCGAGCGCCTGCTCGCCCGTGTCGGGCTGCGAGACCAGCAGTTCGTCGACGTTCACACCCAGTTTCTCTGCGTAGCTCGGGTCCAGGGCATGCTCCGCATCGACGAACGCCGCAGTGCCGCCCTGCTTCTGGGCTTCTGCGACAACCTGCAGCGTCAGCGTCGTCTTACCGGACGATTCCGGGCCGTAGATCTCGACGACCCGGCCTTTCGGCAAGCCGCCAATGCCGAGCGCGACGTCCAGCCCGATCGAACCCGTCGAAACGGCCTCGATATCGCGCGCCGCGCTGCCGTCGCCGAGCCGCATGACAGAGCCCTTGCCGAACTGCTTTTCAATCTGGCCCAGGGCCGCTGCGAGTGCTTTTTTGCGGTTGTCATCCATAGGAGTTACGCCATCCGGTCGATGTTGGAAAGTATGTGATTATATACAGTAATTATCGTCGAAGCCCAACAGCCGCGCGATCTCGATTTCCGGGCTCTTTGACCGGAAAAGAGGAATCTCGCGGAAGCTATTGTTTCAGCGGGCGGTAGCGCGCGCCGCCCGGGTTCGGCTCCGACTCGATGAGTTCGAAGCTGGACCACTGGGTCATCAGCGGTTGCGCGAGGCGCTGGGTTTCGAAGTTTCGTGCCCGCCTGACGATCGTCACGTGGGGACGAAAAACCGTGTCCTGGGAGTCGACGCCGTGGGCGCGCACGAGGTCGTTGAGCGAAGCGGCCAGATTTTGCAGCTCCGGCGGCACGATCTGGATCCCGAGGACGGCGATCTTCTGCCGCGGCCAGAATTCGGCGCGATCGAAGCGCAGCCGGAACGGCTCGACGGCGATCTCGGCCGAGTCCGCGAGCAGGGACGGCACGCGCTCCTCCGGGAAATCGCCGACAAATACGAGCGTTACGTGCCAGGACGCCCGGTACACGGCGTTGCCCTCGATGCTCTTGGCCACGGGGCTGATCGTATTGCGCAGCTGCTCGCGCTGCCGGTCGTCCGGCCAAAGGGCAAAGAAAATACGTTTGTTGCTCATGGTGCTGCTTTCTTTCTGACGCCCTTGAGGGCATGTTGCACGGCCTGCCGACGCACGTCGTCGCGGCCGCCGGCGAATACCAGGCACTCGGCCTCGATGTCGTGATCCTCGGCGGATCGACGTGCCCAGCCGAACCATACCGTGCCGACGGGTTTCTCGTCACTGCCTCCGCCCGGCCCGGCCACACCGCTGACGGCGACGGCCAGGTCCGCGCCGCTCAGGTCGAGCGCGCCCGCTGCCATCTCGCGCACCGTGGCCTCGCTGACCGCGCCGTGCTCGGCGAGCGTCGCGGCGGACACGCCGAGCAGCGATTGCTTGGCCTCGTTGGAGTAGCTCACGATGCCGTAGCCCAGCACGTCCGAGCTGCCCGGCACGTCGGTCAGCGCCTTCGCGATCCAGCCGCCGGTGCACGACTCGGCCGTCGCAAGCTTATGGCCGCCCCTGGCGAGATCGGCCACCACGCCGGCCGCGAGTGCCGCAAGGCTCGGGGCGTCAGCCATCAGAGGATCGATTCATACAGCGCCACGTGCCGGTCGGCCATCGTGTCGATCGAAAAGTCGCGCTGCATGCGTAAGCTGCCAGCCGCGCCCATCTGCTCGCGTCGTGGCCGGTCGTTCATCAAGGTCTCGATGGCGTCGCCGAGCGCCTCGGCGTCGCCGGGCGCGACGAGCAGTCCGGTCGCGCCCGACTGAATCGCCTCGGGCAGACCGCCCGCGTTGAAGCCAACGACCGCAACGCCGGCCGCCTGCGCCTTGAGCGTCGCGACGCCGAGCCCCTCGGCGAGCGAGGGATGCACGAACAGGTCCAGGCAGCCGAAATACGAATCGAGCTCGGTGCGAAAGCCCGCGAACTGCACGATGTCGCCCAATCCGAGCGATGCCGCCTGGGCCCTCAGGTCCGTTTCGAGCGGCCCCTCGCCGAAGATGATGAGCCGGAACGTAAGGCCGCGATCCTTGAGCGCCGCGGCCGCATCCAGCAGGTGGCGATGACCCTTGCGCTCGATCAGCTGGCCCGCAGCCGCCATGACGAAGCAGTCCTGAGGGACGTGGAACTCGGTCCGCATCGCCGCGCAGTCCGGTGTCGTCGCGAACGCATCGGCGTCGACTGCGCTCTTGATGACGTCGATGCGCTCGTCCTCGATGCCGCGATTCCTGAGTGCCGCCGCGACAGCCTCCGAGATCGCGATGACTTTCCGGAACGGCCGGTAACGCAGTGCCGCGAGCAGCCTGAGCTCGGTATTGTCGACGCGCCGCGACACGACCGCGGGCACGTCGGCGAACGAGGCGGCGAGTCCGCCGAGTACATCCGCGCCGCGACGGCTGTGGCAGTGCACGATGTCGGGCCGGGTTTCGTTGATGTACTGCGTCAGCCGGTACGCGAACGGCAGGTCGAGATCACCCGCGCAGAACAGGTTTCGAACCGGGATGTTCGCGGCGCGCGCTGCGTTGTCGATGCCCGACGCAGGCGGGCAGATCAGCTCGCCTTCGTGGCCGCGCGCCGCGAGCGCCCGCATCAGGTAGATGACCTGCTGCGGCCCGCCGTAGAGATGGCGCCCGGTTTCGACATGCAGTATTTTCATGGGCCAATCATAATAGCGGCCCCCAAGCTGCTCCAAGCCGATGAGCGCCGACGCTTCCTCCATCCATACGCCAATGATGCGCCAGTATCTCGCCATCAAGGCGGACTACCCGGACATGCTCGTTTTCTACCGCATGGGGGACTTCTACGAGCTGTTCTACGACGACGCCAAACGCGCCGCCGCGCTGCTCGACATCACGCTGACGGCGCGCGGCAAGTCGGCGGGCGACCCGATCCCGATGGCCGGCGTGCCCTACCATGCGGTCGAGGGCTACCTCGCGAAACTCGTCAGGAAGGGCGAATCGGTCGCCATCTGCGAACAGATCGGCGATCCCGCGACGTCGAAGGGACCCGTCGAGCGCCAGGTGACGCGCATCATCACGCCGGGCACGCTGACCGACGAAGCGCTGCTGAGCGAGCACCGCGACAACCTCGTCGCAGCCGTTTTCGGTGACGGCGAGGCGACCGGCATCGCCTGGCTCGACCTGGCGGGCGGTCGTTTTCGCCTGACCGAGGCCGACACTGCCGAGGCCGTGGCCAGCGAACTCGAGCGGCTCTCGCCCGCCGAGCTGATCGTCGACGAGGGCGCGGGCCGGCCCGCGAGCTTGGACGACCGAGTCCGCGTGACCGAGCGGCCGCCATGGCATTTCGACCTGGACAGCGCCCGTCGGCTCCTGTGCAAGCAGTTCGGCACGCGCGACCTCGACGGGTTCGGCTGCTCGGCATTGCCGCGCGGCGTGGCCGCGGCGGGCGCGCTGCTGCAGTACGTTACGGATACACAGAAGGCTTCGCTGCCGCATCTTGCGTCGCTGACCGTCGAGCGCCGCGAGGACGCCGTCATCATGGACGGACCGACGCGCGCCAACCTCGAACTGGAACGCTCGCTGTCCGGTCGCGACGAGCACACGCTCGCGGGCGTCATGGATCGCTGCAAGAGCGCCATGGGCAGCCGCCTGCTCAGGCGCTGGATCCAGCGGCCGCTGCGAGACGCCGACACGCTCAAGGGGCGCTATCAGGCGATCGACGCCGTCACGACGCATGCCGCGATCGAGGACCTCGGTGACCGGCTGCAGGGCATCGGCGACGTCGAGCGTATCCTGTCGCGCGTCGCCCTGCGTTCGGCGCGGCCGCGCGACCTTGCGCAACTCGGCGAGGCGCTTGGGCGCCTGCCCGCGCTCAGGAAGGCACTCGCGGCGATCGACTCGCCGTTGATCGAGACGCTCACGGACACGCTCGGCGATCACCGCCGCGAACACAAGCTGCTCGAACGCGCAATCGTCGACAATCCGCCGATGGTCATTCGCGACGGCGGCGTGATCGCCGACGGCTACGACGACGAACTCGACGACCTGCGCTCGACGGCTGGCAACGCCGACCGCTTCCTGCTGGATTTGGAGGCGCGAGAGAAGGAGCGAACGGGCATAGCGACGCTCAAGCTCGGCTACAACCGCGTGCACGGCTACTACATCGAGATCAGCAAGGGCCAGGCGGACCGCGCACCGGACGACTACGTTCGCCGGCAAACGCTCAAGGCCGCGGAGCGGTTCATCACGCCTGAGCTCAAGCGCTTCGAGGACAAGGTGTTGAGCGCCCGCGAGCGCGCCCTGGCGCGCGAGAAGCTCCTGTACGACGCGCTCATCGACCAGCTGCACGAGGAGCTGGGCGGCCTGCAATGCTCTGCCGCGGCCCTGGCCGAGCTCGACGTGCTCGTGTGTTTTGCCGAACGAGCGACCGCGCTCGGCCTGTGTAAGCCGGAGCTCGCGCCCGAATCCTGCCTCGAAATCGAAGCCGGCCGGCACCTCGTCGTCGAACAGGTCATCGACGCTCCGTTTGTCGCCAACGACCTGAGCTTGGGCAAAGACCGCCGGCTGCTGGTCATTACCGGCCCGAACATGGGCGGCAAATCGACCTACATGCGGCAGGCGGCGCTGATCGCGATTCTCGCGATGATCGGCAGCTACGTGCCCGCCGACCGGCTCAGGATCGGCCCGATCGACCGAATCTTCACGCGTATCGGCGCCTCGGACGACCTGGCCGGGGGACGCTCGACGTTCATGGTCGAGATGACCGAAACCGCGACCATTCTGAACAACGCGACGGACTTAAGTCTCGTGCTCATGGACGAGATCGGCCGCGGCACGAGCACGTTCGACGGCCTGTCGCTCGCCTGGGCGGCCGCCCACCACATGGGACGCGAGTCGCGCGCGTTCACGCTGTTCGCGACCCACTACTTCGAGCTGACCGCGCTGGCCAGGGAGATTCCGCAGGCCGCCAACGTGCACCTCGACGCGACCGAGCACGGCGGCCGGCTCGTGTTTCTGCATGCGGTCAAGGACGGACCGGCCAACCAGAGCTATGGCCTGCAGGTCGCGGCGCTCGCCGGGGTCCCGCCCGAGGTGATCACGCGCGCGCGAACTTACCTGGCCGAGCTCGAAGCCAACCGCTCCGCGGGCGGCGGCGACCCGCAGGCGGAGCTGCTGCTGACCCTGCCGCCAGAGACTCGTGACGCCGCGCCGGACGCGCTGCGCGAGGCGCTGGATGCGCTCGATCCCGATGCGCTGACACCGCGCGATGCGCTCGAGGCGCTGTACCGCCTCAAAGAGATCGAATGATTCGACGGCTGATTACGCTATTCGCGTCCCTGCTGCTCGTCGCGGGCTGCACAGGTGTGCCCGACGGCGTCGAAGTCGTCGACGGTTTCGAACTCGAACGCTACCTCGGAACCTGGTACGAGATCGCACGTCTCGATCATCGCTTCGAGCGCGGCCTTAGCAACGTGACGGCCAGCTACAGCCTGCGCGAGGACGGCGGCGTCGCCGTCCTGAATCGGGGCTACCGCAGCAACGAGGGGGAATGGGACGAAGCCAGCGGCAAAGCGTATTTCCTCGGCGAACCGGAGCTTGGCCGTCTGAAGGTTTCATTCTTCGGCCCGTTTTATGGCGCCTACAACATCATCGAACTTGACCACGAGAATTACCGCTATTCGCTGGTCGCGGGACCCAACCGGTCCTATCTCTGGCTGCTGGCGCGAACACCGGACATCGACCCCGCTACGGTCGAGCGGCTGGTCGTGAAAGCCGGGAACCTCGGCTTTCCGGTCCACGAACTCATCTACGTCGCGCACGAGCCGATGTAGCACGCCGAGCGGTCTTTACCGGTCTCCTTGCAGCGAGTCGATATCGCGCAGGAACTCGCCGCGCTTCAGGAAAGCCGCGATCTGGTCGGCCGCGCGGCGGCTGCGCACGAGGCCGTTGTGGCTGAGGCGCATGACGAGATGGTCCGTCTGCCCCTCGAGCTCGGTCTCGGCCACGGCCACGGTGCCGTCGCTCGGCCCGTCGAATCCGGCGAGGAACTGGCCGACGCCGTAGGGCGCGTCGCCGGCGATGACACCGACCTCGAAAGACTCACAAACGTCGTGCGCCCAGTCGCTTGCCGTATTGGTCGTGACACCGGTGGTCAACGACCGCCCCAGCACCGAATCGCCCCACTCGGTCAGACTGAGGACGCTCGCGGCACGTGAGCCCTTGAGCGGTGAGCCCAGGCAGACGACGCGCCCGCCGATGGCCCCGGGATGGCGCGCGAGCATGCGCAGCAGGACGACGCCACCCAGGCTATGACCGACGAGATGCGAATCGTTGAGATGACGCTCGTCGATGAACTGAAACAGCGCGTCGGCGTTCTCATCGAGCGTGCGCCGCAGGGACCGGTAGTTGAACAGGTGCACGTCGTAGCCGTATTCGCGCTCGAGATGCAGCTTGGGGATGAGCATCGCGGCGCCGTGCGACCAGACACCGTGCAGCAGAACGATCGAGCGGATGTCGTCCTCTGTGCCCAACGGGCGGGCTCTCAGTCCGACTGCGGTGCCCGGACGCGAATGCCCGTCTCTCGGAGCTGCTGGCTCGACACTTCGCCGGGCGCGTCGGTGAGCGGGTCGTGTGCCGACTGGGTCTTCGGAAACGCGATGACGTCGCGAATGCTGTCCGTTCCGGCCATGAGCGCGACGATGCGATCGAGACCGAATGCGATGCCGCCATGCGGCGGGCAGCCGTACTGCAGGGCCGTGAGCAGGAAGCCGAACTTCTCCCTTGCCTCGTCTTTCGAGATCTCGAGCAGATCGAAGACCGCGGACTGTACCGCCTGGTCGTGGATACGAATCGAGCCGCCGCCGATCTCGGAGCCGTTCAGAACCATGTCGTAGGCGCGCGACAGCGCGTTGCCCGGGTCGGCCTTGAGCGCGTCGGCGTCATTGACCGACGGCGCCGTGAACGGGTGATGCAGCGCGTTCCAGCGCCGGGTCTGCGGGTCTTTCTCGAACATCGGGAAGTCGACGACCCAGAGCGGCGCCCAACCCTCGGCAACGAGGCCGCGGTCGTGGCCGATACGGACTCTCAGGGCGCCGAGCGCGTCGTTGACGACACGCGCCTTGTCCGCGCCGAAGAAGATGAGGTCGCCGGTCCTGGCCTGCGTGCGTTTGACGATGCCCGCGATCGCTTCGTCGGGCAGGAACTTGAGGATCGGCGACTGAAGTCCGTCACGGCCCGCGTCGACGTCGTTGACCTTGATGTACGCGAGGCCCTTGGCGCCGTAGCGGCCTACGTAGTCCGTGTAGTCGTCGATCTCCTTGCGCGTAAGATCCGCGCCGCCCGGCAGGCACAGTGCGGCGACGCGGCCCTCGGGATCGCTCGCGGGCCCGGCGAAAACCTTGAATTCGACGTCGGCCATGAGATCGGCCACCTCGACGAGTTCGAGGTCGATGCGCAGGTCGGGCTTGTCCGAGCCGTAGCGCCGCATCGCCTCGGCGTAGCTCATGCGCGGGAACTCGGCGGGCAGGCTGATACCGAGCGCCTCCTTGAAGACGTAGCGAACGAGTTTTTCCATCGTCGACGTTACCTCCGCCTCGTCGACAAAACTCATCTCGATATCGAGCTGCGTGAACTCGGGCTGCCGATCGGCGCGCAGGTCCTCGTCGCGGAAGCAGCGCACGATCTGATAGTAGCGGTCGAGACCGGACATCATCAGGAGCTGCTTGAAGATTTGCGGCGACTGCGGCAGCGCGAAGAACTTGCCCGGATGCGTGCGGCTCGGGACGATGTAGTCGCGTGCGCCTTCGGGGGTCGCGCGCGTCAGCATCGGCGTTTCGACGTCCACGAAGCCCTGGTGGTCCAGGTACGCGCGCATGGCCCGGGTGACGCTGTGGCGGAGCCTCAGGTTTCGGGTCATGTTCTCGCGCCTCAGGTCCAGGTAGCGGTACCTGAGCCTGAGCTCCTCGTTGGCATGCTCGTCGTGGTGAAACGGCGGCGTCTCGGAACGATTCAATACCTCGAGCTCGAGCGCGAGCACCTCGACCTGGCCCGTCCGCATGTTCTCGTTGATCGTGCCCTCGGGCCGTTCGCGGACGCGGCCCCTGACGGCCAGTACGAACTCGGAGCGCAGCCGCTCGGCCTCGGCGAACATCTCGGCGCGATCGGGATCGAACACGACCTGCAGGAGGCCCTCGCGGTCGCGCAGATCGATGAAGATGACCCCACCGTGATCGCGCCGGCGGTGCACCCAACCGCACACCGAAATCTCCTGGCCGATCAGCGACTGATCGACGTGTCCGCAGTAGTGGCTACGCATGCTGAAACCCGGGCGAATGGCCTTAAAAAAGAGGCGGAATGGTACGGGGTGGGGCCTGACAGGGCAAGCCGCGCCGAGGGGCGAATTGCGGCGATCGCGGGCGGCTTTGTCCGGCTAAGGCGCCTGTTCCTCGAGGCCTGGCGGCAGCTCACCGCTCGGGTCCTTCTGCCAGCGCGGCACGACGACGCCCAGGGAAATGATCATCTTCAAAGCCTCGTCGACCTCCATGTCCAGCACCACGACATCTTTCTTCGGCACCATGATGATGAAGCCCGAAGTCGGGTTGGGCGTGGTCGGCACGAAGCAGCCGACCACGGGCTCGCCGGTCCGGCCCTGCACCTCGCCGAGCTCGCTCGAGGTCTGGAAGGCGAGGCTGTAGATGCCCTTGCGGGGATACTCGACCAGGAGCACGTTCTTGAACGCGGCACCGGAATCGGAAAACAGAATCTCGGCGAAGTTCTTCGCGGCCGAGTAGATCGAGCGCACGACGGGAATTCGATTCATGAGCCGCTCGCCGCCGCCGACGAACGCGCGGCCGACGAAGTTTGCCGCCAGGACACCGGTCAGGAGCAGGATGGCGAAGGTCAGGATCACACCCAGCCCGGGGATCACGACCGGTGCTTCCGTGCCGAACAGCTCCTGCAAGAGGATGCCGGGCTGGTAGCGCTGCGGTATGAGTCCGAGCGACCGATCCATGAGGTCGATCGCGAACCGAATCAGGAGGATCGTGATCCCGAGCGGAATCCAGACCAGGAGGCCGGCAACGAGGTAACGGCGCAGCCGCATCGGGCTTGCGGCCTAGTGGGCCGCGCTCGCCTTGCTGTCCGACGAACCGCCGCCGTCGGAGGCCTTGGACGTTGACGCCGTACTGCTTTTCTTGTCCGCGGACTTGTCCGACTTATCCGCCGGCTTGTCCGGCTTGCCGTCGGCCGCCGTTGCGTCGGCCGCCGTTGCCTTGTCGCCGCCCGGTTCCTTTTCGCCGGCCAGGTTGCGCTGGTTGTCGGACTTGAAGTCGGTCTCGTACCAGCCCTTGCCCTTCAGCCGGAAGCGCGGGGCCGAGAGCTGCCGCTTGAGTTCGGGCGCACCGCATGCGGGGCAGTCGACGAGCGGGGCGTCGGCAATCTTCTGCAACGCGTCCAGCGTATGGCCGCAAGCCTTACAGGCGTATCCATAAATGGGCATGTGGGGTCTCCCTTGCAGAGCGGCGCATTATAGCGGCCTTCGGAGCGGCGGAAAGGCCGCCCCGACTGTCTCACGCCGCGTTCTGGAACTCGAGCCGATCCGCATCGACTGCGACCTCGATCGTATCGCCGGGGCCGAACTTGCCCGACAGAATCTCGCTCGCCAGCGGGTTCTCGACCTGCTGCTGAATCGCACGCTTGAGCGGCCGGGCCCCGTAGACCGGGTCGAAGCCGGCCTCCGCGAGCTTGTCGCGCGCCGCGTCCGAGAGCACGATCTGCATGTCGCGCTCGGCGAGCCGGTCGTGCAGGTAGCCGAGCTGGATATCGACGATCCTGCGGATATGCTCGCGGCTCAAGGGATGGAACACGACCACGTCGTCGACGCGGTTGATGAACTCCGGCCGGAAGTGTGTACCCACGACCTCCATGAGCGCGCTCTTCATCTCTTCGTAGCGGTCCTCCCCTGACAGCTCCTGGATCAGGTTCGATCCAAGGTTGGAGGTCATGACGATGACCGTGTTGCGGAAATCGACGGTGCGGCCCTGCCCGTCGGTCAGTCGGCCGTCGTCGAGCACCTGCAGCAGCACGTTGAACACGTCCGGGTGCGCCTTCTCGACCTCGTCCAGCAGGATCACGGAATACGGCCGGCGCCGCACGGCCTCGGTCAGGTAGCCGCCCTCCTCGTAGCCGACGTAGCCCGGTGGCGCGCCGATCAGCCGCGCAACCGAGTGCTTCTCCATGAACTCCGACATGTCGATGCGCACCATCGCGTCGTCGGTGTCGAACAGGAAGTGCGCGAGCGCCTTGGTGAGCTCGGTCTTGCCGACGCCCGTGGGTCCTAAGAACAGGAACGAACCGATCGGCCGCTTCGGGTCGGACAGTCCCGCGCGCGAGCGGCGAATCGCGTTCGCGACCGCCGTCACGGCTTCGCCCTGGCCGACGACGCGCTGCTGGACGACCGACTCCATGCGCAAGAGCTTGTCCTTCTCGCCTTCGAGCATCTTCGAGACCGGGATGCCGGTCCACTTCGAGACCACCTCGGCAACCTCTTCCTCGGTGACGTTGTTGCGCAACAGCGTCGTCTCGCGATCCTCGGCGGCGAGCGCATCTTCGAGCTGCTTCTCGAGTTCGGGGATGCGCCCGTACTGCAGCTCGGACATGCGCGCGAGATCGTTGGCGCGATGCGCCGTCTCGAGTTCCAGTCGCGCGCGTTCGAGCTCTTCCTTGATGTGCGTCGTGCCCTGCATCGCGGCCTTCTCGGATTTCCAGACGTCGTCCAAGTCCGCGTACTCGCGCTCGAGCTCGCCGAGCTGGGCCTCGAGGTCGTCGAGCCGCTTGCGCGACGCGTCGTCGGACTCCTTCTTGAGCGCCTCGCGTTCGATCTTGAGCTGGATGATGCGCCGCTCCAGGCGATCCATGGCCTCGGGCTTGGAGTCGATTTCGATGCGGATGCGCGATGCGGCCTCGTCGACGAGATCGATGGCCTTGTCGGGCAGCTGCCGGTCGGAAATGTAGCGATGCGACAGCGTGGCGGCTGCGACGATGGCCGGGTCGGTGATCTCGACGCCATGGTGCACCTCGTAGCGTTCCTTCAGGCCGCGCAGGATCGCGATCGTGTCCTCGACCGTCGGTTCGCTGACGAGCACTTTCTGAAAGCGCCGCTCGAGCGCCGCGTCTTTCTCGACGTACTGGCGATACTCGTCCAGCGTCGTGGCGCCGACGCAGTGCAGCTCGCCGCGCGCCAGCGCGGGCTTCAGCATGTTGCCGGCGTCCATCGAGCCTTCCGCCTTGCCCGCGCCGACCATCGTGTGCAGTTCATCGATGAACAGGATGACCTGGCCTTCCTGTTTCGCGAGATCGTTGAGCACGCCCTTCAGGCGCTCCTCGAACTCGCCGCGGAACTTCGCGCCGGCGATCAGCGCGCCCATATCGAGCGACAGGATGCGCTTGTCGCGCAGGCCTTCGGGGACCTCGTTGTTGACGATGCGCTGCGCCAGGCCTTCGACGATGGCGGTCTTGCCGACGCCGGGTTCGCCGATCAGCACCGGGTTGTTCTTGGTGCGCCGCTGCAGGATCTGGATCGTGCGGCGGATTTCCTCGTCGCGGCCGATGATCGGGTCGAGCTTGCCCTGTTCGGCGCGCTCGGTCAGGTCGACCGTGAACTTCTCGAGCGCCTGGCGGGTATCTTCGGCGTTTGGATCGTTGACCTGCTGTCCGCCGCGGAGCTCGTCGATTGCCTTCTCGACGGCGCCGCGGACGACGCCGGCCTGATCGAACACGGGCTTGAGCGGCGACTTGTCGTCTAGTGCGGCGAGCACGAACAGCTCGCTAGAGATGTACTGGTCGTTGCGCTCCTGGGCGAGCTTGTCGGTCAGGTTGAACAGTTTGGCGGTTTCGTTGCCGACGTGCACGTCCCCGCCGCCGCCTTCGACGCGCGGCAGGCGATCGATCGACTCGCCGAGCTGCGAGCGCAACAGGTTGACGTTGGCGCCGGCCTTGGTCAGAAGTCCGCGCACGGAACTGCCCTGCTGATCGAGCAGGGCCACCATCAGATGGGCAGGCTCGATGAACTGGTGATCCTGTCCGACCGCCAGTGATTGAGCATCGGCCAGCGCCATCTGGAACTTGCTGGTCAATTTGTCGAGTCGCATGGTCTAGGTTCCCATTCCCGCGCATACCAAGATGCCCCAGAAGTTGCGCCTCGACGATGTGTTTTCAAGCCTTCGAAAAGCGGCCGGCGTCATGTCGTCCATCCCAGGAAACTCGCCATACGGCCCGTCGTGCCGTCACGCCGATACGAGAAGAAGCGCTCGCCGTCCTCGCGCGTGCAGTAGCCGCCGCCGAACACCGACTCGATACCGGCCTCTGCCAGGTAGAGCCGCGCGAGACCATTGAGGTCCGCCTGCCAGCGACCGCGCGCATTGGCCTCGAAGCACTGTGCCGCGTTGTGAACGCCGGCCAGAAACACGTCGCGCACGTCGTCGCCGACCTCGAAGGCCGGCTGGGAAATCGCCGGGCCGAGCCAGGCCAGGAGTGAAGCCCGCGGCGACCGGAGCCGCTCGACGGCCCGGGCCACGATGCCTGCGGACAGGCTGCGCCAGCCGCAGTGCAATGCCGCGATCTCCCGCCGCCCGGTCGAGCAGATCAGGACCGGAAGACAGTCGGCGGTCAGGATGCCGAGCGTCTCGCGACCCGCCACGGAAACCGCGCCGTCGGCCTCACGCTCGGTACTCGGATCGGCATCGACGACGTCGTTGCCGTGCACCTGCCGAAGCCATGCAGGCTCGGCTGCAAGCCCGGTGGCGGCAACGAAACGGCGGCGATTCTCGGCAACGCGCGCGGGATCGTCGCCGACGTGCCACCCTAAGTTGAGCGAAGCGTACGGTCCGGCGCTCACGCCGCCCGCGCGCGTTGTGCAGCCGGCGACCAGGCCATCGGGGGCGGGCCAGTCGGCCTTGATCCACGACAAGGCCTTAGCGCGCATCCGTCACCGATCCTCGCGCAGGGCGCTGAGCAGCTGGGCCATATCGTCGGGCAGCGGCGCCTCGACGTCGACGGTCCGCGCATCGATGGGATGTTCGAAGGTGAGCCTCGCCGCGTGCAGGGCCTGCCGGCGGAAGCCGCGCAGCGCGTCGGCAAGGGCCTCGCCGGCGCCTTTCGGCAGCGCCAGGCGGCCGCCGTACAAGGGATCGCCGACCAGCGGGTTGCCGCGGTGTGCGAAGTGCACGCGTATCTGGTGAGTGCGGCCCGTCTCGAGCCGTACCTCGACGCTCGAATGGGCGCGAAACCGCTCAGCGACCGTGAAATGGCTAACGGCCGGGCGGCCGCCGTCGACGACGGCCATGCGCGTGCGGTCCGTCCGGTGGCGGCCGATCGGGGCGTCGATCGTCGCACCGCCGGTCAACACGCCGCGGCAAACGGCGAAGTAGCGCCGCGAGATTTCGCGCTCGGCCAGCATGCGCACCAGCGCGGTATGCGCCGGCAGCGTCTTGCCAATCAGCATGAGGCCGGTCGTGTCCTTGTCGATACGATGCACGATACCTGCCCGCGGCAGGGCGTTGAGGTCGGGAAGGTAGTGCAACAGCCCGTTGAGCAACGTGCCCGACGGATTGCCGGCGCCCGGGTGGACGACGAGCCCGGCGGGCTTGTCGATGACGAGCAGCGCGTCGTCTTCGTAGGCGACGTCGAGTTCGATCGCCTGCGGCGAGTCGACAACCGCCGCGTCCGGTTCGGCCGTGAGTCTGACCTCTTCACCCCCGCCGACGCGGTCGCGTGGCTTTGGCGACTCGCCGTCGACGAGTATCTTGCCGGCCAGGAGCCAGGCTTTGAGTCTGCTGCGGGAAAAATCCGGAAACATCCGGGCCAGCGCCTGGTCCAACCGGAGACCGGCGAGCGATTCGGGGATGAGCTGCGTTCGGGTTGGCGTATTCATCTCGGCCGCTCAAGTTTAAGCTATAATCGCCGGCCAGCCCGGGCCTGGTCGCCCGTTTTTTTAGATGCCACAAGCGTTGAACATGCCGAGACCCGCCGAAGCGTCCCGTCCGCTGCCGACACCGGTCACCGCGACCCTCTCTGCCTTCGCGCTGGTCGCGATCCTGAGCGTCGTGACCGGCTGTGCCGGCAACGACGAGGAACCGGTTACCGAAGTGCAGAACATTCGGGAAGCCTACGACAAGGCGCGGGATTCGATCACACACAACAACTTCTCGCGGGGCATCCAGATCTTCGAGGCAATCCAGGCCCGCTACCCGTTCAGCGACCTGAGCCGCCAGATCCAGCTCGAGCTCATGTACGCCTTTTACAAGAGCGGCCAGCGCGAGCGTGCCATCGAGGCGTCGGAAACCTTCATTCGCGAAAACCCGATCCACCGGCGCGTCGACTACGCGCTGTACATCCAGGGTCTCGCGCATTTCGACGGCGACAGCGGGATGCTCGAACGCTGGTTTCGCAAGGACATGACCCGGCGACCGCCTGTCGGCGTCGAGGAAAGCTACGCAACGCTCAGGCGGCTTGTCGAGCGCTACCCGGCGAGCCCGTACGCGCCGGACGCCCGCCAGCGGCTGATCTACCTCCGCGACCGTCTCGCGCAGTACGAAAACCACGTCGCCGACTGGTACGTGCGCCGCGGCGCCTATGTCGCCGCCGTCAATCGGGCTAAGAACGCGCTCGAGGAATACAACGGCTCGCCGAGCAACGAGCGATCGCTCGAACTCCTGATCATCGCCTACGAAGAACTCGGCATGCAGGACCTGGCCGACGACGCGCGGCGCGTGCTCGAACTCAATTTCAGGAAGTCGGCGACCGTCAACTGAGCGTTGAACTGAGCGTTTCCCGGTCGGCTCAGGGCGGGAAGCGGTAGCCCGAGGTAATCGGGTATCGCCAGTCGCGGCCGAAGGCGCGGCTGCTGATTCGGATGCCGGGCGGCGCCTGTCTGCGCTTGTACTCGTTCCGTTTGACCATCTCGAGAACGCGGATCACCGTCGCTCGGTCGAAGCCGCGCGCCGTGATCTCGGAGACCGACTGGTCGTATTCGATGAACGCCTCGAGGATCGGATCGAGCACGTCGTAGTCGGGCAGCGAATCGCTGTCCTTCTGATCGGGCCGCAGCTCGGCCGACGGCGCCCGCGTGATCACCCGTTCGGGAATGCAGGGGCTCAAGCCGTTGCGATAGCGCGCGAGCCGATAGACGAGCGATTTCGGGCAATCCTTGATCGGCGCGAAGCCACCGGCCATGTCGCCGTAAAGCGTCGCGTAGCCGACCGCCATCTCGCTCTTGTTGCCGGTCGTCAAGAGCATCCAGCCCGTCTTGTTCGAGATCGCCATCAGCAGCAGGCCGCGGCACCGCGCCTGGATGTTCTCCTCGGTCACGTCCTCGCCGGCGCCGTCGAATGCCTGGACGAGCTGCGCGGTCGTCGCATCGTAGATCGGCGCGATCGGAATGACGTCGTAGCGTACGCCGAGGGTCTTTGCCTGGCTTGCCGCGTCCTCCTGGCTCATGCTCGAGGTATAGCGGAACGGCATCATGACGGCGCGCACTCGATCCGCGCCCAACGCGTCGCAGGCAATCGCGAGCACGACGGCAGAATCGATGCCGCCGGAGAGCCCGACCACGACTCCCTCGAAGCCGTGCTTGTCGACGTAGTCGCGGGTACCGGTCACGAGCGCCTTGTACACGCTCGGCTCGTCGTCGAGCAGCGGCGCGACGCCACCGGGTTCGAAGCGCACCTGGTCGGCCCCGGGCGTGAGCTCGAGGACGCTCAGCGTCTGTTCGAACGGCGGTGCACGGAAGACGACGTTCCCGGAGGCGTCCATCGCAAAACTGCCGCCGTCGAAGACGAGTTCGTCCTGTCCGCCGACCATGTTGACATACACGAGCGGCACGCCGACATCTTCGATACGCAGCGCGGCGACCCGCTCGCGGTTCTCCTGGCAGCGCCGCTCGTAGGGCGAACCGTTGATCGCGACGATGCACTCGGCGCCCGCCGCTCGCGCCATCTGCATGGGCTTCGCGCCCCAGATGTCCTCGCAGATGACGAGCCCGAGTCGCACGCCGCGCAGCGAAAACACCGCTGGCTTGCTGCCCGAGGCGAAATAGCGTTCCTCGTCGAACACGGCGTAGTTCGGCAGGCGATGTTTGCGATAGTGGCAGAGGGTTTTTCCGTCCGAGAACACGGCGCAGCTGTTGAAGATCTTCTCGTCGGTGTATTCGGGGAAGCCGACCAGGACCGCGATGCCCCTGACATCCGTGCGGATCCGCTCGAGCGCCTGCTCGACGTCGCTTCGAAGCCCCGCGTGAAACAGCAGATCCTCGGGCGGGTAGCCGCAAACGGCGAGCTCCGGGAACACGACGAGGTCGGCGCCCAGCTCGTCGCGAGCCCGTTCCGACCAGTCGATGATTCTTTGCGTGTTGCCCGAGACGTCGCCGACGGCGAGGTCGACCTGCGCGATTGCGAGTTTGAGGACGTCGGCCATCGGCCGCCTGGCCTGTCGCTCCCGGCTAGTGGCCTGATTCATAATGACTCAGGACACCAGAATTTCCGCCATCTTGCTGCCGAGCTCGGCCGGCGACCGGACCGTGGCGACGCCCGCGGCCTCGAGCGCCGCAAACTTGGCATCCGCCGTGCCTTTGCCGCCCGCGATGATCGCGCCGGCGTGGCCCATGCGCTTGCCCGGGGGCGCGGTAACGCCGGCGATGTAGGCAACGACGGGCTTCGAGACGTTCTCGGCGATATACTCGGCCGCCGCCTCCTCGTCGGTGCCGCCGATCTCGCCGACCATGATGACGCCGTCGGTTTCGGGATCGGCTTCGAACAGCTCGAGGCAGTCGATGAAGTTCATGCCGCGCACGGGGTCGCCGCCGATGCCGACGCAGGTGCTTTGGCCGAGACCGTTGGTCGTCGTCTGGTACACGGCCTCGTAAGTCAGCGTGCCCGACCGGGAAACCACACCGATCCGGCCGCGCTTGTGTATGAAGCCCGGCATGATGCCGATCTTGCACTCGTCAGGCGTGATGATGCCCGGACAGTTCGGGCCGATCAGCCGGCAGTCGTGTTCCTTGAGCGCCGACTTGACCTTGACCATGTCGTTCACGGGGATGCCTTCGGTGATGCAGACGATCAGCCCGACGCCCGAATCCGCGGCTTCGAGAATCGCGTCCGCCGCGAACGGTGCCGGGACATAGATCATGCTCACGTCGGCGCCGGTTTCCGCTACGGCTTCCCGCATCGTGTTGAACACGGGCACGCCGAGGTGCTCGCTGCCTCCGCGGCCGGGCGTGACGCCGCCGACGACCTCTGTGCCGTAGGCGATGCACTGCTCGGTGTGGAACGAACCCTGGCTGCCGGTGATGCCCTGGCAGAGTACCTTGCTGTCTTTGTTTACGAGGATGCTCATGTCGATCGAGTGCCTTACGCGACGGCCGCCACGGCCTTCCTGGCCGCGTCGGTGAGGTCGTCCGCTGCAATGATGTCCAGTCCGGAGTCGGCAAGCAGCTGCCGGCCCTTGTCGACGTTCGTGCCTTCGAGGCGCACGACGACGGGATCGTTGACGCCGACTTCCTTCACCGCCGAGATGATGCCCTCGGCGATCAGGTCGCAGCGCACGATGCCGCCGAAGATGTTGACCAGGATGGCGTCGACGTTTTCGTTGGACAGGATCAGCTTGAATGCCGCCGCGACCCGCTCCGCGGTCGCGCCGCCGCCGACGTCGAGGAAATTCGCAGGCTCGCCGCCGTGCAGCTTGATCAGATCCATCGTCGCCATGGCGAGTCCTGCGCCGTTGACCATGCAGGCGATGTTGCCGTCGAGCGAAACGTAGTTGAGGTCGTGCTCCTGGGCTTTGCGTTCCGCGTCGTCTTCCTGCGAGATATCGCGCATCTCGGCGATCGCGGGCTGCCGGAACAGCGCACTGCCGTCGATGTTGATCTTGCCGTCGAGCGCGACGACGTCGCCGGCCTTCGTCGTTATCAGCGGGTTGATTTCGACCAGGCTCGCGTCAGCGTCAAGATAGAGCCGATAGAGATTCTTCAATATGTCGCCGAAGGCGAACATCTGCTTCTTGTCGAGCCCGAGCCCGAATGCCAGTCGGCGTGCCTGGAAGTCCATGAGCCCCGCATCGGGTGCGACGGCCACGCTTACGATCTTCTCCGGCGTTTCCTCGGCCACCTTCTCGATGTCCATGCCGCCCGCAGCCGACGCGATGAACGCGATGCGGCTGACCTCGCGATCGACGAGCATCGACAGATACAGCTCACGGTCGATGTCCGAACCCTCTTCGACATACACCGTATTGACGGGCAGACCCTCGGGTCCTGACTGGTGCGTAACGAGCTGCGTGCCGAGCATGCCGGCGGCCGCCTCGCGTACCTCGTCGACCGACTTGCAGAGCTTGACGCCGCCCGCCTTGCCTCGCCCGCCGGCGTGGACCTGCGCCTTGACCACCCAGAGTTTGCCTCCCAGGTCTTCGGCTGCCTGCGCGGCGGCTTCAGCCGTGTCGGCCGGGACGCCGCGCGGCACCGGGATGCCGTAGTCGGCGAACAATCGCTTCGATTGGTATTCGTGAAGATTCATGAGTATTTATTGTCGTTGGGGGGAGACGGGCCCAGTCGGGCCGCGAAAAGGATGCGTATTTTGGAGCAAAGGCAAAGTAGATACAATCGGCGGGGCGTGAAGGCCATGGCGAAAGCATCGATGAATCGGGCGAATACCGACGTCTCTCCCCACAAGACCTTTCGTGGCAGCCGAGACGCCCTGCTCGCCCGGGCCGTGGAAGAACCGGAGCTCACATGGCGCGTCCTCCTGACGCTGAACGTGTTCCGCCTGATGCTCGCGGCCATGCTGCTGACCGTCTTCTTCGCCGGCGGCGAACCACGCGCCTTCGGCGACCGCTTCCCGGCGCTGTTCTCGGCGTCCGCTGCGGCCTATCTCGTGTTCGCGGGAGTTTTCGCCGTCGCGCTCAAGCAGCGCTGGAGCGATGCGCCGACGCAGACGACGATCCTGATGACGGCCGACATCTGCGCCGTGACGGCGCTCATGTACACGAGCGGCGGGGTCGCTTCGGGGCTGGGCGGCCTGCTCGCGGTATTCGTCGGTGCCGGCAGCCTGGTACTGCCCGTGCGCCTGCCGGCGATCATGGCCGCGGCCGCGACGTTCGCGATTCTCGGCTCCGAGCTGTTCACGGGCGTCACGGACGGCATAAGCAATTACCCGGCCGCGGGCCTCTTGTGCGCGATCATCTTCGCCATGGCGCTGGCCGCGCGGCCGCTTGCGCGGCGTATCCAGGTCAGTGAGGCGCTCGCCCAGCAGCGCGGCGTCGACCTCAAAAACCTGTCGGAACTCAACGAGTACATCGTCCAGCACCTGCGCGAGAGCATCGTGGTCGTGGACGCCGACAACAGCGTGCGCTTGAGCAACGCGTCGGCCGGACGCCTGCTGGGTGCCGGCGGCGCCGTCGCCGGCGTTCAGCTCCACAAGGTGTCCGCGCCGCTCAACAGCTACGTCAACCGCTGGCGCACCGACCCCGGCCTGTCCTCGCACGAGGAGATGACACTCGTGACGTCGGGCAACAGTGCGCGCATCACGGCGCATGTCGCGCCGCTTGCGAAGGACGACAACCGCCGGGGCCCGGCGCTGATTTTCCTGGAGGACGCAAGCCTGATGAATGCGCGCGTGCAGCAATCCAAGCTGGCGTCACTCGGCCGGCTCTCGGCGAGCATCGCGCACGAGATCCGCAATCCGGTCGGCGCGATGAGCCACGCCGCGCAGCTCCTGGGAGAATCCGAGGCGCTGCCCGTCGACGACAGGCGACTCATCGAGATTATCCTGTCGCATTCGAGCCGCGTGAGCCACATCATCGACAACGTGCTGCAGCTCTCGCGACGGGAATCGTCGCAGCCCGAGCGGCTGCCGCTGAAACCCTGGGTCGAGGATTTTGCGCAGGAATTCATCCGTACCCTGGAGCTGCAGGAGGGCGAACTGCAGACGGCCGACGTCGACGGGCAACTCGAGGTTCGCATGGACCGCAGCCACCTGCGCCAGGTCATGTGGAATCTCTGCGACAATGCGGTCAAGTACGCGAGCGAGACGGGCGGCATACTGGTGGAGGTGCGCGCGGGCCGCCTGGACGGCGACGGCCGGCCTTTTCTCGAAGTCTGTGACCACGGTAACGGTGTCGACCCGGCCACAGCTGAGAAGATCTTCGAGCCGTTTTTCACGGAGCGTTCCGGTGGCACGGGCCTCGGCCTGTACATCTCGCGGGAACTCTGCGAACTCAACCGGGCCGCGCTGATGTACCTGGATCGGCCGGGTGGCGGCAGCATATTCAGGATCGTTTTCGCCGATCCGCATCGCTGGAACAAGCAGGAACGATCGGACTGACTCATGGCAACACCGCTCGCACTGGTTATCGACGACGAACCGGACATCTGCGAACTCTTGACGCTGACGCTCGGCCGTATGGACATCGCAACGGATTCGGCCGGCGACGTCGGCGCCGCGAAAGCCCGTCTCGGCGAAAAGAAATACGACCTGTGCCTGACCGACATGCGGCTGCCCGACGGCGACGGGCTGGAACTGGTCGAGTGGATGCAGGCCAATGCCCCGAACGTGCCCGTGGCCGTCATCACGGCGCACGGCAACGTCGAAACCGCCGTGCAGGCGCTCAAGCTCGGTGCCTTCGACTTCCTGTCGAAGCCGCTCGACCTGAAGCATCTGCGAAACATCGTCCAGAACGCACTGAAGCTCGAACAGCCTGACGAGAAGGGCGCATCGCGGCTGCTCGGAGAGTCCGAGGGCATGCGCGAACTCAGGGCCATGATCGACAAGGTGGCCCGATCGCAGGCGCCCGTCCACATCGCCGGCGAGTCCGGCACAGGCAAGGAGCTCGTCGCTCGCCTGATACACGACAGCGGCCCGCGCGCCGGCGGGCCGTTCGTCCCGGTCAACTGCGGCGCGATTCCGGCGGAACTCATGGAAAGCGAGTTCTTCGGCCATCGCAAGGGCAGCTTCACGGGCGCCGTCCGCGACAAGGTCGGCCTGTTCCAGTGCGCCGAGGGCGGCACGCTGTTCTTGGACGAGATTGCCGACCTGCCGCTGTCGATGCAGGTCAAGCTGCTCAGGGTCATTCAGGAGAAGACCGTGCGGCCCGTGGGTGCCGCCGCCGAGGAGGCCGTCGACGCCCGTATCCTGTCCGCCACTCACAAGAACCTCGCGCAGATGGTCCAGGCCGGTGAATTCCGCGAGGACCTTTACTACCGGATCAATGTCATCGAGCTCAACGTGCCCGCCCTTCGCGACCGCGGCGACGACGTGCTGCTCCTGGCCGACCACATTCTGAAGCGTCTCGACCCGGATGCCCGTCTCGACGACGGCGCGAAGGCGAAGATCCTCGCCCACAGCTTCCCGGGTAACGTCCGCGAGGTCGAGAACACGCTCGAGCGTGCCGTAACCTTGTGCACGACGGGCACGATATCGGCCGACGATCTGCACCTGCGCGCCGCGACGGGCCGCGACGCTGTCGAAACCTGGCCGGAAGGCAGGGCCAACCTCGGCGATCAGGTCGAGGACGTGCAGCGCCAGGCCATCGTCGAGGCGCTCGAGAAGACCCGCTACAACAAGACGGCCGCCGCCAAGCTTTTGGGGCTGTCATTCCGACAGCTGCGCTACCGGATCAAGAAGCTCGGCATCGAGGCGTGAAGACAAGGAGCGACGTCGCGCACCGGAATGACGACTGACAATTTTTGTCAGGAAGTGACACAGATTGGCCTGGCTGTGTCGGTTCGGCGACATAGGAAGCCGGCCGAGGAATTCGAGAACAAGAGAATAACTTGTTATTAGTCAGTTATTTACCCTCTACGACAAGAAGTTGGCACAGGGATTGCTTACACCTGTAGCACAGGCGCTCGCGCCGTATATTCAAGAACGCTCAAATCAAGGAGAGAGCAATGCAGAAGCAGCAAGGTTTTACGCTGATCGAACTCATGATCGTTGTCGCGATCATCGGCATCCTGGCCGCCATCGCCATTCCGGCCTACCAGGACTACACGCGTCGTGCGCAGGTGTCGGAAGGCCTGAGCCTGGCCGCCGGCGCCAAGATGGCCGTCTCGGAGACCTTCCAGGACCAAGGCACCTGGCCGACCAGCAACGCCGAGGCAGGTCTCCCGGCCGCCGACACGATCACGGGCAACTACACGCAGAGCGTTGAGGTTGGCACAGCGGGTGTCATCACGGTGACCTACGCCGCCCCGATCAGTGCGACGATCACGCTGACGCCGAACGACGAGACGGGCGCCATCAGTTGGGTCTGTGCCCGGGGCACGATCGAAGACAAGTACCTGCCGGCTTCGTGCCGTACCGGGGCCACACCGTAAGTAGGGACCCTGCTGCCAGCCCAGGCTGACGGCCGGAGACCACCTACCGCAAGGACCAGGAAGGCCCCGGCAAACCCGGGGCCTTCTTGTAAGGGGCTCGAGAAACTGTGAACTGCATCACAGTTTGATTGTTGGCTCCCGCGCGCGCGGCCCGGCCGACCCGGCGCCCGATATACTCGCGAGGACTAGGGAAAGGATGCGCTTCATGAATGCAAAGAACCGCGGCTTCACGCTGATCGAGCTCATGATTGTCGTGGCGATCATCGGCATCCTGGCGTCGCTCGCGATCTCCGCGTACCAGACCTACACGGTGCGCGCCCAGATATCCGAAGGCATCTCCATGGCCAGCGGCGCCAAGGTGCCCATCGCGGACGCCTACACGACCAACGGCACCGCGCCGGTCGACCGGCCCGCCGCCGGCATGTCGCCGGATCCGGCCGACACGCGCGGCAACTACGTGAGCGCCATCGACATCTCCAACGGCCGGGTCGACATCACCTACGGCGTCAATGCCCATCCGGACATTGCCGGCGACACGCTGTCGCTGACGCCCTACGAGTCCGCTAGCGGCACGATTTCCTGGCGCTGCGGCGGCGCCCCGGCGCCTGCCGGCAACCTCATCACGGGCGGCGACGACCACCTCGCGCCGACCGTGGAAACGCGCTACCTGCCGGCCATCTGCCGGCAGTGATTGGCGGGCTCGGATGCACCCGGGGCAGCGAATCTGCGGCTTTCCAGAAGTTTGACTTAATCAGAACCGGTATTTGTGATCCGCCGCACACTATGTAGTTGAACTGCCAACCGCGATCAGTGAGACTGTAGCGCTAGAAGCGATACCCTAAGCATTTCAGGACTCTATGGCAGCGACGGCATCACAGACGAATCTTGCAGGCCTGCCGCGCAGGCTTGTCCAGGATGGTATCGTTTCTGCCGATACGCTCGCCGATGCCGCCGAAAAAGCGCGCAAGGAACGAGTCACCCTGATCGCCTACCTCGTCAGCGCCGACCTCGCTGATGCCACCGCGATCGCCATCGCCGCGTCGCACGAATTCGGCGTTCCCCTGCTCGATCTCGACGCCGTCGAAATCGACATCGACGTCATCCGGGCCGTCGATCAGAAGCTCCTGAACAAGCATCGCGTGCTGCCGCTCGTCAAACGCGGCCAGCGGCTGTTCCTGGGCATCTCCGATCCGACCAACCTGCAGGCGATCGACGACATCAAGTTCCAGACCAGCCTCAAGATCGACCCCGTGGTCGTCGAGCAGGACAAGCTCGAGGATCGTATCGCGAAGGCGATCGAAGCCGTCGATACGACGATGGAGGACCTGGCGGACGACGACTTCGACCTCGAGAACCTCGAGGTCTCGAGCGAAGAGGAAAGGGACGACGATATACACCGCGAGGACGTCGATGACGCCCCGGTCGTCCGCTTCGTCAACAAGATTCTCCTGGACGCGATCAAGCGCGGCGCCTCGGACATCCACTTCGAGCCCTACGAGAAGTACTTTCGAATCCGCACACGCCTGGACGGCGTCCTGTCCGAGGTCGCCCAGCCGCCGGTCGTGCTGGCGAACAAGGTCTGCGCGCGCCTCAAGGTCATGTCGCGCATGGACATCGCCGAGCGTCGCGTGCCGCAGGACGGCCGCATCAAGATGCGCCTGTCCAAGAACCGCGCCATCGATTTTCGTGTCAACACCTGCCCGACGCTGTTCGGCGAGAAGATCGTACTGCGTATTCTCGACCCGTCGAGCGCCAAGCTCGGCATCGACGCGCTGGGCTACGAACAGAAGCAGAAGGCGCTGTACCTGAAGCACCTCAACAAGCCCTACGGCATGATCCTCGTGACCGGCCCGACGGGCTCGGGTAAGACGGTGTCGCTGTACACGGGCCTCAACATCCTGAACACGGTCGATCGCAACATCTCGACCGCGGAAGACCCGGCGGAAATCAACCTGCCGGGCATCAATCAGGTCAACGTAAATCCGAAAGTGGGCCTGACCTTCGCCTCGTCGCTGAAGGCCTTCCTGCGCCAGGACCCGGACGTGATCATGGTGGGTGAGATTCGTGACCTCGAGACGGCCGAGATCGCAATCAAGGCCGCACAGACCGGCCACCTCGTGCTCTCCACGCTGCATACCAACGACGCACCGAAGACGCTGACGCGGCTCGTCGACATGGGCGTGAAGCCTTACGCGATCGCAACCTCGGTCAGCCTGATCATCGCCCAGCGCCTAGGCCGGCGCCTGTGCGACAACTGCAAGGAGCCCAGGGACGTCCCGCGCGAGGCGCTCGAGAAGGAAGGCTTCACGCCGGAGGACATCGACGCCGGCGTGACCGTATATGCCGCCAAGGGCTGCAAGCAGTGCAACGAAGGCTATAAGGGCCGCGTGGGCATCTTCCAGGTCATGGAGGTCTCCGAGACGATGGGCCGTATCATCATGGAAGGCGGCAACGCCATGCAGATCGCCGACCAGTCGAAGAACGAGGGCGTGCTCGACCTCCGGCAGGCAGGATTGAACAAAGTCAAGGAAGGCGTTACCAGCCTTGACGAGATCAACCGGGTTACAATCGAGTAGTTGATTTACTGTTTTCCGACGTATCGGCTAGTGGACTAGAGAAATGGCTGAGACAGCAATCGTGAAGGTGCCCTTCCTCTGGGAAGGCAAGGACACCAAGGGCAAGAAGGTCAAGGGCAAGGCCATGGCCGGCGACGAGGCGTCGGTCCGCGCCGACCTTCGCCGCCAGGGCGTCGTGCCGACGCGCATCCGCAAGGAGCGCCAGAGCATGTTCGCCAAGAAGGCGAAGATCACGACCGGCGATATCGCCGTGTTCAGCCGTCAGCTCGCGACCATGCTCGCCGCCGGTATTCCGCTCGTCCAGTCGTTCGAGATCGTCGGATCGGGTCACGAAAACGCCGCGATGCAGCAGCTGATCCTGGCAATCAAGACTGACGTCGAGGGCGGCGCGTCGCTGGCCGAAGCGCTGGGCAAGCACCCGATCTATTTTGACGACCTGTTCGTGAACCTCGTCGAGTCGGGCGAGCAGGCCGGCGCGCTGGAGACGCTGCTCGACAAAATCGCGACCTACAAGGAAAAGACCGAGGCGATCAAGAAAAAGATCAAGAAGGCGCTGACCTACCCGATGGCGGTGCTGGCCGTGGCCCTGATCGTGACCGTCATCCTGCTTATTTTCGTCATCCCGGCCTTCGAAGACCTGTTCCAGGGCTTCGGCGCCGACCTGCCTTCGTTCACCCGCATGGTTATCGACCTGTCGTTGTTCGTGCGCCAGAAGGGCTGGATACTCGCCATCGCCATCGGCGGCGGTATTTCCGCGTTCTTGTATTTCAAGAAGCGTTCGCGCACGTTGCGCCAGAACCTCGACCGGTTGGCGCTCAAGGCGCCGATCGTCGGGCCAATCATGTCGAAAGCCGCGATCGCGCGCTTCTCGCGGACGCTGTCGACGATGTTCGCGGCCGGCGTACCGCTCGTCGAGGCCCTCGAATCGGTCGCCGGCGCGACCGGCAATATCGTGTTCGAGGAGGCTGTGCTTGACATGCGCGACGAGGTCGCGACGGGCCAGCGCCTGCAGCAGTCGATGGAAGTATCGGGGCTGTTCCCGAACATGGTCATCCAGATGATCGCGGTCGGTGAGGAGTCCGGTTCTCTCGACGCGATGTCCGCGAAGGTCGCCGACTTCTACGAAGAGGAGGTCGACAACGCGGTCGACAACCTGAGTGCCCTGCTGGAGCCGATGATCATGGCAATCCTCGGCGTCCTCGTCGGTGGCCTGGTCGTCGCCATGTATCTGCCGATTTTCAAGATGGGTTCGGTCGTATAGACCGACGACGACGCCGAGCGGACTGACGGTGTCCCCGGCACCCCGCATCCCGGAGCCGCCGCGCTGCGCGCAAGCGTACCCGCGGCACGGAGCTTCGAATGGCTGAACTGCTCGGTCAGGCACCGGCCGTCTTCGCGTCGGTCGTCTTCCTGTTCGCACTGCTGGTCGGCAGCTTCCTGAACGTCGTCATATACCGGCTGCCGCTGATGATGGAGCGCGACTGGCGGGCGCAGTGCAGCGACCTCATGAATGAGCCCGCCTCCGAACTGCCCGAGGGCCGGTTCAACCTGCTCGTCCCGAGCTCACGCTGCCCGGGCTGCGGCGTCGCGATCAAGCCTCACCAGAATATCCCGGTCCTGAGCTACCTGTTTCTGCGCGGCCGCTGCGCGGCCTGCAAGACGGCGATCTCCGCGCGCTACCCGCTGGTCGAGGCAAGTACGGCTCTGCTCGCGGCGCTGGTCGCCTGGCGCTTCGGCTTCGGCCTGGAAGCGGGCATGGCCATCCTGCTGACGCTGTGCCTGATCGTGATTTCACTGATCGATTTCGATCGCCAGCTCATCCCCGATTCGATCGTGCTGCCGCTGTTGTGGGTCGGTCTGCTGATGAGCCTGTTTCACCCACAGCCCGGCAGCGAAGTGCTGTTCATCCCCAGTTCCGACGCGATCATCGGCGCCGCTATCGGCTACCTGAGTCTCTGGTCGTTTTACTGGATCTTCAAGCTCGCAACCGGCAAGGAAGGCATGGGCTACGGCGACTTCAAGCTGCTGGGCGCGCTCGGCGCATGGCTGGGTTACCAGGCCCTGTTCACGATCATCATGATGTCCGCCGTGGTCGGCGCCGTGCTCGGCATCGCACTGATCGTCATCCGGGGCCGCGACCGCCAGGTTCCCATGCCGTTTGGACCCTTCCTGGCCGCGGCGGGCTGGCTGGTGATGATGTTCGGCGATACGATCAAGAGCGTACTCAAACTGCCTTTCTGACATCGTGGCATCGAATTCCCTGATTGTCGGGCTGACCGGCGGCATCGCCAGCGGCAAGTCGATGGCTGCCGAACGCCTGGGCGAACTCGGCGCGAACGTCATCGACACGGACGTCATCGCCCGCGAGATCGTCGAGCCGGGCCGGCCCGCGCTCGGGGAGATCGCCGAGGAGTTCGGCGACCGGGTCATCGGCGACGACGGCACGCTCGACCGGCCGGCGATGCGGCGCATCATATTCTCGGACGACGACGCCCGGAAACGGCTCGAAGCCATACTGCATCCGCGAATACGCGACACCGCGCTGGCGCTGGCGGCCGAGGGTCGAGGCGCCTACCAGCTCCTGGTCGTTCCGCTGCTCACGGAATCGTCGCTCAAGTCGTCGGTCGACCGCGTAATCGTCGTCGATTGCGACGAAAACGACCAGGTACGACGCCTGATCGAGCGCGACGGGGAAAGCGAGGGTGGCGCGCGGCGTATCCTGGCGGCGCAGGCAAGCCGCGAGCAACGCCTGGCTATTGCGGACCACGTCATCGACAACTCCGGCAGCCTGGAGGACACCCTCGCGCAGGTGGATGCGCTGCACGACGTCCTGCTGCGGACCGCCGCGGAACATCGCTAAACGGCATCCGTCGCCGATCGGCGACAGGCAATTCGTCCCTGATTTGCCGAGCCTCGTACAGAAGCGCAGAATATGCGCATGGTGAAGCCTGCAGGAAAAGTGCGGCCAGAGGCGTTGCCCGACAATGCCTACTACGAGCAACCCCTGAGCGAGCGCATGCGTACGTTTCTGAGGCTCGAATTCCTGTACCAGCAGTTGCTCTACAACCTCGAACTCGAAGCGGACTGGGCCACGCGCGCCACGGTGTCGACGCTGCTCGACATGCTGGCCATACTGTCGCGAGGCGACGTGCGCAGCGAGGTCCACAAGGAACTCGACCAGCAGCTAATGACGCTCACGCGGTATCGGCAGCAGCCGGGCGTGGACGGCAAGCGACTCGATACGCTGATCGACAATCTGTCCAGGAATCGCGAGGAAATCGCGGCGACGGGCACGGGCTACCTCGCGCCGCTCAAACAGAGCGAATTCCTGAATGCGATCAAGCACCGCAGCGCGATTCCGGGCGGCACCTGCGAATTCGACCTTCCCGAGTACAGTCACTGGCTCCGGCAGAGCTTCAAACGCCGCACGGCGGACCTGGACAGCTGGATCGGCGCCTTACGGCCGCTCTGCGATGCCGCAAGCGAAGTGCTGTGGTTGATCCGGGAGAGCGCGGACGCCATCGACAAGCTGGCGATCAACGGTATGTACCAACACAACGTCGATCGCGACGTCTCCTGCCGGCTTATCCGCGTGAGCCTGGCCGACCACCTGTCGCTGTTTCCGGAGATCAGCGGCAGCCAGCACCGCTTCACCGTGCGCTTCCTCGCATGGTCGACGATCGACAGTCGCGCCATTCAGACCGACAAGGACGTGGCCTTCAAGCTCAGCATCTGCTGACGCTTCACGATAGTCTGAGCTTCAGCTCGGCAACGACAGGCTCATCGGCCGGCAGCAGCCTGGCTTCTTCCAGCCGATCGACGGGCACCCATTCGAGCGCCTGGCCCTCGAGACCCTCGGGCTCGGGCTCCCAGCTTCTTATGAGAAAGAACTCGATCGCCACGTGCCGGTCGGAATAGCGATGTTCGAGGTGCATGAACGACGACGCGTGCCCGACCTCGATGCCGATTTCCTCGTTGAGTTCGCGCGCGAGCGCGCGCTTCGCGTCTTCGCCGGCGTGAATCTTGCCGCCGGGGAATTCCCACAGGCCGTGGAAGGGGCCGTCCCCCAGACGTTCGGCGATGAGCACCCGCTCCGATGAGTCGACCAGGATTCCCGCGACGACGTTGAGTTTCGCTACGTGAGCTTGCCGTGGCACTGCTTGTACTTTTTTCCGGAACCGCAGGGACAGGGCTCGTTGCGGCCAATCTTGCGCTCTTCGCGCTTGAAGGTTGCGATGGGTGACGAGGCCGGCGCCGGCGCTGCCCGCCGCAAGTTGCCGGCGGCTGCGGCCTTCACCTGCCCTTCGGGCTGCTGCCCGGCGCCAAGCGCCGAGGCCTGCGCATGACGGAACTCCATTGCCTCCGCACGCTTGCGCTGCTCCTCCATGCGGGCCAGTTCCGACTCGCTCTGGATGCGGATGCGCGCGAGGATACTGATCGTGTCGTGCTTGACCTGGTCGAGCATCGTGCCGAACATCTCGAACGCCTCGCGCTTGTACTCCTGCTTCGGGTTTTTCTGCGCGAAACTGCGCAGGCCGATGCCCTGGCGCAAATGGTCCATCGCGGCGAGATGCTCCTTCCAGTGGTGGTCGAGCTGCCTGAGCATGACCTGCTTCTCGACGTTGCGCATGAGGTCTTCGCCGACCTGCGTCTCTTTCTCGGCATAGGCCTCGGCCGCCTTCCGGACGCAGAACTCGCGGATGCCGTCATCGTTGATCGTCGGATCGTCGTGCACGAGCTTGCTGACGTCGACCTCGACGCCGAACTCGGACTCGAGCGCCTTGGAGAGGCCCTCCGTATCCCATTGCTCCTCGAGGCTGCCCGGCGGCACGTGCAGGGCCACGGTATCCTCGACGACCTCTTCGCGAATCGCCGCAACCGAATCGCCGATCTCCTCGGCATCCATGAGCTCGGAGCGCTGGTGGTAGACGACCTTGCGCTGGTCGTTGGCGACGTCGTCGTACTCGAGCAG
The DNA here is from genome assembly GCA_028280615.1 of Woeseiaceae bacterium. GTDB lineage: Bacteria > Pseudomonadota > Gammaproteobacteria > Steroidobacterales > Woeseiaceae > UBA1847. The sequence continues at coordinate 24,451 of JANQLK010000027.1, read as the reverse complement.
GTTCTTGCGAATGTCGAAGTTGTGCGCCTCGACCTTGCGTTGGGCACGCTCGATCTGCCGCGACAACAGTTTGCTCTCGATCGCTTCGCCCTCGCGCATGCCCGCGCGCGACAGCAAAGCCTTGGTCCGCTCGGGGTCGCCGAAGATGCGCATCAGCGTGTCTTCCATCGACAGGTAGAAGCGGCTGGAGCCCGGATCGCCCTGGCGGCCCGAGCGGCCGCGCAGCTGGTTGTCGATACGCCGCGACTCGTGACGCTCGGTGCCCACGATGTGCAGCCCCCCCGAGGCCAGCACGGCATCGTGCCGCTCCTGCCACTCTTCGCGGACGGACTCTTCCTGGGCGCCGTCGCCGGCAGCTTCGAGCGCGGCGTCGAGGTTGCCGCCGAGCACGATGTCGGTGCCGCGACCGGCCATGTTGGTCGCGATGGTGATCGCACCGGGCTTGCCCGCATTCTGCACGATGTGCGCCTCGCGCTCGTGCTGCTTGGCGTTGAGCACGCTGTGCTCGATGCCGCGCTTTTTGAGGATGCCCGACAGCAGCTCGGAGGTCTCGATCGACGTTGTGCCGACCAGCACGGGCTGGCCGCGCTCGCGGCAGTCGCTGATGTCCTCGATGATGGCTTCGAACTTGTCCGATTGAGTCAGGTACACGAGGTCGGCGGCATCGTCGCGCACCATCGGCTTATGGGTCGGGATGATGACGACTTCGAGGCCGTAGATCGACTGGAACTCGAACGCCTCGGTATCGGCGGTGCCCGTCATGCCCGACAGGTTGTTGTACAGGCGGAAGTAGTTCTGGAATGTAATCGACGCGATCGTCTGGTTTTCCTGCTTGATGTTGACGCCTTCCTTGGCTTCGATGGCCTGGTGCAGGCCGTCGGACCAGCGCCGTCCGGGCATCGTGCGGCCCGTGAACTCGTCGACGATGACGATCTCGCCGTCCTTGACGATGTACTCCACATCCTTCTGGTAGATCGCGTGCGCGCGCAGCGCGGCGTTCAGGTGGTGGACCAGCCGGATGTTCGCCGCGTCGTACAGGCTCTCGCCGGGCTCGAGCAATCCGGCCTTGGCCATCAACTTCTCGACCTTCTCGTTGCCATCCTCGGTGACATAGGCCTGCTTGGCCTTCTCATCGATCGTGTAATCGCCGCGGGGGATGATTCGGCATACCGGCGTCTTGCCCTTGCCGTCCTGCAGCACGACGTCCGCCTGGCGCTCGTCCGCAAACTCGATCGCGAGTTCGAGAGCGACGACGTTGCCGTCGTGATCGGGGATGCTCGCGGGCTTGCCGCCCTTCTCCCGCAACTCCACCTTGCGCGCCTCGATCTCGTAGTTTCTTGGCGCATCGCCGTCCTCGTGCGGCTTGAGCTTCGGAATCAGCTTGTTGATCGCCGCGTACAGCTCGGTGCTGGACTCGGCCGGCCCGGAGATGATCAGCGGCGTGCGCGCCTCGTCGATCAGGATAGAATCGACCTCGTCGACGACGGCGAAGTTGAGCGCGCGCTGCACCTTGTCGGCGGTGGAAAACGCGAGGTTGTCGCGCAGGTAGTCGAAGCCCAGTTCGTTGTTGGTCGCATAGGTGATGTCGGCGTTGTAGGCGACGCGTTTCTCGTCCTGGGTCTGCCCGCTCCTGGACACACCGACCGTGAGCCCCAGAAACTCGTACACGGGCCGCATCCAGTCGGCGTCGCGCTGGGCCAGGTATTCGTTGACGGTGACGACATGAACGCCGTCGCCGCTCAGCGCGTTCAGATAGGACGGCAGCGTCGCAACGAGGGTCTTACCCTCGCCCGTGCGCATCTCGGCGATGTTGCCGTCATTCAGCACCATGCCGCCAATCAGCTGGACATCGAACGGCCGCATTCCGAGCGTGCGTACCGACGCCTCGCGCGCAACGGCAAAGGCTTCGGGCAGCAGTTCGTCGAGAGTCTCGCCGTCCGCGTAGCGCCGCTTGAACTCGTCCGTTTTTGCCTTGAGGGCGGCGTCGTCCAGGGCCTTGAGTTCATCCTCGAGCGCGTTGATGCGCTTGACGATCTTCGAGTACTGGCGCAACAGGCGCTGGTTGCGGCTGCCGAAGATTCGGGTCAAAAAGTTGGCCACGAGGCACTCCTGGATACGGCTGGCGGCCGGGCGGCATACGGTCCCGGCCGGGCAAAGCGCTGTATTTTAGGGTTTCGGCGACGCATTTAGAATGCAAAATCGCCGCTATTTGCTGGAATTGTGGGCGATCCTCGCGATCACAAGCGGCTCGGCTGCCGGCCGCCAGATTCCGGTCAAGCGCGCTGACGCGTGATTACTTGGAGGATTCCCGGATGAAGTTGACCGGGTTCACACGGCGACCGTTCTTGAGCACTTCGAAGTGAAGATTGGGGCCGGTCGCACGGCCGGTTTCGCCCATCAGGGCGACAGTCTGCCCCTTCTTTACCTCATCGCCGACTTGGACAAGGTTCTCGGAATTGTGGGCATAGCGCGTGGCGTAGCCGTTACCGTGGTTGATTTCGACCATGATGCCGTAGCCGTAGCGGTCGCCTGACCAGCTCACGACACCATCTGCGACGGCCTCGATCTCCTGGCCCAGCTTCCCGGCGAAGTCGATGCCCGTGTGATTTGCCGGCTTGCCCGTGAACGGATCGGTGCGCTTGCCGAAGTAGGAGGAAATCCAGCCCGAGGACACCGGGCGTCCCTGCGGATAGACCCGCTCGCGCAGATTCTCGTTCATGAGTACGCCCTCGAGAACCCAGAGCTGTGCTTCGCGGTTATCCAGCTGGCTGTCCAGCGCCGCCATTGCCTCGAGCACGTCCGGAACGGCGACATTCGAGCCGGTGGTATCGGGCTCCTCGGGGCCGCCGAGCGCCGGGTCGGCATCGAAATTGAACTCGCCGTCGTCGATCTCGGCCATGTCCGTCAGGCGCCGGCCGAGCGCGTCGAGACGAATGACGCGGGCGTTCATCTGCGCGATCCTCAGAGCCAGCGCGTCGAGAGTGTCTTCCTTCTCGTGGCGGATGTCGGAGATCCGTGCCTGCTCGTCGGCCAGGTCCTCGGTCAGTCGCGCAATCTGCGACTGGCTGACGCCGGATCCCGTTACTGACGAGTAGAAATAGCCGCTCGCGAATGCGAGACCGCCGATCACGGCGACGGCCGCCGTACCGACCAGGCCAACCGCCACTCCGGACAGATTCCACTGCCGGGGCTTGCCCAGCCCCTTGCCAAAAATTACAACGTTCATCGAAGTAGTCCGGACCGCGCTCGGTTTAGATTATTGTTAGTAGCGCTGCAAGACGCTTCTCGTTTTCGTAGTGTGTGCTTGCAGTCGAGCATCGTTCGGTAGCCCCGCTGTCGTAGGAACGCGTCCCTTAGACCGGTGGATTTGCGACCCCGCTTTTCAACGGGTATGCCTTTGTCGAGGTAAAAACTATGCATAATGTCGGGATTTATTACAAGAACGGGCCCCGCGAACGGTGACCTCGGTCACCCCGGAATTCGCCTTTTTGCCAACCAGATCACATTTCGATGCCCGGTAACAAGCTCAGCGACCTACTAAACTCTCAAAAAAACAGGGAGTTAGCTGACGTCCTGGGCCGCGCGGAGTCCATCGGCGCGCTGACCGCCACGCTGTCCGCGGCCCTGACGGCGGAGCTGTCGGGCTGCATCGTGGCCGCAAGTGTCAAATCCGAAGGAATCCTGATCGTCGTGGCCAGGTCGCCGGCCTGCGCGGCGCGTCTGCGCTTCGAGGAGCGAATCCTGCTCGAGGCCGCGCGGAAGGCCGGCGAATCGGTCAATGCATTGAAAGTGCGGGTGTCTCACCCGGCATGAGCGCGTCTTGCCCGGATGCGGGCTAGGCGTAGGACGGCGTCGCGTAGGAAATCGGCGCCTTCTGTACGTCCTCGAAAGTGACCTCCTCCCAGCTCTGCTGCTGCTCGAGCAGCGCGCGCAGGAGCTTGTTGTTCAGGTCGTGGCCGGACTTGTAGGCGCGAAACTCGCCGATCAGCGTGTGCCCGAGCAGATACACGTCGCCGATCGCGTCGAGAATCTTGTGGATGACGAATTCGTTCGAGTAGCGAAGCCCGTCCTCGTTGAGAATCCGGTAGTCGTCGAGGACGATTGCGTTGTCCATGCTGCCGCCGAGCGTGAGGTTGCGCTCGCGCAGCGCCTCGACGTCGCGCAGGAAACAGAAGGTGCGCGCCCGACTGACTTCCTTCAGAAACGACGTCGACGAAAAGTCGATCGTCGCCGACTGCGACAGTTTGTTGAACACGGGGTGATTGAAGAACACCTCGAAATTGACTTTGAAACCGTTGTGCGGCCGGAGTTCGGCCCACTTGTCGCCGTCTTCGACGCGCACCGCCTTCTTGATTCGGATGAAGCGCTTCGGGGCGTTCTGCTCCTCGATACCCGCGGACTGCAGGAGGAAAATGAACGGTCCGGCGCTGCCGTCCATGATCGGCACTTCGGGGGCCGAGAGGTCCACGTGCAGGTTGTCGATGCCGAGTCCCGCGAGCGCGGACATCAGGTGCTCGACCGTGGCGACCTTGACGCCGTCCTTGATCAGCGTCGTCCCGAGCATCGTCTCGCCCACCAGCAGCGGGTCGGCCGGCACGGCAACGGGCTCGTCCAGATCGACGCGGTGAAAGGTAATGCCCTCGTTGACGGCGGCCGGCCTGAGCGTCATGTAGACCTTCTCACCGGTATGCAGCCCGACGCCGGTTGCGCGGATCGAGGTCTTTAGCGTTCGCTGTCGAAGCATGGCTACTCTTTGAATGTTCGGGGCACCGATTCTGACCGCGAGCAGCTGACTGCGGCCTGAACGTGGTTTGCCGACGCCTGGCTAACCCGAATTCGCGGGAAGCGTATCATACGAAATCAAAACTCTTCAACATATTCAGTGTGTTAGAGACTCAAGACCGTCGTTGACGATATCGCGGCCCGACGATGGCCGGCCCGGTCTGCCCGGGCCGGCCGCGGAGGCTCTCCTCGCGGCGCTGTGAGTGGTGGTTGCCGGCGAGGTTTTCAACAGACTGCTAGTCCGCCTGGCGCCTCAGGAACGCCGGAATGTCCAGCAGGTCTTCCTGCAGGCCGCCATCCTCGAGACCGTCGCCGACCGCTCGCTTGTTGCGCTGCACGGTCGGCTGGTCCAGACCGTGATAGTTGGGCTCGGCCTTGGCGGCCGGCCTGCGCACGATTCGCATGGGCGCTTCGGCGTTGGCCGCCTGTTGCCCGAGACCCGTCGCGACCACGGTGACGCGGATGCGGTCGGTCATGTCCGGATCGATCACGGTGCCGACGACGACGGTCGCGTCGTCGGACGCGAACTCCTTGACCGTGCTGCCGACTTCCTGGAACTCGCCGATCGACAGGTCCATGCCCGCGGTGACGTTGACGAGAATGCCGTTGGCGCCCGCCAGGTTGATGTCCTCGAGCAAAGGACTCGACACGGCAGACTCGGCCGCTTCCCGGGCACGGTCCTCGCCCGAGGACGAACCGGAACCCATCATCGCCATGCCCATCTCGGCCATGACGGTGCGAACGTCGGCAAAGTCGACGTTGATCAGCCCGGGCCGCGTAATCAGTTCGGCGATTCCCTGCACGGCGCCCTGCAGCACCTGGTTCGCCGAACGGAATGCGTCGAGCAGCGTCGTGTCGCCGCCCAGCACCGTCAGCAGTTTCTCGTTCGGAATCGTGATCAGCGAATCGACGTACTTGCCGAGCTCGCTGATGCCGTGGTCCGCGATCGCCATGCGCTTGACGCCTTCCATGCCGAACGGCTTGGTGACGACGGCAACCGTCAGGATGCCGAGCTCCTTGGCGACCTGCGCCACGATCGGCGCGGCGCCCGTGCCCGTGCCGCCGCCCATGCCGGCCGTAATGAACAGCATGTCGGCACCCTCGATGACTTCGTGAATCCGGTCGCGATCTTCCATCGCGGCCTGCCGGCCAACGTCCGGATTCGCGCCCGCACCCAGACCCTTGGTGATATTGCAGCCGATCTGCAGCGAGGTCCGTACGCTGGAGCCCTTGAGGGCCTGCGCGTCCGTGTTGGCGCAGATGAAATCCACGCCCTCGATGCCCGCATCGACCATGTGTGCGACCGCGTTGCCGCCGCCTCCGCCAACGCCGATCACCTTGATGACCGCGCTCTGGCTGTGCGCATCCATTAATTCAAACATCCGTATTCCTCCGCTGATGTAACTCAAATGTCGCTCTTGAATCGGGGCACTCACCACCCCGTGTTGTTGTTGCACCCGGTCGGAACCGGGCCTTCCTCACCCTGTGTCGGCATCCGCGGCGAGCGGGTGCCGTGTTCAAAACTGTCCCTGGAACCAGGCCTTCATGCGCTGGACCACGTCGCCCAGGCTTCCGCCCACCGGCGTCGGCCGGCGATCGCGCCGGGCAATGTTCTCGAAGCCGTACAGCAGCAGCCCGACGCCCGTGGCGTGTATCGGGTTGCGCACGACGTCCATGAGCCCCTCGACGTACTGCGGGGCGCCCAGCCGCACGGGCATGTGGAACACCTCCTCGGCGAGTTCGACGGCGCCCTCCATCTTTGCGCTTCCGCCCGTAATGACGATGCCGGCCGCGATCAGCTCTTCGAAACCCGAACGCCTGAGCTCGTCCCGGATCAGGCCGAACAGTTCCTCGTAGCGCGGCTCGACGATCTCGGCCAGCGTCTGGCGCGCGAGCCGCCGCGGCGGGCGTTCGCCGACGCTCGGAACCTCGATCGTCTCGTCGGGATTGGCGAGCTGCGACAGGGCGCAGGCGTACTTGATCTTGATGTCCTCGGCGTACTGGGTCGGCGTGCGCATGGATACGGCGATGTCGTTCGTGACCTGGTCGCCGGCGATCGGGATGACAGCCGTATGCTGGATAGCCCCGCCCAGGAACACCGCGATGTCGGTCGTGCCGCCGCCAATGTCGACGATGCAGGATCCGAGCTCCTTTTCGTCCTCGGTCAGGACCGAGTAGCTCGATGCGAGCTGCTCCAGGACGATGTCGTCGACCTCAAGGCCACAGCGCTGGACGCACTTGACGATATTCTGCGCAGCGCTTTCGGCGCCGGTAACCATGTGGACCTTCGCCTCGAGCCGAACGCCGTACATTCCGATCGGCTCGCGGATACCCTCGTGACCGTCGATCAGGAACTCCTGCGGCAGTATGTGCAGGATCTTCTGGTCTGCCGGTATGGCGACGGCGCGCGCGGCGTCGATGACGCGGTCGACGTCGCCCGCGCTGACCTCCGAATCGCGAATGCCGACGATGCCGTGCGAATTCAGGCTGCGGACGTGGCTTCCCGCGATGCCCGCGTAAACCGAGTGAATGTCGCAGCCCGCCATGAGTTCGGCCTCTTCGACGGAACGCTGTATCGAGTGCACCGTCGACTCGATGTTGACGACGACGCCCTTCTTGAGCCCGCGGGACGGGTGCGAACCGATGCCGACCACCTCGATGTTGCCGTCCTCGTTGACCTCGCCCACGATCGTTACGACCTTGGAAGTACCGATGTCCAGCCCCACGATCAGGTTTTTTTCGCCGCGCTTGGACACTAGCGATCGCCTCTCGATGCGAGCATTGCGGGGTTGTCCTGCTCCTCCGCCTCGGCGGGCTGTGCCGCGCCACCCTTCCAGCCCACCGTGAAACCGTTGCTGTAGCGCATGTCGACGTAGTCGATGTCGCCTGCACGGCCGGCAATGACGTCGGCAGCGACGGCGACGAACAGGTCAGTACGGCGCTCGACGTCGCGCTTGCCCATCCGCACCCTGACGCCGTTCGCGAGCGTCATCTGCCATGCGCCGCGCGCATCGAGATTCACCGTGCGCACATCGAGACCAATCGGGATCAAGCGCTCGCGGACATCGAGATAGCGGTGTGCGACCTCGGCGTAGCGATTGTCCGGGCCGCTCAGACGCGGCAATTCCGCCGGCAGGTGGCTCGCGTTGTCGACGAACAGTTCGCCGCGCATGTTCAGAAGGCCGGCCTCTTCCCATACGGCCGCCGGCACCTGCTCGGTCACGCGAACGACAAGGCGGTTCGGCCAGCGCCGAGCGACGGCGGCCTGGTCGATCCATGGCAGCGCCTGCACCGTCGCCTGTACGCGCTCGAGGTCGGCGCTCAGGAAACCGCGTTCGAGCTCGCCGGCGATGGCCTCTTCGATGGTGAGGGCGGTTACGCGCTTGAACGGGCCGGAGATTTCGATTGCCTCGATTTCCGAGTCCAGCAGGCGGACGCAGAGGTCGTAGGTCACGGCAGCCACGGCGATCACCGCCAGCGGCGCGAACAGCCGCTTGAACCGGAATGACGGCATCTCGAAGCGCCGCTCGGGCTTGGGCCTGCGCCGCCGCGCCTGTTTACGCGCCATTCGCCACCTCCCTCCGGTCGCCGGCCGCTGCGGCCGGCGCCGCCGCCATGCTGGTCGCCAGGATGCGCCAGCACAGTTCCTCGAAATCGAAACCGGCACCGCGCGCCGCCATCGGTACGAGGCTGTGGCTGGTCATGCCCGGCACCGTGTTGACCTCGAGTATTTGCGGCTCGCGATCCTTGCCGGCCATGAAGTCCACACGCCCCCAGCCGCGGCAGCCAAGGACCTCGAAGGCATTTGCAGCCAGCGACCGCAATCGCTGTTCGTCCTCGGCCGATGCGGTGCCCGGGCAGTAATACTCGGTGCGTTCCGACGCATACTTGGCCCGGTAGTCGTAGAACACGCGCGGCGTTTCGATACGTATCGACGGCAGCGGCTCACCGTCGAGAACCGCGACGGTCAGTTCCTCGCCGACGATGCAGCGCTCCGCGAGCGCGACGCCCGAGTAGCTGAGCGCCGCGTCGATCGACGCATCGAGATCGGCCGGCTCGAACACCTTGCTCATGCCCACGCTCGAACCCTCGGCTGCCGGCTTGACGATCAGCGGCAGGCCCAGGGCGTCGACGGCGAGTTTCGCGTCGGCCATGTTTTCGATCTTGCGGAAGGCCGGCGTTGGCAGTCCCTCGGCCTCGAAGATGCGCTTGCTCCGAATCTTGTCCATCGCGAGCGCCGACGCCATAACGCCGCTGCCCGTGTACGGAATGCCGAGCCACTCGAGCGCGCCCTGCAGCGCGCCGTCCTCGCCGCCCGGGCCGTGCAGGGCGATGAACACGCGGTCGAACCCGGCCTCCGCGAGGCGCACGATCCCCTGCTCCGCCGGGTCCCAGGGATGCGCGTCGACGCCACGCGCTCTAAGCGCGCCGAGCACCGCATTGCCGGAGTCCAGCGATACCTCGCGTTCGCTCGAGGCGCCGCCGAGCATGACGGCGACCCTGCCGAATTCGCTGGCGCTATCGACGACGAGACGGCTCATCGGCCTTCTCCCACGATGCGCACCTCGTGCATGAGTTCCACGCCGTTGAGCTCGCGCACCGTTCGCTGGACATGCTCGATCAGGCGTTCGATGTCCTCGGCCAGAGCGTCGCCCCGATTGATGATGAAGTTGGCATGCTTGTCGGAAACTTCGGCACCGCCCAGTGAATAGCCTTTCAGACCAGCCGCCTCGATGAGCCGTGCCGCGTGGTCGCCTTCGGGATTGCGGAACACCGAGCCGCAGCTCGGCAAGCCGAGCGGCTGGGTGCGCTTGCGGCGCTCGAGCATCGCGGTCAGCGTTTCGACGCTCGCGGTCGTCTCCGGATCGAAGCGGAAGATCGCCTCGAGAAACCACTCGTTCGGCGGGCCGGACACGTGCCGATAGCCCACGGAGTACTCGGCCGGCGCACGTTCGTGAATTTCGCCCTCTCGGTCGATCGTGCGCACCGACTCGACGCGTTCCCAGGTTTCACCGCCGTGGGCCCCGGCATTCATGGCCAGCGCCCCGCCGACGGTGCCCGGAATACCGGCGAAGAACTCCGAGGGCCCCAGCCCCCAGCGGATGCACTGACGCGCAAGCTGAGTGCACGGCACGCCCGACCCGGCGCGGACGAGGTAATGGTCGACCTTCTCGAGCGTGCGCAGGATCTTCGTCGCCGAAATCACGACGCCGCGCAGTCCGCCGTCGCGCACGAGCAGATTGCTGCCGACCCCGAACCAGAAGACCGGAACATCGTCGTCCAGCTCGGCGAGAAAGTGCGCCAGGTCTTCGACGCCCGCCGGGACGAAAAACAGGTCCGCCGGGCCGCCGACGCGCCACGAGGTGTGCCGGCTCATCGGTTCGTTGCGCCTGAGCTCGCCCTGTACATCGATGCGTTCCGCCGCCGCCATCATTTCTGCACCTTCAACGAGGTTCGCTGCTCGAGCCGCTCGGGCAGGCCGGCCGCGTAGGCGCCGATGTCGCCCGCGCCCATCGTCAGCAGCAGGTCGCCATCGGCGAGCAGCCCCTCGAGTACCGGCTGAAGCTCGTCGAGCGTCGCGACGAAGACGGGCTCCACCGCGCCGCGGCTGCGAACCGCGCGCGCAATGGCGCGGCCGTCCGCACCGGCGATCGGCGCCTCGCCGGCCGCGTAGACGTCGAGCACGACCAGGACATCGACCTCCGAGAGAACGGTGGCAAAGTCGTCCATCAGGTCCCGCGTTCGCGTATAGCGGTGTGGCTGGAACACGAGCACGATACGGCGCTCGGGCCAACCGCTACGCGCCGCGGCGATCGTGGCCTGGATCTCCGTCGGATGGTGACCGTAGTCATCGATCATGAGCACCGAGCCCGCCGCCGTGGCGACCTCGCCCAGCGCCTGGAAACGCCGGTCGATGCCCTCGAATTTCTCGAGCGCCGCTACGACCGCCTCGTCGGCGACCTGCAGTTCGTCGGCGACCGCGATTGCCGCAAGCGCATTGCAGACGTTATGCAGTCCCGGCAGGCGCAATGCGACGTTGAGCGCCGGGCGGTCGTCGCCGCGCAGCACGTCGAAACTCGTCAGCCCCGCATCGAACGCAACGTTCTCGGCGCGGACGTCGGCGTCCGCCGAAAGCCCGTAGGTCAGCACGCTGCGGCCGATATCGCCGATGATCGCGGTCACGCCCGGGTCGTCCTTGCACAGGATGGCCAGACCGTAGAACGGCAGGTTGTGCAGGAATTCGATGAATCCGGAGCGAAGTCGTTCGATGTCGCCGTCGTAGGTCGACATGTGATCGGCGTCGATATTCGTCACGATCGCAAGCATCGGCTTAAGGTGCACGAACGACGCATCGGATTCGTCGGCCTCCGCGACGAGGTAGTCGCTCGCGCCCAGGCGCGCATTCGCGTCCGCGCTCTCGAGACGGCCGCCGATCACGAAGGTCGGGTCGAGGCCGCCCTCGGCGAGCACGCTCGCGACGAGGCTTGTCGTCGTGGTCTTGCCGTGAGTGCCGGCCACGGCGACCGAGTAGCGAAAGCGCATGAGCTCGGCGAGCATCTCGGCGCGCTGCACGACGGGCATCAGCCGCTCGCGCGCGGCGGCGACTTCGGGGTTGGTTTCATCGACCGCGCTGGAGACGACGACGGCATCCGCATGCCGGATATTGTCTTCAGCGTGGCCGATGAATACGGTTGCGCCCTGGCTTTCCAAGCGCCTGGTCTGCTTGTTGGCCCTGAGGTCGGAGCCCTGCACGGCGTAGCCCAGGCTCAGCATCACCTCGGCGATACCGGACATGCCGGAGCCGCCGATGCCGACGAAGTGCACGGTATGGATTCGCCGCATGCGCGCAATCATGCCGCCGCTCCCGCAATGTCCCGGCAGCGCCCGACGATCCGATCGAGCGAGTCCGGGGTCGCCAGCGCACGGGCCTTCTCGGCCCGGTTCCGTAGCGCCGCGCGATCACTGAGCCACTCTCTCAAGCAATCGGCCATCGAGTGTTCCGTGAGCTCGGCCTCGCTCAGTACTTGGGCCGCGCCCGCGTCCGCCATCGGCCTCGCGTTGGCGGTCTGGTGATCGTCCACGGCGTGCGGAAAGGGCACGAGCAGCGCCGGCAGCCCGACCGCGCAGAGTTCGGCGACGGTCAGCGCGCCGGCGCGGCAGACGACCAGGTCGGCCCAGGCGTAAGCCTCGGCCATGTCGTCGATGAACGCCGTCAGCGTTGCGTCGATACCGGCATCTGCGTAGGCGGATCGAGCCGTCGCGAGCGTGCGTTCGCCGCACTGATGGCGAACGATCGGCCGGTCGTTCTCGGAAAGCAGTGCCAGCGCCGCCGGCACCACCTGGTTGAGCGACAACGCGCCCTGGCTGCCGCCGAGCACGAGCAGTCGTAGCGGTCCGCTGCGCCCCGCATAGCGCGCGCGCGGCGGTATGACGGCCGCGATGTCCTCGCGAACCGGATTGCCGACGGTCTCGGCGGCAACACTGGAAGAAAAACTGCCCGGGAAGGCTTGAAGCACAACCCGGGCAAGGCGCGCCAGAAGTCGGTTGGTAAGGCCTGCGGCAGCGTTTTGTTCGTGGATGACGAGCGGACGGCGGGTCAGCCAGGCGGCGACTCCCCCCGGCCCGCTCGCAAAGCCGCCCATGCCCAGCACGGCGGCGGGATTGCGATGCGACATGATGCGAATCGCCTGCGTCAGCGCCCGGGCGAGCTTGAACGGCGCCGCGAGCAGCGCCAGGGCGCCCTTGCCGCGCAGGCCCTCGACGCTGAGCCACTCGATGTCGATCCCGGCGGCCGGCACGACGCGGGCCTCGATGCCGCGCTGCGTGCCGAGCCAGACGACCTCACGCGACTGCCGCCTGAGCGCATCGGCAACCGCCAGCGCCGGATACACATGCCCGCCCGTGCCGCCTGCCATGATCAGTATCGGCCGACGACCGGCCTTGTTGCCGAGGCCGGTCACGATGCCTTGCTCCGTTTGCGGCGATTGACGGGCTTGCCGTCGACCGCGAGCTCATGGTGAACTCGCATCAGCATGGCCAGCGCAATCATCGTGACGATCAGGCTGCTGCGGCCGTAGCTCACGAGCGGCAGCGTGAGCCCCTTGGTCGGCAGCAGGCCCATGTTCACACCGATGTTGATGAATGCCTGGATGCCGAGCCAGGTACCGATGCCGATCGCGAAATACGCCTCGAAGCTGCGTTCCGCGTTGAAGGCGCGAATCGCGAGTTTGAACACCCGCCAGGTGAGCAGCATGAACAGGGCGACCAGCAGGAGCGAGCCGAACAGGCCGAACTCCTCGGCGTACACGGCAAATACGAAGTCCGTATGCGCTTCGGGCAGGTAAAAGAGCTTTTGCACGCTGTTGCCGAGTCCGACCCCGGTCAGTTCGCCGCGGCCGATGGCGATCAGCGACTGGGTCAGCTGGAAGCCCGAGCCGAACTGATCGGCCCACGGGTCCAGGAACCCGGTCATGCGTTTCATTCGATAAGGCGACGCCACGATCAGCGCAACGGCCCCGGCCACGGCAATCGGCACGAAAACCAGGAAGTCGCGTATCCGGGCGCCGGCGACGAACAGCATCGCAAGCGCCGTAGCCATGAGCACGGCAGCGGCGCCGAAGTCGGGTTCGGCGAGCAGTGCGAGGCTCGCGAGCGCAAGCACGAGCATCGGCTTCAGGAAGCCGATGCTGCCCTCGCGCACGCCCTTGCTGCGGCGGACCAGGTAGCCGGCCAGGTAGATGATGATGCAAAGCCTCGCCGGCTCGGACACCTGAAGATTCAGGAAACCGAGCCGAATCCAGCGCCGGCTGCCGTTGACTTCGTAGCCGACGCCGGGCAGCAACACGAGCAGCAGGAGCGCGAGCCCGGCGAGCAGCATCAGCGGCCCGAGCGTGCGCCAGACCTGCATCGGGATGAGCAGGCAGACAACGCCTCCGGCGGAGCCGAGAGCGGCCGCAAGCAGCTGTCGCTCGAGGTAGTGGAACGGATCGCCCGTGATGCGATCGGACACCGAGATCGAGGCCGACGCAAGGATCACGAAGCCGCCGAACAGCAGCGTGCCGACCAGGGTCGTCAGCACGGGGTCGAAAACAAGCGGCGTGCGCAGCCGCGCCGGGAACGGCATGATCGCGGCCGGCGCGTTCATTCCCTGAGCTCCCAGACCGCGTCCGCGAAGGCGTCGCCACGGGCCATGTAGTTCTCGTACTGGTCGAGGCTTGCGCAGGACGGCGCGAGCAGCACGGTGTCGCCGGGTTCGGCGAAGCTCTCGGCGGCGATGACCGCGTCGCGCATGTCGTCGGCGAAGTAGACAGGCTGCACCGTGTCGAGCGCGTCGGCGATCGCCTGCGCATCCTTGCCGATCAGCACAGCCGCGCGGAGCTTGTCTTCGAGCGCGTCGGACAGCAGCGAGAAGTCCCCGCCCTTGCCGTCTCCGCCCGCGACCAGCACCAGCGAACCATCCACCGAGTTGATCGAGGCCACAGCGGCCGCGACGTTGGTCGCCTTGGAGTCGTTGACGTAGTCGACCGAGGCGAATCGCCGTACGAACTCCATGCGATGCGACAGGCCAGGGAACTCGCACAGCACCGTCAGCATCCCCGCGGAATCAAGCCCCGCCAGCGAACCGGCCGCGAGCGCCGCGAGCGCATTGAGCTGGTTGTGACGCCCGTACATCGCCAGCTCGTCGGCCGCAAGCAGCAGCTTGTCGCCGAACGCGAGGTAGGTCTCGCCGTTATCCTCGCGCAGGCCGAACTGGCCCTGTTCGGGCTCGTCCTCGCCAAAGCTGACGCGCCGCTCGATGTGTTCGGCTGCGCGCCTGGCAGCCGGGTCGGCGCGGTTGTATACGGCGGCCCGGGCTTCGCGAAAAATCCGGTACTTGGCCGCGTAGTACTCGTCGACCGACGCATGCCAGTCGAGATGATCCGGCGTCACGTTGAGCAGTACCGACACGTCGGCCGGCAGCTTTCGCGTCCGTTGCAGGTGAAAACTCGACAGCTCCAGCACATAGATGTCCGGAGTCGGCTTGTCGAGCAGGTCCAGCGCAGGCTCGCCCAGGTTGCCGCCGGCGTAGACCTCGCGTCCCGACGCCCGGCACATGTGATACAGCAGCGTCGTCACCGTGCTCTTGCCGTTCGATCCCGTGATGGCAACAAACGGCGCCTCCGCCTCGCGCACGAACAGCTCGATGTCGCTCACGACTTCGACGTCGGCGAGCCGTGCGTCTTCGAATATCGGGTGGCTGTCCGGAATCCCGGGGGAGGCAATGACGCGATCGACATGCGACGGCAGACGCACGCTGCCAAGCAGCAGCTGCGCGTCCGGAAACAGCGTCCTCAGCTCGCCGACGCCGGGCGGCTCCGTCCGCGTATCGAAGAACGTCGCGCTCCGGTGCTTGCGATGCAGATAGCGTGCGATCGACATCCCGGTTGCACCCAGGCCGACGACGAAATCGGAGGTCGCGTTGTGTGCGGCGCTCATCATCGGATTTTCAGGCTCGCGAGTCCGATCAACACGAGGATGACCGTGATGATCCAGAAGCGGACGATGACCTTGGGTTCGGCCCAGCCCTTGAGTTCGAAATGGTGGTGTATCGGCGCCATCCGGAACACGCGCTTGCCGGTCAGCTTGAACGAGGCGACCTGGATCATGACCGACAGCGTTTCCATGACGAATACGCCGCCCATGATGGCGAGCACGAATTCCTGGCGAACGACGACTGCGACAGCACCGATTGCCGCGCCCAGCGCAAGCGCGCCGATGTCGCCCATGAACACCTGTGCCGGATAGGTGTTGAACCACAGGAAGCCCAGGCCCGCACCCGCGAGCGCCGCGCAGAATACGAGCATTTCGCCGGCACCGGCGACGTAGGGAACGTCGAGATAGCCCGAAAAATTGACGTTGCCCGCAACGTAGGCGAACACGCCGAGCGCGCCGCCGACGAGCACGGTCGGCATGATCGCGAGGCCATCGAGTCCGTCGGTCAGGTTGACGGCGTTCGAGAATCCGACAATAAAGAAGTACGTCACGACGACCTGGAACATACCCAGTGGAATCAACAGGTCCTTGAAGTAAGGGATCAAGAGCGAGCTCGAATTCTCGTCGGCCGCCGTGACGTACAAAGCGATGGCCGCAGCCGAAGCCGCGACCGACTGCCAGAAGAACTTGGATTTCGCGGAGATGCCCGCGGGATCCTGGAGTATCAGTTTCTTGTAGTCGTCGACGTAGCCGATCACGCCGAACGAAAGCATGACGAACAGCACGACCCAGACGAACGGGTTTTCGAGGTCGGCCCAGAGGATCGTGCTCACCGCGATGGCGGTGAGAATCAGGACGCCGCCCATGGTCGGCGTCCCCGCCTTGGGCAGGTGCGTTACCGGGCCGTCCTCGCGAACGGGCTGGCCGCCCTGGTTGATCGACAGCTTCGCAATCATGCTCGGACCGATGACGAACGACAGCAGGAGCGCCGTCAGCGCGCCGAGAATCGCCCGCATGGTCAGGTAGTTGAAGACATTGAAGCCCGACTCGAATTGCGCCAGGTAGTTGGTGAGATAGAGGAGCATGCTCAGGCGCCTCCGTCCGTCGCGACGGCCAGGGCCTCCACGGCGCGTTCCATGCGCATGTGGCGCGATCCCTTGACCAGCACGTTCGAGCTCGGCCCCACCCGCACCCTGAGCGCGGCGATCAGCGCGTCGACGCTGTCGAACCAGCGCGCGCCGTCACCGAAGGCCTCGACCGCGTTGCGCGACAGCTCGCCGGTCGCAAACAGCCGCTCGACGCCGGCCTCACGGGCCGCGGTGCCGACTTCGCGGTGCATTGCGGCCGCGTCGTCTCCTAATTCACCCATGTCGCCGAGCACGAGCCAGGCTTCTCCGGGCAGGCTCGCGAGGAAGTCGGCCGCCGCCGTTACGCTGTAGGGATTGGCGTTGTAGCTGTCGTCGTAGAACGTCGCACCGTTGACACCGGCAATCGGCTTGAGCCGGCCGGCGACGGGTTGCGCAGCTTCGAGCGCGACGCGGATCTGCTCGGGCGATACGCCCACCGCGTTGGCGATCGCCGCGGCGGCGCACGCGTTGCGTACGTTGTGCAAGCCGGGTAGCGGCAGAGCGACCTCGAGCGCGCTATTGCCGGGGACATGCAACATGAATGTCGAACCGTCCGCTCCGGTCGTGATCGACGTGGCATACACATCGGCTTCGGACTCAATGCCGAAACGCGTGATTTCGACGTCCTCCGCGAGGCCTGCCCAGAACTCGAAGTACGGATCGTC
The DNA here is from genome assembly GCA_028280615.1 of Woeseiaceae bacterium. Taxonomy (GTDB): domain Bacteria; phylum Pseudomonadota; class Gammaproteobacteria; order Steroidobacterales; family Woeseiaceae; genus UBA1847. The sequence goes on along the minus strand of JANQLK010000027.1, from coordinate 7,404 downwards.
GGCGTTCAACACGGCGACGCCGGGTCGCGCATCGCCCGAGAGAATCTCGCCCTTACCGCGCGCGACACCGTCAATCGAGCCGAATCCTTCGAGGTGCGCGGCCCCGGCATTCGTGATGGCGACGACGTCGGGTTCGACGAGACTGGTCAGGTAGCCGATCTCGCCCAGGTGATTCGCGCCCATCTCGATGACCGCAAAGCGGTGCTCGGGCTCGATGCGGGTCAGCATCAGCGGCACGCCAATCTCGTTGTTGAGATTACCGGCCGTCGCGAGCGTCGGCGCGGTTTCGGACAGGCAGGCGGCAACGAGTTCCTTGAGCGTGGTCTTGCCGTTGCTGCCTGTGATGCCGACGACGACCGCGGACTGCTCGCGGCGCCAGGCGGCGCCGAGCTTGCCGAGCGCCTCGCGCGTATCGGCCACGGTAATCTGCGCCAGCGAGTCGCCCACGGGCGACGACACGATCGCGCCCGCGGCACCCTTCTCCTGCGCGACGCCAACGTAGCGTCCACCGTCGAAGTTCGGGCCCTTGAGCGCGACGAACAGCTCACCTCGCCGAATCGTGCGGGTGTCGGTGCTGACACCTTCGAAGGGACGATCGTCGCCTTTCAGCGAGCCCGATATCGAGTGTGCGACCGCGGACAGCGTCGTCATCATGTCGACTCCCGCGAACGGCGCTCGGCGAGACTCGACGCGGCAGCTTCCACGTCGGAAAACTCGAGCCGATTCCCGCCGACCAGCTGGTAGTCCTCGTGCCCCTTGCCCGCGATGAGGATGACGTCTCCCGCCGCGGCATTGGCGATGGCCCAGCCGATCGCCTCGCCGCGCGCTTCGATGACCGTCGCGCTGGCCGGCTGCGTGAGGCCCGCGACGATGTCGTCGAGAATCGCCGCCGGCGGCTCGGAGCGCGGGTTGTCGCTCGTGACGACGAGCCGGTCGGCGCGCGCCTCGGCGATCCGGCCCATGAGCGGCCGCTTGCCCCTGTCCCGGTCTCCGCCGCAGCCGAAGACACACCATAGCCGGCCGTCCGTGTGTTCGCGCAGCGCGTCGAGAACAACGCCGAGCGCATCGGGCGAGTGGGCGTAGTCGACGAATACGCCGGGCGAGTCGCCCGGCCCGGCGACGCGCTGCATGCGGCCCGGGGGTGTATCGATGCCGGCCAGTGCGGCGCAGGCGGCGTCGAGGGTCACTCCCCTCGCGCAAAGGCAGGCGATGACCAGCGCCGCATTGCTCACGTTGTAGCCGCCGGGCATGGGCAGGAGAAAGCTCGCCTCACCGTAGACGGAGCGAATCCGGACGCGCGAGCCGGCGGCGCCTTCGGCCACGGCAAACGCCTCGACGGCAGCTTGCGGCTCCCCGTCGATCGATGCGGCCAGCGACACCGTGATCGCGCGGTCGCCGAGCCTTGACGCGAGCTCGCGGCCGAACTCGGTATCGACGCTGACGATACGCGACGCTGCTGCGTGGTCGACGAACAGCCTGGCCTTGGCGGCGCCATAGGCTTGCATGTCGCCGTGATAATCGAGATGGTCGCGGCTCAGGTTGGTGAACAACGTCGCCTCGAAATCGATGCCGTCAACCCGACCCTGATCGAGGGCGTGCGACGAGACCTCGATCGCGGCCGCCGTCGCCCCCTCGTCCCGGAACCGCGCAAGGCGCCGATTCAGTTCGATGACGTCGGGCGACGTCATCGTCTCGCCGATCGGAAAACGGCCGACACCCTGCCCAAGGGTACCGCTGTAGCCCGAGCGCTCGCCGAGCGCCGTGAGCGCCCGCGCCAGCATCCACGCGACCGTCGACTTGCCGTTCGTGCCAGTGACGCCAAATACGGCGAGATCGGCCGATGGGGATGCAAAGAAACGGTTCGAGACGTTGCCGAGTGCGGCCGCGAGGCCGGCCACGCCGACGATCGGCACGTCGGTATCGATGCGTGGCCGTTCTGCCGTGTCCGAGTCGAACACGATTGCGGCCGCGCCGCGCTCGATGGCGTCGTTCGCGAAGCTCAGGCCATGCCGGGTAAGCCCGTCGACGGCCAGAAACACGCAGCCCGCGGACACGCGGCGGCTGTCGATCGTGAGATCACTGACCTCGATCGGCGGCGCGTCGGCGTAGCCCTCGAGTAGCGTCGAGAGCGTCGGGAGACCAGTGAGATGCGGCGCCGGCATGTTCATTGTCTCGTTGCCTGTGGCGCCATGGCCTGCACGACGCTGCCCTTTTCCCGCGCCGGGAGCGCATCCGGGGGAACGGCCAGGAGCCTCAGCGCTTCCGACATCACGTCGGCGAAGACCGGCGCGGCGACGTCGCTGCCATAGTAGAGTTCGCCGCTCGGCTCATCGATGACCACGACCGCGGCGAGCCGCGGGTCGCTCGCGGGTGCGAGCCCCGCGAACACCGAAAAGTACTCGTCTTTCGAGTAGCCGCCGGCCGAGGACTTCCATGCCGTACCGGTCTTGCCGGCGACGCGATAGCCGGCCACGGCTGCCTTGGTGCCCGTGCCGTCGGGTCGCACGACTTCCTCGAGCATGCGTTTGACGGCGCTGGCCGTGTCCGCGCTGACCGCCTGCACCGGCGCCGCCGCCCGGTCCAGAGCCACGAGCGACACCGGATACATCTTTCCTTCGCCGCCGATGGCCGCATAGGCCTGTGCAAGCTGCAGCGGCGTGACCGACACACCGTAGCCGTAGCCGAGCGTCGCGTGGTTGATCGTCTTCCAGTGATCGAAGTGATTCAAGAGGCCGGCCGACTCGCCCGGAAACATGCTTGCCGTCAGCGTACCCAGGCCGAACTGCGTCATCGTCGTCCACAGCTCTTCCGCCGGCAGCGACATCGCGAGCTTGGTAGCGCCGACGTTCGACGATCGCGCGAGGATCGTCGTCAGGCTGACCTTGCCGAGATTGCGTCGGTCCTCGATCTTCTTCTGCCCGACCGTGATGCTGCCCGGCGAGGTGTCGATGACGCTGCTCGGCCGGTACTGACCGCTCTCGAGCGCCGCGGCGACGATGAGCGGCTTGAGGCTCGAGCCGGGTTCGAAAATGTCCGTGATTGCGCGGTTCCGATAGCGGTTGGCGGAGAACTGCGATCGGTCGTTGGGGTTGTAGGACGGCTGGTTGACGACGGCAAGCACTTCGCCCGTATCGACATCGACTACGACGATCGAACCCGACTTCGCTTCGTGGCGCGCGATCGCCGATTTGAGCGCGCGATAGGCAAGATACTGGATTCGAAGGTCGATGCTCGTACGCAGTACCTTGCCGTGCCGCGGCGGGCGGATGCTCGCAACATTCTCCACCGAATGGCCGTAACGGTCCTTGAGGACACGCTTCGCGCCGGCCTCGCCTTTGAGCCAGTGATCATAGGCCAGCTCCAGCCCTTCCTGTCCGGCATCGTCGATATTGGTGAAGCCGAGCAGGTGGCCCGTCACTTCGCCTGCCGGGTAGAAACGCCGGTACTCGCGCTGCACGTTGACGCCGGGCAACTCGAGAGCGAGCACGTCGGCCGCGTCCTCGGGGCTCAGGTGGCGCTTCAGGTACAGGAACTCCTTGTCCATGCTGCGTGTGATTCGCCGGATCAGGAGATCGGCGTCGAGTCCGAGCGAGCGCGCCAGGCGCGGCACCTCGTCGACCGCGGCGGCCAGCTCCCGCGGGTTCGCCCATACGCTGTCGACGGGCGTGCTGATCGCGAGCGGCTCGCCGTTGCGATCGGTGATCGTGCCGCGATGCGCCGCGATCTTCTCGGTACGCAGGTGGCGCGACTCGGCCTGCCGGTTCAGGAACTCCTGGTCGACTATCTGCAGGTGCACGGCGCGCGCCACGAGCGACATCGCGACCGCGGCGAACAGCACGAGCACGACGGTGGTCCGCCGGACGAAGCGCTTCGCGGTCTGGCTCTTTGTCTCGGCGCCCCGTTTCATGGCTCTTCCACGACGTAGATCCGGCCGGCGTCCGGGCGCCTGAGCTCGAGATCGTCGACGGCGACCTGCTCGATGCGCGCATGCCGGGCCCAGGTGCTCTGCTCGATCTGGAGCTGACCCCATTCGATGTCGAGTTCGTCCCGTTCGTCGGTCAGCGCCTCGAGTTCGATGAACAGCTTGCGTGACTCGTGCTTGGTGTAGACCAGCGCCATCGCGCTTACCGTGCAAACGATCGCGAAGACGATCACGAGCAGGACCGGCTGGCGCTCTGCGGATGCGATCATGCGGCACGCTCCGCGATTCTCAAGCGCGCGCTTCGCGCCCGCGGGTTGGCCTCGATCTCGGCGTCGCTCGCGGTCAGTGCCTTGCCGACGAGCGTCAGCTGCGGACGAAACTCGGCCGGCACCTCGGGCATGCCTCGATACGGTTCGGCTTCGCGGCTCGAGTCGCGCATGAAGCGCTTGACGATGCGGTCTTCGAGGGAATGAAACGTGATCACGCAAAGCCGGCCGCCGCTTGCCAGTACGTCGACGGCCTGCTCGAGCGCGCGCCTGAGCTGCCCGAGTTCGTCGTTGATGAAGACACGGATCGCCTGGAAGGTCTGCGTGGCCGGATGCCGGCGGACCGGCCCACGCTGCGGAACGGCGCCGGCCACGATGTCGGCCAGCTCGACCGTGCGCGTGATCGGCGCGGTGCGACGTGCGGCCACGATGGCGCGGGCAATGCGCGCGGCGTAGCGTTCCTCACCGAGTGTCTTGAGTATCCGTCTCAATTCCTGCTCATCCACGTCGGCAAGCCAGGCTGCCGCGCTAACGCCTGCATCCGGGTCCATCCGCATGTCCAGCGGCCCATCGCGCAGGAAGCTGAAACCGCGGCTGCCATCGTCGAGCTGCGGCGACGATACGCCGATATCCATGAGGATCCCGTCGATCTGCCCGCCGACTCCCCGCTGCCGAACAATGTCCCCAATCCCTGCATATTCAGCCCTTACCAGTTCGAATCGTTCATCGTCCCGGAGCGCCCCTGGCACGGCGCCGATCGCGTCCGGGTCGCGGTCGATGGCGATAAGCCTTCCTTCCGGCCCGAGCGCATCCAGAATCGCCCTGCTGTGTCCCCCGCGTCCGAACGTTGCATCTACGTAGCATCCATCGCTCTTGATCCTCAGTCCCTCGAGGACGGGCCCGATCATGACCGGGATGTGATCGCTGCCGGTCAAAAGCCCGCTGTGCCGCAGTCGATGGCCCTAACCCGAGTAGAACGAGATGTTCTCCAGGCCTTCGGGCAGCTCGCCGTCGTCATCGTCGTCGTCGAGCCACTCATCGCACTTGTCATTCCAGGTCGCTTCATCCCATAGTTCGAACTTGTTGCCCTGCCCGACCAGCATCACGTTCTTCTCGAGCGAGGCGAACTCCCTGAGCTCCCGCGATACGAGGATGCGGCCGCTGGCATCCATCTCGACCTCGGTCGCATAACCGACCATAATCCGGAGCATCCTCCGGACCGCCTTGTTCAGGCTGGGCAGCCGGACCAGCTTGCGCTCGACGTCCTCCCAGTCGGGTAGCGGAAATATGAGGAGGCAGTGATCCTTGTCGACCGTCACGATCAAATTGCCGTTGCAACGCGCAGCCAGCCGCTCCCGGTATCGGGTCGGCACGGCCATGCGCCCCTTGGCGTCCAGCGTGACTTTAGTGGCCCCTCGAAACACGTTGTCATGGGCAGCCTCGGATCCGCTCTTCTGGCGCGATATCCGGGCACGCTGCCCATTTCCTCCCACTGTTCTCCACTTTGCGCCACTATAGGTCGACGGCCGATCGAGCGTCAACCGGCGCGCTCGAATATGCGTTGTTGTACAGGCACTTAGCGGCTGTTTCGTGGCCCGAAAAGGGCGAATTGTGGCGGCCATCGCGCAAATAAAATCAGCGCCTTACAACTACTTTCTCGATCAGGCGTGAATCTTTGGTCGGCGAACGGCGACAGACCGCCCGGACGGCGACGCTTGCGACCCATCTGCGCGGGCGGGCCGCGGGGCCTTGCGGGGAGGTCGATCGGAAAGGTCGGAGCCGGCCGTAAGCCGGGTTCTGTCGAGGGTAATCATTCATCTGCGACCGCCGTCGCCGGCAGCCTGTAGCAACCTACCCGGGAGCCCGCTCGGGACCGGCGGTGCGACTCAGAGCCGCGCACTCCCCTATTTGGTCTTGCTCCGGGCGGGGTTTGCCGTGCCGCGAACTGTTGCCAGTCGCGCGGTGCGCTCTTACCGCACCATTTCACCCTTACCCAGCTACTCGGGAACCGAGTAGCTGGGCGGTATATTTTCTGTGGCACTTTCCATGGGCTCGCGCCCTCCAGGCGTTACCTGGCGCCCTGTCCGAAGGAGCCCGGACTTTCCTCCGCCACCCATCGCACGGGCGACAGCGATTACCTGGCCGACTCCGACGTTTCCGGACCGCGTATTGTACACCCTGAGGACGCGGGTCCGGTACGAGGGCCGCCAAGTTGACAAGTTACTTGTCAGTCTTTACATTGACAATTCACTTGTCAATATATCGATTACGATGAACCACGACGACGACCCGCGATACCAGATCACCTGGCTCGTGAGACGCCTGTTCCGGGAGTTGTCGGCATTGGCGGACGAATACCTCGCCGACTCCGGGCTGACCGCCGCCGACCGCGCCATACTCGAGTTTCTGTACCCCGCTTGCGAGCGAACCGTCCCCGAACTCGCGGCCATCTACCGCGTATCGCGTCAGCATATCCAGACGACGGTGAACCGCTTGCTCGATGCCGGACTCGTGGAAGCACGTCCGAATCCACGCCACAAACGTTCGCCGCTGTACGCACTTCGCGCCGCGGGGCGCGACACGTTCGCGGAGATTCGCCGGAACGAGGTGGAACTCGTCGAGGAGCTGTTCGCCGGCCTGTCGGAGAGCCAGCTCGACGTTACTCGCAATACGCTCGCCGCGCTTCGCGACCGGCTCGATTGAGGAGACCGCAATGCCGCTGTACGCACGAATACTCGCTCAAAAACCACCGAACATCGCCTGGGGCGTGACGTTCGCTGCAATCGCCGCGTACCTGCTGAAGCCGGTCGCATTGCATATGCCGCTACCGGCAGTGGGCTTCGTTACGGGTCTTGCGGGCGTCCTGCTCCTCTTGCGTGCCTGGTGGCTGTTCCGCAGCGCGGACATCGGAATCCGTCCGACCGATCCGACCGAATCGCTCGTGCTCGACGACGTTTTCGGGCTTTCGCGCCACCCCATGTATCTCGGTATGCTGACTATGCTGCTCGGCGTGGCGCTCGCCACCGGCGCCCTGTCGTTCTATCTTGCAGCAGCGCTTCTGTGGGCGATTCTCGACGTCGTATTCTGCCGTTTCGAGGAAGCCAAGCTCGTCAGGCGATTCGGCCTTCCCTACCGCCGATACATGGATCGCGTACGCCGCTGGCTGTAGTTCGACGCAACGACGCCACAGCAGGTGGCCGCACTAGCAGGCTGTTG
>JANQLK010000050.1 GCA_028280615.1 Woeseiaceae bacterium | reverse complement strand
GTTCTCGCCGCCGAACACGATGCCGTTGAAGTGCACCGTGCGAATGCAGATGATGCCGCCCGCCGTGAGCAGCGCATGGTCGATCCTGACGAGCCCGCCGTAGGCGCCCGGCAGGATGAAATCGTCGAGGACGTCCTTGCCGTACCTGTCCAGCGCGCGTTCGACGCGGCGGCGCCCGTGCCGCGCGATGAGATAGTTGGTCAAGTGGTTGACGCTCGAACGCAAAACCAGCGTCAGCATCAGCGCAAACGCAATCGTGAACAGGAATCCCGCCGGGCCGAGCTTCGTGATGCCCGTCGGAGTGCCGACGCCGGCGGCGTAGGCCGTCAGCGAGACGAGCAACAGGGCGATCATCGCGGTGTACAGAAGCAAACGCATAGCCGGAGCTTATCGTGTCGACGGCGTCAAGTTTACGTAACGCGTCACGTTTCTTTCGACACGTCCTTAAGAACCCGGGTAGGCGAGATAATAGCCGTCGACTTCGCGGACCCGGACGGCAGTCGCGTAGACGTCGCTGAGCAGGTCTTCGTCAAGTACTTGAGCCTTCGGTCCGTCGGCGACGATCCGGCCGTCGGCGAGCAGGATGACGCGGTCGATTTCGGGCGGCAGCTCGGCCAGGTGGTGCGTAACCAGCAGCAGGTTTCGTCCCGCCCGCGTCAGCGCGCGAATGCGTGACAGGTAATCGAAGCCCGCCGCGAGGTCGAGGCCCTCGGTGGGCTCGTCGAACACGAGCGTGGCCGGGTCGTGCACGAGTGCGCGGGCGAGCAGTGCGCGGCGTTGCTGGCCCGTCGACAGTTTCTCGAGTGGCCGGTCAGTCGCGTCGCCCAGGCCGAACTCCGCGAGCAGCGTTTTCGCCATCCGGATTTCCTCGTCGCTCACGAGTTCACTCAAGGATCCGTGCACGCCGATGCTCGAGTAGTAGCCCGACACGACGACCTCCAGCGCGGTCGTCGTCGGCGTGTAGCGCTGGTGCAGGTCGTGCGAGACGATGCCGATCTGCTTTCTGAGCTGCCACACGTTCCAGCGCTCTCGGCCGAGTATGCGGAACACCGTTTCCGGTGAACGCACCGGGTACAGCTCGCCGTTGATGGCTTTCAACAGCGTCGTCTTGCCGGCGCCGTTTGGGCCGAGCACGGCGATCTGCTCACCCTGTTCGATTGTCAGGTTCAGATCGTCGAATACTCGCGTCGAGCCGCGGTAGAGCGCCGCATTGCGAAACTCGATCAGCGGCGGCGGGCTCGGGGTCACAGTTGCCGCGTCCTGCCGCCGGGCTTCCAGTCGCGATGTGCATCGTACGCCGGGCCTTCATCCGGGTCGGGCAGGTTCTCGAGCATTTGCGCCAGCCACTGGAACCATTCGAAGAAGCCGGGCGAGTCGAGTTCCTCACGCAGGTCGTCGATCCAGCGTTCGAGCTTGGCATACAGGATGACCGTGCTCGAGCCGACGAGGTCGTAGACGACAACCGACGGCACGATTCGATGGAATACCATGACGCCGATGTTCTCCATCGTCGTCGAGATCAGCATGGCCGCATCCTCGCAGTCGTCACAGTGCTTGCGAATCTCTTCGGCATTCAGGCCGTCCGGCAGCGTCAGGATACGCCGGTAGGCGTCCGAGAACGCGGGGCTGCCAAACGACCGAAACAGCTCGATCGCCGCCATCTCGCGGCGCTGCTGTCGAATCTGTTGCATCTGCAGGACCGCGAATACGACGCCGCCCACGACGATCAGCGCGCCGACGATTTCCGCCATGTCGGCGAGTCTCGACAAATCGTCCATTGCTTCCGTTCCACCTCGAAGGGGCCGCAATCGTGCCACGAATCATCGCGTTTTGCCGCCTCTGGCATTTCGCCCGTCCGCTCGAGGCCGGACGGCCGAATGGCGCTACAATCGACGTTTTCGCCGTTCCCGAAGGTGGCACTGTGGTCGACGGCCTGTGGCTCATCCTGGCGCTGGTCGCCGTCGTGATCGTCTACGTGATCGCGAAGGTGCGCTACTACATGAAGCAGAGCGAAGAACAGTGGCGTCAAGTCGACAAGAGCAAGCTGCGCGAATGGGAGGATGACGACTGAGACAGCGAAGGCTGCCGCCCGTCGTTCGCGCGCCGGCGCCCGGGTTCGCGATGCGCAAAACGTCAGTGCGAGAATGTGAGACGCGTGTCTCGACAGCCCCGGAATTTCCATTACACTCGGGGCTCAGGCTTCGGGATTCATATATGTTCAGTTTCGCCCCCGGCTGCCGAATGATGGCCGCCACGCTGTTCGCGCTGTTCGTATGCGCGGGTTGCGGAGGCGGCGGTGAGCCGCCCGCGGCGGCGCCGGCCGCACCCGCCGCGGCGACGGAGCCGGAGTCGGCCGCTCCGGTCGACGAGGCGGCTGGCGAGCCCGAAGTGTCGGTCGACTCCGAGCTCCTGCCGTACGCCGAGATTGGCAACGATCTGTACTACGGTCACTTCGCGTTTCCGTCCGACATGGTCGAACCGCTGCCGGCCATCGTACTGATACACGACGTCTGGGGGCTCAACGACGACATTCGCAAGCTCGCGGATCGCATCGCCGCGAACGGCTACATGGTGCTGGCCGTCAACCTGTACGGCGACGAGGCAACCAAGGATGTCGTCGAGGCGCGCGCCCTGACGATCAGGGTCGTCGAGAACCCCGAGGCGACCGCCGACAACATTCGTCAGGCGCTGGATTTCGTCGGCATCGCCGGCGCGCCCGGTAAGGCGGCGCTCGGCTTCGGGCTCGGCGGCACGTGGTCGTTGAATGCCGCACTCGAGTTCCCCGAGCAGGTCGACGCCGCCGTCACCTACTACGGCCAGGTGACGGCGGACGAGGGCCGCCTGGCGTCCATCGAAGCGCCGGTACTCGGCCTCTTCGGCGCGCGTGATCGCGTGGTCAGCGTCGACTCGGTGACGGACTTCGAAGCGACGATGCGTCGTCTCGGCAAGGCGCCCACGGTGCAGATCTATTCCGACGCAGGACATGCATTCGCGGATCCGTCGCGCCGGGATTTCGATGCCGATACGGCCGCCGATGCCTGGCAACGCACTCTGGAGTTCCTGACCGCGAACCTGTCTGCAAACGAAGGTTGACCGGGGCACATGATCCGGCGCGCCATTCACTTGACCTACAAGGCCGCGCGCAGAATTGTCGTCGCGGTCGTCGGTGCGACGGTGCTCCTGCTCGGCATCGTCATGCTCGTGACGCCGGGGCCGGGACTCGTGTTCATTCCGGTCGGGCTGGCCATTCTCAGCATCGAATTCGCATGGGCCAGGAACTGGCTAAGGCGTGTCCGCGAGGAAATCAGCCGCAAGGCGCAGAACAATCGCGCGGAGCGCGCAGAACATCATCGCGAACGCGCGGCCGGCGTTCCGGGCGAAAAAAAGAAGGCGCCGGAGAGCTGAATTCGATGATCGAAACAGCGGGCCGTCCGACACGGAGCGGTCTCCGGCGCCCAAGGAGAACGGCAGGGGGGACTGCCGCCGGACCGTCCTGGTCCGTTTTCGCCGGACTCCCATCCGGCTGACTCGGTGCGGCGGGGCCGGGAGATCGGGGGAGAGAAGCCCGACCGTCGTCCGCACCAGGGGGTTTCTTAGGAGCGAGTATACTCCGTCGATATGTCAAAACTGTGGTCGGCCACGGGGATTTCAAGCCCGGTCGGCCACGCTCCCTTACGCAGCGACTACGGCGCTCGCGAACATCAGGGAAAACAATATGAGTACGGCGCCGGCAAGCGCGAGGCCGTTCTGAACGTTGCGGTTGTGCATGATTCAAATCCTTGTGAAAAGACCCGCCTGTGCCCAAGCGGTCGATGAAAAAGTCGTTGCCAGTCACTGGCACAATCCTTACTGCAATCCGCGTGCCAACCTTCCAGGACAAGGAAAATCAATAACTTAGATCTCGCACGGGATTACGAGATTTCGTAATTCACGGGAATTCGTATCATTGATAACGGAATCCCGTATATACTGCGGCATGCTCGACCAGGACGACTACCAGTGGCTGTTCCGCAGGGCGCCGGCGATGGCCACCTCCATCGCCGAGGACGGCGTTTACCTGGACGTCAACGACGCGTTTCTCGAACGCCTGGGCTACGCGCGCGAGGAAATGGTCGGCGCCCGTCCCGATGACTTCGTAACGCCCGACAGTGCCCGGCGCATCGCCAACGAGTACCGGCCCGCCTTGAGGCGAACCGGCAAGCTCGAAAACAAGCCCCTGGGCTTCGTGACCAAGAGCGGTGACGTCGTCTACTGCAATACGAATGCGATCGTGGAATACGATCCCAGCGGCGCCTTCATGCGCACGATCGCGATGCATAGCGAGGCGACCGACGAAGCGCGGGTCAATTTCAAGTACCGCGACCTGTATCGATCGACGCCGGCCATGTTGCACACCGTGGACGGCGACGGCCTCATCGTGACCGTGACCGACCACTGGCTGCAGAAACTCGGTTACGAACGCAGCGAGGTCGTCGGCCGGCCGGTTTCCGACTTCTTCAGCCCGTCGGATCGCAAGCGCTACGGTGGAGGCCGCCTCAAGCAATCGGTCGGCGAAGGCGAGTTCACCAATCGTGAGCGGCAAATGGTGACGCGGTCGGGCGAGGTCCTGGACCTGCTCGTCTCGGCGATCGAGCATCGCGACGGCGACGGCAAGGTCGATCGGCTGCTGGTCGCATCCAAGGACATCACGAAGCGGCTCCGGGCCGAGCGCGAGCTCAAACAGACGCTCAAGGAGAACGCGCGACTCCGCGAAGAGCTCGAACTCGAACGCGACTACCTGCGCGAGGAGGTCAGCGTCGCGCTCAACTTCGGCCGAATCGTCGGCACGAGTCCGGCGCTCAAGCGAATGCTCAAGCGCATCGAGGCCGTTGCGGACACGCCCGCGAGCGTCCTCGTGCAGGGCGAGTCTGGCGTCGGCAAGGAGCTCGTCGCGCATGCGATTCACCTGCAGAGTCCGCGCCGTGACGGTCCGCTGGTGCGGGTCAACTGCGCGTCGATACCGAAGGAGCTGTTCGAAAGCGAGTTCTTCGGGCACGTCCGGGGTGCGTTCACAGGCGCGCACCGCGACCGCGTCGGCCGCTTCCAGCTCGCTGACGGCGGCACGATCTTCCTGGACGAGATCGGCGAAATCCCGCTGCAACTGCAGAGCAAGCTGTTGCGCGTGCTGCAAGAGAGCGAGTTCGAACGCGTCGGCGATGACGTTACGCGTTCGGTGGACGTCCGCGTGATCGCGGCGACCAACCGCGATCTCGAAGCCCTGATGGTCGAGGGCCAGTTTCGCGAGGACCTGTTCTACCGGCTCTCGGTGTTCCCCGTCGACGTGCCCCCATTAAGGGAGCGCGGCGACGACATCGTGCAGCTGGCACAGCACTTTCTCGAGCAGACCGCTATCGAATTCGGCCGCCAGCCGCTGAGCCTCAGCAAGGCCCAGGCCGAGACGCTCAAGCGCTACGACTGGCCAGGCAACGTGCGTGAACTCAAAAACGTCGTCGAGCGCGCGGTCATTCTATCGCCCGGCACGCGCCTTAATCTCGAGCTGTCCATGCCCGGCGGCGGCGCGTCCACGGTACCGCGGAGCGAGACTCCGCCGCCGGCGGACGACATTCTGACCGAGACGGAGATTCGTGAGTTCGGCAGGCGCAACACGGTGAAAGCCCTCGAGCGCGCGGGCTGGCGAGTGTCGGGAGAACGCGGCGCCGCCGAACTATTGGGGCTCAAGCCCACGACGCTGGCGGACCGAATCCGCAGCTACGGAATCACCAGGCCCGGAAAGCGGAGCCAATGAGCAGAGGCGCGGCGTGGAGGCTCGCGGCCGTCGCCGTCATTGTCCTCCTGCTCGTGCTGGCGCGTTCGCTGCCTGTCACCGAGTGGCTGTCCGAGGCAGAAGCCTGGGTCGAAGCCAACCCCGTACTCGGCGGCCTCACTTACGTCGGGCTCGCGGCGCTGTCGGGCGTAATGCTCACTCCCGGCTGGGTACCCATGGCACTTGCGGGCCTCCTGTTCGGCTTCCTGCCCGGCATCGCCTGGGGCACTGCGGGTATCGCCTGCGGCGCCACGGCGGCCATGCTCGTGGGACGCACAATCGCCCGCCCATGGGTCGCCGCGCGCATCGCGGACAATCCGAAGCTTGCGGCGCTCGACGAGGCGCTAGGCGAGCGCGCCTTCCTGATCGTCTTCCTGACCCGCGTCGCGATGGTGCTGCCGTACAACCTGCTCAACTTCGCCTATGGACTCACACGCGTCGGTCTCGCAACCTATGTCGGTGCGACGATGCTCGGCATGCTGCCGATCGTCGCGCTGTACGCCTACCTGGGATCGGTGGCGACCGACATCGGCGCGGTGCTGTCGGGTGACGCGAAACCCGCGGGCGGCTGGTGGATCGTGCTCCTGGGTATCGCCGCCATCACCCTGGTCATCGTCGTCGTCAGGCGAACCGTGAACGGCATTCTCGATCAAAAGCTCAAGTCGGCGCATGATGCCGACGCGAGCGAAGGAGACCATTCATTGTCATGAAGCCCCGGATTCTGGTGCTGGCGCTGTCGTTGTGCGCGGCCTTGAACGTTGCGGCAGATGACGTGCTGCCCGCCCGTATCCAAAGCGCACTCGCCGCCAGGAGTCTGCCCGCCGACTCGCTGAGTATCCACATCATCGATCTCGCCACGGGCGAACCCGTCTTCGACTGGAACGGCAGCGTCGCAAGAAATCCGGCGTCGACGATGAAGCTCGTCACGACGCTCGTCGCCCTCGATGTGCTCGGACCGAGCTATCGCTGGAAGACCGACGTCTACGCGCTCGGCTCGATCGAAGACGGGCGCCTCGACGGCGATCTGCTACTCAAGGGGTACGGCGATCCGTTCCTCGTGACCGAGCGTGTCTGGCAGATGCTCAGGCGTGTGCGGCAGCTTGGCCTTCGCGACGTCGAGGGCGACCTGCTGCTCGACGACAGCTACTTCGACGTCGCGCCACACGATCCGGGCGGTTTCGACCGCCAGCCGCTCAGGGCATACAACGTCGCGCCGAATGCGTTGATGATGAACTTCAAGGTCGTGCGCTACTGGTTCGAGCCGGATACCGACGCCAACCGTGTGCGTGTGCAGCTCGATCCGCCGCTCGACAATCTGCGCGTCGAGAACCGGCTGTCGCTCGCGGACACGAGCTGCCGCGGCTACCAGCGCGGTATTTCGATTACGCCCGATGACGACTACAGCGCGATGATATTCGAGGGCCGCTTCCCGGTCCGCTGCGAACGCTACGCGATGGACCGCGCCGCGCTGGATCACGATGCGTTTGCTTACGGCCTCGTATCGACGCTGTGGGAGCAGCTCGGCGGCGAGCTGAACGGAGGCTACCGTCGCGCGCTCGTGCCAGAGGATGCCGAGCCGATCCTGTCGTTCTCGTCCCTGTCGCTGACCGAGGCGATCGCCCGCGTCAACAAGTACAGCAACAACGTCATGGCCCGGCAGCTCCTGTATACGCTGTCCGCGGAAACGCTGGGCGCGCCGGGCACCGAAGCAGGTGGACGGCAGGTCATCGACGACTGGCTCACCGCGAGGCTGCCCGAAGTCGACAGCCTTGCGCTCGACAACGGTGCGGGGCTGTCGCGTGACGCGCGCCTGAGCGCCGAGGACTTCACTGACATCTTGAAGTTCGCCTGGCGCCAGCCCTACATGCCGGAGTTCGCGTCTTCGCTGGCGCTGTCCGGGCACGACGGCACGTTGAAAATGCGCTTCGATGACGCCGCGCTCACGGGCCGTGCGCACCTCAAGACCGGTTCGCTCGATCACGTGTCGGCCATCGCGGGCTACCTGCAGTCGCGGTCTGGACGGCGCTTCGCGCTGGCCGTTCTGCAGAACGCGGAGGATATCCATCGCGGCCCCGGAGAGGAGGTGCAGTGGGCCGTCCTGCGCTGGCTCAACGATCAGTGAGCCTGTAGTACACTCTCGCCAGAATCGGAGTTCCAATCATGCGTTTCACAATCGCCGCCGCGCTCTTGACCGTCGCGGCATCCGCACTCGCTGAAACCGGCTACGTTACCGACCGCCTGCGGCTCGGCCTGCACAATGCCGAGGACACGAGCGATCGCCCGTTCCAGTACCTCGAGAGCGGCGACTCGTTCGAGATTCTGTCGCGCGACCGCTATTACGGCCGCGTCCAGCTGCCCGACGGCACGACCGGCTACGTGAAAATGGGCTATGTGGTCACCGACCCGCCGGCGGCGCTGATCGTCTCCGAGACCCAGGCCGAGAACGAGCGGCTCGCGGCCGAGCTGGCCGAGACGCGCGCGGCGTTCGAAGATCCGGCGGCGAAAATGGATGCGCTACGCGCCGAGGCAGTGAGATTGAAGAGCGACCTCGACGAGCAGACCGAGCGGGCGTCCACGCTCGCGGAGGAGAACGAGAATCTCGTGGCGCGACAGGCAGCCTACGCTTACAGCCTGCCTTACCGCTGGGTGGCCGGCGCGATTCTGGTCTGCTTCATCGCCGGCATCGTGCTCGGCATCTGGTGGCTGGACCGGCAGAACCGCCGCCGCCACGGCGGCATCCGCGTGCTGTAGTCACGACCTCCCGAAGCCACTAGACGGACGATGTGTGCGCCCCCGTTAGTCGATTCGGGGACAGCGCGCTTAGCGGCCGTCAGGTGAGTGCGAGACAAGGCGGCTTCCGCCGAAAGAGCGCAGTGTACCGTGAGGTACATGAGCATCTTGAGGGGGAAGCCAACGCCGTATCGCGCCAGCTGACGGCCGCTAAGCGTGCTGTCAGGCGGCTTCAGTGATTTTGGTGGCTTGCCCCGCCCGGACCGGCAGCTCGGCGTCGTCGAATATGCTGTCGATTTCGCTCTGGCTGCGCGCATGCCGCGTTCGCTCGAGCTGGTCCGCCGTAATGTGCGGCGCGAACAGCTTGACGAAGTCGAGCATGTAGCGCCTGAGCACGGCCTCCTTGCGGAAACCGATCCAGGTCGTCGATCGCGGAAACAGGCCCTCGGCCTCGATGGCGACGAGGTCGCCGTCGTCGTTGCCTTCGGCCATGCTCGCGACGATACCGACGCCGAGCCCCATGCGCACGTAGGTCTTGATCACGTCCGCATCGCGCGCCGTAAAAACGACGTCGGGTTCGAGGCCTTCATCGGCAAAGGCTTTCTTTAACGAGGACTGGCCGCCGAAGCTGAACACATAGGTCACGAGCGGATGTTTCGACAGCTCGTGCAGATCGATCTTGCCCTCGACCGACGCAAGTTCGTGGTCCTTCGGCACGATGATCTTGCGATCCCAGTGATAACTCGGCACGAGCAGCAGCTCGCTGAACAGGTCGCGCGCGCCCGTAGCGATCGCGAAGTCGATCTCGTTGGTCTTGACCATGTCGGCGATCTGTTCCGACGTGCCCTGGTGCAGGTTGAGGTTGACCTTGGGGTAGCGCTTGCGAAAGCTGCGGATGACGTCGGGCAGGACGTAACGCGCCTGCGTATGCGTGGTCGCGATCGAAAGCGTGCCCTCTTCCTCGTGGTAGTAGTCCGATGCCAGGCTACGGATGTTCTCCACCTCCTGCATGATCAGTCGCGCCCGCTCTATGACCTGCCGCCCGGCCGCGGTGATGCCGCCCAGGCTTTTGCCCTTGCGAATGAACAGTTGCAAGCCGAGCTCTTCCTCGAGCAGTTTCAGCTGTTTGCTGACCCCCGGCTGAGACGTGTACAGGCGTTCGGCCGCCGCCGTAATATTCAAACCGTTATCGACGATCGCGAGCAGATACTTGAGCTGTTGTAGTTTCATGAAAAGCATGGCCCCCGCGTGCTTCCCTTATATGACCACCGGCGAAGACGTTCGTTTCGAAAAACGCGACAAATAACTCATTGATCTGAAATTCGGCGGAAACAGTGGGTCGGCGTTGATTTATGCGCATAAAGTGGGTTGGCCGGCCGGCGTATATAACCGGGTGTTATTAATCCGTCCGGGATGTTTATTTTCCGGCCGCGCCCACGCCGGATATAGTCCGGCCTCCGGATTCGCACGCGGCTCGCCCGGGTGTGCGTTCGAGCTTCGGGCTTTCGAGGCCCATCATTCACGCACCAAGGACAACGAACATGATCTACGACAGCATTCTGGACACCATCGGCAATACGCCCGTCGTCCGCCTGAACCGCATGGGGCCCGACCACGTGGATCTTTACGTCAAGGTCGAGGCCTTCAACCCGCTTGCGTCGGTCAAGGACCGGCTTGCGTTCGCGATCGTCAACGATGCCGAGCAGCGCGGGCTGCTGAAGCCCGGCCAGACCGTCGTCGAGGCGACGTCCGGCAACACGGGTATCGCGCTGGCCATGGTCTGCGCGGCCAAGGGGTACCAGTTCGTCGCAACGATGGCCGACTCGTTCTCGATCGAGCGCCGCAAGATCATGCGCGGCTTGGGTGCGAAGGTCATCCTGACGCCCGCGGCCGAGCGCGGTACGGGCATGGTCAGGAAGGCCGAGGAACTCGCGAAGCAGCACGGCTGGTTCCTCGCCCGGCAGTTCGAGAACGAAGCGAACCCGGCCTATCACGCGAGCACGACGGGGCCCGAGATCCTGAGGGATTTTGCCGGCCGCCGACTCGACTACTGGGTGACGGGCTACGGCACGGGCGGCACGATGACGGGCGCAGGGCGGACCATCAAGGCCGCGCGGCCGGATGTCACGATCGTGGCGACCGAACCGAGCGCCGCGCCGCTCCTCGGCGGGGGCGAGTGGAGTCCGCACAAGATCCAGGGCTGGACGCCGGACTTCATCCCCGACGTCCTGGATCGCGAAATCTATGACGACCTCAGGACGATCACCGATGAGCGCTCGATCGAGGTGTCGCGCGAGCTGGCAGCGAAGGAAGGCATCTTCACGGGCATCTCCGCCGGCGCCACGCTCGCGACCGCACTCGACGTTGCGGAGCAGGCCGAGGAGGGTTCCGTGCTCCTCGCCATGCTGCCGGATACGGGCGAGCGCTACTTGTCGACGCCGCTCTTCGAAGGCGTGAACGAGGGCAGCGACGACGAATGGCTCGATAGCCTTTAGTATCCTGTCCCTTTAATTCTCGTCTGTCGCCTCCCGAGCGCCGAATATCGAGGACTCGCCCGGGTTTCCCTGGCGCTCCGCCCCGGGGACTCCGGCGTATCGCCTGGGAGCAAGGCGCAACAAGGCTTCCAGGTGATTCGCGGGCCGCCGCGTAGCACGCATAAACCCTTGTTTCATAGTCCGGCCTGAGACGCTGGTCACAGCGCCCGCGCCAGCGCGCTGGCATGCTTTGGAACCCACTAACTGGCGGGTTCTCGAGTGCCAGCAGACGTGCATACCCTGACAAGCAGGAAGAACATCGGCAAGGCGAAAGACTTGCTGCAGTCGCTCGTACCGCGCGCGCAGGGTTTCTGCTTCTACGATTCGGACCGCCAGTGCCTGTGGTCGAGTGACGGCGCCGAGGACTACGAAATCGACGAATACGTCGAGGGCATGCCGTCAGGCGTTGAGGACGACGATGGCCAGCCCGCCGAGTTCATCCGCAAGACGCTGAAGTCCGGCCGCACGCTGATGCTGGTCCCGGTCGGCAACGAGGACCAGCCCGACGTGGGTACGCTGGTCTGCGTCTTCTCGCGCAACGCCGGCAAATCGTCCTGGTTCAATCCGCGGGTGCTGTACGGCGTGTTGGCTCCCGCGCTAGCCGTTCTGGCCGAATCGGTGGTCCTGAATGACCGGATCGCCACGCTGAACGACAAGGTCGACGCCATCGAGCGGGAGCTGACGCTGCTCTACGAAGTCGACGAGAAAATTCACGGGCTGTCGCGTAGCCATTCCGGGCTCGCGCACCTGATCGGCCAGAGCGGTCGTTTCCTGAACATTGCCTACAGCGTGCTCCTGATTCCGTCCAAACGCATACGCGTCAGCGCGACGCACGCGACCTGGAAAAACGTGCAGCGCAAGGTCCTCGATCGTTACCTGCTCGACCAGGTGCTGCCTATGGTGGAGGGCTCCCGCCTGCCGCTCGTCTTCGAGATGCCCGAGCAGGAGGGCCTGACCGAGAAAGGCTACCAGGCGCTGGTCTGCCCGATTTCGGACAAGGCCGGCAACGTCCAGGGTTTCCTGGGCCAGCTCGGGCGTGTCAACAACCGCCCGTTCACGAAGCAACATCGCCGCCTGATGGCGCACATTGCGCGCAAGGCCGAATATGTCATCGAGCAATCGTTCGACGCGATGACGGGCCTGATGAACCGTTCCGGTTTCGAGGCGCAGCTCAACGAATCCTTCAAGGCCCTGCGGACCAGCGGCGACAGCCATCAGCTGATCTATATGGACCTGGACAACCTGCAGCTCATCAACGACACCTTCGGCCGCAAGGCCGGTGACGAGGTCATCACTCGCTTCGCGCGCCTGATCGAGCAGGATCTGCCGCGCAGCGCCGTGGCGTCGCGGCTGACGGGCGACGATTTCTGCATCCTGCTGACGCACGCCGACGATGATGCAGCCGTCGACCTCGCCGAGACGTTTCGCAAGCGCTCACAGACGCTGCGCTACCTCGAGGGCGACAAGTCCTTGCAGGTGACGATCAGCATCGGCATCGCGAGCTTCTCTCGCAGCGAGGGTGACGGCGGTAAGGCGCTTACCTCGGCGAGACTCGCCTGCGATTCAGCCAAGGATCACGGTCGCGACCGCATCGAGGTCTTCAACATCAACAACCAGAGCATCATCCAGCGGCATGACGACATGGAACTCGTCGCGGACATCCAGCACGCGATCGATGCCGACGGCTTCGTCCTCCTGGCGCAGGAGATCGTGCCGCTCGATGCGAAGAACTCGCGGCGCGGCTACGAGATCCTGCTGCGCATGAAAGACCGGGAAGGCAACGATGTAGCTTCCAGCGCATTCTTCTCGGCGGCCGAGCGCTACCAGATCATGCCGCAGATCGACCGCTGGGTGGCGAGTGCGACGCTCAGGAAACTCGCGGCGTATGCAGACGAGCTCGAGAAACACGACGCGCGTTTCTCGATCAATCTGTCCGGCCAGTCGCTCGGTGACGACGATATACTCCAGTTCGTCAAGGAAGAGATCGAAGCGTCCGGCGTGCCGTTGAAATCGATCGGCTTCGAAGTGACCGAGTCGGCCGCGGTCTCCAATTTTGCCAAGGCACAGCACTTCATCAGCCAGCTGCATTCGCAGGGCTGCGCGTTCTCGCTCGACGATTTCGGGGCAGGACTGAGTTCGTTCGCCTATCTCAAGAATTTCACGGTCGATACGCTCAAGATCGATGGCAGTTTCATCCATGACATCACCGAGAATCAGATCAGCGAGTCGATGGTCGTCGCGATCACCCAGGTAGCGCGGGTCATGGGCCTCGAGACCGTCGCCGAGTACGTCGAGAGCGAGGAGTCGCGCAAGCTTCTCAAGAAACTCGGCGTGAACTACGCGCAGGGCTACCTGTTCGGCCAGCCGCGGCTGCTCGACGACGTACTCGCGAGTCTCGAATCGGCTGCCGAGTCCACCGGCTAGTTTCTCAGAACACGCCGGCGTCGAGCCCGGCGGCGAGAGTCAACCCGAGCTCCTCGAGTTCCGGAAGCCGTGACGTATCGAACTCACCGACGATCATGACCGGTTCCTGCACTTCGCGTACCGCGAGCCCGGTCAGGATCCGCCTTACGCTGGAGACCGCGCCGCTGCCGTCGTTGCCGGCGCGGATGAACAGGGCGTAGGGCTTGCCGCCGACCTTGCCCTCACAGGGGTAGTAGCTGCGGTCGAGAAATACCTTCATCGCGCCGCTCATGTAGCCGAAGTTTTCGGGCGTGCCGAGAATGAACCCGTCGCACCACAGGAGATCTTCGGGGCCGGCCTCGAGCGCCTGTCTGACGCGCACGTCCACGTTCTCGACCTCGGGGTGCCGCGCGCCGGCGATGACGGCCTCCGCCATCTGCTCGGTCGAGCCTGACTGGGAGTGGTAGACGATCAGCAAACGTCGATTGCGAGCCATGCCGCGAGTGTAACCCGGCGTGGCGGCGGGCTCGCCTGCATCCATCACCGATTGCGCGGGCCCTCGCATGTCTTTTGTTTGCTTAAGAGTTTTTTCTCCGTTGGCAATACGGTAAGTATTGCGCGCCGTCCAAAAAACTCTTAAGCAAACAAAATCCTGTGCGATCATCCCGCGAATCGGTGACGGATGCAGGCTAGACTTCGGGCCGTGAGCGATGCGCAATCGACAGACGAGCTGATCGCGCGCCTGCCCGGGGCGCTCGAGCCCGCCACGAGGCGATGGTTCGAACGCATTTGCGAGCGCTACCCCGAGATCGGCATTCCGGCGGGCGCCGCGGACGCTGTCGTTCGCATGGCGGCGTTCAGCGAATTCGCCGCGTCGGTTCTGCTGCGCGACTGGCCGTGGATCGCCGACAACCTGGAGGCGATCGGCCGGCCCTTCGATCGCGCCGGTATCGCTGCCTTCGCCGATGAGATCGGGGCGTCGGCGGACGATACCGAGCTTGTCATGCAGAGGCTCAGGCGGCGTCGCAACCGCGAGTTGTTCGCCGTCCTGTGGCGGGATCTCGCGGGGACGACAGGCGTTGCGGAAAGCATCGAGGCGCTTTCGGACATAGCCGACGCGATGCTCTGCGCCGCCGGCGAGTATGCCGCGGCTCGCTTTGCCCGGCGCTTCGGTTACGTGCGCGATTCGGAGGGCGAGCCGGTCGAGCTGCTGGTCATCGCCATGGGTAAGCTCGGCGGCCGCGAGCTCAATTTCTCTTCCGACATCGATGTGATTTTCGCGTACGCGACCGGCGGTGAGAGCGACGGCCCGCGGTCGCTCGACGCGCAGACCTATTTCAACCGGCTGTCGCGCGACGTGGTCGCTCTGATCGATGAGGTCACCGAGGACGGCTTCGTCTATCGAACCGACACGCGCCTGAGGCCGTTCGGCGAAAGCGGCCCGCCCGTGGTCAGCCTCGCGGCGCTCGAGTCCTACCTGCTCAAGCATGGCCGCGATTGGGAGCGCTACGCTTACGTCAAGGCGCGGCTGATCGGGCCGCGGCCGCGCGAGGCGGTTCGCCGGGCGCTGTTCGATGAGCTCATCCTGCCGTTCGTGTATCGGCGCTACCTGGACTTCGGCGTGTTCGAGTCGCTCAGGGAGATTCACGCGAAAATCGCGATCGAGGTAA
>JANQLK010000049.1 GCA_028280615.1 Woeseiaceae bacterium | reverse complement strand
AGAGGGGGGGATTGATTCGGATCGGCTCGAGCCGATCCTCACCCCTTCGGGGCGCGCTACGCGCGTCCACAATCGCTGCCGCGATTGTGTCGAACTGGGGTCCTCATCCTCCACCGCTCACCGTCAGAACAACAAGGGCCCCACGCGGGGGCCCTTATTGTTCTGGCGGAGAGGGGGGGATTCGAACCCCCGGTGCGGTATCACCGCACACTCGCTTTCCAGGCGAGCACCTTAAACCACTCAGCCACCTCTCCGAATTGTGTAAACCGGGGTTACTGCTTCGTTAACCCTCATCGTCGTCTTCGGCCAGGATGCTCGGTGGCAAATCCAGGCACGGCGAGCCTTTCTCGCGGGGCGGGCGCGGGGCCGCTTCGGGCAGCGGCAGTCGTCTGAACTCGTCGAGTTCGTCGAGATCGTCCGGCGAGCGGACGGGCTCCGCCTCCCGCGCGAGCTGGTATTCCTGCTCCTCGTCGCAGCTTAGGTCCGTCGTGCCTCCGCAAGCGGCAAGCCCAGTCAATGTAAAGAGCGCCGCGGCCGCGCCGAGCGCAAGCTTTCTGATCTTCATAGCCTACTGGCCTGTCTGCACCCCGGCGCCGGCCATCGCCCTCTGCATTTCCTCGTGGAATTGCGCATCGTAAGGCGTCAGCGGCAGTCGGATGCCCGGGCCCGTAAGGCCCATTTGCGAAACCGCCCATTTTACAGGTATTGGGTTCGATTCCACGAATAGCGCTTTGTTCAACGGCTGAAGCTGTGCATCGATTGCTTCCGCAGCCTCGAAGTCACCAGCGAGCGCCAGCCGGCACAGATCCGCCATCTGCCGGGGCGCGACGTTGCCCGACACCGTGATCACGCCGTGTCCTCCCCCGCGAATGAACTCCAGGACCGTGAAATCGTCGCCACTCAAGAGTGCGAAGTCGTCGGCGACTCGCGCAAGAATGTCGGCCAGCCGCTGCATGTCGCCGGTAGCTTCCTTGATGCCGACGATGTTTTCGTGCGCGGCGAGCCGCTCGACCGTGTCGGGCAGGAGATCGGCGACGGTTCGGCCCGGGACGTTGTACAGGATGACCGGCTTGTCGACCGCATCGGCGATCGTCGTGAAGTGCCGATACAGGCCCTCCTGCACGGGCTTGTTGTAGTACGGGACGACGATCAGGTAGGCATCGATCGCGGCCCTGCCGACAGCCCGCGACAGCTCGAGCGTCTGCGCGGTCGAGTTCGAGCCCGTTCCGGCAATCACGGGAATGCGGCCCGCAACGGCGTCCGTGGCACGCTCGACCAGTTCGATATGCTCTTCGCTCGTGAGCGTCGCCGACTCGCCCGTCGTACCCGCGATCACGAGTCCGTCGGAACCGTTGGCCACGTGGAATTCGACGAGACGGTTAAAAGCCGCGTAATCGACCCGATTATCGGTATCGAACGGCGTGATGAGCGCAACGAGGCTGCCCTTGAACACGAGATATCCTCGCCACCGGTGAGGCGGCGATGGTACTGTCAGCGGTTGCCGCACGCAAGGCGATCCGCGGCCTACCGACGAAAAAGCAGAACGAATCTAGATAAATGTCAGAACTTATTGTTTTATCAGCGATTGGCAACGATCGCACTGGGATCGTGCAGGACATCTCCAAGGTCATCCTCGGCTGCGGCGGCAACATCGAGGAAAGCCGCATGACGACGCTCGGCGAAGAATTCGCCGTACTGATGCTCGTCTCCGGCAACTGGCACACGCTGAGCCGGCTGGAGCGCGGTCTCGACAAGCTCGGCGACAGCGATTTCACGTTTTCGATTCGCAAGACGGCGGCACGGCGCGTCTCCGAGGATCGGATGCCCTATGCCGTGGACGTCGTCGCTCTCGACCAGGAAGGTATCGTGTTCAATCTCGCGAACTTCTTCACGTCACGGGATATCGAGATTGCCGACGTCGCGACCCGCCGCTACTCGGCGGCCCACACGGGTGCGCCGATGTTCTCGGTGCAGATGGCGGTCAACATTCCGGCCGACATCAACCTGGCCCAGGTTCGCGACGATTTTGCCGACCTTTGCGATCGGCTAAACCTCGATGCGATCCTCGACCCGGTCAAGGCATGATCCCGATTAACGCCCGCGGGGCGGGCGACGTGACTTAAGTCTCAAGGAAACGTTCAAGGAGTCAAAGCGTGAGTGGACCCAAGCTGAACCGCGTCGTAAAGGATTTCACAGCCGACGCCACGGGCGACAAGAAGGTGCGCCTCAAGGACCTGAGGGGCAGGAACGTCGTCCTGTATTTCTACCCGAAGGACTCGACGCCCGGCTGTACGCAGGAAGGCCTGGACTTCAAGGCGGACGCCGCGAAGTTCAAGCGCGCCAACACGGTCATCTTCGGCGTGTCGCGCGACAGCCTGGCTTCGCATGAAAAGTTCAAGGCGAAGCAGGGTTTTCCGTTCGATCTGCTGTCCGATCCGGACGAAGAACTGTGCCGGTACTTCGACGTCATCAAGGAGAAGTCGCTGTACGGGCGCAAGTTCATGGGCGTCGAGCGCAGCACGTTCCTGATCGACGCCGACGGCAAGCTTCGCGAGGAGTGGCGCAAAGTGAAGGTCAAGGGCCACGTCGACGCCGTGCTCGAATCCGCCAAGGCGCTGAAGTCGTAGGCCGTGCAACTCGAAAATTCAACAGCTTATGGCGGCTCAAGCCCCTTTTACTCCGGACGAGCGGGTATGATAGAGGGAACGCCCGCGCCGAGACTCAGTCTCAAAGTGGGGCACACGGACGGTCGAAACGGACGGTCATGGATACGATCCCCCGACAACTGACACAGGCAATTCTGCTGGCCGCCTTGACGGCGCTGGTCTCCGTTGGCATCGCCAATGCCGGGGAGATTCGCCTGCCGGACATGGGCAGCCCCGCCGACACGGTGCTGTCGAAGTCCGAGGAGAAGCGTTACGGCCGCGCGATCATGGCGCAGATTCGGGCCAGCGGTACCGTCGTCGAGGATCCGCTGCTCACCGAGTACATCAACGAGATTGGCGGCCGAATCGCCGCGCATTCCAACGACGGTACGCACGAGTTCCAGTTTTTCGTCATCGACGATCCGCGCATCAACGCGTTCGCCCTCCCCGGCGGCTACATCGGCGTTCACACCGGGCTCATCGAGGCGACCCGCAGCGAGGATGAACTCGCCGGTGTACTCGCGCACGAGGTCGCGCACGTAACCCAGCGGCACATCGCAAGGGCGCTGCATGCCAACCAGCGGCAGAGCCTGCTGACGACGGCCCTGATGCTTGGCGCGCTGGTTGCCGGCGTTGCCGGCGGCAGCGCCGACGTCGCGCAGGCCGGTATGGCCGTCGCGCAGGGCACGGCTCTGCAAAGCCAGATCAACTTCACGCGCAGCAACGAGTACGAAGCCGATCGAATCGGCATCGGCGCGCTCGCGGCGGCAGGCTACGACCCGCACGGCATGGGATCGTTTTTCGAGGTCATGTCGCGGCAGTCGCCGGCCTCGCCCGAGATGCGCGCCCCGGAGTTCCTGAGGACCCACCCCGTCACCACGGCGCGCATTGCCGAGGCGCGCAACCGGGCGCAGGAATACCCCCGGCGCATGAGTTCGGACTCGACGAGCTACGGCATCGCCCGCTCACGCGTCATCGTCGACCGTTTCGACACGCCGGAGGCCGCCGTCAATCATTTCGAGCAGCGCGACTACGCGCTGCAGGACGCTTCCCAGCGCTACGGCCGGGCGCTCGCCTATCAACGTGCGGCCCGCCACGCCGACGCCAACCGGATATTCGCGGAGCTCGTCGAGGCGCATCCGCAGGTCATCGCCTATCACATCGGGCTGAGCGAGACGCTGCTCGAGACCGAGCAGTACGGCGCCGGCGTCGAGTCCTTCGACCGGGCGGTCGAACTGTTCCCGCGCAACGTGCCACTGGTCATCAGCTACGGCGAATACCTGCTGAGACTCGGGCAAGCGCCCAAGGCGCACGACCTGCTCCTCGATCTCATGAACAACGTGCCGCCCACGCCGCAGCAGGTGCGGCTCATTGCGCGCGCGGCAAACGCCGCGGGCAACGCGGCCGAGTCATACTACTATCTGTCCGAGTACGAGCTCATGACCGGCAACCTGGTCCAGGGCATACGCTTCCTGCAGGAAGCCCTGCTGCTGCCGGAGCTCGAGGAAATTCAACGTATCCGCTTCGAAGCACGGATCGACTTCATACGCGAATTCATGACCGAAGAGCAGCTGCGGCAGATGCAGCGCGATCGCGGCGGTCGCACGTCGGCGCGCAATGTTGGCTAGGCTCGTCGCTGCCGCCGCGGCGCTCCTGCTGTCGGCCTGCGCGAGCCAGGAATCCGCTCGCACCGCAACCGACCCCATGGAACCGCTCAACCGCGCGATCTACCAGGTCAACGACGTCCCGGATCGCTACCTGTTGAAGCCCGTCGCACGAGGCTACCGGACCGTGCTGCCGAACGTCGTGCGTCGAGGCATCGGCAACTTTTTCGACAATCTCACGACGCCGCGTTCCATGATCAACAATTTCCTGCAGGGCAAACCGTCGCGCGGCGGTTCGGATCTCGGCCGCTTCCTGCTGAACAGCACGATCGGCATCGGCGGCCTGTTCGACGTGGCCTCGGCCGTGGGCTACGACGTGTACAACGAAGATTTCGGCCAGACACTCGCCGTCTGGGGCGTACCCAACGGCCCGTATATCATGATCCCGTTCTTCGGACCGTCCACGCTCAGGGACGGCATCGCCTTTCCCCTCGACTGGCAGGCAAACCCGCTCATCCACTATGACGACTCGTCGATTCGGGACAAGCTGCTCGTCCTGCGCGCGATCGAGCTCAGGGCGCGGCTGCTGGCGGCGGATCAGCTGATCACCGGCTCGCCGGATCCCTATGTCACGGTCCGTGAGTCCTACCTGCAGAACCGCGAGTACCAGGTGTACGACGGCGACCCGCCGATCGACGACGACTTCTACGACGATTTCGAAGACTTCGAGGATCCCGAGGACGAGTAGCCGCTTCCAGGCCGCTTCTAGGCGTCTCTGCCATCGGGCGCGTCGATGAAGCCGGCCCAGCGCTCGCCGCGATACAGGAGCGGCTCAACCTCGGTAGTCCGGGCAATCGCGAGGACGCGCTCGGGCACGTCCACGTAGCGGATTTCGCGAACCGTGTGGTTGGCCCAGGTGATCCATTCGAGCAGTAGCGCGAGCCCGGCCGAGTCCGCCTTCTCGATGCCGCTCAGGTCGACCTCGATTCGGGTGTGCTCTGCGAACGGCTTCTCGCTGTCGCGCAGGATCTTCTCGGCCGTGTCGAAGGTGAGCAAGCCGGAGATGACGAATCGGCCGTCACCGTTGTCTACAAGCTCGTACCCGGCTTTACTGCCCGTGCGCTCTGTCGCGTCCAAGGCGCGCTACTCGCTCGACGCGGACTCCGTGCCCGCGGCCGCGCCGCCGGCCTCGGACTCGAAGCGCGTAATGACAGCGTCGAGGCTGCTCGACCGGATCTCGGAATCCAGTTCGGCACGGAAATTGCGGATGTAGGAAACACCCTCGATCGTCACGTCGAATAGCATCCAGCCCGATTCTCTGAGCACGAGGCCGTAGTTGACCGGCACCTTCTGACCATCGTTGAGCCGCACGATCGTGCGCACGATAGTGCGCTTCTTGCCCGGTTCGCCGCGAAACGGCAGCACTTCCACTCGGTCCTCCTCGAACTCGAGAACGCCGTCGGCGTACTTGCCGAGCATCGCCCCGTAGAACGCATCGATGAAGCGTTCGCGCTGTGCCGCGTCGGCCGAGCGCCAGTGCCGGCCGAGCACGAGCTGCGCCGCATACTTGCGGTCGAAGCGCGGCAGCAGGATTTCGTCGATGACCGCATACAGCGCATCCCGGTCGTCGGCCAGCTCTTCCTTGCGGCCGTCGAGCGCAATCGCCAGCTCGTCCATGGCGCTCGTCACGAGCGTATTCGGCGACGGCTCTGCGGGGGTTGCCGCTGCCGCCAGCGTCAACGCGACGATGCCAAGCAGCCTGGCCAGGAAATTGCGTACCACGTATTAGTCCTCCGAGCCGTCAGAGCCACTGTCGACCAGAAACTTGCCGATCAGGTTTTCCAGGACGACAGCCGACTGGGTAAACAGAATCTCGCTCCCTTCCTCAAGGTATAGGTCCGAACCGCCCGGCTGCAAGCCCACGTACTGGCTGCCCAGAAGCCCCGCGGTTAGGATGCTCGCATCCGAGTCATCCGGAATCTGGTCGAACTCATCCTTGATGACCATCGTTACGACGGCGTCGAGCGTGACCGGGTCGAAGCGCACCTCGGTCACCCGTCCGATCGTCACACCGGCCATGGAGACGGGGGCCCTGGCCTTCAGGCTGCCGACGTTCTGGAACCGCGCCTCGATCTCGTAGACCTCGGACGCGTTGAAGTCTTCGCCGCCGGTCGTCTGAGTCGCGAGGAAGAAGATCGCAGCGATTCCGAGCAGCGCGAACAGACCGGTACCGAATTCAACTGCGCGTGATTGTCTCATCTCAGTCTCCCAGGAACGAGGCAGTGATTATAAAGTCGAACAGCAGGACAGCGATCGCCGTGGTGACCACGGTCCGGGTCGTTGCGCGGCCGACACCTTCGGCCGTCGGGATCGCGTTGTAACCCTCCCACACGGCGAGCAGGCTCGCGAGCAGGCCGAATACGAAGCTCTTGAAGATCCCCTCGGCGATGTCGTCCGGCCCGAGCGCCTGCTGCATCTGCTGCCAGAAAGCGCCCACGTCGACCTGCAACAGTGTCACGGCCACGAGGTGCGCGCCGAGCAGCCCGATCGCGCTGAATACCGCTGTCAGCAACGGCATTGCGATGACGCCGCCGATGAATCTCGGCACGACGACGCGTTTGATCGGATTGACGCCCATCATCTCCATGGCCGATAGCTGGTCGGTCGCCTTCATGAGCCCGATTTCGGAGGCCAGCGCCGTGCCGGCGCGCCCCGCGAACAGCAGCGCGGTAATGACGGGACCAAGTTCCTTGATCAGCGCAAAGCCCGCGAACGTGCCCACGGCGTCCTCGGCGTTGAAGCGCTGCAGGTTGTCGTACCCCTGCAGGCCGAGCACGCCGCCCACGAACAGGCCGCAGACCATGATGATGACGAGCGACAGCGCGCCGGCATTGTAGACCTGGCCGACCACGAGACCGAAGCGCATGACGAATATCCGCGGCGTGAGCAGCAGCAGATCCACGAGAAACAGCATCATCGCCCCGAAGGTCGTGACGAAATAGCGCAGCGAAATGTACAGATCGCGGTACATCGGTACGGGTCTCAGGCGTTACTCGGCGTCGCGGCCAAGTAGCTGCTCGGCGTAGTCCGGCGCCTGGTAGTGAAACGCCACGGGACCGTCCGCCATGCCGTGCATGAACTGGCGCACCAGGTCGGAACTCGCGCCGCTCAGTTCTGCCGGGCTTCCGGAAGCCGCGACCTTGCCGTCGGACAGGAGATAGCTGCAGTCCGAGACGGTCGATATCTCGTCCACGTCGTGACTCACGATGATGCTCGAGATGCCGAGTGCGTCATTCATTTGCCGCACGAGACGCACGATCACACCCATCGAAATCGGGTCCAGGCCGACGAACGGTTCGTCGTAGATCAGAATCGCCGGGTCCATGACCATCGCCCGGGCCAGCGCGACGCGTCGCGCCATGCCGCCGGACAGCTCGGCGGGCATCATGTCCGCCGTGCCGCGCAGGCCGACCGCATGAAGCTTGGTCAGCACGACGTGGCGAATCAGCCGATTGGACAACTCGGTGTGTTCGCGCAGCGGGAATGCGACGTTCTCGAAAACGCTCATATCCGTCAGCAGCGCGCCGTTCTGAAACAGCATGCCGAAGCGTTTCCTGAGCTCGTACAGTTCGCGCTTGTTGAGGGTCGATATGTCGATGCCGTCGACCAGGATCGTACCCGCATCGGGCACGAGCTGGCGCGTGATCAATCGAAGAAGCGTCGTCTTGCCGGTACCGCTCGGGCCCATGATCGCCGTCACCTCGCCGCGCCGAATATCGACGTCCAGGCCCTTGAAGATCACGCGGTGACCTCGAGAAAAGTCCAGGTCACGGATCTCGATAATGTTGTCTGTTGCTGCGCCCATCGCTGTCAAATGATATCAGGAAACATCGAATCACTAGGCCTACGACCGCTCCCGACACAGAAAGTTACAGCCCGGGTTGGCCCCGCCGATCAAATAGGACTAAAATAGTCCTCTATGTTGCGAATCAGCAAATTGACGGACTACGGGACGGTCGTTTTGACCGAGCTCGCCGCGGCCGACCGGCAGGGCGTGACCAGCGCCGCCGAACTGGCCTCTGCGACCGGCATCGGCGTTCCGACGGTCAGCAAGCTGCTGAAGCTCCTGGGGCGCGCCGGCATCGTTTCCTCGGCCCGAGGCGCCGGCGGTGGCTACCGCCTCGCCCGGTCAGCCGCGGACATCAGCGCAGCCGACATTATCGATGCGCTCGAAGGTCCGGTGTCCATCACGGAATGCAGCGCCGAAGACAGCAACTGCGACTACGAGGACGTCTGCAACGTCGGCCGAGCGTGGCAGCACATCAACGCGGCCATCCGTTCCGCGCTCGACGACGTCAGCCTGGCCGATCTCGTCGCCAGCAGCCGCCGGCCCTCGAGCTTCACGTTTGCGGGCGTGCCCATACACATTGAATCCACGCAGGGGAAGAAGACCTGAGCCATGTCGACTGAATCCAGAGAACTCGAAACGCTCGTCAACCAGCGCTACAAGCACGGCTTCGTCACCGATATCGATGCCGACAGCCTGCCGCCCGGGCTCGACGAGGACGTCATCCGCGCCATTTCGGCACGCAAGAACGAGCCGGAATTCATGCTCGAATGGCGCCTGCGCGCCTACCGGCAGTGGCTGGACATGCGCGAGCCCAAGTGGGCGCACGTGCACTACCCGCCCATCGACTTCAACGCGATTTCGTACTTCTCGGCCCCGAAGTCCGACGAGGACCGGCCGAAGAGCCTCGACGAAGTCGACCCGAAGCTCCTCGAAACCTACGACAAGCTCGGCATCCCGCTGCATGAGCGTGCGCGGCTGGCCGGCGTTGCCGTGGATGCCGTATTCGACAGCGTTTCCGTTGCGACGACGTTCAAGGAAAAACTCTCCGAGGCCGGCGTGATCTTCTGCTCGTTCTCGGAGGCGGTCGAACAGCATCCCGAACTGGTCCGGAAGTACCTGGGCAGCGTCGTGCCGCAGCGCGACAACTTCTACGCTGCGCTGAACTCCGCGGTGTTTTCGGACGGATCGTTCGTCTACGTTCCCAAGGGCGTCCGATGCCCGATGGAGCTGTCGACCTATTTCCGCATCAACGCCGCGAACACGGGCCAGTTCGAGCGCACGCTGATCGTCGCCGACGAGGGCAGCCACGTGAGCTACCTCGAAGGCTGTACCGCGCCGATGCGCGATGAGAATCAGCTGCACGCCGCGGTCGTCGAACTCGTTGCGCTGGAGGGTGCCGAGATCAAGTATTCGACGGTGCAGAACTGGTACCCCGGCGACGAAGACGGCAAGGGCGGCATCTACAACTTCGTCACCAAGCGCGGCGACTGCCGCGGCGCGAATTCCAAGATCTCCTGGACCCAGGTGGAGACGGGCTCGGCGATCACGTGGAAGTACCCGAGCTGCATCCTGCGCGGCGACCACTCGGTCGGTGAGTTCTACTCGGTTGCGGTTGCGAACAACCTGCAGCAGGCGGACACGGGCACGAAAATGATCCACATCGGCCGCAATACCAGCAGCACGATCGTCTCGAAGGGAATCTCCGCCGGCAGAGCGCAAAACGCCTATCGCGGCCTGGTCCGCGTGATGCCGCAGGCCGAGGGCGCGCGCAACCACACGCAGTGCGACTCGTTGCTGATCGGCAAGGACTGCGGCGCGCACACGTTTCCGTACATGGAGATCAAGCACCCGACCGCGAAGATCGAACACGAGGCAACGACCTCGAAGATTTCGGCCGACCAGCTCTTCTATTGCCGCCAGCGCGGCATCTCCGAGGAAGATGCGGTCAACATGATCGTCAATGGCTTTTGCAAGGAAGTCTTCAACGAACTGCCGATGGAATTCGCCGTCGAGGCACAGGCGCTGCTCAATGTGAGCCTCGAAGGCGCCGTGGGATAGGACAAGCCGACATGCTCAAAATTGACGACCTACACGCCCGAACGGGCGACACCGAGATCTTAAGGGGCCTTACGATCGCCATCGGCGAGGGCGAAGTGCACGCGATCATGGGGCCGAACGGCTCGGGCAAGAGCACGCTTGCGCAGGTGATCGCGGGCCGCGAGGACTACGAGGTGACCTCGGGCACGGTCACGCTCGACGACAAGGATCTCCTCGAACTCGAGCCCGAGGAGCGCGCTCGCGAAGGCGTGTTTCTGGGCTTCCAGTATCCCGTCGAGATTCCGGGCGTGAACAACGCCTACCTGCTGAAAGCGGCTGTCAACGCCCGCCGCGAGCACGCGGGCCAGGACGAGATCGACGCCTACGAGTTCCTGAAGCTCGCGCGCGAAAAGATGGCAATGCTCGGCATGGATCCCAAGTTCCTCAATCGCGGCGTCAACGAGGGCTTCTCGGGCGGTGAGAAGAAGCGCAACGAGATCCTGCAGATGGCGATGCTGGAGCCCAGGCTTGCGATTCTCGACGAGACCGATTCGGGCCTCGACATCGACGCGCTCAAGGCCGTGTCGGAAGGTGTCAACGCACTGCGCGCGCCGAATCGCGCCATCGTCCTCGTGACCCACTACCAGCGGCTGCTCGACTACGTCGAGCCCGACTTCGTGCACGTCCTGTCCGAAGGGCGCATCGTCCGTTCCGGAGACAAGAACCTCGCGCTGGAACTCGAGCAGAAGGGCTACGAATGGGTGCGTGAGGCCGTCAACGCATGAGCCGCGAAGACGCACGCAGGCGCTTCGAGGACCGGGGGTTCCCGACCCAGGGCCTCGAGGACTGGAAATACACCGATCTCCGCCGCGCGGCGGAGATCGGTGAGCGCTGGCTGGCCAATCCGGACGCCGCGCCGACCGTGGATGAGGCGCGGATCGCCGAAGCGCGAGAGTCGATCGATGCGCACTGGCTCGTGTTCGCCAACGGCCGGCTCGTGGAATCGTTCGGCGACGGCGTCGCCGGACTCGAGGTAACGCCGCTCGACGACGCGTCGGTGGCGCCGTTCGAGGACCGACTGGCGGACCTCAACGCGGCCTATCGCGAAGACGCGGTCGGGATCGCCGTCTCCGCGGAGTTCGCGGCGGACAAGCCGCTCGGCATCCTCGTCGCAGACCGCGCGCTAGGCGCGCCGCGCATGTCTCAGCTTCGCGTGGACATTCACGTCGAAGCGAACGCGGCGCTCAGGCTGTTCGAATACCACGTATCGGGCGGCGATGACGAACACTACTCCAACGCCCTCCTGACGCTGTCGCTCGCCGACGGGGCCAGCGCCGAGGCCGTTCGCCTGCAGGCACGCGGCCGTGAAGACACGCAGACCCACCGGCTGCACGTGACGATGCAGAAGGACAGCCGGTTCAGACTGTCCGGCTTCGACCTGGGTGGCCGGCTGACGCGCAACGACCTCGGCATTGACATCGTGGCGGCAGGCGCCGACGCCGAGTTCAACGGCCTGTATGTGAGCAGCGAGGGTCAGCACGTCGACAATCACACGCGCGTCGATCATCGCGTGGGACCGGCCCGCTCCGCGCAGGAATACCGTGGAATTCTGGCCGGCCGCAGCCGGGCCGTCTGGAACGGCAAGGCCGTCGTCCACCCCGGCGCCGACGGTACCGACGCGACCCAGGCGAATCACAATCTGTTGTTGACCGAGCATTCGGAGGTCGACGCCAAACCGGAACTCGAGATCTATGCGGACGACGTCAAGTGCGCGCACGGCACGACGGTCGGCCAGCTGGACGAAACGGCGCTGTTCTACCTTCGCACGCGCGGCCTCGACGAGCAGACGGCGCGGAAGGCGCTGATCCATGCCTTCGCGGCCGAGGTCGCGGGTCACTCCGCCATCGCCGAACTCGAGGCGCCGATCGCGGCGCTGGTCGAGCAGCGGCTCAACGAAATCACCAGCGAGGCGCGTTTATGAGCCAGCCCCGGCAGATACCGGAATCGTCGCTTCTTGACCTCAAGGGCGAGTTTCCGTCGCTTGCACAGTCCGTCAACGGCAAGCCGCTGACCTACCTGGACAGCGCCGCGTCGGCGCAGCCGCCCTCGGCAGTCATCGATGCCGTCGCCGAATACCAGCGGCACGATCACGCCAACGTGCATCGCGGCGTGCATGCGCTGAGCCAGCGCGCCACGGATGCCTACGAGGGCGCGCGCGACAAGCTGGCGCGCTTCATCAATGCGAGCAGCCGCAAGGAGGTCATCCTGACTTCGGGCACGACCGCCTCGATCAACCTCGTCGCGCAGAGCTTTGCCCGGCCGCGTCTCGAGAAGGGCAAGAAGATCCTCGTGACGCACCTCGAGCACCACGCGAACATGGTCCCATGGCAGCTCGTCTGTGAGCAGACCGGGGCCGAACTCGTGGTCGCGCCGATCGATGACCGGGGGGCGCTCGATCTCGAGGCGCTCAGGTCACTCATGACCGACGACGTGGTCCTGCTGGGCGTCGGCCACGTGTCCAACGCGCTGGGAACGATCAATCCGGTCCGGGACATTGCCGGCTGGGCCCGACAGAAAGGCATTACGGTCCTCGTCGACGGCGCGCAGGGCGTCCCGCACATGGACATCGACGTACAGACCCTCGGCTGCGATTTTTACGCGTTCTCCGGCCACAAGATGTACGGGCCGACGGGCACGGGCGTGCTGTACGGCCGGGAAGCACTGCTCGAGGAGATGCCGCCCTGGCAGGCCGGCGGCGACATGATTCTCGAAGTGCATCTCGATCGCACGGTCTACAACGAGCTGCCGTACAAGTTCGAGGCCGGGACGCCGAATGTCTCGGGCGTCGTCGGTTTCGGGGCGGCCGTCGATTTCCTCGAAGGTATCGGGCTAGACCGGGTCGCTGCACATGAGGCCGAACTGCTCGACTACCTGACCTCGCGTCTGGGCGAACTCGATGACGTGCGGCTGATCGGCACCGCCGAGCACAAGGCCAGCGTCCAGTCCTTCATGCTCGGCGACGTTCACCCGCACGACGTCGGCACGATACTCGACCACCAGGGCGTCGCCATTCGAACCGGGCATCACTGCGCCATGCCGGTGATGGATCGCTTCGGCGTGCCCGGGACGGCGCGCGCGTCGCTGGGCGTCTACAACACGACGGCGGACGTCGACCGGCTCGTCGATGCGCTGGACAAGGCCCGGCAGGTATTCCTCTGAGCAGGGTAATGGCCGATTCGATACAGGCATTCGACGGCGACGAGCTGCGCGAACTCTATCGCGCCTTGATCCTGGATCATGCGAAGAAGCCGCGGCACTTCGGGTCCCTGGACGAGCCGACCCACACGGCCGAGGGCGTGAATCCGCTGTGCGGCGACCGTCTGAGGCTCGAACTGGCGGTCGACGCGTCGAAGACGATTCGGGAAATCGCATTTGACGGCACGGGCTGCGCCATCTCGCTGGCATCGGCGTCGCTCATGACCGAGACGGTGCTGGGCCTGACCGAAGCCGAAGCCGTCGGCTGGTTCGAGGACGTCACGGCGCGGCTCCGCGGGGAGGCCAACGAACGCGAACTCGGCCGGTTGGCCGCCCTCGAGGGTGTCCGGGAATTCCCGGTGCGGGTAAAATGCGCCGCGCTTGCCTGGCACGCCCTGCACGCGGCCCTGAGTCACGCAGACGGCACGGCAACCACGGAGTAGACAGCAAGATGTTCGGACACATGAACGAGAGCGTCACCTTGAGTCGAGACGTTCGCGCAATCATTATCCCCGCGGGCGAGGAGCTCTTGCTTCGCGAAGGTACGGGCGGTTTTATCACCCAGGCGCTGGGGGGCAGCTTCACGGTCTACGTCGAGGGCAACCTGTTTCGTATCGCCGGAGTCGACGCCGACGCCCTGGGCAAGGAACCGACCCGCGCTCCGGAGGTGCCCGAAGACCCGAGTGACGAGGAGATCGAGGCGGTCGTCTGGCAACAGTTGAAGACCTGCTACGACCCCGAGATTCCCGTGAATATCGTCGACCTCGGGCTGATCTACAGCTGTGAAGTCGTACCGCTCGGCAACGGCGAACGCGACGTCAACATCGAGATGACGCTGACGGCGCCCGGCTGCGGAATGGGCGACGTGCTCGTGGCCGATGCGCGAGAAAAGCTTGCGGTGATACCGACGATCGCGAGTGTCCGGGTCGAACTCGTGTTCGACCCGCCGTGGAACCAGACGATGATGTCGGATGAGGCGCGGCTACAAGTGGGGATGATGTAGAAGTGCCGGTCAGGACGCTGACCATTGTTCGACACGCGAAGTCGAGTTGGAAGCATGCAGATCTCAGCGACCGCGAGCGACCGCTCAATCAGCGCGGCAAGCGCGACGCACCCGTCATGGGAGGCCGCATCGACAAGGCCGGGATACGCCCGTCGCTGATTATTTCGAGCCCGGCCGTGCGCGCGTTCAGGACGGCGAAGATCATCGCCATGCAGATCAACTACCCGTACGAGTTTCTGCAGCGGGAGAAAGACCTGTACCTCGCCTCGCTGGATACGCTGCTCGACGTCATCGGCGCACAGGACGAGAAGTTCTTCAGCCTGATGTTGTTCGGGCACAACCCCGGGCTTACCGACCTAGTCAACTACCTCGTGCCGGGTCTGACCTGCAACCTGCCGACCGCCGGCGCGGTGGCCGTGCGGTTCGATTCGGAGGACTGGTCGCTATGGACGAAACCCGACATCGAACTGATCCTGCACGAATGGCCGAAGAAAGAACCGTCTAACACTCCGGCACATTGACGGCGAGACCGCCGCGCGACGTTTCCTTGTAGCTCGACTTCATGTCGATGCCCGTCTGGCGCATGGTTTCGATAACCTGGTCCAGTGTGACCTTGTGGGTGCCGTCCCCGTATTTCGCGAGCGTGGCCGCGTTGATCGCCTTGACGGCGCCCATGGCATTGCGTTCGATGCACGGAATCTGGACCAGTCCGCCGATTGGATCGCAGGTGAGGCCCAGGTTGTGTTCCATGCCGATCTCGGCCGCTTCCTCGATGTAGTCGTTACTCCCGCCGAGCGCTGCCGCGAGACCGCCGGCAGCCATCGAGCAGGCCACGCCGACCTCGCCCTGGCAGCCCATCTCGGCGCCGGATATGGAGGCGCGAATCTTGTAGAGAATGCCGATCGCCCCCGCGACGAGCAGGAAAACGCGTATTCCCCGCTCGTCCGCGTCCGGAACGAAGGTCACGTAGTACTTGAGCACGGCCGGGATGATGCCGGCAGCACCGTTGGTCGGTGAGGTGACGACTCGCCCGCCGGCTGCATTCTCCTCGTTGACGGCAATCGCGAAAGCGTTGACCCACTCCGTCGCGTTGAGCGGCGACTGGCCGCCGGAGGCTTCGAG
This sequence comes from Woeseiaceae bacterium, assembly GCA_028280615.1. Taxonomy (GTDB): domain Bacteria; phylum Pseudomonadota; class Gammaproteobacteria; order Steroidobacterales; family Woeseiaceae; genus UBA1847. The sequence goes on along the minus strand of JANQLK010000049.1, from coordinate 62,122 downwards.
CCGTTTCCTGAGCTTTGCCGCCCGCCGCAGGACCGCCATGCGTCCGGGAAGCACGCCCTCAGCGTGCAGGCCGCGTTCGATGCAGGCGTCCATGGCGTGCCATAGCGCGTCGAGGCGCTCACGAATCTCGTCGCCGCTGCGCCAGGTCAATTCGTTCTCGAGAACGAGGTCCGCAATGCCGAGATTGCGTTCCGTGCAGCGCTGGAGCAGCTCGTTGGCGCTCTCGAACAGGTGCGGCGGATCGCCCTTCTGGCCGCCCGCCTCCGGCTCGTCGCCGCGCGCGAAAAAACCGCCGCCGAGCGAATAGTAGTCGTCCTCGGCGAGCACTGCACCGTCCCGTCCCAGGGCCTGGAAGTGCATGCCGTTGGTGTGCCTGGGCAGCTCCCTGTCGTAGTCGAACACGATATCGGCATCCGGATCGAAGTCGATTTCGCCGATCCCGGGGGCGACCAGCCGCCTGGCATCTCTGATCTTCGCGAGCGCATCCTGGATGCCGTCCGGGTCGATCGTTTCGGGTTCGAGACCGGACAGACCGAGCAGAATGGCCGTATCCGTGCCGTGCCCCTTGCCCGTCCACGCCAGCGAACCGTGCAGACTGACGCGGAGCGATACGACCTTTCCGGCGACACCATCGAGCGATCGCAGGAATGCCAGCGCGCTCTTCATCGGCCCGACCGTATGCGAACTCGACGGGCCGATACCGATCTTGAATATGTCGAAGATGCTGACCGCGGCCATCGCGCCTACCCGGTCAAGGCGCCATCGGCAATGCCGTCACGACAGTCGCTTGCTCGTCGCATATCAGTCATCCGCACCGAGGGACAGCAGGCTCGCATTGCCGCCGACCGCGGCGATGTTGTTGCTGACCGTGTACTCGGTGCCGAAGCGCGGCAGGTAGTGCGGACCGCCCGCCTTCGGGCCGGTACCTGACAGTCCACGGCCGCCGAAAGGCTGCACGCCGACGACGGCGCCGATCATGTTGCGGTTGATGTACAGGTTACCGGCCCCGGAGAGTTTCGAGAGCTTCTGCGCGCGCCCGTCGATCCGCGTATGCAGCCCCATGGTCAGTCCATAGCCCGTGGCGTTCACGGCGTCGACCGTCTTCTCGAGATCACGCGCGCGATAGCGGTAAACGTGCAGGATTGGTCCGAATACCTCGCGTTCGAGCTTGTCGATGCTGTCGATCTCGATCAGCGTCGGCGCGAAAAACGTACCCGCAGACGTCGACGCGTCGAGCTCCGCGCGGTGCAGGATCGTGGCCTCCGTCTGCATGCGTTCGATATGCTGCTCGAGCAGCGCACGCGCGTCGGCGTCGATAGCCGGTCCGACGTCGGTCGACAGCAGCGCGGGATCGCCCACGACCAGCTCGTCCATATGCCCCTTCAGCAATTCGATGGTGCGGTCGGCGACGTCGCGCTGCACGCACAAGAGTCTGAGCGCCGAGCAGCGCTGGCCCGCGCTGTCGAACGCCGAGAATACCGAGTCCATGACGACCTGCTCGGGCAAGGCGGAGCTGTCCACGAACATCGCATTCTGCCCGCCCGTCTCAGCGATCAGCGTCGGGATGATACCGTCGCGCGCCGCGAGCGAGCGATTGATGAGCCGCGCCGTTTCGGTCGAGCCCGTGAAAGCGACGCCGGCAACCCGCTCGTCGGCGACCGCGGCTGCGCCGACGACGCCACCGTCGCCCGGCAGGAAATGCAATACGTCGGCCGGCACGCCTGCCTCGAGCAGCAGTTCGACCGCGCGGAATCCGATCAGGGGCGTCTGCTCCGCGGGTTTTGCCAGTACGCCGTTCCCGGCAGCCAGGGCGGCCGCAACCTGGCCCGTAAAGATAGCCAGCGGGAAGTTCCACGGGCTGATGCAGACGAACACGCCACGGCCGCGCATGCCGAGCGCGTTACGCTCGCCCGTCGGGCCCGGCAACAGGACGGGCTCGCCGAATTTTTGCCGCGCCTGGTCGGCGTAGTAGCGCAGGAAATCGACCGCTTCGCGAAGCTCCGAGATCGCGTCGGGCAGAATCCTCCCCGCCTCCGCGATGCACAGTCCCAGGAGCTCGGGCCCGCGTTGTTCGAAGAGGTCGGCCGCCCGCTCGAGAATTCGAGCGCGTTCGTCAACCGGCGTCCGGTCCCATTCCGGCTGCCCGGCAACGGCGGCGGACACGGCCTGCTCGACATGTGCCGGCGTCGCCTGCTTGCACTGGCCGACGACGACGTTCGTGTCGGCCGGGTTGACCGACGGCACGGGCTCGCCGTCCTTCGCCTTGCCGCTTACGAGCGGATGCGCCTCGAACGTCCGCGACATCGCGGACTCGATGTCGGCCAGCAGCTTGCTGCTGACGTTGCGGTCGGCAACATTGAAGCCGCTGGAGTTCACTCTGCTTTCGCCGAACATCATGCTCGGCGCGGGAATCCCGCCGTGCGGCCGGAAGTCCTTATCGCGGGACACCGCTATCGGATCGGCAATGATGTCCGACACGTCGACGGACTCGTCGATGATGCGATTCACGAACGACGTGTTCGCCCCGTTCTCGAGCAGCCGACGAACGAGATAGGGCAGCAGATCCTCGTGGCTGCCGACCGGCGCGTATACGCGGCATGGCCGATCGAGCTTGTCCGGGTCGATGACCTCGGCGTAAAGCTCCTCGCCCATGCCGTGCAGCCGCTGGAACTCGTAGTCGCGGCGAGCACCGGCGTAGTTCAACACGCTGGCGAGCGTATGCGCGTTGTGCGTGGCAAACTGCGGATACAGCTTGTCGCCTGCAGCGATCGCGAGGCGCGCGACCGCGAGATAGGAAACGTCCGTATGCGCCTTGCGCGTGAACACGGGGTAACTGTCGAGTCCGAGTTCCTGGGCGTGCTTGACCTCGGTGTCCCAGTAGGCACCCTTGACGAGGCGCACCGGAATGCGGTGGCCGGTCTCGCTCGCGAGCGACTCGAGATAGCGAACCACGTCGGTCGCACGCCGCTGATAAGTCTGCAACGCAAGCCCGAAGCCGTCGTAATCACCGAGCTTCGCGGCACGCAGCACGGCCGTGAAGATCTCGAGGGAGATCTCGAGCCGGTCGGCTTCCTCGGCATCCATGGTCAGGGCAATCCCCGATTCGCGAGCGTGCTCGGCTAAGGCGGTGAGATTCGGCACGAGTTCTGCAATCACGCGGTCATGCTGCAGATAGGAGTAGCGCGGGTGCAGTGCAGAGAGCTTCACCGATATGCTCGGCGCCGCAAAGATATCGTCGGTCTCGCGCGGGGCGGCACCGATCTTGCCGATGGCCTCGTGGTAGGCGTCGAAGTAGCGACTGGCATCCCTGGCCGTAAGCGCAGCCTCGCCGAGCATGTCGAACGAGTAGCGATAGTCGCGGTTGCCTTTCTTGCCGGCCCGCGCGAGCGCCTCTTCGATGCTTCGGCCCATGACGAACTGGTGTCCCATGATGCGCATGGCCTGGCGCATGGCGCCGCGAACGACGGGCTCACCCGCGCGGGTCGCCAGCTTGCCGAGCACCCCGGTCGGGTTTTGCCTGAGCTCTCCGTCAAGCTTCAGCAACTCGCCGGTCAGCATCAGGCCCCAGGTCGAGGCATTGACAAACAGCGAGTCGCTGGCGCCGATGTGATCGCGCCAGCTGGCCGACGTGATCTTGTCCGCAATCAGCTTGTCCGCCGTGTCGGCGTCGGGAATCCTGAGCAGTGCCTCGGCGATGCACATGAGCAGCACTCCCTCCTCCGAGGACAGGTCGTACTGCTGCAGGAATGCATCGATGCCGCCATCGGCACTGGCGTTTTTCCTGACTGAGCGAACCAGCCGCGACGCCATGTCGGCGATGCTGGCCGCCGCTTCGTCGCCCGGACCGGCGATGTCCGCCAGTTCCCGGACCAGGGCCTGTTCGTCGCTGAGATATCGGTCGTTGATCGCGGGAATGGTGCTTGGCCGGGCGGCGGCCTGGTCGGTGAGGCGCATTCGGTACTACCTTGTATCTTCGAGTGTCGAGCACAGTCGTACTGGTATACTTTGCGGCCTTTGAGATTAGAGGGCAAGACCGTGCCTGAAAGTTTTCTCCGGGCGTTGAACGAACGAACCGAGGCCCTCAGGGAACAGGGTCTCTTCAAGGCCGAACGCCTGCTTGCCGGCCCTCAGCAGGCCGACATCGAGGTCAGGCGCGACGGCGGCAACCAGCAGGTTTTGAATCTCTGCGCCAACAACTACCTGGGTCTCGCCAACCACCCCGAAGTCGTTGCGGCCGCGCACGCGGCACTCGACACGTTCGGCTTCGGCGTTGCGTCGGTACGCTTCATCTGCGGCACGCAGACCATTCACAAGGAGCTGGAAGCGCGCATCAGCGCTTTCCTGGGTACCGAGGACACGATCCTGTACCCGTCCTGCTTCGATGCCAACGGCGGGCTGTTCGAAACCATCCTCGGGCCCGAGGACGCGGTCATCAGCGACGCCCTGAATCATGCCAGCATCATCGACGGCATCCGGCTGTGCAAGGCACAGCGCTTTCGCTACAAGAACAACGACATGGGCGACCTCGAGGCGAGGCTGGACGAAGCCGTCGCGGCGCGCCAGAAGCTGATCGTGACCGACGGCGTTTTCTCGATGGACGGCACGATCGCCGACCTCGAGTCCATTTGCGACCTCGCCGAGCGCAGCGATTCGCTGACGATGATCGACGACTGCCACGCGACGGGATTCCTGGGCGAGCGCGGCCGGGGAACGCACGAGTATCGCGGCGTCATGGGCCGCGTCGACATCATCACGGGCACGCTCGGCAAGGCGCTGGGCGGGGCCTCCGGCGGCTTTACGTCCGGGCGCAGGGAAATCGTGGCCTGGCTCCGGCAGCGGTCGCGCCCTTACCTGTTCTCGAACTCGGTCGCACCGATGATCGCGGCCGCCTCCATCGCCGTGCTGGACCTACTCGAGCGCGATTCGAGCCTCATGGAGAAGCTGCACGAGAACGCGCGCTACTTTCGCACGAAGATGACCGAGCGCGGCTTTGACCTCAAACCGGGCGAGCATCCGATCGTCCCGGTGATGCTCGGCGATGCCAGGCTCGCCACGGCCATGGCCGACCGCCTGCTCGAGCACGGCGTGTACGTCATCGGCTTCTCCTACCCGGTGGTGCCCAAGGGCGAAGCTCGCATTCGGACACAGATGTCGGCGGGGCTCGACCGCGGGCACCTCGACCGGGCGATCGAGGCATTCACGACCGTCGGCCGCGAACTCGGAGTAATCGACTGATGAAGGCGCTGGTCAAGGCCAGGTCCGAACGCGGTATCTGGATGGAGGACATCGAGACGCCCAGGGTCGGGCACAACGACGTCCTGATCAAGGTCAGCAATACCGCAATCTGCGGCACCGACATCCATATCTTCCAGTGGGACGATTGGGCGAAGAACACGATTCCCGTGCCGCTCGCCGTGGGCCACGAATTCTCGGGCGAGATCGTCGAGTGCGGCATCGAAGTGCGCGGCTTCTCCCCGGGCGACCGCGTGTCGGCGGAAGGTCACATTACCTGCGGCGTTTGCCGCAACTGCCGCGCCGGACGGCGCCACCTGTGCATCAACACCGTCGGCGTCGGCGTTAACCGCCCCGGCGCATTCGCCGAATACATCGCCGTTCCCGCGTTCAACGTCTTCAAACTGCCCGACGCGATTAGCGATGAAATGGCGTCGATCCTCGATCCGCTGGGCAACGCCACGCATACCGCGCTGTCATTCGACCTGATCGGCGAAGACGTGCTGATCACCGGCGCCGGCCCCATCGGGATCATGGCCGTCGCGATCGCCCGCTACGCCGGCGCGAGGCACATCGTCATTACCGACGTCAACGACTACCGGCTGGAACTCGCACGCAAGATGGGCGCCACGATTGCGCTGAACGTCACTCGCGACGCGATCGCGAAAACGATGCAGACGCTGGGCATGACCGAAGGCTTCGACGTCGGTATGGAAATGTCGGGCAACCCGCAGGCGTTTCGCGACATGCTGAAGCTGATGCATCACGGCGGCAAGATCGCGATGCTCGGCATTCCGCCCGACGACATGAGCGTCGATTGGAACGAAATCATATTTAAAGGCCTGTTCCTGAAAGGGATTTACGGCCGAGAGATGTTCGAAACCTGGTACAAGATGTCCAGCATGCTGCAGAGCGGTTTGAACATCGAACCGATCATCACGCATCGCTTCGACGTCGACGACTACCTGCCCGCCTTCGAGCTCATGGAGTCCGGCCAGTCAGGCAAGGTCATCCTGGACTGGCATTAGAATCTACCTGAATCTGCAGAAGCAGTGCGCGTAGACACCCTTCGGGTCGTTAAAGCGCGAGAGCGGCAGGACGACCGATTCCAGCCGCTCCGCGACCCGGTTCAGCGCGGTATCGCGCTTCAGCGGGTTGACCGGCTCGAAGCCCAGTTGCCGGGACGTGGCAAAAAGGTCGACGACGAGCTGTTCGGTGGGCGTCAACGTTGGCTGTATCGTCTTGCGGCCGTAACTCCCGGGCGACAGTCCCGCGAGCTCGGCGGCGGCAGTCACGGCGTCGTCGAGCCCGCCCAGGGCATCCACGAGACCGCGGTCCAGGGCGTCCATGCCGGTCCACACGCGTCCCTGCGCGACGGCGTCGACCTCGGCCTTGTCCATGTCGCGGTTATCCGCCACGCGCGTCAGGAAGTCGTCGTAGCCTTCCTCGATGACGATCTGGAACAACGTCCTGGCCTCGTCCGACATCTCGCGGTCGGCGCGAAACTCGCCCGTCCAGATCGTCGACCCGACGCCGTCCACGGCAATCCCCAGCGCGTCGATGGAACGTTGGAAGGTCGGGAACATGCCGAAAATCCCAATCGAACCCGTGATCGTCGACGGCGACGCGAAGATCCGGTCCGCGCCGGCGGATATCCAGTAGCCGCCCGACGCGGCAACGCTGCCCATCGACGCCACGACCGGTTTGCCGGCGGCCTGCAGGGCGATGATCTCGTTCGCAATGACGTCGGCTGCGAATGCCGAGCCCCCCGGGCTGTCGACGCGCAGCACGACGGCACGCACCGAGTCGTCATTGCGCGCACGTCGCAGGAGCTCGCTGGTCGAATCCGCGCCGATCGTGCCCGGCGACTGCGACCCTGCCATGATCTCTCCGGACGCGACGATGATAGCCACGTTGTCGGCGCGCGTGTCGGCGCCGTTCAGAAGATCGGCAATCGCGAGATAGTTGTCGACGCCCACGCTGTTCGGCGCATCCTCGCGGTCGGGGTCCTCGCCGACGATCTCGATCAGGCGGGCGCGGATTTCCCGCCGCGTCAGCAGCTCATCGACGAGCCCCTGCTCGAGGGCTGCCAGCGCCAGGTCGCCATCGGTCTCCTCGAGGATACCGACCAGCCCATCCGCGAAGGCCTGCACGTCGCCGTGCTCGAGCTCACGCGCCGCCACGATGCCGGAGCGATACATGTCCCAGAGCTGCGTAGTAATGCTGCCGACGGACTCGCGCGCCTCGTCCGACATGTCCATGCGCGTAAACGGCTCGACGAAGGTCTTGTGCGTGCCGACACGGAACACGTTCCAGTCGATCCGGAGCTTGTCGATGGCGTCCTTGAAGTAGCTCCGGTAGCTGCCGAAGCCGTTGAGAAACACGACGCCCTCGGGGTGCAGGTAAGTCTCGTCGGCATGCGCGGCCAGGTAGTACCCGGCCTGCGAGTAGAAATCCGCGCTCGCGATGAGCAGCTTGCCGGAGTCACGATAGTCGAGCATGGCCGCGGCGATACGCTCGAGCTTGCTCAAGCCGCCGCCGCCGAATGTGCTGAGTTCGAGATGCACGGCCCGTATGCGATCGTCCGTCTTGGCATAAGCCAGCGCGTCGACGAGGTCCTGCACCACCGTTTGCGGCGGGGCCTCGTCGAGCAACTCCTGGATGGCGCGGTCGAACGGGTCGCCCTCATACTCCTCGACCAGCTGACCGGCGGGTTGGATATGCAGCGCGGCGACATCGGGAAGGGACGGATCTCCGCCGGACAGGGCGCTGACAAATACGGAGAACACGAGCAAGAGCAGCACGAGATGCAGGATCTTGCGAAAACCGTCGGCGGCGGACCAAAGCCCTCGCAACAGTCGAATCAGCGGGTTGTGTTTTTTCATGGCTGAGTCCTTGTCAGGATTCCTTGCTACAGCTCGCACTACGGCGATCCGTAATAAATGCGGTAGACCAGTCCGTTATGGTCGTCGCTCACTAGCATCGAACCATCCTGCATGACCAGCAGGTCGACGGGCCGGCCGAGCGTCTTTTCGCCGTCGAGCCAGCCTTCCGCGAAGGTCTCGTAGCGGGTGGCACGTCCGCCGTCCAGGGACACCATCGTGACCCGGTAGCCAATTTTACTCGATCGGTTCCAGCTGCCGTGCTCGGCAATGAATACCTGCCCGCGATAGCGCGCCGGGAAGGCGTTGCCCGTGTAGAACTCGAGGCCCAACGGCGCTACGTGGGGCCCGAGGCGGCGTACCGGTGCCTCGTAGCTCGAGCAGCCGCGACCACGGCCGAACTTCGGATCCTCGATGTCGCCGCCATGGCAGTAGGGAAAGCCGAAATGCTGGCCGGGCTCGCTGACTCGGTTCAGCTCGCACGGCGGTATGTCATCGCCCAGCATGTCGCGGCCATTGTCCGTGAACCAGAGTTCGCCCGTTGCGGGATGCCAGCTAAAGCCGACTGAATTGCGAACGCCACGGGCGACGGTCTCGCGCCCGCTACCGTCCACGTTCATACGCTCGATGACGCCGAATCCGTCCTCATCGCATACGTTGCAGGGCGCGCCGATACTGACGTACAGCTTGCCATCGGGTCCGAAGTCGATGTACCGCCAGCCATGGTGTCGCTTGTCGGGCAGCCCGATCGGCAACACCTCGGGCTCGGGCGGGCTGTCGAGCCGACTGCCGATACCGGTGAATCTCAAAACGCGCTCGATTTCGGCGACGTACAGATCGCCTTCGAAGTACGCGACCCCGTTGGGCGTCGACAGCCGGTCGGCGAGTTCGACGACCTTCGGCTCGTCCCCGTCCGGCACGATAGCGTACACGGAGCGGCCCCTGCGATTGCCGACGTATACGACGCCGTCGTCGCCCGCGGCGAGCGATCGCGCGTCGGGCACGGCGGCGTAGACCTCGATCGAAAAACCCGGCGGCAACTCGATTCGATCGAGATCCATGTCCGCGGCGGCCGTGCCGCAGAACGCCAGCAGGGCTGGGATATTGACGACTTGCCTGGAAGCGGTCTCGAAAGTAATCATGATCGCATTGCGCCCCGCTACTGCCCCGGCAACAGCAGCAGCGACAGGTCGGGCCAGAAAGTGATCAGTATGACCGAAATCATCAGGATAATCAGGAACGGAAAGGTGGCCGAGTAGACGTGCATGATCGGCTTGTCGAAGCGATAACTCGCGATGAACAGGTTGAGCCCGACGGGCGGCGTGAGATAGCCGAGCTGCATGGCGGCGAGAAATACGATGCCGAGGTGCACGGGGTGCACGTCGTAACCCGCCGCAATCGGCAGTATCAACGGGACCACCAGGACGATGGCCGAGAAGATGTCGAGAATCGCGCCGAGGATCAGCAGGAAGACGAGCAGAAGTATGAGAAACGTCACCTGGCTGCTGACGAGTCCGGCGACGAACTCGAACAGCATCTGCGGAACGCCGGCGCCGATCATATAGGTGGTCGACGCCAGCGACACGCCGAGGATGACGAGGATCGCTCCTACGAGCACCATCGAGTCGCGCATGATGTCCGGCAGCTTCTTGAGTGGGATTTCGCGCAGGATGAAGACCTCGACGATCAGCACGTACAGCGCCGTAACGGCCGCCGCCTCCGACACCGCGAAGAACCCCGAGTAGATTCCGCCGAGTACGACGATCGGCAGCGGCAGTTCCCAGATCGCCTCGCGCAGCGCGCCGCCGAGTTCCCGCCATGAAAACGAACTCAGGGGCCTGCGATTGACCCGGTTGACCCACAGGCTCCAGCCCGACAGCATGACCAGCATCAGCAGGCCGGGCAGGATTCCGGCGAGAAACAAATCATCGATCGAGACCTCGGCGACCACGCCGTACAGAATTAGCGGCAGCGACGGCGCGAACAACAGGCCCAGGCTGCCCGACGACGTCACGAGCCCGAGGTTGAACTTGTCGCCGTAGCCATCCTGCTTGAGCGCCGGGTACAGGATCGCGCCGAGGGCGATGATCGTCACGCCCGAGGCACCCGTAAACGCCGTGAAGAACGCGCATGCGGACAGGCAGACGATGGCCAGTCCGCCCGGCATCCAGCCGAGCAGCGCGCTGGTCATGCGCACGAGCCTGGACGGCGCGTTGCTCTCGCTCAACAGGTATCCGGCAAACGTGAACAGCGGAATCGCGGCAAGGAACGGCAGGTCCGCAATGCTCAGCACCTCGAGCGCCATGTTCATGAGGTCGGTCTCTTCGCGCCTGAAGCCGAGCATCGCGCTGGTCGCAATGATGGCGAACAGCGGCGCGCCCAGAACGGCGAGCAGCACCAGCAGGATGCTGACGATGATCACTTGTCGCTCTCAGGATCGGCGCCGCTGGCCAGCGCGTACAGACCTGCCGCGGCCAGTACGACGAACCGGTAGGCCACGAGCGCGAACGACAGCGGCACGATCACGTGCGCGAGCCAGGCTGGAACGTCGATCAACACCGTGTCTTCGAATTCGACTTCGAGTTGCAGGTAGCGATAGGCCTGCCACGCGATCACGGCGCAGACGACCGCGGCGAACAGGTCGACGACGATCCGAACCACGCGCACCGCGATGTCGGGCAAAACCTGCGACAGCGCATCGATTCTGATGTGGCGATTGTCCCGCGCCGCCGCGACCGAGCCCACCATTGCGAGCCACAGGACCATGAGCTTCAAGGCCTCGTCGGCCCAGACGAGCCCCGTCTCGAACAGCTCGCGCATCACGATCTGGCCTACGGCCAGCAGCATGATGCAGGACAGCAGGACAACGAGCGCGGCGTTTTCCGCGAGCCGTCCCGCGCTGTCCAGCCGAGACAGGAACGAACTCAAACTGCGCTATGCCCGCTCAATTGTCGCCGGCGTCGGCAACGGGCTGGTCCGCCGGGTCACCGTTGGCCCTGGCCTGGCTCTGCCGGTATTCGCTGACGTAGTCGAGCATCTGTTCGTACAGCGCCAGCGAGAATCGCCCATCCTCGCCGAGCTCGCGGTTCGACTTCGCGACGATCTCGCGAATGTCCTCGATTTCCTCCTGATCGAATTCGACGAGTTCGATCTTCTGCTTCAGCAGCGTCTCGCGCGCATCGCGATTGTCCACGAGGTTCTGGCGGTCGAAGTTCTTATAGGTGCGGGTCATGACCTCGCGAACGATCTTCTGATCGTTACTCGTAAGCCTTGAAAAGGCCTTTTGGTCGATCGCCATGAAGCCCAGCGTGTACGCAAGCGGCAGTTCGGTCATGTACTTGACCTTGGTATGCCACTGCAGCACGAGCGCGCCGATCGGCGATATCGCGACGATGTCGATGAGGCCGGTTTGCAGCCCGGTCAGCACGTCCGTCAGCGGCAACGTGACGGGCGACAGATCGAGCGCCTCCATCGACGCGTAGCTGATCCGGTCACCCTCGGGCACCCACACGCGCTTGCCCTTGAGATCCTCCAGCGATGCAACGGGCGTATTCGAGAGCACAACCGCGAAACCGCCCGCCGCAAAGCCGAAACTCACGAAGCCGGCGTCCTCGAGACCCGCACGAAGCTGTTCGTCCATGCGCTCCCGAACATACGCGGCCTCCTCCTCGGTCTCGAATACGAGCGGCAATCCGTAGAGGTTCAGATTCGGATACTGGTTGGTCAGCGCCGATGGCGTGAACGCGCCGCCCTGCAGCGCGCCGATGCGGATTCGGCCAAGCACTTTCGTATCGTTGCCCATGACGCCGCCGCCGTAGTACTTGATCTGGACGCGTCCATTGGTCCGCTCCTTGATCTCGGCCGCGCTCGCGCGCATGTCCTGCATCCACTGCGAGCCTTCCGGCGTGACCGTCGCAATCTTCAGCGTAGCGGCGTTCGCGTTAACGCCAAACCCCGCGATCGCCAGCAAAAACAAGAGTTTTTTCATCGTCGATTCCATTGGCTTTGCCCAAGCCCGCTAGTCCATAGCAATGGCGTCGATGGTTCGGGACCATCGGCGCCCATCAAAAGTAGTCATTCGCTTCGTCGAGCAGCACGCGAGCGTCGCGCTGCGCAATGACGTTCGTCAATGTCAGGCCGTTCGAATGCGGACTCGCTGCGAGCACCTCGTTGAGCAGCCGGTCATGGAGTTCGCGCTCGTACAGAAGCTTCGCGTAGCCGCGCGCATACTCGACCTTGGCGCTCAAGTCCTTGCCGTCGCTCATCTCGATCGCTGTCTCGAAATGTGCCCGGGCTTCGTCGGGCTTTCCACCAAGTGCGGGCGGCAACAGCGTTTTCAGGATACCCATGTAAACGTGGGTACTCGGGCTGACGTCGTCGCCGGCGATTGCAAGGTAGTGTTCGAACAGCGCCTCCGCCTGAGGCAGTTCAGCAAGCGTATCGGTTTCGGCGCTGTGCGCCCGCATATAGGCCAGCGTTGCGAAACCGTAGGTATAAAGGTAGTCGGCATCACGTTCGCGGACACCGTCCAGGCTAGTCACGAATTCGTCGTGGTTCATCGAACGCCAGCCACAGGCACCGGCATACCGGTCACACATCGCCGTGAGCGCATAACGTCGTGCCTTCGCCGTCAACCGGCGCGCGCGTTCGTTGTCGTCCGCGAAGACGGCGCCGTAGGACGCGTACATCTCCGCGCCCGCCGTGAGCATGTCAGCGTCGTCCGGGTTGCCCTCGATGAGGCTGTCGATGAGAACCATGTAGGACGGCAGTGCTGCCTTCGCGGTCTCGGGGTCGTCCTGATTCAGCACGGCGAGCGACAGGTTTTCCGCGAACCCGCTCGCGGCGCCGGAGACGAGCGCGGCGCAACCGGACACGAGCGGCACCCACACAAGCAGGATCACCGCACGTCGAATCGGGCGATTGTTCGCGAAAATCATGTCTCAGCAGACCCGGTCAGTGCCGAAAAGGTTTCAGGGTATTCCCCGAGAAAGACCGTTGATGTGGACCAGCGCTCGTTTCAGGTAGCCAACGAGACATTGTCCGTTTGGAAAAAAGTGCCCGATATGCTCGCGCTAGATTTTTTCCTTGATTCTTGCTGCCTTGCCCGTACGACCGCGAAGGTAGTAGAGCTTCGCGCGACGCACGTCGCCCCGGCGCTTCACCTTGATCGAATCGACGGTCGGGCTGTAGGTCTGGAAAACACGCTCCACACCCTCGCCGTGCGAAATCTTGCGAACGGTGAACGAAGAGTTCAGACCGCGGTTGCGCTTCGCGATAACGACGCCCTCGAATGCCTGCAGGCGTTCCCGCGAGCCTTCCTTGACTTTGACCTGAACAATCACCGTGTCTCCGGGGGAGAACTCGGGGATTTCCTTGTCCATCTGTTCCTGCTCAAGCGCTTCGATAATTTTGCTCATGATCGTCTACCAGATTCTCGTAAGTATTCTTCGAGCAGCAGCCGCTGCTCGCCATCAAGTTTCAGTTTTTCCACCAGCTCCGGCCGCTTGACAAAGCTGCGGCCGAGAGCCTGCTTGTAACGCCACCGCCCGATCGCTGCATGGTCTCCCGACAGCAGCACCGGCGGGACTCTACGCCCGGAAATCTCCTCCGGGCGCGTGTAGTGCGGGCAGTCGAGCAATCCGTCCATGAACGAATCCTGCTCTGCCGATTCGGCGTCGCCGAGCACGCCCGGGATCAGCCGAGTCACGGTGTCGATGACCGCCATGACCGCAATCTCGCCGCCTGACATCACGAAGTCGCCAAGCGAGACTTCCTCGTCGACGTGCGACTCGATTAGACGCTCATCGACACCTTCGTAGCGTCCGGCGACGAGCACTACGCCCGGCAGCTCGCTGAACCGGCGCGCCATCGCCTGGTCGAACAGCTCGCCCTGGGGCGAGAGATACACGACCGGGCTCCGGTCCGGCATCGCCGCCTTGATGCTGTCAATCGCCGCCGCCAACGGCTCGTACTTCATGACCATGCCGGGGCCGCCGCCGTACGGCCGGTCATCGACCGTGCGATGCGCGTCCCTTGCGTAGTCCCGCGGGTTCTCGCACGTAAGCGTTACGATGCCGCGTTCGAACGCCCTTCCGACGACGCCGTACCCGGCTATGTCGTTCACCCGTTCCGGAAACAGGGTTACGGCTCCGAACTTCATGCCGTCAGTCCCATTCCCAGTCCACGTGGATGATCCCTGCTTCCAGGTCCACGCGGCGAACCACCCGATCGATCACGAACGGAATCAACCGCTCGGTATCTCCGTCCCTGACCACCAGCACGTCATTCGCGCCGGTTTCCAGGATGGATACGACGCGGCCGAGGCCGCTGCCGTCCAGATGCCGGACCTCGAGTCCTTCGAGATCGCCAAAGTAGTACTGCCCTTCGTCCGGCTCCGGCAGCTCTTCGCGCCGGATGCCGATGTCGCAGTCGATGATCGCCGCTGCCTGGTCACGGTCCGAAATGCCTGCAAGTTTCGCGATCACCGTCTTGCCATGCCGCTTGCCGTCGATCACCCGCCGTGACTGCCAGGCATCGCCGCTGCGAATCAGCCAGTTCCCGTAGGAAAGCAGTGCCTCGCGCGGTTCGGTGTACGAGTACACCTTCACCCAGCCCTTGACGCCGAAGTGGCCCGACACACGCCCCATGAGGACGGGTTCCGCCATCTTCGCCTTACGAGGCTTGGGCGGCCGCTTTCCTGTGCGACTTCAGGAGGTTCGCAACGCGTTCCGACGGTTGCGCGCCCTGGTTGATCCAGTAGTCGACGCGCTCGACGTCGATGCGCAGGTTCTCCTCATGATCCTTGCCCACCGGGTTGAAGTAGCCGACGCGCTCGATGTAGCGCCCGTCGCGGCGGTTACGGCTGTCCGTAACGACCAGGTGATAGAAAGGACGCTTTTTCGCGCCCGCGCGCGAAAGACGAATGGTTACCATCTCGATTCCGTAAATAAACTCTGTGCCAGGCAGACACGCCTAGTCTCGGGCTGCCCCGAGGCAATCGCGCATTGTACCGATCTGGGCTGAAAAGTGAAGTCTTTTGCCCAGCGAAAATTGTAAGTTTTTTATACGCTTACCGGCAAACCGGCGCAGCTGGCCGGCTGCATTGTCCGCTCGGTCCGCATCCGCGCCCGATTTGCGGAGGTTTCGTCGAATCGGCGACGGGTGGTGCTATCGCCGAAAACCCCGCGGCGGGCCGCCGGGCGCAGCCCCCGACTGGAGCCCCCGCAGCATGTTTTTGATGCCGCCACGCGACATCTTTTTCATCATGCGTTCCATCTGGGTGTGCTGCTTCAGCAGGCGGTTCACGTCCTGGATCGTGAGTCCGGCGCCGGCGGCGATTCGCTTCTTGCGCGAACCGTTGATGGTCTTCGGGAAGCGCCTTTCGCCGGGCGTCATCGAGTTGATGATCGCCACCTGGCGCCTGAGATCCCGGTCGCTCGCCTGATTCTTGAGCGCAGACGGATCGATGTTGCCGGGCATCGGCAGCTTGTCGAGCATGGCGCCCAGGCCGCCCAGGTTCATCATCTGCTCGAGCTGATCCTTGAGATCCGACAGGTCGAAGCCGCGTCCCTTCTTGAGCTTCTTCGCGAGCTTCTCGGCCTTCTCCTTCTCGACCTTGCCCTCGATCTCCTCGACCAGCGTCAGGACGTCGCCCATACCCAGGATGCGCGAGGCCATGCGCTCCGGATGGAAGGTCTCGAGCGCGTCGGTCTTCTCGCCAACGCCCATGAAGCGAATCGGCTTACCGGTGATTTCGCGGACGGAAAGCGCGACGCCGCCTTTCGCATCGCCGTCAGCTTTCGTCAGGACGACGCCGGTAAGCGGCAGCGCCTCGTCGAAGGCCCTGGCAGCGTTGACGGCATCCTGACCGGCCATACTGTCGACGATAAACAGCGTCTCGCGCGGCATTGCGCGCTCGTGTACGGCGACGACCTCCTGCATCATCTCGCCGTCGACGTGCAGCCGTCCGGCCGTGTCGACGATCAGGACGTCGGCATGCGCACGCTTCGCCTCGTCGATCGCGCGGTCGACGATCTTCGTCGGCTTCTCGCTGGCCTCGCTCGCCGCGTGCAACGCGCCGACCTCCCCGGCCAGCGTCTCGAGCTGCAATATGGCCGCAGGGCGGTGCACATCCACGCTCACGAGCATGACCTTCTTCTTCTGGCCCTCGATGAGCTGTTTCGCGAGCTTCGCGGCCGTCGTCGTCTTGCCCGCACCCTGCAGGCCGGCGAGCAGAATGACGACGGGCGGCTGCGCCTTCAAATCGAGCGCAACGTTGCTGCCGCCGAGAATCGTGACCAGTTCGTCGTGGATGATCTTGATGAGCGCCTGGCCCGGCGTAAGGCTCTTCGCCACCTCTTCGCCGACGGCGCGTTCGCGAACGCGTTCGATGAACGCCTTGACGACCGGCAGGGCGACGTCCGCCTCGAGCAGCGCAAGTCGCACTTGCCGAAGCGTGTCCTTGATGTTGCTTTCGGTGAGTCGACCTTTGCCGGTCAGGCTCTTGGCCGCGTCTCGAAGGCGGCCTGTGAGGTTATCGAACATGTTCGCGGGTTTCCGACAGACGCTTGGGTGACAGCCGGATTCTAGCCCGCATCCGCCGGCGCGACCACGATCTATAATGAGATAGGTTCTAGATTTGCAGGACCGTACCGCGCTCGAGCATGCGGATGTTGCTGTCGGGGGCGGCGGCCATGACCTGGTCGAGAATCCGGTCCTCGCAGCCCGGCTTCATACCGGTCAGCCAGATGTCGGGGCGGTGACGCAAACGTTCGAGATCGCGGGTCAGGGTTTTGGGGCAATAGTGGCCGGCTTCATTGGCGAGCGCTTCCATCTCATCCGGGAACGACACCTCGATGACCAGCACCTTGAGATCGTCGCAGGCATTCAGCACCGGCCAGAGCGTCTCGTTGGACTTCGTATCGCCACTCACCGCGAACGAGCCGCAGGAGTTTTGCACCGTGAACCCGAGCGACGGGACGCTGTGCCTGACGTCGACGGCATGGAATTCCTTGAGGCCGATCTTCACGGTGTCGGCGGGCGTCAAGGCATAGTAGCGCAGCATCGGGTTTTCGCGGCTCGGCAGCCCCGAGAAGTCCGGCCAGATCACATCGTTGAAGATGTGCGTCTGGACGGCATCCAGGGTCTCCTGGCGCGCGTACACGGTGAGCGGCACGTCGAAATTCTCGTCGAACACGGAATCCACGAGCATCGGCAGGCCCGCAATATGATCGAGGTGCGCATGGGTCAGGAAGACGTGGCGGATGCGATTCAGCTGTTCGAGGGGCAGATCGCCGATACCGGTTCCGGCATCGATGAGCACGTCGTCATCGACGAGCATCGCCGATGTTCGTGAGCCTTCGCCTATTCCGCCGCTGCAGCCGAGAATACTAATCCGCATGTCGTTAACTGGACGGCAAGTCCCGGTCGCCAAAGGGAAAAAGGTTCTCTTGGAGCTCGCCGTGTGGGATGATTCAACCTGCTGAAACGTTAGGTAAAAGGCCGCCGGGTTTCTGTGTTTCAAATCACAATTCCATTCCTGTACCTGTTCTCTGGTAGCGCTTTCGCGCTGAGCCGTCTGCCGCAGCACGCATCGCGTTCGGGCATGCTCACGGCGCTCGGATTCGCGCTCTGCGGCGGCGGTGTGCTGATGCACATCTGGTTGCTCACGATCGCGATGATGCCGGGAGGCTCCGGCCTCACGCTGGCAACCGCCGTGTCGCTGATCGGCCTGCAGCTCGCGGCCATCGCCGGCTTGAGCGCGTTCAACGAGTTTCTGCGCGGGCTCGCCGGAGGGATGCTGCTGCTTGGCGCACTGTGCGCCATGGCGACCGGCACCGGCGACGTCAGCACGGGCACGTCGACGATGACCTGGCAAATTCGTGTGCACGTGCTGACGTCGATGTTCGCCTACGGATTGCTGACCGTCGGCGCGATCGTCGCCGTGTATGCGCTGGTGCAGGACAATCGTCTTCGCGGCGGGAAGCTGACGGCCGCCAACCGGCTGTTCGCGCCGCTCGACACGACCGAGAAACTGCTGTTTGCGCTGACCGCAGCCGGCTTCACGGTGCTCGCCCTGTCAATCGTCTCCGGATTCACGTTCGTGGAAAACCTGTTCGCCCAGCACCTCGTTCACAAGACGGCGCTGTCACTTGTCGCCGTGTTGCTGTTCGGCATCCTGCTCGCCGGCCGCTGGCTCGCCGGGTGGCGAGGCCGGCGCGCCGTCTACCTGTACCTGGCTGCGTTTACCGCGCTCGGACTCGGCTATTTCGGCAGCCGCCTCGTGCTCGAAGAGATACTCGGGCGATCCTGGGGCTGAGCCAGAACCTGTCTCGAGCCAGATCGTGACCGCGTCGGCGGAAACGAAACAGGGGACCGACGTCCTTGACAGCTATTGGCCGCCCTGCTGAACTGATCCCGTCGTGCTGAAAGGGAGGTGCCCAGTCTGTGGGCGATGACGTTCCACTAGGGGCCCTGCTTTCACTGCTGGGTCTGCTGCTCTTACTGTCTGCATTTTTCTCGGGTTCGGAGACGGCTCTGATGAGCCTGAACCGCTACCAGCTTCGACATCGCGCCCGCAAGGGCCATCGCGGAGCCATGCTGGCCGAACGCCTGCTGGCGCGTCCGGACCGGGTCATCGGCCTGATTCTCCTGGGCAACAATCTCGTGAACTTCTCGGCTGCCTCGCTGATGGCCGTCATCGCGTTGGACCTCGGCGGCGAACCTGCCGTGGCGCTCGGAACCGTTGTGCTGACGCTGGTCGTCCTGATCTTCTCGGAAGCCGCGCCGAAGACGCTCGCCGCCATGCACCCGGAACGACTCGCCTTTCCGGCCGCAATAATCTACTACCCGCTCCTCAAGCTCACCTATCCGCTCGTGTGGCTGACGAGCATGTGTGCGAACGGGGTCCTGTACCTGTTCGGCGTCCGTAGTAGCGACTCGGAGCTGCAACCCCTGACACGCGAGGAACTGCGCACCGTGGTGTTCGAGGCGGGCAGCCGGATGTCGAGCCGCTACCAGCGCATGCTGTTGAGCATCCTCGACCTCGAGAAGGTCACCGTCGACGACGTCATGGTTCCACACAATGAGGTCGTGGGAATCGATCTCGACGACGAACTCGTGGAGATCGAGGCGCTCATCACGGCGAGCGAACACACGCGCATTCCGGTGTATCGCGACACGATTGACAACATCATCGGCATACTGCACCTGCGCAAACTGGCCAATGCGGCGCCGCAATCGTTCGACAAGCGGTCGCTCGAGGCGATGCTTGAGGAGCCCTACTTCGTACCCGAAGGCACACCGCTGAGCACCCAGCTCGTGCAGTTTCAAAGGCGCCGGCTCAGGATTGCGCTCGTGGTTGACGAATACGGCGACATCCAGGGGCTGATCACGCTCGAGGACATTCTCGAGGAGATCGTCGGCGAGTTCACGACCGATCCCACGGACTCCGACGAGGACGTCGTGCGCGAAGGCCCGGAGTCCTGGCTGGTCGCGGGCGGCGCGAACATACGCGAACTGAATCGCTCGGAACACTGGGAGCTGCCGACCGATGGGCCGAAGACCCTGAGCGGCCTGATCGTCGAGCTGCTCGAGACGATTCCCGAGCCGTCGACCTGCCTCGAGATCAACGGTTACCCGATCGAAATCGTCGAGACCGAGGACAAGCGTATTCGCACGGTTCGCGTCGGTCGCCGCGTCGCGGAAGCCGAAGCGGAAGACTAGAACCTATCTCAAACTCATCGGCGATCCGCGGGATCAGCGCTACATTGCGGCATCGAGCGCCTCGCGCAAGCGCGTGACGCCGATGACTTCAATCTCGCCGGGCGCCTGCTTCGGAACGTTCGACTTCGGCACTATGGCCCGGCGGAAACCCTGCTGCGCCGCCGCGGCGACGCGTTCCTCGCCAAAGCGCACCGGCCGAATCTCGCCGGCGAGTCCGATTTCGCCGAAGCTGACGGTGCCCTCGGCGACTCTGCGATCGAGGAAGCTCGAGACGATGGACAGCACGACCGGCAGGTCGATCGACGTTTCGCCGATCTTCAGACCGCCGACGACATTGACGAAGACATCCTCACCGCCGAGCACGGTCGTGCCATGACGCTGCAGCACGGCGAGCAACAGCGCGAGCCTGTTCTGATCCGTGCCCTGCGCCAGTCGCTTCGGCGCGGTTCCGGCACCATCGGCAACCAGGGCCTGGACCTCTACGAGCAACGGCCGGCTGCCCTCCCAGGCTACCGACACGACGCTGCCCGGTTCGACAACGGAATCGCGCGACAGGAATATCGCCGAAGGGTTGCGCACTTCGCGAAAGCCAGAGTCGGTCATCGAAAAAACGCCCATCTCGCCGCTGGCGCCGAACCGGTTCTTGACGGACCGGATCAGCGTGTAGCGGCTGGCCGGATCGCTCTCGAAATACAGCACCGTATCGACCATGTGTTCGACGACCCGCGGACCCGCGATGGAGCCGTCCTTCGTGACATGCCCGATGACGAACACGGCGGTGTCGATCCGCTTGGCAAAATTCACGATGCGCCCGACGCACTCTCGCAGCTGGGTAACCGATCCCGGCGCGGATCCAAGCTCGTCGCTGCCCATAGTCTGGATCGAGTCGATCACGAGCACGCGGGCCTTCTGCTTCAGCGCTTGCGCCAGTACGCGATCGAGTGACGTCTCGGCTAGAATCGTGAGGCTCGAGTGTTCGAGTTTCAGCCGTTCCGATCGATGTGCCACCTGCCGGAGCGACTCCTCACCCGTGGCATAGCAGACCGGTAGCGCCCCGGGCAGTGAGGCCGCGACCTGCGACAGGAGCGTCGATTTGCCTACGCCGGGATCCCCGCCGAGCAGGATGACGGCGCCCGGCACGAGCCCGCCGCCGATGACCCGGTCGAACTCCGAGAATCCGGTTGCATAGCGCTCGCCCGGATCGTCGAGCAGGTCACCGAGTGGCGACGCTTCGGCGCCCGGAATCTCGCTCCCCGAGGACGGCGCGAGGCGGGTCTCGATCAGCGTGTTCCAGGCCGCACAATCGGGGCACTGGCCGGCCCACTTGACGCTGTGTGCGCCGCATTCGGCGCATACGTAGGCGATTTTCGCGCGTGCCATAGAACTAGTTTCCTGATAAATGCCTGAAATTCATGATATTGCTCGAAGTAGCAGCGAAGCTGCGCGCCGCGATGCCGCAGACGGACCGGAAAGGATAGCAGCGGCCCCGCCCGCGGTATTACATAAAAGTGCTAACCCTATCTCATTTTGGACGGAGCCGATTACCTATAATTCTGTCCATAAAACAAGGACCTGACCGACTTGGATACGGCCGCACGGAGAAAACGAAACCGCCTGATCGCTCTGGGCCTTGCCAGCGTGCTCCTCGTGTTCGTGTACGGGCCATTCGCGACCGGTTTCGCGGCGGCCGACCGCTTGATCTACGACCTGTTTGCGGGTCGCCTGCTGGACCAGGCGCTCGACTCCGCAGTCATCATCAGCATCGATCCGCAGCCGAATGCCAGCGAGACCCCGCTGGATCTTTACGGCGAACTGATCGATAAACTCAAGAAGGTCGATGTGCGCCGCATCATCCTGGCCAACCCGCCGGATATCGACGCCGCATCGCCGCCGGCCTGGGCGACGTCGCTGAGCGTTGGACCGCCCGTCTACGTGCGCAGCGGCAACACGCTGGAAGCCTACGCATCGCGCGGCGGATTCCTCGACCTGAATCCCGACAAAGATGACGTTCTGAGGCGCCTCGAACTGTGGCGCCTGAGTGACGGGGTCAAGAACGCCGTGCTGCCGCTCGCGATCGCGTTCGACAGCTTCGAGCACAACGAAGCCGCGCCCGGTCACCGCATGGCCGGCGATGAAGACGCCATCTACCTGTCGGGCTTCGAACCGCTGCGGCGCATCGATCCCGACGACGTCATCTTCGACCGGATCAACACGCGATCGCTGACGGGCTACACGGTGTTCCTCGACACGGACCCGGCGCTCAAGGGCGCCGTGGCGCAGCTGCCGTCCGGACAGTTTGCCACGTACTCCGAGATTACGGCGGCCGTGCTTGCCGGCGTCGAGCAGGACACGGCGATCATCTCACCGGCCTGGGCCGGCGCGATGGAGTGGCTGGCGCCGGTGCTGCTCACGATCGTTGCCGTCATGTTCTTCCCGGATCGTGGCCGCCGCGAAATCGCGGTAATCAGCATCGCCATCGTCATTGGGCTGGTCCTCGTCGACGCGCTGCTCCTCTGGGTGCTCAAGACGCGGCTCGACATCGGCCGCGCGCTGCTCATCTTCTGCGGTATCTCGGCGTTGAGTCTGTGGCTCGTGGTCGACGAGAAAGTCGCATCCCGAGACGCATTCAATCGCGGCTCGAACTTCCTTGCCGCCGGACGCCTGGAGCCGGCATTTGCCGAACTGCGCCGGTGCCCGCCATCCGATGACCTCTCCTCGGTCATGTACAAACTGTCACTGGCGTTTGAAGAACAGGCGAAACCGGAGCGTGCCGAGGCCGTCCTCGAGTGGATGAAGCGGACGCACGGCAGCTGGGCCAAGCAACAGAAGCCGGTCAAGGATACGAACGGAATACCAGAGCGGCTGGGCCGCTACGTGATCGACAAGCGGATCGGCCGCGGCGCGATGGGCGCCGTCTACCTGGCCAAGGATCCGCGAATCAATCGCCAGCTCGCGCTCAAAGCGATCCCGATCGAAAAGGAATTCGAGGACGAAGAACTCAAGGAAGCCCGGCTTCGGTTTTACCGCGAGGCAGAATCCGCTGGCCGGCTGACCCACCCGAACATCATCACGGTGTACGACGCCGGCGAGGACAAAGGCCTTGCCTACATCGCCATGGAGTACGTGCCGGGCATTCCGCTGAAAGACTTTACCGACCCGAGTCGGCTGCTCGCACCGAAACGCGCGATTGAACTCGCGGCAGATACGGCGGAAGCGCTCGACTATGCGCATAACCAGGGGGTGATCCACCGGGACATCAAGCCGGCCAACCTGCTCTACAACCCGAAGGAAGGCTCGCTCAAGATCTCCGACTTTGGCGTCGCGAGGCTCACGGACAACAACAAGACCAAGACTGGCATAGTCCTTGGAACGCCTATGTACATGTCGCCCGAGCAACTCGGTGCCGAAAAGCTGACGGGCCTCTCGGACTTGTTTTCGCTTGGTGTTACTCTATACGAGCTGCTGGTAGGTGAAGTGCCGTTCAAAGCGACGAACATAGCGGTGCTGATGACCAAAATAACGACCGAAGATCCCTCGCCATTGGCCGGACGACGGGCGGGTATACCGCCCGGCATCGACGCGGTGCTGGCGAAAGCCATGGCGAAGCGGCCTGAAAACCGCTTCGCGAGTGGGGGCGAGCTGGCCATCGCCCTGCGCAATTGCGCTAGCCACTCGTAGACGGCCGAAACGAGCGACTGCACGACGATAATGAGCTTGCGCGGAAAAATCGACTTCGCAGAATTGACGGACACCGGCCGTGTCCGCGAGCACAACGAAGACGCCATCGGGTCGGATGCCGACATCGGACTGATGGTCCTCGCCGACGGCATGGGCGGCTACAATGCCGGGGAGGTCGCCAGCGGCATCGCCGTCCAGATCGTCACGGACCTCGCCACCGAAGCGGCCAATCGCGAAGACCGCGCCGACATCGACCCGCACAGCGGCCTGATGCGCCAGTCCATTATCCTTAGGGACGCCGTTTACCGGGCCAACAAGATCATCTTCCAGACCGCGCAGAGCCGCACCGACTGCGAGGGCATGGGCACGACGATCGTCGCGTGCATGTTTTACGACAACAAGGTCTCAATCGCCCACGTGGGCGATTCGCGAGCCTATCGGCTGCGCAACGGATCGTTCGAGCAGATTACCCTCGACCATTCGCTGCTTCAGGAACTCGTCGACCGGGGTTTCTACTCCTCGGAGGAAGCGCAGCGCTCGACCAATCGTAACTACGTAACCCGCGCACTGGGTGTCGAGCCGACCGTCGAGGTCGAAGTTCACGAGCACGAGGTGCTTCCCGACGACGTCTATTTGCTTTGTTCAGACGGCCTTCCCGACATGGTCGAAGATGAAGATATTCACTTAACTATCAGTACTTTTAATGCTAGTCTTGACGTCGTTAGTCAGCAGCTGGTCGACCTCGCCAACAACCATGGCGGACGCGACAACGTGTCGGTCATGCTCGCGCAGGTCTTGCAGTCGTTCGCGGCGAAGAAGGGACTGCTGGTCAAGATCGCGGGACTGTTCCGTTGAGGACGACGGAGTGCTTGGGACCAACCGGGGTGCTGACGACGGTTGCGGGGGTTCAAGGGAGCGACACCTCGACGATGAGCGATAGAGCTGCGGCCGCAGCCGGACGTTTGTCGTGCCCCCGAAAGAAGACATTTTCTACGTTTAGCGGCGGGTAATCATGGCACGACTAATTCTGAGTTTGGACAACCAGGTCCTGGCTGAGTACAACATGACCAAGGAGCGTTACACGATCGGGCGCCTCCCCGACAATGACGTTCGAATCGACAACCCCGCCGTCAGCGGCCACCACTCGCTGATCATCAACATTCTCAACGATTCTTTTCTCGAGGATCTGAACAGCACGAACGGCACCTACGTCAACGGCAAGCTGATCAAGAAACACGCCCTGCAGAATGGCGACGTGATTACGATCGGCCATCACCAGCTGCGGTTCTCGGACCAGCAGGTCGAGGAGCCCGTGCAGGACGAGTTCGAAAAGACCATGGTGATTCCGGCCGGCCAGCAGGACGCCGATCAGCTGGCCAAAGCCGAACAGGCCGCCGAGGAGGCGGCGAGAGCGAGCGCTCGGGAGTCCGAGCCCGAACCCGCCGCGGACGAGCCGATGGTTCCGGATCCCGGCGTGATGCTCGACGAAGAGGAGGCACAGGGCCTCAACCCGGACCCGCAGCCGGAACCCGTTCCGCAGAACATCCCGGAGCCGGAATCGCACGATGCAACGATCGCGCATACGGAAACCGCCGCCGGCATCGATCCGAGTGCCGCGTCGAACGCGCTGCCGATGGCCAAGCTTCAGGTCTTGAGCGGAGCGTTCGCGGGCCGCGAACTCGAACTGACCAAGGCGTTGACGACGCTGGGCAGGCCCGGCGTTCAGGTCGCGGCCATAACCCGCCGCGCGGAGGGTTACTACATCGTGCATGTCGAGTCCGGCGAGAAAGACGACTTTCCGCTCGTGAACGGTCAGTCGATCGGCGCCCAGGCGCGCAAGCTCGTCGACAGCGACGTCGTACAGCTGGCCGGTGTCAAGATGGGTTTCTTCGCCGAATAGAAGCCGTTCAGGTTACGCGAGGACCTTGCTGTCTTCCCGGTGGACCACGCCGGTAACCAGTTCGTAGGGAATCGTGTCGGCCCACGGCGAGACCTCCTCGACGGGCAAGCCGTCGCCCCACAGGATCGCGATATCGCCAACCTGATCGACGGCATCCGCGCCGAGATCGACGGCG
The DNA here is from genome assembly GCA_028280615.1 of Woeseiaceae bacterium. GTDB lineage: Bacteria > Pseudomonadota > Gammaproteobacteria > Steroidobacterales > Woeseiaceae > UBA1847. Next base: position 36,531 of record JANQLK010000049.1, on the reverse strand, counting down.
AGCATGTCCATCGAAATACTGCCGATCAGCGGCACGCGCCTGCCGTTGAGCAACACGGGTGTACCGTCCCGGAAATGCCGGGAGTAGCCGTCTCCGTAGCCCGCCGCGACGATTCCGAGCGTCGTGTCGACCGGGCTTTCGTAGCGGCCGCCGTATCCGACGGGCTCACCCGCCGCCAGCGGCTTCCTCGCGATCAGTCGCGCCTCGAACTGCATGACGGCCTCGAGGCCGAGCTCGGCCGCACTCCTGCCGACGAGCGGCGACACGCCGTAGAGCGCAATGCCCGGGCGTATCCAGTGCTCGCCGCGAAACCCGAAGCGTTCCGCCGCGCGGACGATGTCCGGCAGCCCCAGGATGGCCGCCGAATTGGCGATGCTGACCGCACCCTCGAAGTCGCGTGCGACCGGTTCGAAGCGCATGAGCTGGCGCTCGGTCATGGGACTGTCGGGCTCGTCTGCCGATGCCAGGTGGGTCATCAGGCGCAGCTCGTTCACGGCCGACAGGCTGCTGAGCGTCGCAATGAGGTCATGCGCATCGCTCGGCGCAAATCCGAGCCGGTTCATGCCGCTATCGATCTTCAGCCACGCGGTTACGGCTCCGCCGCCCTGCCCGGCCAGCATCTCGACTTGCGCTTTGTCGTGCACGACGACCTCGAAGCGCTCGGTTGCGGCTACGTTGAGTTCGTCGATCGAGGTGAAGCCCTCGAGCAGCACGACCGGCTTGTCGATGCCGGCATCACGCAGCTCGAGCGCCTCCGAAAGTCTCGCGACGGCGAACGAGTCCGCCTCGTCCAGCGCGCGGACAACAGGCAACAGACCGTGGCCGAACGCGTTCGCCTTTACGACAACCATGGCGCGGCTGCCGGGTACGGACTGCTTCAGCAGGGAAAAATTATGTCGCAGCGCGCCGAGACGGATTTTCGCCCGAGCGCCGAAGCTCAAGGGTAGCCCTCGGGAAACGCCTCGGCGCCATAGGCGTCCGGTACGAAATTCTCGAACTTCGTGTAACGCCCGACGAAAGTCAGCAGGAAATCGCCGATCGGGCCGTTACGCTGCTTGGCGATGGAAATGTCGGCGAGCCCCTTCTTCGGCGTGTCCGGGTTATAGACCTCTTCGCGATAGATGAAGACGATCAGGTCGGCATCCTGCTCGATCGCGCCGGATTCACGCAGGTCGGACATGACCGGACGCTTGTCCTGGCGCTGCTCGACGCTGCGGTTGAGCTGCGACAATACGATTATGGGCAGGTCCAGCTCCTTGGCCAGCGCTTTAAGGGATCGCGATATCTCCGAGATTTCGGTCGCCCGGTTTTCGGTGCTTCCCGGCACCTGCATGAGCTGCAGGTAGTCGATGACGATCAGCCCGAGACCGTGTTCGCGCTGCAGCCGACGTGCCCGCGCCCGGATCTCGGTGGGCGACAGGCCGGCGGTGTCGTCGATGAAGATCGGCGCATCCGACATCAGCTGCACCGCCGTGTTGATCCGCGACCAGTCCTCATCGGGGAACTGGCCGGTTCGGAGGTGCTTCATGTCGACTCGGCCGAGCGATGAAATCATCCTGAAGGCGAGTTGCTGTGCGGGCATCTCCATCGAGTAGATAGCGGTCGGCACCTTGGAACCGATCGCCGCATTCTCGGCCATGTTGACGGCCAGCGTCGTCTTGCCCATCGACGGTCGGCCGGCGACGATCACGAGGTCGCCTCCCTGGAGTCCCGCCGTCATCTTGTCGAACTCGTTGAAGCCGGTCGAAACGCCCGTGATCTCGCCATCCGACTGATGCAAGACATCGATGCGGTCGACCGTCTCCGGCAGGATCTGTTTCAGTGAGCGAAAGCCGGAGCGGCCGCGTGAACCCTTCTCGGCGATTTCGAATACGAGCCGCTCCGCCTCGTCGACGAGATCGGTGGCTGAGCGGCCATCCGTGGTGAAAGCCGCCCCGGCGATCTCGTTACCGGCCTCGATGAGCGAGCGCAGCATGGATCGTTCGCGGACAATATTCGCGTAGGCGCGCGCATTGGCCGCTCCGGGCGTCTCGTTGGCCAGCGACGCCAGGTACTCCAGGCCGCCCGCATCGCCGAGTTGACCGCGCTTGTCCAGGAACTCGGAGACCGTGACGACGTCGCAAGGCTGCCCGTCGTCCACGAGCTCGGCGATCGCCGCGAACGCCAGGCGGTGATCGTTGCGGTAGAAATCGGCGGCAGAAACGACGTCGGCGATCTTGTCCCACGCCGCCTTGTTGAGCATCAGGCCGCCGATCAGCGACTGCTCGGCTTCGATCGAGTGCGGCGGTACCTTGAGGCGTTGTTCAATGCCGTCGGCCGCCAATCCGTCGCCTAATGCCCGCACCATAAGTATCCCCTGCCAAGGCGCTCGTATGGCTCACAAATTACCACACTACCGGCCTCGAAGAGATTTCAGCGCAATCCGCGCTGGTTTACTCGGCGGCAACGACGCGAATCCTGACCTCGACGTCGACCTCGGGATGCAGGTGCAGGCCGATCTCGAACTCGCCAAGCTCGTGGATCGGACCTTCCGGCATGCGGATTTCGCTGCGCTCGACCTCGACCTGCACGCCTTCGAAGGCCTGCGCGATGTCGATCGGTCCCACCGAGCCGAAGAGCTTGTCTTCACTGCCGGCATTGGCTGCGATCACGAGCTCCATGCCATTAATCACCTCGGCACGCTTTTTCGCCGCCGCCAGTTCCTCGGCGGCCGCCTTCTCGAGTTCGGCGCGGCGGGCTTCGATCTCGCGGATGTTCTCAGGCGTCGCCAGCGCCGCTTTGCCCTGCGGCAAGAGAAAATTGCGGCCATAGCCCGGCTTGACCGTGACCAGATCACCAATGTTGCCGAGGTTCTCGACATTCTCCAGAAGAATAACGTTCATTATCTCAACCCTGCTTTTCACGTTGCCGCATCATGCGGCGAAAATCGAACCACGCGTCGGTGTAACCGAATACCGCCAGCGCGGGCATGACTATCCAACCTGCAACCAGCATCAACGCGTACGTGGCGACGATGCCGAAGGTTTGCAGAATTCCGCGCGCGTGCATCCAGTGCACGACAGCAAGACCCTGCAACCAGAACGCCGCGAACACGATGAACGCGACGCTCTTCAGCCACACCGCGTCGACGAACATCGACAGCACCGACGCGATGGCCATTGTCAGCGCGATGACGCGCCCGAAATTCAGGTGCCGAAACCGGCCGTAGTCGGCGATCTCGCCAGGCATCAGGCGGTACAGCGCGTAACCCAGCGCCAGGCTGACCGCCTGGATCAGCCAGCTCGCCAACACGATCGCCATCGTCGCATACTCGGCGATCGCCGCCATTTGCGGCTCCACGAGGTCGGCTAGCTCGTCCTGGCCGACTTCCCGCCACACCTCCACCATGGCGGTCAGAATACGCTCCCAGAACACCATGGCATCGCCAATGGCGACGAGGAACGCGAGCATCAGCGCGACTGCGATGATCACCGACAGCTGCATCGTCAGCGTCAACGATCGCGTGACCGTCGTAAGCGTTGCGAGCAGCAGCGCGGGCAGCCAGACCGTGGCAGCCCCGCTGACGATGAGCACCGGATCGATGCCGGCGACCATCCCGACACCGACCGCAATGAGTGCCGCGAAGACGAGCTTCACGACGGCACGCCTGATTCCGTCGTGCAGCGCAACCGCGATCAGCACGATGCTGCTGACGGCGGCCAGGTGCGAGAGCGCCGGCACCGAGGCGAACGCCACGCTGGCGGCGAGTGCGATAACCGCGTTGTGCGGCCGGGCGACCAGCCAGGCGGCCACGGCCTTCACGGCGCTATCCCGCGCGAATCAGTGACGATCGGTGTAGGGCAAGAGCGCCAGGTAACGTGCCCGCTTCACGGCGGTTGCAAGCTGCCGCTGGTAGTGCGCCTTCGTGCCCGTGATGCGGCTCGGCACGATCTTGCCCGTTTCCGTGACGTAGGCCTTCAACAGATTGAGATCCTTGTAGTCAATCTCCTTGATGCCCTCGGCGGTAAAACGACAGTACTTACGCCTGCGTGAATAACGACTCATAGCGATTCTCCTCAGGCGCTCTTGACGGCCGGCTCTTCGCCGTCGTCACTGGCCGCGGCATCGGCAGCCGCCGTGCCCTTGTCTACAGATTCCTTGCTGGTCTCGGCCGGCTTGTCGTCGGCGTCGGAATCCTTCGCGTCGGACTTGTCCGTGTCGTCGCGCATGGCAGCCTCCGCGGCCGCCTTGGCATCGCGGCGCTGCTGCGCCTCGCGCTCCTTCGCCTTTTCCTCGGCGACGGCAACCGCCATCGGAGATGCTTCGGTGACAGCCTCGTCACGCGAAATCACGAGATGCCGAAGCACGGCGTCGTTGAAGCGGAAGGCGCCCTTGATCTCCTCGATCACGGCGAAGTCGCACTCGACGTTGAACAGCACGTAGTGAGCTTTGTGAATCTTGTTGATCGGGTGCGCGAGCTGGCGACGGCCCCAATCTTCGGTGCGGTGAATGGTACCGCCTGCGTCGGTGACCATCGCCTGGTAGCGCTCTACCATGGCCGGCACCTGTTCGCTCTGGTCCGGATGGACCAGGAACACGATTTCGTAGTGTCTCATTGTCGTCCCTTATGGTTGAAAACCGTTCGGGGACAAGCACTTACATGCGATATCGCCCGTTCGGCCGCAGCTGCCCGGCAACCCGGTGCAGCAAGAGAATCAGACCGCCTCGTCGACAGTCCACCCGGCCCGTCTCGGGCAGGGACGCGAATCCTACCCGGCATGCCCGTCCGAAGCAAGCCGGAAATGGAGCGATTTCAGGGGACTAGGACGCGACCACGTCCCGCTGCCGGCGCGCCTCGTAGAGCGCTACGCCGGCCGCTACCGAGACGTTGAGGCTCGCGACCGCTCCGCGCATGGGCAGGCTCACGAATCGGTCGCAGCGGTCTGTGACAGACTTGCCGACCCCACTGTGCTCCCGGCCCATGACCAGCGCCAGGGGACCTCTGAGGTCGAGGTCGTAGAGCCCGCCGTCCGCCGAATCGCTCGTGGCGACGCGCAGGACGCCATAGCCGCCGAGCCAGTCCAGTGTCCTGCCGAGGTTGGGGACCGCGGCGAACGGCAGGTGCTCTGCGGCGCCGGCGGCGACCTTGCTGACCGTCGGACCGAGACCCGCCGCGCCGTGCCGCGGCACAATCACGGCGTCCGCGCCCGCGGCGTCCGCCGTGCGCATGCAGGCGCCGAGATTGTGCGGATCCTGTACGCCGTCGAGCACGAGCAGGAGCGGTGCCTCACCGGCCTCCAGCCGCTGTTCGACGAGGCTCCGCACCCCGGCCTCATCCAGCACGGTGTTGCGCCGAACTTCGGCGACGACGCCCTGGTGACGATGCTCGCCACTGAGCTGGGTCAGCCGGGCACGATTCGCCGGCTGCACCTCGATCCCGGCATCGCGCGCACGGCTGATCACCGATTCGACGCGCGGATTCGCACTGCGATACTCGGCATAGAGTCGGCGTATCCTGGCGCCGCTCGCGCCGATGAGCTGCTCGACTGCCCGTAGGCCCGTGACGTACTGCGATTTGCTGATGCCGTTCTCCCGTTACCGGCGGCGGCGACGGCCGCGGCGCTCGCTTCGCGGGGCCTCGTGCGGCAATTCCGCGGGCCGGAAATCGATGCGCCGGGTCTCCATATCGACCTTTTGCACGATGACTTTCATGGCTTCGCCGAGCCCGAAGGCGCGGCCGGTGCGCTCACCGACCATTTGCTGGCGCCCGGCATCGAAATGATAGTAGTCATTGGGAAGGTTGGTCACGTGCACCAGGCCGTCGATCATGAGCTCGCGGATCTGGACGAACAGGCCGAAGCTCGTGACGCCGGTCACGACGCCATCGTACGCGTCGTCGATCCGATCGACCATGTACTGACACTTGAGCCACGCCTCGACGTCGCGGGTCGCCTCCTCCGCGCGGCGCTCGTGCTCCGAGCTAATTGCGCCGAGCCGCGTCATCGCCGACTTGTCGTAGTGGTACTTGCCGGGCTTGCCGCCCCTCAGGATGTGCCGGATGGCGCGATGCACGAGCAGGTCCGGGTAGCGCCGGATCGGCGACGTGAAGTGCGCGTAGGCATCGAGCGCGAGCCCGAAGTGGCCGATATTCTCGGGCGTGTACTCGGCGTGCTTCAGGCTTCTGAGCATCTGCATCGAGATCGCCGCGCTGTCGGGCCGGTCTTTCACCTGCGCGAGCAGCTTCGAGAACTGGCGGGGCTCGATGTGCTCGGAATGCGGCACCTTGAGGCCCAGGGAGACGAGGAACTGGCGCAGCTCGTCGAGGCGTTCGGCGTCGGGCCGCGCGTGGACGCGGTAGAGCCCCTGGATACGGTGCCGGCGCAGGAACTTGGCGGCCTGCACGTTGGCCGCGATCATGCACTCCTCGATGAGCCGATGCGCGTCGTTGCGCTCGACGCTCAAGATTCGGTCAATCTCCCCGTCGTCATTCAGCTCGAAACGCATCTGCGGCAGATCCAGTTCAATCGCGCCGCGGCGCCCGCGGGCCCGGGCAAAGGACAGGTAGAGCTCGTGCAGCGTCCTCACGGGCTTGTGCACCTCGCGCGGCACGGCCTTGCGGTCGCCGTCGATAAACGCGCCGACCTGGGCATAGGTCAGGCGCGCGTGCGAGCGCATGACGCCCTCCAGAAATGTGGCACGCGTCACTTTGCCGTCCGCGCTGACCCGCATGTCGCAGACCATGCACAGCCGGTCGACTTTCGGATTAAGGGAACAGAGGCCGTTGGACAGGACCTCGGGCAGCATGGGCACGACGCGGTCCGGGAAGTACACCGACGTGCCGCGCGCGATGGCCTCGCGGTCCAGCGGCGACTGGATATCCACGTAGTGCGAGACGTCGGCAATCGCCACGAGCAGGCGCCAGCCCCTGCCGGCCTTCTCGGCATAGACGGCATCGTCGAAATCGCGCGCATCCGCGCCATCGATTGTCACGAGCGGGGTGTCGCGAAGGTCCACCCGGCCCTTCTTGGCGGCCGTCGGTACGCTGCGGCCGAATTTCTTGATCTCGTTGCGGACGGCTTTCGGCCAGCGCGCGGGAATGCCGTGCGACTGGATGGCAATGTCGGTCGCAATGCCCTTCTGGTCCGGCCGGCCGATCACCTCGACAATTTCGCCGGTCGGCTGTTCGACGTAGGTCGGATAGTCGATGATGCGCGCGACGACGATCTGTCCGGGCTCTGCGCCGGCCGAGTCGCCCTTGCCGATCAGTATCCGGTGGGAGATTTTGGGATTGTCGGGCACGACGATGCCGATGCCCCGCTCACGGATGAACCGGCCGGCGATTTCGCGAGCGCCGCGCTCGAGGACGTCCACGATCTTGCCCTCGGGCTTGCCGCGGTGATCCTCGCCGATAATCTTCACCGACACCCGGTCGCCGTCCAGCACGGTCCGCATCTCGCGGGCCGAGAGGTATATATCGGCACTGCCGTCGTCGGGGATCACGAAGCCGAAACCGTCCCGGTGCCCGCTGACGCGGCCCGACACGAGTTCGAGTTTCTGAGTAAGACAAAACTCGTGACGACGGTTCTCGATGATCTGGCCGGCCCTTACCATTGCGTACAGCCGGTCGGACAGCAGCGAGCGCATGCGCTGCCCCTTCAGTCCAAACGCCGAGAGTATGGCCGCGGTCTTCTGCGGCCGGCCGGCTTCGGTCAGGTAGTCCAGCAGTTCGTTGCGTGCAGGTATCGGATGTTTATAGGTTTTCTTAGGCCGTGCGGCCCTTTTCTTCGCCAAGTGGAAAACTCCGGTTCGCCGCTTATTCCGGCGTGGTTTGCGTTGACAGGCTGCGCCCGCTTTGAGTAAAGTGCCCGCCCTCGCAAGCGCGTCGATTGTACGCGCTTGCGGCATGCCGAGGTGGCGGAATTGGTAGACGCGCTAGCTTCAGGTGCTAGTGGGGGTAACCCCGTGGAGGTTCAAGTCCTCTTCTCGGCACCAAACACATAAGGGGTCCCTGCGGGACCCCTTTTTGGTTCAGATGCCGGTAGCAACACCGCAACTAGTAGGGCTGCCTGAAATGCCGTTTCGCAGCAAGGTGAACGAGCAACTGGCTTCGCACTGTATTGTGAAAGATCGATTGGCGAGTGGCAGTGAACCCTTCAACGGACACGCTTCTATGAGTGACCATATTGCCACGGCACAGTCTCGTGGCATTGATAGCGGGAAACTGCAAACGGTAAATTGGTACCGATGTCCGCTGCAGGTCGCTAGTATTCAGTCGGCGGCGAGGGATCTTCTTCATAGGTTGTCGGGTAGATATCTGAAAGAAGCATGTAGGTTCCTGATTCTTCAATATGCGAGGAGCATGTACCCCTGAAAAAGCGAAGCTCTAAATCTGCTTGGTTATCGATGAAACGACTGCAGCGAGTATTGAAGCGGCGTCGAAGCAAAAAGGGGTATCAACAGCGACCATTCTCTTTTTATCACTCAGTTAGCTTGAGTCGACTCCGCGAAGGCCTTTTATGGGCGAAAGCCAACAATCGTGGAAACACAGCGATTACGATCCCCAGAACCTTCTCGATAATTTCGTCACCAGAACGTGCCCTAGATGTTATAGGTCAGGTGGTCAATACGGCCGGTGATGGAACTGTCGAGTCCTTATATTTCGACCATAGTCATCTAGTTGTCTACGATCTTGCAGCAGAGGCCATGCTCGATTTCGCAGTTGAGGAAATTCGACGCCAATGTGGCTGGCGAGGCCAAAAATTGGACTTGAGAGGAAGATACCCTTCGGACCAGAAAGCGCTAAGATTCATTGCGGGCAAGGGTCTACCTTGGCGACTAAAGGTCGCGACGTCATCGAGCGTGGCACACGAGTTTCAAAAGCTTCAGATATTGGAGAAGCGCACAAAGACAGAACATGCACAGGAGCGCAGACTTGGAAGCATGACGCCGAAAGAGCGGGATGTTCATGACTTCATGTTATTTATTGATAGCTGCCTGCAGGAGGATGGCCGAGAACTTACGGAAAATGGCAGGCAGGAGCTCGGCACATATCTCTCGGAAATCTTGGACAACGTGGTCGAGCACTCCGGAAGTTTGGAGTGGATAGTTGAAGGGTATTTGGACTCTTCAGACGCCAGCCTTACTTGTGAGATAGTGATTGCAAATATCGGCACAACTATCGCGGAGAGCCTGATGGGGCTGCCGTCCGGACATTTTACCCGTATTCAAATTGATCCATTTGTTGCCGCCCATTCGAAGCGTCGACTGTTCGATAGTGACTGGCGCAAAGAGGACCTATTTACGCTTGCGGCTCTTCAAGGTGGCGTCAGTGCTCAAAACACAAGCGCCGACAGTCTCCGCGGCAACGGAACCGTGGAATTTATTCAGTTTTTTCAAGATGTGTACGAAGAGTGCATATCGACCTCCTCCGTCTGTTCCGCGGAAATGATAGTCTTATCTGGGTCGACGTTTATTCACTTTGATGGCTCGCATAGGATGCAATACGACAACGGTCGCTACACGATTGCGTTCAACAAAAACAACGATTTGCGCGATCGGCCTCAGAAATCCAGCGTGAGGAATCTTGGCCCTCGCCAATTTCCTGGAACAGTAATCAGCATTCGATTTCCGTTGAGAGATACGAACCTGGAGACACAGGCATGAACACTGAGATCAGTATAGATGTCAATTTCTCGGAACTCGGCGGCCCTGTATATACGGGACGGCAGAAGGGTATCGCGGCGCGGACGAAACTCAATCTGGACTCAGCGAATCTAGAAGACTTAGAGAACCTTAGAATTAGAGTGATGATTCCTGATGATACTTTCTCTGTAAGTAGCTCATTTTTTTTGGGGCTTTTTGGAGATACTTTTCGATCACTGGGCTCAAAAGAAAGGATACACAGCGTTTTCCTAATGAATACTCCCCCGCGATTTGCCAAGACACTTGAGAGTTGTATAGACCGGGCGCTGGCTGAGAATCAGCCTCTGATCGATTAGGTCCGAAGAATCAGTGGAGATGCTTGGAGCACCACCTCCTTGGACGCTGTGGTTTGCTGTATTCGCGGCAGCAGCGGGCGTTCTCAAATTCGTGATCGAACTCTTCCTTCGCTCGAAGGACAAGGCGAAAGGCGTCGTCGACGACTACTGGTACAGAACGGTCCTGATGCCAGACTGCGTTACTCCCTTGCAGTCTTTTTTGGATTCTATGCACGAGAAGCTCAAGCGCCAGAATCAGCTTTTCATAGGAAACGCGGCTATAGCTGCTATAGGACGAGCTCACTTTCGTGATTTCATCGAAGAGTTTCAAGAGGAAAAGCAGCGACTTGTTCGAAAGTTCTTTATTTTGCGATCAATCGACACGCAAATTCACGAGACGGTCGCGACGCATTTGGATGATCTTGAGGACAAAGTTATCGAGTTCTGCGTGAAGACCGCTGTAGATGCCTCAAACAATCCCACGAGCTTCGCGTTAGAGTCGGATTCCGTGCTCTCAGTGTTTGATGCCACTCATCGCGACGTAATTGAGAAGCTAATCCAATTGCATCGCAGACTATTCTAGTACTGCTCAGCGATTCCCAAGGGCAATCCATAACGTAGTCTTATTCGTTAGGGTCGCTTCGAGTCCTCTTGCCATGCGATCCGTATTGACCTTCTACTTCGAACCGCTTCGAGAGGGCGACGAAAGAAGGTACTTGAAGGCTGTCAAGCATCTTCTCGAATCGATGGGCGCTGGCGAATTCAACGAGCTTTTCGATTAACATCGGGCTACGCGCCGGAAAAACCTCTTACGCGACGAACTAAAATGGCGCTCGACGGACCCGCATAGTCACGTCACTTTGGGCGAATACGTTCCAGGTAGAAACTGGGAATCGCGTTCTCAGCCCCAAGCAAGTAAGGATCACCAGTTTCTGCGAAACTACCCAATCTGAGCCACAGCCGCTTCGTTCAACTCGGCCGCACCAGTCCCGCAACTAGTCGCAGCTCGCAAGCTGATTGATCCACGCCGTCAGCAGCCCTACTCCCACATCATCGATCTCAGTCGAACCGACCGGCGGCATGCCGTGCACGTCGCGTCGGCCTGCGCGGTTGACGACGAGCGAGCGCGCGGCGTCGCCCGGCGCGATCAGCCTGGCGTTCGGAACGTCGAGATCCCCGACTAGCGGCGACTCACCGCAGGCGTTCGTCGCCGGCAGCGCGGTCGTGTAGCGCAGGTCCATCGCGGAGGGTGTGGGCGCGCCGGGTCGATGGCACTGCGCACAGTTGGTGTGCAGGTACGCGCGGGCCCGGTCGCCGAGCGGTGCGCTCGTGTCGGCGGCATCCGGCATGCTCGGCAGGGTGTCCGCCGGCGAGGCCAGGGGCGACGCAAACGCCAGGATGTGATTCAGCGTCTCGAGCTGGTTGGCCGCGCGGCCCGTCGCCGGGTAGGTGAAGACACGATTGAGCTGTGCGTCTTCGGCGCCGAGCGCGAACCCGGCCGCGCTCGTGTGACACTCCATGCACTGCGCTTCCGACGGGAACGCCCACTCCTGCCCGCCGATCGTAACGGTCTTGCCGCCCCTGACGCGCGTCGCTTCGGTCTCTGCCGCGTTCCACTCGTAGGTATAGCCCGCCCAGACACCGTCGGGATGGCGCATGAGGTGACGGGTTTCCACGAGGCGCCCGTCGAGCCGGAAGTTCTTGACCAGCACGGTGCCGTTCGGGAACGTCCAGTCGCCGTCGGCCTCGCGCACGATACGTTCGCCGTCGGGCAGGCCAATGTGGCGGTCCTTGTCCGCGCCATCCGACCAGAACGGGGCGTTGAGACCGTAGGGCAACAGCCCGGACGCCGGCCGGGTCGCGTCGCCCGAATCGACGCAGCCCGTGTCGGTCAGCTGTTCGGGGATCGTATCCGGCTGCGCGGGGCCGGCCGGCTCGAGCATGCGCACCCGGCTGTTGTTGAGATCAGTGAGATACAGCTCGCCGCCGGGACCCACGCCGAACGAGGTGATACCGGAGCTCGTGTCGATGAGCTCATCGTTGACGTAGCCGCCCTGTCCGTCCGCCTCCAGCGCCCATATCCGGCCGGAGCCGTAGTCGGCGAACACGTAGCGGCCGACGAGCGCGGGAATCGCGTTTCCGCGGTAAACGTAGCCGCCCGTAATCGAGTTGCCGTCGGTGCGCCCGTACTCCGACTCGGGATCGATGTAGCTCGAGCTCGGATCGCAATCTCCGGCATCGAATTCGTGCCTGCCCTCGCGGCATGGCCAGCCGTAGTTGCCGCCAAGCTCGATCAGGTTCACCTCTTCGTAGCGCCCCTGGCCGACGTCGGCGAGCCAGAGCTGGCCGCTCTCGTCGTCGAAGCTCCAGCGCCACGGGTTTCTCAATCCCCATGCGTAGATCTCGGGGCAGTCGTTCGCGTTGGCCCCCGGGCCGCACACCGGGTACGACGCGAACGGATTGTCCGACGGTATTCCGTACGGACTCGCCGAACCGGTCACGTCGATGCGCAGCATGGAACCCAGCAGGCGCGTCGTGTCCTGGGCGCGATTCCGCGGGTCACCGCCGCTGCCACCGTCGCCGAGGCCGATGTACAGGTAGCCGTCCGGACCGAATGCGATGTCGCCGCCGTTGTGGTTGTCGAAGTCCTGGTCGACCTCGAGCAAGACGTCCTCGACCGTATCGACGCCCGGCGCGACGACATCGTCGAGCGTGAATCGGGAAACGACCGTGCGCATCGCGGGACCGGAATGCTCAATTGTGTAGTACAGAAAGATCTCCGGCGTCGACGGATAGTCGGGATGAAAGGCCATGCCGAGCAGGCCGCCCTCCGAGTCGGTTCGGATCGATCGTCCATCGGTGAGGTCCATATACACCGTGGTGCCGGACGGCGCGTCCGGATCGAACGTGACGACCTGACCGTTCTTCTGCAGCACGAACCAGCGCGGGTCGGCTACCGGCTCGAGGAGTATCTTCGTGGGCAGCGAGATCGGCGGCAGGCCCGGGAACGGATCGGTGACACCGATACTGGCATCGACTACCGGCCGCGCCGGCGCAATGCAGCTCGCGTTGTCGGGACGCTCGTCAAGGCCGAACTGGCCGGGAACTACGTCGTCGTTGACGATCGTACCCGTCGCCTCGTCCCTCGCAAGGGTCGCGTTCAGCGCGTTCGAAAGCCTCAGCGTCAACGTCTCGTCGGACTCGACGTCGACGTCGCCTGACACCGCAACGTCAACGACACCGCTGGCGCTGCCGGCCGGAATCGTGACCGAACCCGCCGTACCGTCATAGTCCTGGCCGGCAACGGCCGAACCGTCCTCGGTTCGAAACTCGACGTTGACATCGCGGGTCGTCGTTGCGCTCAGGGAGAGAGTGAACGACAGCGAACTCGCGCCCTGGTCGCCCTCGGTCACGAGGGCGTCGGCAACCGAAAGCGCCGGCACGTTCGGCGTCTCGCCGGGGTCCGGGCCCGGATCATCGTCCCCGGCGTCCGAGGGCGCCGAACTGCCGCCGCAGGCTGTCATACCGCCCGCGAGCCACGCGGCCAGAACCAGCCGCTGGAGCGCACGTCGCGACGTCTGCAAGTCAAGCCGCTTCATCGCCGTTACCTCGTCACCATGCCGAAGTGGATAGCACAAGACGAAGCCCGTGGACAGGGCATGACCGGCACCGCGGCAACTGTCGTCAATCGGCGACTACGGAGGCCGCATGGCTAGGACAGATGGGCTGGATTGGAACGGTTACCGATGAATGCGAATAGGCAACGATTAACCATTATCCCTGCCGTTCGCGCACCTCAATATACCGGCGAGACCGAGGCGTGGCGGCAGGCTTGCGGCGCATTGGCTTGCGGCGCATTTGCCGGCGGTACCGCGGGCTCCACTCAGTCGCAGCTTGCGAGCTGATCGATCCACGCGGTGAGCAACGCAATGCCATCCGCTGAGCCTGCGGGCGGCATATCGTGAATCTGTGCGCTAACTCGCCAGGTGCGGGACCGACTCCGACACCGGCGATTTCGAAGCGCCCGTCTCGCGTCAGCCGACGGGCTGGGATTCGCCGACCGATTCTTTTTCGCGGCGCTCCGCGATCTCGCGCTGGACCTGGTCGAACAGGGCCTCGCGCAGCCCCACGAGCTTGAACAACTCCACCACGGTGAAGAACGGCGCAGCCAGGTTGGCCTGGATCGGATGCCGCACGAGCACGGGCATCGATTTCTCTACGGCGTGGCCGAGGAACTGGGCCGCGTAGCCGCCGAAGAAGCACGCCGCCGCGATACCGCCCGATGTCGCCAGCGGCAGCGCGCCGATACGGTCCGCGAGCAGCATCAAAAGTACGGCCCCGACGAGGAACGACACCGCGAAAATCGCGTCCAGCGTGAGGTAGAAGACGAAGAAGCCCATCAGCAGAGGATAGTTCAGCGTGACGTTTACGCCGCCCACCTCAACGCTGACCCAGGTCAATGGGATCATTACGCCGAGCATGATCGTCGGTATGCCGATCATGTGGACGAAAACATTGAACGGGTTCTGATGAGCCGCCGCATAGCCGGTCAGCATCTCCAGCAACTTGTTGTCTTTGGAAGCGGTCTCAACGATGGTCATACGCTCGAGTATACGCGATGACGCCGACGCCGTATCCGGCGGCGAGGCGCTCGAGAATATGAACGTATCGAGCCGGTCCGGTTCGCGACCGGGACCCGGTCGATGTGCCCCGGGCCTCAAAGGCGGTTAAGATAGAGTTCTGCTCGGCTCCCGAAGGGGTTCCGCTTGTACGTTCTCCTGACCGCCCTCGTCGTGGCCATCGTCGCCTCGCTCATTGTCTGGCGAAAACGTCTGAACGGCAGCAAGAAAGACGCCGGCGACGAGGAGGGCGACATCGCCCCCGCAGAGCATTCTCCCTACCACGCGGTCTCGGTCAGGCTCGGCGAATCCGCCTGCCTGGCGGCCAAGACGATCGAGGGCAAGCGGTTTCTCGCGAAGGAGGCCCCTCAGCTGCCGCTCGCCGAATGCTCATCGATCGAAACCTGCCGATGCCGCTTCATCCATCACGAGGACCGGCGCACGGGCCGGGATCGTCGCTCGCCGTTCGCGCCCGGCCATGCGGACTCGGGCACGATCCGTGTGGAAAAGGAACGCCGCTCGGGCACAGACCGTCGCGACGACGCCGATGCGGGCTAGAACCCGTACGCCGCGACCGTCTGCTCATACTCCGCCAGACTGTACTCGTGCCTGGCGCGTTCATCGATGAGATCCTCGATCTGCGCCTCGAGTTCGCCCGTGCGTTCCGAGAGTTCCTTCAGGTCCGCGAGCAGCAGTACGCGATCCTGCACGGCCGTTTCGGGCGCCAGCAGTTCAGCCTCTTTGCTCTGGATTGTCTCGCGGACGCTCTCGAGTTCGCCCTTCTTCGCCGCGATACGACGGTCGGCGGCATCGACGTTGGCTCGCAGCGAGTACAGTTCGTGGCCGACCCGGTAGGCATCCAGGAACTCTTCTTCGAGCGCGGCGTCGCAGACGCCGTTGTAACGTCCGCCCGAGAGCCCGAGGTTGTAGCCGCGGCTGGGCCGGCAATACTCGACGAGACCCTGGTCACGCCCTGCCTGGTACGCCCTGAAATCGGGGGCAACGCCGTGCTTGGCGCAGGACTTGCGGTAGCTTCCGAAACGATCGGAGGTGTAGCCTCGCGCGCCGTCCTCGTAACCCACGGCTGCCCAGTCGTTCATCGCGCACTGTTCAGCGCTCATTGAGGCACAGCCGCCCATGGCCAGCGCGGCTGCGCAAACAATCAGTATTCGCGTCGTTCTCATCTTGCACCTCGATCCTGCCAGACCACCGTGGCTGACCTGCGGGTATCGCAATGACGCTAGCGGCTTCTTCGCCAAAGCGCCGTGATTGCAATCACAGATAACCCGAAAGGCATGAACGACGGCTGAAAACGAGCCGGCTGACCGCCTGGCGTCGCGTCCCGTGTGAACTGCGTCACGGTCGCCCGGGACCGTGGAAAGATAATCTGTCTAGCAGGGAGCGTGGTGAGGGCGCATATGGACATCCAGGCAATCAGCGCGGCCGCTACCATCGCGATCGCCTGCGCTATCGTCTTCCTCCTGGCGGCGCGGTCCTGGCAGGTCTTGAGCCGCTCGCTGTCGACCCACTCGAGATTCGCGGACAGCATCATGAGCGAGGCGGCTCAGCGGCTTCGCGACGAGCTATCCGAGCTGTCTCGAAAACAGTCGACCTACCTCGGTGCCGCCCTGGTCTTCGTGGTGATGTACACGGTCGGTGCGGCCTTCAAGAGCCCGAATCTGTTCGAGGGTTACCCCGAGTGGCAGCTGTACGGACTCCTGGCGGTTCTCGTCGCCGCGGCAGCCTTCGCGGCCTGGCGCCTCTTGCGCACGGTCCTTGCCTGGCGCGAGGTCCGCTACATGCGCGACGCGAGCATTGCCGTCGGGCATCAGCTACAGCGGCTCGCGGCGAGTCACGGCCGCACCTATCACGACGTGCCGACGGCGTTCGGCATGGTCGACCATGTTCTGATCGGTCCTGGCGGCATCTACGCGGTAAACGTCATTGCGCGCAGACATCGCGGCTCGGGGATGGCGCACCTCAAGGCCGGCGTGCTCGAATTCTCCGGGGTCAAGACCGCCCCCGACATTGCGACCCGGGTCACGGCGACCCGCCGGCTCGAGAAGGAACTGAGCAAGCAGGCCGGACGACCGGTTCGGGTGCGTTCCGTCATCGCGACGCCGGGGTGGACCATCGACAGGCAGGAGGACCCCGACCATCTGCTCGTCAACGAGCGGACGCTGCCGATGATTCGCGGCTGGAAGGACCCGGCCGACCACCTCATGGACGACGAAGTCCAACGCCTGCAGAGCTACCTGACCGAGCGCTGCAAACGCTCGGAAACGATGCGAATCGACCGGACAGCGCACTAGAACCTGTCTCAGGCCAGCGGCTGAATCCGCTCGGCCATCCGGTCATTCTCCAGCACGTCCTCGAGATCGTCGGCAAGCTCGCGGCAGGCCGCCACGGCCTCGCGCCAGGCACGCTCCCGCTCATCGGGCGGCATCCTCTCGAAATCGTGCCGATCCGGAATCTTCGCATTCGGCAATTCGGACACGAATTCCGGCGACGGGCTCACGACGATCGTCCTGTCGATGCTCGAACGGCTGGCCTGGCGCCGCTTCAGCGGCTTGTCGAACCAGCCGGGCTTGAGGAACGAGTAGAAATGCGGGTACAGCGCCAGACGGTCGTCGCCCGAATGCGCAAAGTCCAGGTGGTAGTCGATGATGCCGCCGTCGCGATACACGCCCGGTGGCGCGCCCGGGATGTCGCGGATGGCCTCGAGAACGAGCGGTATCGATCCGGTCGCGACGATGGCCTCCTTGAGGTTTTCCTCGCTCGTCGGCACCACCGACATCGGGAAATCGTCGAGTTCGAAGAACGGCGGCCGGTCACGCCGGTCGTAGAACAGGACCCGCCCGAAGAACCGACCCAGCCATTCCCGTCGGACCGCGTTGGCGGTGGCCGCAGCCAGAAGCCCCGCCGCCAGCCAGGCCCGGCGCTCGGTTCTGACCAGACCGCGGCTCTTGACGGTCATGATGTTCAGTCTCAGCACGGGATGGTCCAGTACATCCCGAACGCCTGAGTCCAGGAAGATCTCGTCGAGAATCTCCCGCGACTTCGCGGTGACTTCGGCGCGGTCCGGCCGCTCCGAGTAGGTCTGCGACAGGTAGGCCTCTTCAAAGCGCTCGATCGCCGCGAGCGGGTCGGCCTGCGCGTAGCAGGCAAAGCGCCACGCACCGATCGACGTGCCGATCAGATAAACCGGTCCCACGAGCGCCGGGAGCACCCGACGCACGATGACCCGGTCCAGCTGGCTCAGGACGAGCCACTTTGCGCCGCCCGACGCCCCGGCCAGTGTCCCCACCCGCGCGGCGTCGAAGCCGCGTGTGCGGACTTCTTCCAACGCCGCCGGGCCGGCGCTGAAAACGAGCGGTGGGGATTTCCGGGACACGAGCGGCCGCAAATTCCTACGGATTACTCGAAGGGATGCTGCTTGATGATCGTCTGGTCGCGATCCGGGCCCGTCGAAATGATGTCCACGGGGACCCCGGCAAGCTGTTCGATTCGATCGAGGTAGGCCCTCGCCTTGTCCGGCAGCTCGCCGACTCTGGTTGCGCCCAAGGTCGAGGCCATCCAGCCGTCGTGCTCCTCGTAAATCGGCTGGACCTCGGAGAACCTGTCGACGAGCACGGGTACGCCTGAGATCGGCTGCCCGTCGATCTGGTAGCCAACGCAAATCTGGATCGACTCGAGTTCGTCCAGCACGTCGAGCTTGGTCACGCACAGTCCCGATACGCTGCTATTGACGATCGAACGCCGAAGCGCAACCGCATCGAACCAGCCGCAGCGTCTTGGCCGGCCGGTCGTCGCGCCGAACTCGGCGCCGGCACGGGCCAGATGCTCGCCGTCGTCGTCAAACAGCTCCGTCGGAAACGGCCCGGCGCCGACCCGCGTCGTGTAGGCTTTGACGATGCCGAGTACGTAGTCGAGATGTCGGGGTCCCACGCCCGTTCCCGTGCTGGCCGCGGCCGCCACGGTGTTGGACGAGGTGACGAAGGGATACGTGCCGTGATCGATATCGAGGAACGTTCCCTGCGCGCCCTCGAACAGTATGCTGTCGTCGGCATCCGCAAGCTCGCTCAGGATTTGCGTCACGTCGGCCGTGATCGGCGCGATCACTTCGGCAGCGGCCAGCGCCTCATCGAGCGAGCGGGCGAAATCGACGGGCTCGGCGCCGTAGTAGTTCTTGAGCAGGAAGTTGTGGTAGTCGATGACCTCACCGAGCTTTGCCGCGAACTTCTCGCGCAAGAAGAGATCGGACACGCGCAGGGCCCGTCTCGACACCTTGTCCTCGTAGGCCGGCCCGATGCCACGGCCCGTCGTGCCGATCGCGGCCGAGCCCTTTGCGCGCTCCCGGGCGAGATCGAGCGCGGCGTGCGACGGCAGAATCAACGGACACCCGGGGCTTACTTTCAGACGCTCGAATACCGGTACCCCGCTCGCCACGAGCGCATTGGCTTCGGACACCAGCGCATCGAGCGACAGGACGACGCCATTGCCGATCAGGCAGCTCACGCCTTCGCGAAGAATGCCGGACGGGATCAGGTGAAGAACGGTCTTCTCGCCGTCGATGACCAGCGTGTGGCCGGCGTTGTGGCCGCCCTGGAAACGCACCACGGCGGCGGCGCGATCGGTCAGCAGATCGACGATCTTGCCCTTGCCCTCGTCACCCCACTGCGTGCCGACTACAACGACATTCTTGCCCATGCGCGTTCCGCTAAAACTGGCGGCCTCAGCCGCGTACGAGATAGAGCAGGGCCAGTCCGATGACGATTACGACGAGCCCCACGGTCCGGATGTGATTGTCACTGAGAAGGACAATCTGCGCCACCATTTGCCGGTAGCGGCCCGGCGACGCGAACGGCAGCAGACCCTCGATCACGAGCACGAGGGCCAGCGCCGTCAGGATTTCGCTCCACGCCACTGTCTGCGTGCCCTACCGTTCAGGGCCTTCTGGCACTGCGCGCGCAGCCTCTGCCGGACGTCACACGACGTCCGTCATCGCAGGGCTCCGGGCGCACTGCCTCGTACTCGCCTGAGGCTTATTCAACACGCTGCTAGTTGTCCTGCTGGCCCGAGGACTGGTTCAGGAAGCGGAAGAACTCGTTCTTGGGGTCTACGACGATGACATCGCCCGAACGCCCCATCGAACGGCGATAGGCGTCGAGACTGCGGTAGAACGCGTAGAAGTCCGGGTCCTTGTTATAGGCGTCGGCGTAAATCTCGGCGGCCGTGGCATCGCCTTCACCGCGGATTATCTCGCTGTCCCGGTACGCGTTGGCAAGAATCACCGTGCGCTGCTTGTCGGCTTCGGCCCGCTTGGCCTCGGCGCGCTCCCGGCCTTCGGCGCGACGCTCGGCGGCGATACGCGCGCGCTCGGCCTCCATCTGTGCATACACCGAGCGGCGCACGTCCTCGAGGAATTCGACCTGTTTGACGCGGAAGTCGATCAGCTCGACGCCCAGGTCGCCGGCCGTCGGCGCGGCGGTCGCCAGCAGGTCGCGCATGAGCTCCGCGCGTTCGAGCGAAATCGACTCGGCGACTGTCCGCTTGCCGAATTCCGTTACGACGGCGTTCTTGACGATCTCGCCAAGACGACGCTCCGCAATGAGTAGCGAGCCGCCCGTCGACGTGTAGAAGCGCACGGGGTCGACGATCCGGTACTTGACGAAGAAGTCGACATCGAGCGATTCGTTTTCAGCCGTGAAGACGCGCTCCGGCCGGTCGCTGATCGTCAGGATACGGCGCGGAAACTTGGCCACCGTTTCGATGATCGGAATCTTCCACTGAAGACCTGGCTCGTACTCGGATGCGACGACCTGTCCCACACGCAGCTTGAGGGCGAGCTCGCGCTCGTTGACCGTGAACACCGACAGCGCGCCGATGACGACGAGCAAGCCGATGATGACGAATGTGCCGAATCTGCCGCTGCTCATTGCCGGGTCCTCCGTTCGCGCGGGTCTTCGCTCGATCGCGCGTCCGAGTCGGAGCGCGAGCTGCTCGTCTCGCCTCGGCGTGCGCGGTCCGGGCCCGCCGGTGCGTAGCCGCTGTCCTCGAGAATCTTGTCCAGCGGCAGGTATAGCAAGTTGCCGCTGCCTTCCGAGTCGATGATGATCTTGCTCGAGTTTCGATACACCTCTTCCACGGCATCGATGTACAGGCGATCGCGGGTGACTCGCGGCGCCTTCGCGTACTCGATCAGCAGCGCCTCGAAGCGGGCGGCCTCACCCTCGGCGTCGGCGATCACGCGATCCCGGTACGCCTGGGCGTCCTCGAGAATCCTCGCGGCCTCACCACGAGCGCGCGGGATGATGTCGCGGGCGTACGCGTCGGCTTCCAGGTTGAAACGCTCGCTGTCGTTACGGGCGCGCTGCGCGTCGTCGACCGCGGACTGCACGTCGGCGGGATACTTGACGTCCTCGAGCGAGATCGAGGTAACCGTGAAGCCGGCGTTGTAAATGTCGAGCGTCTCCTGCAGTCGCGCGAGCGTCCGCGACGCGATCTCCTCACGACGGCCGCCGACCAGCGTCTCGAGCTCACTGGTGCCGACGACCTCGCGCAGTGCGCTTTCCGTTACGTCGCGCAGCGTCTGTTCCGGGTCCGCGACTTCGAAACTGAACTTGACCGGGTCCGAGCGACGGTACTGCACGACCATATTGATGAAGACATACTGCTCGTCGGCGGTCAGCATTTCGGTCTGGTAGGCGTAGTCCGTGACGACTACGGTGTTGACGATGTCGACGGTCTCGACCGGGAAAGGCATGTGCCAGCGCAGGCCCGGCAACGTCGTCTTGGTGTACTCACCGAAGCGCTGTACGACGCCGCGCTCGGCCTCGTCCACCCGGTAGAACCCGGTGAGCCCCCACGCGACGAGCGCCAGTATGATCAGAAAGTAGCTACTGCCACCGCCGGGCGCCTGGCTGCCGCCAAACATACGGCTCAGCCGTTTCTGCCAGTTCTGCACGATCTGGTCGAGATCGTTCGGCTGCTGATCTTCCCGTTTCCAGGGATCCTTGCCGTTTCCAGGTTCGTTCCAGGCCATAATCACTCTGCTTCGTTTCAGGATGCCTTCTCCACGGATGTCCCGGGCACGGGTACGCTCAGTGGTTCGAGCACATCGGGCGCGAGCTTCTCACGCTTGATAAAGCGATGTAAGTCTGTCTCGGCCATTTTCAATTCAAGATTCCAGCCGCCGTCGCCGGCGGACTCCTCGTCGAGGACCGCTCCCATTTCGAACAAGATGGCACGCAGCCGACCCTGGGACGGTTCGAGGTACATTCGCCCGTGCAGAGTCTTGCGGCGCAGTCGGTGGCAGATAGCGTCCAGCAGCATGTATACACCCTCGCCCGTCGCTGCCGACAGCCAGACGGCACGTCCTTCGCCATCGCGATTGCTCGCAATGCGCGGCGTACGATCCATCAGGTCGATCTTATTGTACACCCGAATCTGCGGCACACGATCGGCGTCAAGATCTTTGAGCACCGTGTTGACCTGCCTCACGCGCTGCCAGCGATGCGGGTCGCTCGCGTCGATCACGTGCAGAATCAAGTCCGCCTCGCGGGTCTCCTGCAGCGTGGAACGGAACGCGGCAATGAGTTCGTGCGGCAGGTCGCGGACAAAGCCGACCGTGTCGGCCAGGATGACTCCGGAGCCGTCGGGCAGATCGAGTTTCCTGAGTGTCGGGTCGAGCGTCGCAAACAGCTGGTCCCGGACGTAGACACCGGCATCCGTAAGCGCGTTAAACAGCGTGGATTTGCCGGCGTTCGTGTAACCGACGAGCGCGACCGTCGGCACCTCGGCCCGATCCCGGTTGCGGCGGTTCATGGCCCGGCGGCCGTCGACCTGTGCGAGGCGGGACTTGAGCTTGGTGATGCGATTGCCCAGCAGCCGCCGGTCCGTTTCGAGCTGTGTTTCGCCGGGTCCGCGCAGGCCGATGCCGCCTTTCTGGCGCTCCAGGTGCGTCCAGCCTCGCACCAGCCGCGTGGACAAATGCCTTAGCTGCGCCAGCTCCACCTGCAGCTTGCCCTCGAAACTCCGGGCGCGCTGGGCAAAGATGTCGAGGATCAGGCCGGCCCGATCCAGCACGCGGCACTCGAGCGCGCGCTCCAGGTTGCGCTCCTGGCTCGGGCTCAACTCGGCCGAGGATATGACGAGCTCGGCCGACTGCTCGGCGATCGCCCGCTTGAGCTCGTCGAACTTGCCGGCGCCTATGAAGTAGCGCGGGTCCGGGCGCTTTCGGCCACTGATCACCTCGCCGACGACAACGGCACCGGCCGACCGCGCCAGCAGGGCGAACTCGTCCCGCTCGGTTTCGTCAGGCGCGCCGTCCGCGCTCGCGTGGACGAGTATCGCGAGTTCGCCGCTTTGCGGCCGTTCAAACATGCCGGCCTCCGGCCGGCGTCGCACGCCGAGGCCCTTCCGCCAGCCGCAGGCCGGGGCCGAGCGACGTCGAGGCGCTCGTCTCTTGTTTATCCACGGAAGTACGGCCTTTGCCGCAAGCCATCCAGCCGACAGGGCTGTCAGTCGTCGCTGTCTCCAGCGTCGTCGGGCATTGGCAGGCGGACGTTACGCGACGGAACCACGGTCGAAATCGCGTGCTTGTACACCATCTGGTTGACGCTGTTCTTGAGCAGGACCACGAACTGATCGAACGAGTCGACCTGCCCTTGCAGCTTGATGCCGTTGACGAGGTAGATGGAAACAGGAACTTTTTCCTTGCGAAGTATGTTAAGGAACGGGTCTTGAAGCGTTTGCCCTTTAGCCATATCGGGTCTCCTTGTTATTGATTTTGTCGAACACCCGCACCGGTGGCGCCGGTAGCCCAAGTCGTCGGGGTGTTCTGCCTAAGCGTTAAAAAATGGTATCAGGAAAGCTGACATAGCGTCGATAGCATCGTCTTCAAGGGGGTCGAAAAACGTGAGCTCCGGTTCGGAGCGAAGCCAGGTGATCTGCCGCTTGGCGAGCTGGCGCGTCGCGACGAGGCTGCGGTAACGCGCCTCGTCGAAAGAACTTTCGCCGGCCACGTACGCCCAAAACTGACGGTAGCCCACGGCGCGC
Organism: Woeseiaceae bacterium; assembly: GCA_028280615.1. Classification (GTDB taxonomy): domain Bacteria; phylum Pseudomonadota; class Gammaproteobacteria; order Steroidobacterales; family Woeseiaceae; genus UBA1847. The sequence continues at coordinate 12,896 of JANQLK010000049.1, read as the reverse complement.
ATCGAGGCCGCATCGCGGCTTAGGCACGGCCGCTTATAAAGTACTTTTACTTCACCCTCTAAACCATTGTTAATTATAATATCCAGCCGCTTCTCGATGCGCTCATGAAGTCGCGCCCGCGGTTCAATCATCAGGCCCATGCGCACGTAGCGAACGGTGTCGTTAGCGGCCGTATCGTCCGCCTGCCAGGCGGAGATCGGACGCCCGCTCTGCCGGTATACCTCGATCGCCCGCTGGATTCGCTGGCGATCGTTTGGCGCGATGCGCTCGGCCGCGTCGGGGTCCACGCGAGCCAGTTGCGCATGCAAGGCAGGCCAGCCGGCCCGGTCGGCCTCGGCATCGATTTCCGCGCGCAGCGCGGCATCGGCCTTCGGCAGCCCGGCAATGCCCTGCGTCAGCGCCCGAAAATACATCATCGTGCCGCCGACGAGCAGCGGTATTCGGCCGGCCGCGTGAATCTCTTGCATCGCGGCACGGGCGTCTTCGACGAACTCACCGGCGGAGTAACTGTCTTCGGGATCGCGAATGTCGACGAGTCGATGCGGAACGCGCTTGAGGAACTCGGGCGTCGGCTTGGCCGTGCCGATGTCCATGCCGCGATACACGAGCGTCGAGTCCACGCTGATCACCTCGACCGGGAAGCGCCTCGCGAGTTTCGCGGCAAGGTCGGTCTTGCCCGACGCCGTCGGCCCCATCAGGCACAGCGCCGTTATGCGGGCCGGCATGGTCCCGTCAGCGACCGCGAAGGAACAGGCGATCGAGCTCCGACATCGTGATCGAGGTCCACGTCGGACGGCCATGGTTGCACTGGTCGGCTCGCTCGGTCGATTCCATCTCGCGCAGCAGGGCATTCATCTCGCTCTCCGACAGCCGCCGGTTCGCGCGCACCGACGTGTGGCAGGCGAGCGTCGCGAGGTATTCGTCGCAGGCGTCGTCCACCCGGCTCGAGCGTCCCGCCTCGACGAGGTCGCTCAGCACGTCGCGCAGCATCGCCTCGGCATCGGCGTCGCGCAACAGCGTCGGTACCTCGCGGATCGTCAGCGTCGTGGGCCCTGCCCGATCGACGACGAGGCCGATCTGGCCGAGCGTGTCGGTAGCGTCCTCGACGAGATTTGCCTCGCCCTCGGACACGGACACGGACACCGGGACCAGCAGCGGCTGACGCACGAGCGAGCGGTCGGCGAAGCCGCGCTTGAGCTTCTCGTACACGATACGTTCATGCGCCGCGTGCATGTCGACGACGACCAGCCCCTCGGCGTTTTCAGCCAGTATGTAGACGCCGGCGAGCTGCGCGACCGCATAGCCCAGCGGCGGAACGTCGCCGGCCTCGGAAGCCTGCGCAGGCGCGGGCTCCGGCACGCCTGCGTCGGCGGCCGCCTGTCGGAAAGAATCGTATGCCGCCAGCGCCTCGCGGACGCCGGCGCTCGCCGGGCTCGAAGGACGTCCGGCTCCGAGCGGCATTCGGCCCTGCGAGAATATCCGCTCCCTCGCCGCCGGTACCGGCGTCGGCGCCGCGCCGGCGGGCCGCGTCTCGGTGAGCGCCTCCTCGAGCGCTTGCGCAACGATACCGTGCAGCCGCCGGCCGTCGCGGAAGCGGACCTCGTGCTTGGCCGGATGCGCGTTGGCATCCACGAGCGCGGGATCCATGGACAGCTGCAGGACGTAGGCCGGGAAGCGGCCGTGAAACAGGACGTCACGATAGGCGTGCCGCGCCGCGTGCGACAGCGTCTTGTCGTTGATCGATCGGCCGTTCACGAACCAGAACTGCATGTCCGGCTGGCTGCGGTTGAAGGTCGGCAGTCCAATGTAGCCCGACATCGCGATATCGTCGACCTCGCGCTCGACGTACAGCGATTGCTCCGCGAACGCGTCGCCGCAGATTCTTGCGACGCGTCTGAGCCGATCCGGAGCGGAATTCGCGGCGGGCAGGTCCAGCACGGTGCGGCGATTGTGAGTGAGCCTGATCGACGCGTCGGGCCGCGACAGCGCAAGCCGCTTGAGCCACTTGTCGATATGACCGAACTCGGTGCGTTCGGTGCGCAGGAACTTGCGCCGCGCCGGCGTGTTGTAGAACAGGTCATGCACCTCGACCGTCGTACCCCTGCCGTGCGCAGCCGGGCGAGGGTCGCTCAAGGCCCCGTTGTCGGCCTCGACCTGCCAGGCGGTTTCGTCTCCGTCGGCACGCGACGTCAGGACCAGTCGCGCGACGGATGCGATGCTCGGCAACGCCTCGCCGCGAAAGCCCAGCGATGCGACGGCCTCGAGATCGTCGAGGCTCGAAATCTTGCTGGTTGCGTGCCGCGACAGCGCGAGCGCGAGCTCGTCCCGCGGGATGCCCGCACCGTCATCGCGAATCCTGATCAGCTTGCTGCCGCCCGCGACGACGTCGACCTCGATCTTGCGAGCGCCGGCATCCAGACTGTTTTCCACGAGCTCCTTGACGACCGAAGCGGGGCGTTCGACGACTTCGCCCGCCGCGATCTGGTTGACGAGGTGGCTCGGGAGTTTGGCGATAGGCATGGACGTGCGGCACCGGCCGCGGGCTTCGAGAAAGCCCGACATTCTTTCAAATCGACCGCGAAATGTCTCGCGCGGGCCAGCCGAATGCTCAGCCGCCGCCGTACACCGGGATCGACAGCGTCTGGCCGACACGGATGGCGTCGCCCGACAGCCGGTTGGCGCGCCTCAAGGCCGCCGTGCTGACGTTGTAGCGTTCGGCGATCTCCGATAGCGTGTCGCCGCGCGCGATTACGTGCCGTACGACGCGTTGAGGCCCGCGCCCGGCATCCAGTGCAATCTGCGTGTCCGGGGGCGGGTTTTCGTAGAAGTAGTCGCGAATGCCGTTCAGCATCGCGCCGGCCAGTTTTTGCTGGTGGCGGCGATCCTTGAGGCGACGCTCTTCGTCCGGATTCGAGATGAAGCCGGTTTCCACGAGCACCGAAGGCATGTCCGGCGACTTGAGGACGAGAAAGCCGGCCTGCTGTACGGCACGACGATGAACCTTGCCGATGCGCGCGAGTTCGGCCGAGATCTCGTCGCCGACCTCGAGACTCGCGCTCAGCGCTGCGTTCTGCGACAGGTCGTACAGGACCGACGCGAGCACGTAGTCCTTGTCGTCCAGCGCCACGCCGCCGACCGTGGCGTTCTCGCGGGCGGCCAGCTGGCGCGCGGCCTCATCGCTCGCGCCCTTTAGCGAAAGGGCGTAGACCGTCGTTCCCTGCGGCCGCCGATCGTCGACGGCGTCGGCGTGGATCGACAGAAACAGGTCGGCACGATTGTCGCGGGCAATCTGCATGCGCGCGCGGTGATCGATGTACTCGTCGCGGTCGCGTATCAGGATGGCGCGCATGCCCGGCTCGGCATTTACCTGCCGCGCGAGCTCCCGGGAAATCGCGAGCGCAACGTCTTTCTCATACGTGCGCGCCCGACCGACCGAGCCCGGATCATGGCCGCCGTGACCGGGATCGATGGCGACGACGACGTCGCGGCCCTTCGTGTAGGTCTCGGAGGCGCGCTTGACGGCCTGCGGTCTGCCCGAGCGCTTGAGATCGATCACCAGCCGGTGACCGTAGGCGCTGTTCGGATTCGCCGTAAAACTCCGCGACCGGACTTCCGCATTGAGATCCAGCACCACGCGGAGCTGCCCGTTGGCGCGGACACCGCTGCGAATGTTGCGCACGAGTCCGGTGCCCTTCGGCAGCGCCTTGATCGAATTGGCAAGCTTGCCGTCCCTGAGATCCACGACCAGACGGTCCGGTCCGCGCAGCGTGAAAATCGAATGGCGGGCGGGTTCGCTAAGATCGAGCACCACACGAGTCTTATCCGCTTCGGACCAGATGCGGATGTTTTGCACCGTCGTGCCGGCCTCGACGCCGAGGCTCCAGATCGCCAGAATGACCGCCACCAACCCGCGGAAATTGAACATCGCTCGCCGCCCTGTCCCGAATCACGAAGATTATGTCGGATCAGTATACGAATATTCGACGAGATTCCAATATTTTGTCTTCAATATTATGAAGATAGTCGGCAAACCTCATGCAGGTTTGCAGTGCTCAGAGCGCGAGGCGTCGGGCCAGATCCGTGCCGCGCGGGCTCAAACCGCGAATCCGCGCCAGGCGGCCGGTCGGCGCGTAGTCGAGCTCGATCGACAGGTCGGCCGTGTCGTCGAGGCCGGGCGCCCGATCCGGCCATTCGACGAGGCGCAATCCCGTGTCGAGATCGTCGAAGCCCAGGAAATACAGTTCGCCGGGATCGGCCACGCGGTAGAGATCAACGTGGTACACGGTGCCGCGCTCGAGCGTGTACGGCTCGACCAGCGTGTAGGTCGGGCTGGGCACGGGTCCCGAGTGCCCCAGCGCGCCGATCAGGGCGCGCGCCAGCGTCGACTTGCCGCTGCCGAGGTCGCCCGACAGCAGCAGTGTCCAGCCGCTGACGTCGTCCGGAAGCGCTTTTGCGCAGCGCCGGCCGAGCGTGATCGTCGCTGCTTCGTCGGGCAGCGCCAGAACGGGCCAATCCGTCACCGCGGGTTCAGCACACCGCGAAGCTCGGCCATGAGCTCGGATGCGAGCAGGCCGCGTTCACCAGCGCAGGCGGCCCGATCCCCGGCACGGGCATGCGCCTCGACGGCGACCGCGGCAGCGAGCTCCGGCTCGAGGCCCTGCGCGAGCATCGCCGCGACGATACCCGTCAGCACGTCCCCCATGCCGGGCGCGGCCATACCCGGGTTGCCCGATGCCGACAGCCAGGGTGGGTCTTGAGCGCTCGACACGAGCGTACCCGCCCCCTTCAGGACGACGGGACCGCCGTAGCGATCAGCCAGCGCAAGCAGTGCGGCACGCCGGTCGGACTCGATTTCGCCGGCGCTCGTACCGAGCAGCGTGCCCGCCTCGCCCGGGTGCGGCGTCAGTATCCGGCCCGGAACCTTCGCGGGCCGCGCCGCGAGCAGGTTCAGCGCGTCCGCGTCCCAGACGGCCGGTCGCGCGGAATCGGCGAGTTCGTCGAACAGGGCGTGCGCCCAGTCGGTACGGCCGAGTCCGGGGCCGAACGCCACCACATCGATCGTGTCGAGAAGCGGCACTACGTCGCCCGCGTCGGCTATTGCATGAGCCATGAGTTCCGGCCGGGTCTGCACGATGGCCGCGGCGTGTGACGGGTGGGTGGCAAGACTCACGCGGCCGGCGCCGGCACGAAGCGCGGCCTCGCCGCACAGTCTCGCCGCCCCGGGCATGCCGGGCCCGCCGCCGACGACGAGCACATGACCGAATGACCCCTTGTGCGATTTCCTCGCTCTTGGCGGCAGTTCGCGCCGAAGCACGGCGCTGCCGATGCGGCGATAAAGAACCGTCGACGGGTCGTGACAGGTAGCCGGTATGTCGAGCCCGGCGAAGGCCAGCTCGCCAACCCGATCCGGCCCCTCCTCGAGAAACAAACCAGGCTTCAGGCCGACAAAGGTGATCGTCAGCTCGGCCCGGACCGCCACACCCAACGCCCTGCCCGAATCGCCGTGCAGCCCGGACGGCAGGTCGAGCGCGACCACGGGAGCGGCGTGGTCGTTGATTGCACGCACGGCCTCTGCGAACGCGCCCTCGACGGGCCGCTCGAGCCCGCTGCCCAACAGCCCGTCCACGAGCAGGTCGGCCTGCTCGTCGAGAATCCCGGACCAGCGTTCGATCTTGCCGCCGGCCGCCGCGTAGTCCTCGAAGGCCGTCCGCGCATCGCCCTTCAGACCATCCGGATCGGCGAGCGACACGACCGTCGCGGCGATGCCCCTTTCTGCGGCGAGCCGAGCGACCACAAAGCCGTCGCCCGCGTTGTTGCCGGCGCCGCATACGACCTGCCAATGCCCGGCCTCGGGAAACTGGCGGAGTGCTTCCGCGAGCGACGCATGCCCGGCCCGGGTCATGAGCTCATAGCCGCCAATACCTGCGTCGTGAATTGCGCGCCGATCGATCTCGCGAACGGCGGCAACCGGGTACACTTCCTCGGGCAACGACATAGCGGCGATTATACGGACTCACGGTAACGGCCGAGAATGGACAGCGAAACCGACGTCGAACGATTCGACACGCTAAAAGCCAGGATCCGGACATACGCGAGCGAACTCGGCTTCCAGGACCTCGGCATCAGCGGCATTGACCTCGGGACTGCCGAGGCGCGTTTGCAAGCCTGGCTGGCTGCCGGCTTCCACGGCACGATGAACTACATGCAAAAGCACGGTTCGAAGCGCAGCCGGCCGGCCGAACTCGTGCCCGGCACGATTCGCGTGATCTCGGTGCGAATGGACTACCTCCCGGAAGACCAGGACTCCGCCAAGGCGTTGCTCGACCATCCGAGCCGCGCCTACGTTTCCCGCTACGCGCTCGGCCGCGACTACCACAAGGTTGTTCGCGGCAGGCTCAAACGGCTGGCCGAGCGGATTCGCGAGGATGTGGGCGACTACGGCTACCGGGTGTTCGTCGACAGCGCGCCCGTGCTCGAGAAAGCTATCGCGGAGAAGGCCGGCGTCGGCTGGATCGGCAAGCACACGAACGTCATCAACCGAAACGCCGGGTCCTGGTTTTTTCTCGGTGAGCTGTATACCGACCTGCCCCTGCCCGTGGATGCGGGCGCGAGCGACCACTGTGGAAGCTGCCGCGCGTGTATCGACGTGTGCCCGACCGACGCGATCGTCGGCCCGTACCAGCTCGATGCCCGGCGCTGTATTTCCTACCTGACCATCGAACTCAAGGGGCCAATACCGGAAGCGCTGAGGCCCCACATCGGCAACCGGATATACGGTTGCGATGACTGCCAGCTGTTCTGCCCGTGGAACAAGTTCGCCCGGCGCTCGGCCGAACCCGACTTCGAGGCGCGACACGGACTGACCGACGCAACGCTGACCGAGCTGTTCGCCTGGACCGAAACGGATTTTCTCGAGCGAACCGAAGGCAGCGCCATACGCCGGATCGGCTACGAGTGCTGGCTCAGGAACGTAGCCGTTGCGCTCGGCAATGCGGATACAAGTGCCGAGGTCCTGGCGGCACTCGAGCATCGTCGCGACCACGCTTCGGCGCTCGTGCGGGAACACGTCGAATGGGCGCTGGCCCGGCACGCCCGTGGGACCCGCTGATCGTCTCGAGGCGCCGGAACGCACGCCGTGCGCGGATTTCCCCAACCGCTCAATCGGACAGGACACTGGCTGAGCCAACGCGGACCGATCGCCGGCCGGCCGTCGCGACAGACCCGGGATACCCCGGCATTCAGGGCTCTCGCGATATCGCAGACTGTGTCGCAGTCGATGTTTTTGCCCATTGGGGCCCGCGATAATCCCTAAATGGCCGAAGTACTGCCAATCAACTCCGATTACCAGCGCTCGCTGCTGTCGGCGCTGGATTTGTTCGCCGGCGTCGATCCCAACGACGTCCAGCAACTCCTGCAGGACTGCGACCGCCGCGACATCGCCGCGGGCGAACTCCTGCTGTCGCCCGGAGAAAAAAACGAGCACGTATTCGTCGTCCTCTCGGGCCGACTGAACATACACGTCGGCGCGCCGTCAGCCCCCGCGCTGACGACGATGGAAGTCGGCGCCTGCGTGGGCGAGATGTCCATTATCGAGGACCGCGACCCCTCGGCATACGTGATCGGCGCGGAGGCATCGCACCTGCTCGTGATTCATCAGTCGGTGCTATGGGCGATGGTGGACGCATCGCACGCGTTCGCGAAGAATCTGCTGGTCGTCATGTCCGAGCGCGTTCGCAGCCACAACCGCGTGATTGCCGAGAATTACGGCGAGATACGCAAGTTCGAACGCCACGCGACGACCGACGCACTGACCGGGCTCGGCAACCGGCATTTCATGGAAACGTCGTTTCCACGCGAGATGGAGCGCTGCGCTCACGACGACCTGCCCGTTTCGATGATCATGATCGACGTCGACAACTTCAAGGAGTTCAACGACAAGTTCGGCCACGTTGCGGGCGACCGCGCCCTGACGGCCGTTGCCCGGACGCTGACGCGGCAGTTCCGCCCCAACGACGTCCTGGTCCGCTACGGCGGCGACGAATTCGCCGCCCTGCTCCCGGGTGTCGGCGCCGACAAGGCGCTGGTCATCGCGAATCGCGTCAGACTTGCGGTCAGCGGCGATACCGAGGACGGCGACGACTCGCTGATCCAGATTCCGATTCGAATCTCGATGGGTGTCGCCGCGCTCGAGCACGGAGGTTCGCTCAATGACCTTCTGCGCGATGCCGACGCCGCGCTGTATCGCGCCAAGCGCGCCGGCCGCGACACCGTTTCCGACTGAAGCCCGGGATCGCGCCCGGGTTTACCCTTCAGACCGTCAGCAGAACGTTATCGATCAGCCGCGCCCTGCCGAGCGTCGCCGCGGCCAACACGACGAGATCGTCGCCGTCGCGATCGGGTACGGCAAGGTCCTCGGCACGGCGGATGGCGAAATAGTCGACATCGAACCCGGCCGCCTCGAGCGTCCGAATCGCCCGCGCCTCCATGGCCTCGTAATCCCGGCCGCCCGAGCGTAAGCTTTCCGCCGCCTCGCGGAGCGTTTCGTACAGGCGCGGCGCAACGCGACGCTGCTCGTCGTCCAGGTACTGATTCCTCGAACTCTTCGCGAGTCCGTCGTCGTCGCGCACGGTATCGGCCGTCACGATCGCGATCGGCAGGCCCAGGTCCTGACACATGTAGCGGATGACGAGCTGCTGCTGATAGTCCTTCTGGCCGAATACGGCGACGTCGGGCTGCATCATGGCGAACAGGCGGGCGACGACCGTCGTCACGCCATCGAAGTGACCGGGCCGCGTCGCACCGCAAAAATTCTCGGTGAGACCCGGGACCGAGACGATCGTTGCGCTGTCGTGGCCGAAGGGATAGATGACGTCGTCGGCAGGCACGAACAACGCATCCGCGGAGACCGTTTTGAGGCGGCGGGTGTCTCGCTCCAGCGTGCGCGGGTACTCGTCGAAGTCCTCGCCCTCACCGAACTGGGTCGGATTGACATACACCGAAACGATGACGCGCTCGGCATGCTGGCGGGCAAGCTCGACCAGGCTCGCATGGCCCGAATGCAGGTTGCCCATCGTGGGCACGAGCGCGATATGCTCGTCCGCGTTCCGCCACTCCCGGAGCTGCTCTCGGAGCTCGTCCTTCGCCTGGATGATCTGCATGTCGTCTCGCTCGCCTTCGGGCAGCCGCCTACGAGAAGCAATGCTCCGGCGCGGGGTAGCTGCGATCGCGCACGGCCCCGACGTAGCTCTCGAGGGCGGCCTGCGGCGTGTCGTGACCCGTCATGAAATTCCTGACGAAGCGTGGCGTGCGGCCCTGCGTGATGTCGAGGATGTCGTACAACACGAGGATCTGGCCGTCCACGTCCGGACCCGCGCCGATGCCGATGACCGGTACATCGAGCGCGGCCGTGATCGCCTGACCAACCTCGTTGGGCACGCACTCGAGCAGCACGATGTCGCTGCCCGCGTCCTGCAGTCTCTTCGCCGCGTCAAGCATCGACTTCGCCTGCTCGGTGTCCCGCCCCTGGACTTTGAAGCCGCCGATCTTGTGCACCGACTGCGGTTTGAGGCCAAGGTGCGCGCAGACCGGGATGTCGTGACGCGCAAGGTGCTCGACGATGCCGATCTGCCCCTCGCCGCCTTCGAGCTTGATCATCATCGCGCCGCCCTCCTGCATCAGCCGCACGGCGCTCTCGAGCGCCTGGTCGGGATTCGAGTAACTCATGAAGGGCATATCGGCGACCAGGAATGCCCGTCGCAAGCCGCGCGCCACCGCGCGCGTGTGGTAGACGATATCGCTCACGGTTACCGGAACCGTCGTGTCGTGTCCCTGGACGACCATGCCGAGAGAGTCGCCGACCAGCACGAGGTCGACGCCGGCGGCATCGACGAGCGCGGCGAAGCTCGCGTCGTAGGCCGTGAGGCAGGCAATGGGCGTGCGCTCCGCTTTCATGTCGCGAAGCGTGGAAACGTTGACGGGTGGGCGCGCCATTCCGCGCTGTTCGAGCTGTGTGTACATAACGGTTCAGGCCAGCGCTGCGGTGGCTGGGTTGAAGAAGTGCCTGCCTCCGGTCGTGCTTTCGATCTGTTTGAAGAGCTGCTCGTAGTCTGCCTCGTTATTGATCGGATCGATATCCGAGGCATTGACGATCAGCAGTGGCCCGTCATTGTACGCATGAAAGAACCGCGCATAGACGTCGGTCACGTTTTCGAGGTAGCCGCGGTCGATCGTCGTCTCGGATTCGCGGCCGCGCCGCGCGATGCGCTCCATGAGGGCGTCGACCGTCGACTGCAAATAGATGACGAGGTCCGGGATCGGCGGCTCGACGTCGAGTTGGTCGACGACCTGTCGGTACAGTGACAACTCGTCGCTGTCCAGATTGAGTTCGGCGAACAGTCCGTCCTTGGCGAACAGGTAGTCGGCGATGCGCGTGTCCGTGAACAGGTCCGACTGGCGCAGCGACTCGAGCTGGCGCGCGCGCGCGAACAGAAAGAACATCTGCGCGGGCAGCGCGGCGCGTTTTCCTTCGCGATAAAAGCGCTCGAGAAACGGGTTTTCCTCGACCTGTTCGAGCACCAGGTCCGCCGACAGCGTTTCCGCGAGCCGCTTCGCGAGCGCGGTCTTGCCGACGCCGATCGGCCCCTCCACGACGATAAAGCGAGACGCATTGCCGCGCGGCGTCACCGGCTGGACGGTCAAGATCGAATCCACTCAGGCAATGCGCTCTATCCTCGGCTCGTGCAGGTTGACGGGTATTCCGGCGAGACGGCCAAGTCCCGGAACGTGGAGATCGGGCGCGAGCTCGGCTAACGGCAACAATACAAAATTTCGCTCGGCGATGCCCGGATGCGGCAGCGTGAAATCCGGCTCATCGATCGTGAGCCCGGCGTACACGAGCAGGTCGAGATCGAGGACCCGCGGACCCCAGCGAACCCCGCCCGGTTCCCGGCCGCGGGCGCGCTCGATGCGCTTGAGTTCGACGAGCAGTTCCCGGGCGCCGAGCCGGGTCAAGAGCGCCGCCGCGGCATTGACGAAATCGGCCTGTTCCACGCCGCCGAACGGTGCGGAGCGGTACAAGCCCGACCGCGATATCAGCCGCGTCTCCGGCAGCGTCGCCAGCGCTTCGAAGGCGGCATCGATCTGCCGCGCCGGACCGTCGAGATTGCTGCCGAGGCCGATGTAGGCCGGGCTCCAGACGCCGTCGGACATGACCGGGCTCAGGCGCTCTGGCCTCGCGGCTTACGCGGCCCGCGCCGTTTTCTGCCGCGTCGCTTGCGGCCGGGACCCGGACTCTGCACGTCGAATCGCGCGATGCGTTCCTTGGCCGACAGCGTCTGTACGTCGCGCCAGAACTCCGCCACGGCGGGATCGCCGAGTCCGGCCTCGGACAGCAGCACCATGAAATCGTAGGCGGCCCGGAACCGGCGGTGGTCGAGCAGGTTCAGGGCACGCTTGCCCTTCGTGGCGCGAAACCGCGGCTGCAGCGCAATCATCTCGCGCATGGGGACCGTGAAGCGCTTCGGAATCGAGATCCGCCGCTGCTGCTGCGCCACGAGCTCGTAGGCCGCGATGCTGAGCGACTGGGACTCCGACATCTTCTCTTCGGCCCGGCGCGCGGCGGCGAGCTTGACCGTGGGGCCCCAGAGAAACACGCCGAGCAGGAACATCGGCGTCACCGACAGCCCGTCGGCGACGCGCCGGTCCGTGTTTTCCAGCGCCGCGTGGACGAACCTGCCGTACGCCTGGTCCTTCTCGAGTTCCTCGGCCGTGGCCGGGAACAGTTCGTCGAACAGCCCATGCTCCCAGAGCAGCTCGAAGGTCCGGACCGCGTGTCCGGCCTGGAACAGTTTCAGGAACTCATCGAACAGGCGCGCCGCCGGCACGTTCGTCAGCAGGCTCACGTTGTCGCGGATTGCCGCAACGACGCCCTCGTCGATCGTGAAGTCGAGCTTTGCCGCAAACCGCACCGCGCGCAGCATGCGAACCGGGTCCTCGCGCAAACGCATGTCGGGGTCGCCGATCAGGACCAGCCGCCTGCGCTCGACGTCGGCAACGCCGTTCGCGTAGTCCCAGATACTGAAATCGGCGATGTTGTAGTACAGCGCGTTGCAGGTGAAATCGCGGCGCCAGACGTCCTCGCCGATCGTGCCGTACACGTTGTCGCGAATGATGCGGCCCTCGTCGTCGTGCGAGGCATCGTCGTCATCGGCATTCGCGGCCGCGCGGAACGTCGCCACCTCGATGATCTCGCGGCCGAAGCGGACGTGCGCGAGCCGGAAGCGCCGCCCGATCAGCCGGCAGTTGCTGAACAGCGCACGAACCTCGTCCGGCGTCGCGTCGGTCGCAACGTCGAAGTCTTTCGGATGCAGCCCGAGCAGCGCATCGCGCACGCCGCCCCCGACCAGGAATGCCTGAAAGCCCGCCTTGTGCAGCCGGTACAAGACCTTGAGCGCACTGTCCGAGATTTCTTTCCGGGAGACGTTGTGAGCGGGGCGGGGAATTATCCTGGGCAGGTCCTGCCCGTCTTTCCCGCTGTTCTTCAAGTGTTTGTCCGCTTAAACGATCGTGAAAGGCGCGTATCATACCAGCCCGCCCACCCGGGCTACACGCGCCGCTTGAGGCTTGAGGTTTCGGAGTCCGGCTATATAATACGCGGCCCGACGATTGATCGGCCCGACCACGCTCCCTTCGTCTAGTGGTTCAGGACGCCGCCCTCTCACGGCGGTAACAGGGGTTCGAATCCCCTAGGGAGTGCCATACAAACAAAAACGCCCGCGTTTCGCGGGCGTCTTTGTTTGTATGGCACTCCCTTTGCCGGACGAGAGCCCCCGGTTCGACAAACTCGCAACGCGAGTTTGGGCGTGGCCGCCCGCGGCCACGGGCCGAAGGCCCGAAGA
>JANQLK010000042.1 GCA_028280615.1 Woeseiaceae bacterium | reverse complement strand
CGGCCGCGGATTTTCGTGGCTGGCAAGGCGCGGCGACGAGCCATAGCGGGGCTATGGCGAGAAGCCGCAACGCCATCGTGCGCGTTATTTGCGGGACACGGCACTACAGCTCTCTGAGCGCGATGGCGACGGGCATGCGGGCGGCGCGAATAGCCGGAAACAGTCCGCCGACGACCCCGATGACGAGCGCCGCCTGCAGGCCCTGTCCGAGCAGCGCGGGCGTCACGGCGAAGTCGAACACGACCTGGCTGAAACTTGCACCGAGGGTCGAGACCTGGAATCCATTGAAGGCGGCAAAGGCGATGACGCCGCCGATGAGGCCGCCGAACAGCGCAAGCAGCGTCGATTCGAGCACCGTGGACAAGACCACGGGCACGGGGCCGAATCCGAGCGCCCGGAGTGTTGCGATTTCCTTGCCGCGCACGGAAACGGATGTGTACATGGAATTGAGCGCGCCGAATATCGCGCCGATCGCCATGAGCAGCGTGATCGGATAGCCGACGATCTTGATGAAGCGCACCAGCCCTTCAGCCTGCGACGCGTAGTAAGCGCGCTCACTCAAGACGTCGGCGTCAATACGCGGATCCGCCTCGAGCGCGTCGGCCAGGACGTTGAGGCTTGCGGCACTTTCGAGGCGTACGCGGATCGACTGGAATGCGTTGCGGCGATACGCGTTCTGCAGCACGAGCACGTCGGTCCAGAGCTCCGACTCGGAGACGCTGCCGCCATCCTCGAAGATCCCGACGACGCTCCACTCCGTGCGCCCGAAACGAATCGTGGAGCCGAGTTCCAGTCCGACGAACTCCTGGGCCGCCGAGCGTCCAACGATCAGCTCGTTCCTGCCGGTCTCGAACATGCGGCCTTCCGCGAGCCGTGCGTTCCGGCGCACGTCGAAGGCGCGCGGTTCGACGCCGCGGAACGGCACGTTGGCGTCGGAGTCGCTGGAACGCTTCTTCACATCGGCGACGACGTACAGCTCCGCTGACAGCACCGTGGCGTCGCCGTCGCGCAGTACGCCCGGGGCGTTCGCAACGATCTCGACCTGCTCGTTCGTGAGTCCGCTGTTGAGTTCCGACGTCGATCCCTTGCGCAGGATGATGGCCGTGTCCTCGGCGCCGGCCGAGAGCATCGTCCGTTCGAAGCCCTCGGCCATCGACAGCACAGCCGCGAATACGAGCACGACCGCCGCGACGCCGACGATGGCGACCGACGACGACCCCATCCGCTGAGGCAGGTTCTTGAGGTTCAGCAGGGTGACGGCAAAAACCTGGTTGAGGGTCCGCATCGTCATGCCCTCGCGAGTGCGTCGATGATCGACAGCCGCATGGCCATGAGTGCCGGGAATATCCCCGCGGCGACGCCGGCTGCGATCATGATGCCCACCGCGGTCAGCAGGGATTCCGGTGAAAGGTAGATGCCGGGCAGGAACGCCCCCAGCGCGTCCGCCGCGCCCTGCACGGACAGCCAGCCCAGGACGAGACCGAGGCCACCGCCGATGGCCATGATGAGGATCGACTCCGAGAGCACGATGCCGAGCACCGCACGATCGCTGAAGCCCAGCGTCTTGAGGACGGCCAGCTCGCCGATGCGCTCGTGAACCGACTGCGACATCGTATTGCCCGACACGAGCAGCAGCGTGAAGAACACGGCGCCGAGGATCAGCGTGACGATCAGCGCGATGTTGCCGAACTGCTTGGCGAAGGACTGGGCGAACGCGGCCTCGGTACTGGTGTCCGTTTCGTTCGGCGAATTCGCGAACTCGAGGTCGATCGCGTTGGCGACGGCGACCGGGTCCGCGCCGGGCTCGACGCGCAGGATGTACCAGCCGACCGTGCCCTTGCCGAAGGCACGCGCTTCTTCGAAGTAGTCGTAGTTGAACAGCATGAACAGCGTACTGCGGCCCGGATCGTCGGTCGTGAAGATGCCCTCGATGTCGAACTCCCAGGTCCGGCCGCCGTCGGCCTTGGTCCAGATCGTCGCCTGCATCGGCATCCGGTCGCCGACCTCGAGCCCGAACTGTTCGGCGATCTCGTCGCCGATGACGGCGCCCGTACGGTTCTCTGCAAACGCCTCGAGCTGTTCGGGCGGAAGGTCGAGCTCGGGGTACATGGAGAAGTACTCGTACGGATCCGTCGGGAACTGGCCGAACTGGTTGCGCGGATCCTGGTAATAGCCGCCGAACCAGACCGCAAACGTCACCTGTTCGACGCCGTCCATTGCTTCGATCCGGCGCTTGTAGGCGATCGGCAGCGGGTTGATCAGCGACACCTTGTCGATCACGATCAGGCGCTCGGCATCGGCGACGTTCTCGCCGCTCTGGAAAGCCGTGCCGATGGCCGACAGCAGGGCGAACAGCAGGAAGGCGACAAACACCGACAGCATCGTCAGCAGCGTGCGGACCTTCTTCCGCCAGACGTTGCTCCAGACGAGGCCGAAGTACTTCATGCGGCCTGCCGCGATTCGAGCGTGCCCTTGTCGCAGTGCAGCGTGCGTTTCGCGAATGTTGCAGCCTGCGCGTCATGGGTCACCATGACGATCGTCTTGCCGTGTTCGCTGTTCAGGATCTGCAGGAGCTTCAGGATCTCGTCCGCGGTCTCGCGATCGAGGTCACCCGTGGGTTCGTCGCAAAGGAGCAATGACGGATCGGACACGATCGCGCGTGCGATCGCGACGCGCTGTTCCTGGCC
This sequence comes from Woeseiaceae bacterium, assembly GCA_028280615.1. Classification (GTDB taxonomy): domain Bacteria; phylum Pseudomonadota; class Gammaproteobacteria; order Steroidobacterales; family Woeseiaceae; genus UBA1847. Next base: position 64,654 of record JANQLK010000042.1, on the reverse strand, counting down.
GCCCGAGAGTTCGCGTGGATGATGGCCCGCGCGGTCCGCGAGCCCGACGATGTCCAGCGCGATCGACGCCCGGCGCGCCCGCTCACTGGCGCTGAACGAGGTCAGCAGCAGCGGTAGTTCGACGTTCTTCTGCGCGGTCAGGACCGGCAGCAGGTTGTAGAACTGGAAGATGAACCCGACGTTGCTCGCCCGCCAGCGCGACAGTTCGCTGTTCGACATCGACGACAGCGTGGCGTCGCCCACGGTGACCGTGCCGCCGGTCGGCCTGTCGAGTCCGCCGAGCAGGTTGAGCAGCGTCGTCTTGCCCGAGCCGGACGGTCCCATGATGGCGATGAAGTCGCCGCCGGGAATGTCGAGGTCCAGTTCGTGCAGCACTTCAACGCGTTCCTTGCCTTTCTGGTACGTGCGGCTGACCCCGCGCAAACTTGCGAGTACCTCTGTCATCGCCAATCTCCTTATTCGGTGCGTACGGGCTGGCCGCCGCTCAACGGCCTGTCCGACGAACGCACGATTGTATCGCCGACCGCGAGGCCCTGCGCGACGAGTACCTGCGGCCGATCGGCCGGTCCGCCGAGCACGACGCTGCGACGCGTAACCACTCCGTTCCTTACCAGCCAGACGAAGTCGCCCTGTTCGTCGCCGCGCAGCGACTCGCCGGCGATCAGCACGCCCTGAACTTCGGCGTCGACGGCGGACGGTTCACCCGAACCGAGAAACGACACTTTCACACCCATGTCGCGCAGGATGCGCCCGTCGCGCTCGAGAAAGCCGATGCGAACGCGCACGGTCGCCTTCTGGCGATCCGCGGTTGGCACGATTGCGATCACCTCGGTCGGAATCCGCCAGTCGGGATACGCGTCCAGGACGGCCGACACGCGCTGCCCGGCCGTGACGCGCTGGATGTAGGCCTCATTCACGTCGACCTCGATCTCCAGCGAGCTCGTATCGATGATCGTGCAAATGCCCGTGCGTGTGAAACCACCCCCTGCCGAGATCGGCGAGATCATCTCGCCGGGCTGCGCATTCTTGGACACGACCATGCCAGAGAAGGGGGCGCGGATCGTCATGTTGTCGAGCGCGTCCTCCGCCAGCGCGACATTGCTCCGTGCGACCTCGACGTTTTCCCTGCCGGTCTCGAGCCGCGCCGCGAGCTCGTCGTAGGCAGCCTCTGCCGTATCGAGACTGGACTGACTGGCCAGGTCGCGGTTCGCCAGGTCGCGCAGCCGATCGCGCTCCAGCCGCGAGATGCGCAGCTGCGCCTCGATCTCGGCCAGCGCGGCTCGCGCCGAATCGGTCTGCGCGCGCGCGAGGGCAAGCTGCGCCCGCTGCGTCGTGTCGTCGAGCGTCGCGACCACCTCGTCCTTGTCCACGAACATGCCTTCTTCGATGAAGACCTCGACGACCTTGCCGGTGACTTCGGATGACACCGTCGCCTGGCGCCGCGCGACGACATAGCCCGACGCATCGAGCACGCTGCTCGCCTGCGCGGCGCTGGGAGGCCGGCGTGCCGTGTCGGTCTCCACAACGACGCTCGAGCTGCCCGAGCCCGCGAACAGCCACCAGCCGATACCCGCAAGGACGAGGCCGGCAATGAGCGCGGGCCAGCGCCAGTTTCGCGACTGCACGGGCGGCGCCTGCCGGTCGATCCGGAGCTGGCTGATGCGGTCGGATGTCTCGGACACCGGGAAGTCCCTGGGTTCGAATAAGCGGGCGCTAATCCTAGCAAAAAAAGCTCCGCTACCTGAGCGGTAGCGGAGCCGGGCTGGCGCTTCCGCGCCGGCGGGGGCGCGCCGCGGGGGACGGCGCGGGTCCTGGCTATTCGGACGACTCGGTCAGGACGATACTGATCTTGTAGGCCGTCAGGATGTTGGCGCCTGCATCGAAGTCGCCCTTGGCGTGCATCGAGCGGGCCAGAGTCGAACCATCGAGACTGCGGGTGAGATCGTCGATGAACGCATCGAAGTCCGAGTACATGCGAACGCCGATCCGCGACTTGATCGAGAACAGCGTCCGATCGCTGTCGCGCGGGACGATCAGCGTGTCGGAATCGAGCTCGGTCAGGTCGATGAGCACGGGGCCCTGGCGAATGTAGTGCCGCGTGCCGATGTCCGGATTCTGGTTATCGAGCAGCAGGCCGTCGCCGCCGATCGACAGGAACGGCGCCGCCGTGCCTGCCTCACCCCAGCCGATGCCGAGCAGACTTCTTACGCCCGTGAAGTCGACGATCGTCCGGCCTTCGAAGTCCGGAGGCGCCGCGCCGAAGGCGGTCGGGAAGCCACGCGCCGTGACGGGTTTGCCCGCGGCGTCGTCCGAGAGACTGGTCAGGGCCAGGTCACCCGTGGACACCTCGTAGTTGTCGGCGTCGGCATCGACGTCGGCCGAGATGCCCGTGCCGCTGAAGTCGAAGATGCCGGCACGTCGGCGGTCGATCGCATGCAGCGTCATGTCGAGCTGACCCGGCACGAATGCGTTGACCGTGCCGGCGAGCCGCGTCAGATGCATCCGAACGGCGCCCTCGGTCGCGTCGATAACGATACCGGGCGTTCTGGCGTCGGTTTCCGTTGAGCCGACCAGGTCGCCGCGAACCGTGACTCGCTGCCCGATCGAGATGGCATCGATACCCAGATCAGAGATGCGGTCGCCGTCCTTGAACACGCGCGTGTCGGGGCCGAGCTCGACCGTCACGTCGTCGTGGAAGTGCGCGCGACGGTCGTTCGGTATGAACGTGGCACCGCGAACCGTCATTACATTGCCCGATCGGGCAATGACGTTGCCGACCACGGCGTCACGATCGCTGCCCGGCACGCTGGATCCCGCGAGCACGATGTCGGCCGTAAACTCGCGCGCCTCCACGTCCAGCGTACCGCCGGCGACGGTCAGCGTCCTCGGGCCGGCCTCGGCGAGGGCCGCAAGGCCTTCCGTACCCTCGTAGGCGACGCCGTCGATCTCGAACTCTGTCTCGACGGTCGTGTTGACGGTGACGTTGCCGAAGTCGCCGTCCCGGTCACGGAACGGGCGAATGGCCGCGGTGTAGGTCGACGCCGCCTCGTCTACTTCGACGAGCAGGCCGCGAACGCGAATGTCCTTCTCGTCGACGGGCGCGACCTCGGCGACGATGAACGGTTCCGCTTCGGCGGTCGCGGGTGTCGGCACGACGTCGACGACATGCGATGCCGCGAGGTCGAAGTCGAGCTGCAGCAGGGCCGGGCGGCCGCGGCTTACGATGAGCCGGTCGCGGTTCGAAAGCTCGACGCGCAGGGCCGTTTCGAGCAGCGCGTTACCGTCGGCATCCACGACGACGGCTTCCTTGGCCTCGCCGTTGGCCTCGACGAACACTTCCGCGTCGGCATAACTCAGCGTTATCGTGCCGGCGACGTAGGTTGCCGGGGGCACGGTCGCCGCCGTAAGCAGCTCGGTGAGATCGACGTAGTCCGTGAAATTGACGCGCGTCGATCGCGGCAGCGTCTCCACGATGCGCCCGTTCGCGGTTTCGAGCGTCAGCTGTACGACGTCGACCGTGTAGTTCAGGAAATCGCCGTCGGCGTCCGTCATTGCAACGTAAACCACGCCGCACTCGTCGAATGTCGCGGCGTTGGCGGGATCGCACTCGGCCGCGGCCGGTGCGCCCGACGACGTTTCGCTGCCGGTACTGCCGGAACCGCCGCCGCATGCCGCCGCGAGCGACAGAAGCGACAGGACCAGTGTGCGTTGAGTCCACTTCCTTGTCTGTATGAAAAACATGGGTTCTCTCCTGGGTTCGGATCTGTGGGGTACAGGGGCAATAACGCGCCGCGGTCATAACGGTTGACGCAGGTCTCGAAAATCCAATTTATTCCCTCGGGACTTGCACATAACACAATAAATTAGAGAGACTTAGCTTGTTTTCCTTCGACGGCATGTCAGAATACGGAGCTAATGGCGGGGACGTCTGAAACGGGCACGACCGGAAACGTCCGGCAGCGAAAGCCGCGCGAAGGGACGAGGAATCGCGGCGCCGTCGATGCGCTGCAAACCAAAGTCGCCGTCAATCTGCAGAACCTCGACGCCGCCCGGCGCGACGAGCAGCTCAAGCAATGCGTAGGCGACCTGCCCGACGCCGCCGGCGTCGATGCTGCGACGCTGTGTTTGTTGAGCGACGATGGCCGTTCCATCGACTCCGCAATCGGTGCCAAGGTCGGCTTTGTGCGCTGTTCTCCGGAGGTCCTGAGCGGCGAAAACCTAGGCGACTGGCCGGCCCTGATGCAACGCCTCGAGCACCTCAAGGCAATCGAGATCGACGATACGTGCAATACGACGGCACTGTCGGCCGCGGAGGCCGGCAGGCTGGCGGAGTTGCACATCGGCGCGGCATTGATCGTGGGCTTCGCGGTACATGGCGAGATCGCGGGCTTCCTGGCGCTCGCGATGGAGGAGCCTGTCGACACGTGGGACGCGGAACTGCACCTGCTGGCGAAGCTGTTCGCATCATCGCTCGCGACCGGCCTCGAGCGCCTGCACGACCAGGGCGTGCTGGCCGACTTGAGGGAAAGGCACGAGCTCGTTGCGCTGACCGCGAACGACGGCATCTGGGATTTCAACGGCCAGAGCAAGACAATCGACCTGTCGCCGCGCTGGAAGCGCATGCTCGGCTTCCGCGAGGACGACGACGATCCGATGCTGGACTGGTATCGGCTCGTACACCCGGATGACATGGCTCGCGTACAGGCCATCATGCGCGAACACCTCGCCGGCAGAGCTCCGTTCTTCGAATCCGTACATCGCATGAAGCACCAGAACGGCGAGTGGCGGTGGATGTCGAGCCGCGCGAGGGCGGTGCAGGACAGCAACGGTCGGCTGTTGCGGCTGCTCGGCGTCGAGGTCGACATCACCGAGCGCAAGCTGTACGAGGAGGCGCTGTTCCGTGAGAAGGAGAGCGCGCAGATCACATTGCAGTCGATCGGCGACGGCGTGATCACGACGGATGCGGACTGCAACGTAGAGTACGTCAACCCGGTTGCGGAGGAGCTGACCGGCTGGCGTGTCGACAACGCGCATGGGCGGTCGATCGACGAGATCTTCCGCGCGTTTCACGAGGAAACCTGCGAGCCGCTCGAGAACCCGATGGCTGTGGCGATTCGCCGCGATCGCGCGATCAAGTCCGTAAGGCCGACGCTGCTTATTCGCCGGGACGGAAACGAACTGTATATCGAAAGCACGGCGTCGCCGATCCGCGATGGCAAGGGCAACGTTACGGGCGGGGTGCTCGTGTTCCACGACGTCAGCGAATCCCGCGAGCTCAATCGGCGGCTCAGCTATCACGCGAGCCACGACATTCTCACCGGCCTCGTGAACCGGCGGGAGTTCGAAAACCGGCTGGAGCGCGCGCTCAAGAGCGCCAGGGCGCGCGAGACCTCGTACGCGCTTCTGTACCTCGACCTCGACCAGTTCAAGATCGTCAACGACTCCTGCGGCCACAGCGCCGGCGACGCGCTGCTCGGCCAGCTCGGCGCGCTGCTCAAGTCGAAAATACGCTGGCGGGACACGCTTGCGAGGCTGGGCGGGGACGAGTTCGGCGTTCTGCTCGAGAGTTGCAGTCTCGAGGAGGCCATGCAGACGGCCGAATCGCTGCGCGTGGCCATCGGCGACTACAAGTTCACGTGGGACGAGCGCACGTTCCGCCTGGGGGTCAGCATCGGCGTGGTTCCGATCACGGCCGACAACGAGGACGTGGCGGCGCTCCTCAGTGCCGCCGACAGCGCCTGTTCGGCCGCCAAGGAGTCCGGCAGAAACCGAATCCACAGTTTCCAGGAAAACGACATCGACCTGATGCGGCGGCGTCGCGAGATGCAGTGGGCGGCCCGCATCAACAACGCGCTCGAGGAAGATCGCTTCGAGCTGTTCCGGCAGACGATCAAGCCGCTTCAGGCGGATGAGCAGGGTGCGCACTACGAGATCCTGCTCAGGATGCGTGACGAGAACGGCGGCATCATCTCCCCGGGACTGTTCATCGAGGCGGCAGAGCGCTACGGGATCACGCCGAGCATAGACCGCTGGGTGATCCGCAGCGCGTTTCGCTGGCTGGTATCCGAGGCAGACGAACGCGAGCGGCTTGAGCTGTGCTCCATTAACCTGTCGGGACAGAGTCTCGGCGACGAGAAGTTCCTGCCGTTCGTGATCGACCAGTTTCAGATGAGCGGCCTCGACGCGACCAAGATCTGTTTCGAAATCACCGAGACGGCGGCGATTGCAAGCTATTCGCAAGCCAACCGTTTCATCAATGCGCTAAAGGAACTCGGCTGCAAATTCGCGCTGGATGACTTCGGTACGGGCCTGTCGTCATTCGGCTATCTCAAGCACTTCCCCGTGGACTTCCTCAAAATCGACGGCAGCTTCGTCAAGGAGATACTGCATGATCCGATCGACCGCGAGATGGTACGTTCGATTAATGAAATTGGGCACCTTACCGGCAAACAGACGATTGCCGAATTTGCGGAGAACGAAGAGATCATCACGATGCTCAGGGGCATGGGCATCGACTATGCGCAGGGCTACGGCGTTTCCGAACCCAAGCGGGTGAGCCGTGCCGTAGCTTGAGCATCAAGCAGAGTCTCCCTGGACTTCTCTCTCAGCCTATCGTGAACAACAGAGACAGATCGACGGCCCGCAGGTTCTTGGTCAGCGCGCCGGTCGAGATGTAGTCGACGCCGGTCTCGGCAATGGCTCGAATCGTCGACAGCGTCACGTTGCCGGATGCCTCGAGTTCGGCTGCAACGTAGCCATAGCCCGCGTTGATCTCGACCGCCCGGCGGAGCTCGTCGAGACCGAAGTTGTCGAGCAGGATTCGCGCGGCGCCGGCGTCGAGCGCCTCGCGTAGCTCATCGAGGTCTTCGACCTCGACCTCGATCAGCAGCTCGCCGTCGTCATGCCTGTTCGCGGCATCGAGCGCGGCACGTATCCCGCCCGCGCTGCGCACGTGGTTTTCCTTGATCAGAATCGCGTCGTGCAGGCCAATGCGGTGATTCGTGCCACCGCCCATTTCGACAGCGTACTTCTGCGCGAGGCGCAGGCCAGGCAAGGTCTTGCGCGTATCCAGGACCCGCGCCCCGGTGCCGGCCACGGCCGCGACGTACGCCGCCGTCGTCGTCGCCGTGCCGGACAGCGTCTGCAGGAAGTTGAGGCCCGTTCGCTCACCGGTCAGCAGCGCCCGCGCGTTGCCGACCAGTTTGCACAGGACGTCGCCGGTTTCGGCCGTCTCGCCGTCGGTCGTGTACCAGTCGACGACGACCGTGCTGTCGAGCTGCCTGAAGACCTCGTCGAACCAGGGCTGCCCGGCGAGCGTCATGGGCTCGCGAGCAACGACGGTCGCGCCGGCGACCGCATCGGCATCGATGAGCGTTGCGGTCAGGTCGCCGTCGCCCACATCCTCGGCCAGCGCGTCGCGCACGTTGCGGTGAATCGCGTCGCTGAGTTCCGGGGTCACGTCAGAATGAAGAAACCCGGCGCGGACGCCGGGCTTCTAGTGTCCCGCCAGTGTCCAACAGACTGCTAGATGAAGAAACCGGCGTGGCCGTAGCCGACCATGCTCATGAGCATCGGGATCGACAGCAGCGTGTTGGTGCGCGATGCGAGAAGTGCGGTGCGCTTCGCCTTGGCAATCTCGTCGGCGCTGGCCTCGACGATACCGAGCACCTTCTTCTGGTTGGGCCAGATGAGCACCCAGACGTTGAACAGCATGATCGTGCCGAGCCAGGCGCCGACTCCGATCGTCAGGCCCGCGTAGCTGTCGCCGCCCGACATCATGCCGAGTGTGAAGGCGTCGTCGAAAATGCCCAGGTGTCCGAGATAGGCAGCGCCGCTGAGCCAGGTCAGGACCGCGCCCCAGCGGAACCACCACAGCGCCCGGGGCGCCACGTACTTGGTGATACCGGCCCCGCCCGGACCGCCTTCGTCGGCGACGGCGTCTGCGAGCGCCGGCACCTGGACGAAATTGAAATAGTAGAGCAGGCCGATCCAGGTGATCCCCGCGAGGACGTGAATCCAGACGATGAAGCTGCCGACATTGAAAGTAATGCCGGACGTCGCCAGGGCGATAACGACAGCGAGCACGATGCCGCCGACAATCGTACCTTGAACGGTATTGAGAGGGTTCATTTGGGAATACTCCGGTAATCTTTGAGTCGTCGCTGACGTTGGGTCAGTTCGATTATTGTGTCGCCGGGACGTAGGCGCACCCCGGCAGAGGCGGTATTATATACACAGTCTAAGCCTGTGGACGGCCCTACCTTGAAACAGCACGATCGTGACCGGCGGCCCGAATCTCCGTGCGTGTCGATATGTACTCTCGACGAAGCGAATCGCTGCCTCGGCTGCGGCCGCACGCTCGAGCAGATCGCCGCCTGGGCGCTCATGACACCGGCGGAGCAGTGGGCGGTCATCGACGAAATTGCCGCATCTCCGCTCGTTCGGGAGGGTGTGACGTGAGGGCTTTAATTGTCCCGGCGCTGGCCCTATGTCTGCTGGTGGTGTCGGGCTGCACGGCAATGATGGTCGGCGGCGGCGCGACGTACGAGGCGCCGGCCGACGAATGCGAGAAGGGCGGTTCGAGCGGCGATTGCAGGCGCTGAACGCTTTATTTGACACGCTAACAGTTGAAGGTACTACAAGTGGACGTAAACGCCAGAATCGAAGATCAACTCAAGTCTCACGATATCCTGCTGTACATGAAAGGAACGCCCGATTTTCCGCAGTGCGGGTTTTCGGGGCAGACGGTCGCTGCGCTCAATGCCGTCGGCCGGCCCTACGCCTACGTGAATATCTTCGAGGATCCCGAGATACGGGAAGGGCTCAAGACCTACTCGAACTGGCCGACCTTCCCGCAGCTCTATGTCAACGGCGAACTGATCGGCGGCTGCGACATCGTCATCGAGATGTACAACTCCGGCGAGCTCAAGAAGGTCCTGGAAGAAGCGAGTCCGGCGGAACAGGAAAACGCCTGAGGCCGTTCGGCGGGGTCAGCGCAGGCTGGCCTCGAAATTCGGCCGAAAGCGATTGACGATCTCGCAGAAGACGTCGGCGGTGACTTCCGCGTCGTACGCAGCCGAGTGCGCAGCCTCCTCGTCGAAAACGAAGCCGGCCGCCTTTACGGCCCGGGCAAGGACGGTCTGGCCGAATGCGACGCCGCACAGCGTAGCCGTGTCGAAGCAGCTGAACGGATGAAAAGGGTTGCGCTTGATGGCACAGCGCTCGACCGCCGCGTTCAGGAAGCCCAGGTCGAAATGAGCGTTGTGGCCGACCAGTACCGCACGCGAGCATCGCGTTTCACGCACCGCCCGGCGCACCTCGCGAAACAGCCGTCCCAGCGCGTCGCGCTCGTGGATCGCGGGGCGCAGCGGATGATCGGGATCGATACCGTTGACGGCAAGCGATGCCGCCTCGACGTTGGCGCCGTCAAACGGTTTGACGTGAAAGCGGTGGGTCTCCTTGCGGGCCAGCAGGCCGCCGTCGTCGAAGTCCACGATGACCGCGGCGATTTCCAGCAGCGCATCCGTCTGGCAATTGAATCCGCCGGTCTCGACGTCGATGACGACCGGAAGGAAGCCGCGAAAACGGTTCGCCATGTCAATGGGTGCGCTCATCGCTCGCCGTCACCGAGGATGTCTTCGTCGAGGAGCAACGCAAGCGTGTAGCGCACGCCGAAGCCCGTGGCCTTCGTCGCCACGTGACCGAGGCCGTCTTCCCTGTGGCCGGACGACAGGTCGATATGCACCCACGGCGTCTCGTGCTCGACGAACTCGGCCAGGAACGTGGCGGCCAGGATATGGTCGCCCGCGCTGTCCTCCGAGCACTGCATGACGTCCGCCGTATCGCTCTTCAGTAGCTTCAGGAATTCGGCGCCGATCGGAAACGGCCAGACACGTTCGCCCGACTTGCGGCCCGCCCGCTTGAGTCGCGGATGCCAGTCGCTGCGGTTCGAAAACACGCCGCTCATGCGTGTCGTAAGCGCCGTGATGCAGGTGCCCGTCAGGGTCGCGTAGTCGATGATCATGCGCGGCTTATCCCGGCTGGCAAGCACGAGCGTGTCCGCGAGCGCCATGCGGCCCTCCGCATCGGTGTGAATCGTCTGGATAGTCTTGCCGTTGGCCGCCGTTACGACGTCCTGTGACTTGTAGGCTTCCGGACCGGTTCGGTTTTCGGTGATCGCGAGCCAGCAGTCGACGGCGAGCGGGAGCTCGAGGCGGCTGATTGCGAGCAGCGTGCCGAGCGCGACGGCGCTGCCTTGCATGTCTCCGTGCATGTTCAGCATCGACTTGAACGGCTTCAGGTTGGTGCCGCCGGTGTCGAATATGATGCCCTTGCCGACCAGGCTCAGGTCGGCCTCCGAGTCCTTTCCGTCGGGGCGATAGCGCAGCCGGACGATCGACGCGCTGTCGTCGCCGTTGCCCTGGGCAACCGCGAGAAACGCGCCGGCGTTCAGAGCCTCGAGCTCATCCACACCGAAGCGCCGATACTCCCAGCCGCGGTCGCCGGCCAGCGCTTCGGCGATCCCGGCGTAGGTCACCGCGTCCAGTTTGTTCGGCGGCAGCGTCGTCAGCCAGCGAGCGAGATTGTTACCGGCAGCCTCGGCCTCGATTCGGGACGTGTCGAACGCCGTGTCGAAGCCCAGCAGGCGAATGTCGTGCAGCACCGGAGTAGCCGGTTTTGTCTTGAACGCGGGCATCGCGAATCCGGCGGCGAGCGCGGCAGCCAGTACGCAACGGGCAATTTCAGACGACGTCTTCGGGTCGAAGCCCGCCGTCGAGATCGCGAGCGTTCCCGGGGCATCGTCTTTCAGAGCCTCCAGGAGCTTGCGCCCGAGCGAGAGCGTCTGGAACGCATCGTCACTTGCGCTGACCCGGCCGCCGACGACGCTGGTTTGCCGGTCGTTGGTGAGGCGTGTGCGCAGAGCGAACCGGCTTCGGGTGGAGCGCCGCGCCGCGGCGTCACGCAGCCGTTCGCCCTCCGGCAGGGCGGCCCATACCGCGTCAGGGGGCGATTCAGGCAGCAGCAGCAGCCACTGGTCGACCCGTTCGAGGTCGTCCGGCGAGAGCGGGCCTGTTTCAACTGAAACCGGTATCTCCGGGGCGGCGGAGAGCAGTGGATGCATGCGTGTTTAATCCCGGTGACCAGCTTGACCCAATAGGCGCAAACGCGGAACATTGCGAACCCGATCAAAAGCGCCCGGGCCTTACGTTTTCGACCGGTGATCCTAGCAGGACACCCCGCGTAATTCACGCAACGAACACCTTGCCCGGCCCCCTCCCTCGCAGCGGAAGATTCATGACGAAGTTCAATCCCTACGACGACATTGATCCGGTCGAAACCAGCGAATGGCTCGAATCGATTGATTCGGTCCTCTCGCAGCACGGGCCCGAACGCGCCCACTTCCTGCTCAACCGGATGATCGACTTCGCGCGCCGGTCAGGTGCCTACCTGCCGTACAGCCCGAACACGGCCTATCTGAATACGATCTCGCCGGGCCGGCAGCCGGGCTACCCGGGCGATCGGTCCATAGAAAAGCGCCTCGAGGCAGTACTGCGCTGGAACGCCATGGCCATGGTCGTTCGCTCGAACAAGATCAGCACCGAGTACGGCGGCCACATCTCGAGCTATGCCTCGTCGGCGACGATTTACGAGGTCGGGTTCAACCATTTCTGGCGAGCGCCGACCGAGCAGCAGGGCGGCGACATGATCTTCTTCCAGGGCCACTCGGCGCCCGGCATTTACGCGCGCGCCTACCTCGAAGGGCGTATGAACGAGGAGCAGCTCTCGCGCTTCCGCCGTGAAGTCGGTGGCGGCGGCCTGTCTTCGTATCCGCACCCGTGGCTGATGCCCGATTTCTGGCAGTTTCCGACCGTGTCGATGGGCCTGGGCCCGATGCTCGCGATCTACCAGGCGCGCTTCATGCGCTACATGGAGAACCGCGGCCTCGTCGCGCCGTCGGATCGCAAGATCTGGGCGTTCCTCGGTGACGGCGAGATGGACGAGCCCGAGTCGATGGGCGCGATCACGATGCCGGTCCGCGAGGGCCTCGACAACCTGATCTTCGTCGTCAACTGCAACCTGCAGCGGCTCGACGGCCCGGTGCGCGGCAACGGCAAGATCATCCAGGAGCTCGAGGCGGCGTTCGGCGGCGCCGGCTGGAACGTCATCAAGCTGATCTGGGGCTCGCGCTGGGATCCGCTGCTCGCCAGGGACCACAACGGCCTGTTGCGCCAGCTCATGGAAGAGACGGTTGACGGCGAGTACCAGGCCTACAAGGCCAACGACGGCAGCTACGTTCGAGAGAAGTTCTTCGGCAAGCACCCCGAGACGGCCGCGATGGTCGCGAACATGTCCGATGAGGAGGTATGGCGCCTCAACCGGGGCGGGCACGACGCCCGCAAGATCTATGCGGCCTACGATGCCGCGAGCAAGCACAAGGGCCAGCCGACGATCATTCTCGTCAAGACCGTGAAGGGTTACGGCATGGGCGCCGCGGGCGAAGGCCAGAACACGGCGCATCAGCAGAAGAAGATGAATATGGATGCGCTCAGACACTTCCGCGACCGCTTCAACATCCCGATCTCCGACAAGGAGCTCGACGACGTGCCGTTCTACAAGCCGCCCCGCGACAGCGAGGAGATCGAGTATCTGCACGAGCGTCGCAAGGCGCTGGGCGGTTATCTGCCGCAGCGCCGCAAGACCTCGAGTGCGCTCGAGGTGCCCGGCAGCGAGATTTTCAAGACCCAGCTCGAAGGCACGGGCGAACGCGAGGCGTCGACGACGATGGCCTTCGTGCGCATGCTGACCGCGCTCGCCAAAGACAAGGCGATCGGCAAGCACATCGTGCCGATCGTGCCGGACGAGGCGCGCACGTTCGGCATGGAGGGAATGTTCCGCCAAATCGGCATCTATGCGTCCAAGGGCCAGCTCTATGAGCCCGTCGATGCCGGCGCGCTCATGTACTACCGCGAGGACCAGAAGGGCCAGATTCTCGAGGAGGGCATCAACGAGGCCGGTTCGTTCTGCTCCTGGGCGGCCGCCGGCACGTCCTACTCGAACCACAACGTGCCGATGGTGCCGTTCTACATCTACTACTCGATGTTCGGCTTCCAGCGTATCGGCGACTTCATCTGGGCCGGCGGTGACATGCAGTCGCGCGGATTCCTGATCGGCGGAACGGCCGGCCGGACGACGCTCGCGGGCGAGGGTCTGCAGCACCAGGACGGCCACAGCCACGTGCTCGCGTCGACCGTGCCGAACTGCCGCGCCTACGACCCGACCTATGCCTATGAACTGGCGATCATCGTGCAGGACGGTTTGAAGCGGATGATGGCTGAGCAGGAGAACGTCTTCTACTACATCACCTGCATGAACGAGAACTACGTGCACCCGCCGATGCCGGAAGGCGTCGAGGAAGGCATCCTGAAGGGCATGTATCACCTGCACTCGGTCGGCTCGGGCAAGGTGCGAACTCAGCTCATGGGCTCGGGCACAATCCTGCGCGAGGTGATCGGCGCGGCGGAGCTCTTAAGCGAAGACTTCGATATTGCGTCCGACGTTTGGTCGGTGACGAGCTACAACGAGCTTCGGCGCGACGGCCTCGAGGTGGAACGCTGGAACCAGCTGCATCCGGCCGAGAAACCTCGGACCTGCTACGTCGAGCAATGCCTCGCCGACCGCAAGGGTCCCTACGTCGCGGCGACCGACTACATGAAAGTCGTACCCGACCAGATTCAGCGCTGGGTGCCCGGTACCTTCGTATCGCTCGGCACCGACGGCTACGGCCGCAGCGATGCCCGCAAGGCATTGAGAGAGCACTTCGAAGTCGATCGGCGCTATATCGTGGTTACCGCGCTCAAGGCGCTGGCGGACGAGGGCACGCTCGACCAGAAAACGGTTGCAATGGCCATCAAGAATTACGGCATCGACCCGGATCGTCCCGATCCGGTCACGCTCTAACGGTCAAACGGCCCACCAGGCCGCGCTGGAGACGCAGTTGGCGAAAACGATCGATATTGTGGTCCCCGATCTCGGGGATTTTTCCGACGTCGAGGTCATCGAGGTGCTCGTCTCGGCCGGCGATGCCGTCGAGAGCGAGGACGGCCTGATCACGCTCGAGACCGACAAGGCCGCGATGGACGTGCCATCGCCGGGTGACGGTTCGATCGCGTCGATCGACGTTGCGGTGGGCGACAAGGTGTCGGCCGGTGACGTGATCGGCAAGCTGTCGACCGAAGCATCCGGCGCGCCCGCTGAAGCGCCGGCAGCCGAAGCGGCGGCGCCCGAAGCAGCGGCTGCGGCCGTTGAAGCGCCCGAACCGGCCGCCGGCTCTCCGGCTCCGGCTCCGGATGGATCGGGTGGGCCGCAGACGATGACCGTTCCCGAACTCGGCGATTTCGACGGCGTCGACGTCATCGAAGTCCATGTCTCGGCCGGTGACTCGGTCGAGGCCGAGGACGCGCTGGTCACGCTGGAAACCGACAAGGCGGCCATGGACGTTCCGGCTACCGCGGGCGGGACGGTTCAGGAGGTGCTGGTCAAGGTAGGCGACAAGGTATCCGAAGGCGACGCGCTCGCGATCGTCGAGACGAGCGGCGCGGTCGAGCCGGCGCCCGCCGCGTCGCCGGCTCCGGCCAACAGGGAAGCGTCAGCAGAGGAGGCGCCGCCGGCCACGACGGCCGCGGCAGCCCCGGCGGCGCCCAAGGAGCTGCCGCCGATCGATGAGGCCGGCTTCGCCCGGGCGCACGCGAGTCCGTCGGTGCGCAAACTCGCCCGCGAGTTGGGCGTCGATCTTCAACAGGTCAAGGGCAGCGGCCCGAAAAAGCGCATCCTGCACGATGACGTCAAGGCCTTCGTCAAGTCGGTCCTGAGCGGCCAGGCACAGGCGCCGTCGGCCGGGCCGGCGCTGCCACGGACGCCGGTCGTCGACTTCGCGAAGTTCGGCGAGATCGACATACAGCCGATCACGCGCATCCAGAAAATCTCGGGGCCGCGCCTGCAGGCGAGCTGGATCAACCTGCCGCACGTCACCCAGCACGACGAGGCGGACATCACCGAACTCGAGGCGAAGCGCCAGGAGCTCAAAGGCCCTGCGAAAGAGCGCGGCATCCCGCTGACGCCGCTCGCGTTCATCCTGAAGGCCTGCGTCGCGGCGCTCAGGGAGTATCCGAAAGTCAACGCCTCGCTCTCGGAGGATAGCCAGAACCTGGTCTACAAGAAGTACGTGCACCTGGGCTTCGCGGCGGACACGGATCAGGGCCTGATGGTTCCCGTGATCCGCGACGCGGACAAAATGGATGTTTACGAGCTGGCCGAAGCGCTGCGCGACCTGTCCGCGGCGGCCAGAGACGGCAAGCTCAAGGCCGACCAGCTGCAGGGCGCCACGTTCACGATCTCCAGTCTCGGGGGCATCGGCGGCACGGCATTCACGCCGATCGTCAATGCGCCCGAAGTGGCTATCCTCGGCGTATCGCGGTCGAAGATGACGCCCGTCTGGGACGGCGAGGCGTTTCAGCCGCGGCTGATGCTGCCGCTGTCCTTCAGCTATGACCATCGCGTCATCGACGGCGCTTACGCGGTTCGGTTCACGACCTACCTGAGCGAAGCGCTGGCGGATGTCGAAGCGCTCTTGCGGGCCATTCCGTAATGGCGAAGGAGATCGCGCTTACGGTCCCGGACCTCGGCGATTTTTCCGACGTCGAGGTCATCGAGCTGCTCGTCTCTCCGGGCGATACGGTCGACGTCGAGGATGGACTCGTCACGCTGGAAACCGACAAGGCCGCCATGGACGTGCCCGCGACAGCAGCGGGCAGGATCGCCTCGCTGGCCGTCGCCGTAGGCGACAAGGTCAACCCCGGCGACACCGTGGCGATGCTGCTCGCCGACGAAGATGTCCCGTCCGGCGAGGGCTCTGCGGAGCCGGAACAGGCGGCGCCCTCCGCCGGTCCCAGGCCCGCACCGGCTGCTTCGGCAACGGGTGCAGCGATCGACAATCCCGATCACTCGGCTGAGCTCGTCGTCCTGGGCGCGGGGCCCGGGGGTTACACGGCCGCGTTCCGCGCCGCCGATCTCGGCATGGACGTGATTCTCGTCGAGCGATGGCCGATGCTCGGCGGCGTCTGCCTGAACGTCGGCTGCATCCCGTCCAAGGCACTGCTGCACGCGGCCAAGGTCATCGACGAGGCCAGGGAGATGGCGGAGCACGGCGTCGTGTTCGGCAAGCCCAAGATTCACGCCGGCAAGCTTCGGGAATGGAAGCAGTCCGTCGTCGATCGCCTGGTCGGCGGGCTGTCGACGCTCGCGAAGCAGCGCAAGGTTCGCGTCGTTCACGGCGTCGCGAAGTTCGGGTCGCCGAATCACCTCGTGCTGGATAACGGCGAGACGGTGGCCTTCGAGCAGTGCATCATCGCGGCGGGCTCGGAGCCCGCGATGCTGCCCGGCCTGCCCGACGACCCGCGTATCGTCGATTCGACGGGAGCGCTGGAGCTCGATCCGTTGCCGAGCAGCCTGCTCGTCGTCGGCGGCGGCATCATCGGTCTCGAGATGGCCTGCGTGTACGCGGCGCTCGGCACCCGGGTCACGGTCGTCGAGTTGACGGATACGCTGATGCCCGGCACCGACAGGGACCTCGTTCGGCCGTTCCTCAAGATCGTGCGCGAGCGCTACGAGTCGATCATGGTGTCGACCAGGGTGACCGGGATGAAGGCTACCGATACGGGCATCGAGGTCAACTTCGAGGGCAAGGATGCGCCGGCCATGGGGGTATACGAGCGCGTACTGGTCGCGATCGGACGACGAGCCAACGGCGACCGAATCGACGCAGACAAGGCGGGCGTCAACGTCGACGAGCGCGGCATCATCGCCGTCGACAAACAGATGCGGACCAACGTCGACCACATCTTCGCAATTGGCGACCTGGCCGGCGAGCCGATGCTCGCGCACAAGGCCACGCACGAGGCGAAGGTGGCGGCCGAGGTCGCCGCCGGAGAGAAGAGCTTCTTCGACGCGCGCACGATTCCGTCGGTGGCCTACACCGACCCCGAGGTGGCGTGGGTCGGCCTGACGGAGAACGAGGCGAAGCAGCAGGGCATTGCCTACGAGAAAGCCCAGTTTCCGTGGGCCGCCAGTGGCCGGTCGCTTGCGATCGGCCGCGACGAGGGCATGACCAAGCTGCTGTTCGATCCCGACTCGCATCGCATCCTGGGCGGCGCCATCGTGGGCCCCTCCGCGGGCGACCTGATCGCCGAAATCGGTCTCGCGATCGAAATGGGCGCGGATGCGACCGACGTGAGTCTGACCGTGCATCCGCACCCGACGCTGTCGGAGACCGTGGCCTTCGCCGCCGAGGCGTTCGACGGCACGCTGACCGACCTGTATCTGCCGAAGAAACGTAAGCGCTGAATGCGCACCGTCCTGGTCACGGGCGCGAACCGCGGGCTCGGCCTCGAGTTCGTACGCCAGTATACGGCCGACGGCTGGAGGGTATTCGCCGTGTGTCGCTCGCCTGCGACCGCGGACGAGCTGGCGAGTCTCGCTGACAGCGAATCGTCGGTCGAGATCTTTTCGGCCGACATGTCGGACAGGACGACGATCGCCGCGCTCGGCGAGACGCTCGAAGGACGCGCCGTCGATGTCCTGATCAACAACGCCGGCGTGTTCGGTCCGTCGCGCAGTGCCGACGGCGACGCCGGGCAATCCTTCGGCAGCATCGACTACGAGCGCTGGCTCGACGTGCTCGAGGTGAACTGCCTCGCGCCGCTGATGATGGCCGAGACGCTGCTGTCGAACGTCCGGGCAGCGAAGTCCGGCAAGCTCGTAACGATCTCGTCGCGGCTCGGCGCGATCGCCCAGACCGAGGCGGGCTACTACGCCTATCGATCGAGCAAATCCGCGGTCAACATGGTGATGGCGACGCTGGCCCGTGAGCCGCTCGCCAGCGACGTGATCGTCGCCGTTCTGCACCCGGGCTGGGTCAGCACCGCCATGGGCGGGCCGGAGGCGCCGGTCACACCGCGGGACAGCGTAGCGGGTCTGAGACGGCAGATCGAAAGGCTGAGCCTTGAGGACAGCGGCGGTTTTTTCGACTTCGAAGGCCAGCGCCTGTCGTGGTGAGTGCTAAACCCGGGTCGGAGAGGAGCAAGCGCCCGAGCATGGTGTACGGACGTGCCGGCCGCACGACGGCTGGCTGCAATCGCTCAGCTGTCGTCGCCACGCCGGCCGGGCAGCGGGATGTCGTCGTCGACGGAGCGCACGTGCAGGTCGCGCTGCGGGAACGGAATCTCGATGTCGTTCTCGCGAAGCGCCGCGAGGATTTGCTCGTGTACGGCGTGCATCAGGGGTAGCCGGTCGGCCAGTTGTCTCGAGTAAATGTACAGCTTGAAGTCGAGCGAGCTGTCACCGAAGCCCATGAAGTAAACCTTCGGTGGGGGATCGTCGAGAATCAGCGGCATCTCGTCGAGCGTGCGTTGCATGACGCCGTGGGCGAGGGTTACATCGGAGCCGTACGAGATGCCAACGTCGATGACGATTCGGGTAATCGGATCCGACAGCGTCCAGTTGATGACCTGCTCGGTGATGAACGACTTGTTGGGCACGACGATCTCCTTGCGGTCCCAGTCCGTGATCGTCGTCGCGCGGATTCGTAGCCTCGACACCGTACCCGTGACCTGGCCGACCGTAACGGTGTCACCGACCCGCACGGGCCGTTCGAACAAGATGATGAGGCCGGAGACGAAGTTTGCGACGATTTCCTGCAGGCCGAAGCCCAGGCCGACGCTCAGGGCGGCGACCAGCCACTGAATCTGCGACCAGTCCCAGCCAATGATGCCGAGAACCGAAACGGTGCCGATTGTCACGACGACGTAGCGAACCATCGTGTTGATCGCATATCGGCTGCCTGGCTGAAGGGACAGGCGCTGCAGTATCGCGATCTCCATGAGGCCCGGCAGATTTCGAGACGCGATGAAGGTAACGAAGACGACGAACAGGGCGAGCAGCAGATCCGCCAGCGTAACCGGAGCGATCGTCTCCTGGCCGTCGACGACAACCGTCTGCGTCCACAGTGAAACCTGCTCGAGAACGCTGAGCGCCGGCAGAACCTGCGACCATATTCCCCAGGCGCTCAGGGCGCCGACGAAAATCAGCCCGGCCCGAAGCAGGCGACGTGACTGCTGGTCGACGGCGTCGAGATCCAGCGGCGTGCGCTTGATCCTGGGCAGCTCGCCTTCGGCCTCGTCCTCGTCGGTCAGGTTGTCGGCTTCCTGTCGCTTGCGGCGTTTCTCGAGCGCCTGCTGCCAGAGTATCTTGCGACGCGCCAGGGAGAGCCATCGAAGCACGACGAGATTGGTCACGACCAGTCCGAGGACCAGCCAGAAGGTATCCACGAGCCGCCCCGTCAGGGTTAACGCCGTGTACTGAAAGCCGATGATCGCAAGCGCTCCGAGCGCGAGCGGCGATCCCGCTCCCAGGACCAGCCAGAGCGTGTTTAGCCGGCGTCCAACGGAGGCATCGTCGGCTGCCGTTCCCTCCGGACCCGCCGGCTTCCCGCCGCGCGGCAGGAGGGCGGCAACGGTCAGGCTCAACAGAATCATGAGTGCGACGTAGGCGATGCGGGCCAGGCTGTCACGGTGCGCCGGGACTGGCGACTGGTAGACGAGCGCGATGACGAAAATCAGCGGCGTACCGACGACCGCGAGCCGCGCAAGCTGCCGGCGGACAATCGCGAGGCTTCGCTTCGGCCAGTCGAAGTGCAGTTCGGCGACGCCCCTGCGCGCGCACAGGATCCTGTACAGCGTGACGTTGTAGAGAAACGGCGCGATGATCACGAGCGCCGTGCCGACGCCCACGACGAACTCGGTCTGCACCGGGCTCAACCGAATCGCTTCGCCGGTCAGCGTCAGGGTGAGCGGTATCGGCGAGGCTCTGAGCAGAATGATGCCGATCGAGCCGATCGTGAGCCAGACGCTGTCCGTCGACAGACGTCCGACGCGATCGTTGAGCGCAATGTAGCGCCGTTTCAGCGGCCCGAGCAGGGCGAACGATACGACGATCAACAGCGAGCCGAGCACGGACGGCAGCGGTCGGTCATCGGCGGATGCGGCGAGTGCCGTAACCACCATCGCCCAGGACGAGGGCGCCAGCATCCACTGCACGGCCGGCAGCACGTTTCCGAGCGCTTCCGTGTTCATGTAGGACGTGCTCGGTATCCACAGGAGGTTCTGGTCGAGAAACGCCTTGTACTCGTCCGACACGTCCAGCAGCCGCCGCTGCGCAATGTCCAGGTCGCCGAGCGCGCGCAGGTAGCTCGTGTAGGTGCCTGCCGCCTGCTCGAGCAGGGCGCGGCGATTTGAGAGGAGTTCGCGAACGTCGGATTCGATCGCGGCGAGTTCGCCGTCGTCGGGAACGTCCGCGGCAACGATCCGCATCGCCTCCTCGATACGACGGCTGAGCGGCGTCAGGTCGCGTCGCTGTTCATCGATACGGACCTGCGCGAGCCCGATCGACGCCAGCGCGTCCCTGCGCGCGCGCACCTCGCTGCGGTACTGCGAGACACGCGGCAGATTGCGGCTCTCTTCGACGAACAGCCGGCCGATCAACTGGTTGACGCCGCCGATCTCCAGGCGCTGCTGAGAGCGCGAGAAACTCTCCTCGAGCTGCCGTGCCTGCTCCTCAATGTCCCGCGTAGCGGCCGTGGCTCGCTCGATCTCCCGGGCGATGTCCGGCAGCTCCCGGGCCAGGTCCACGTTCTCTTCGGCGTACTGACGAACGATCGGATGCGCGTCGGCCGCCTGAAGCCCTGCGAGCCTTGCCTGCTGCTGCGCGAGAATCGCCGAAGACTGGCGCCGCTCGTTGACGGCGGACTGGTAGACGGCCACGCGCTGGCGCTGTTCGGCGAGCGTGCGTTCGGCCAGGTCGCGGCTGACTTTCAAAAGCGTCAGGCGCGCGCTGTGCGACAGGAGTTCCTGCTCCAGCCTTTCCGTTTCGGCGCTCTGTGCGTCTCGTCGCAGCGTGGCAGCCAGCCGGCGGGCATCGGTCAGCGCGGCGGGTTCGTTCGCCGGAGGCGGCGCATCGATCTGACGCGCGAGCTGCTCGCGGGACGTCCTGAGTTCCGCGATGCGTTCGCGGGCTCGGTCGGGCCTGGCTTCTTCGTTCGATATTCGCGACTCGAGCTCGGCAAGCCGCGAATCCGCCGCCGTAAGCTCGGCAATTTCCCGGGCGAGGGCCTGCTCCAGTTCCGAAAGCTCCATCGAGTCGCGGATTCCGAGGCTCTGCTCGGTTGGCGCCGGGGCCATATCCCGTTCCAGATCGGCACGCAGCGCGTCGGTTTCCTTCGGCGCGGTCTCGAGCTGGCCGGCGAAACGTTCGGCCGCGTTCTCGGCGGCCTCCCGATTCTGGATCTGGGCCTGTGCATCGCGCAGAAGATCGATAATGCGTGTCCGACTCTCCTCGCTCAGGCCTTCCTGGGCCTCGATCGCGATAATCGAGGTTTCGAGCTGCTCGAGGGATACGGAACCGTCCGCCGGTGTCGCCGGAATGACCGATTGCGCCGCCGCCATCGACGGTGAGGTCAGCAACAGCGCGGTGATCAGCAGACCGGATATCCGGCCACGAGGCACGAAAAACATGATGCAGGATCCGACTTGTTCGCAACGGCGCAGGCGATTATAGGTGAATTGCGGGTTGGCCGGTTCCGGCCGGCGGGCCACCCCTGACCCCGACTTCCTTGTCGCTGCGTTTACGAGTGATAAGCTTGCTCGCGTCATTGACGACGGACGAGCGCTTCCAGCGATATGGACAGGAGAATTCATGACAATGACAGGCAGACGAGGCGGCCAACGAGGCCGCCTGGGGATCGCGGGTGGCCTGCTATTGGTCCCGCTTTGGTTTGTCGTGGCGTGTGCCGATAGCGGCGATGACGCGCCGCCTGCGTTATCCGCGGATGAGCCCGTAGACGAGCCCGTGAACAGGCCGACGAGTCGGGAGGAGCGCATCGACGTGCGCCGTCGGCTGCAGGCGGATCAGATTCCCGAACCGGACCGCGTTCCCGAGAGCGATGCGGAGCCCGTGATCGGCGAAGCACCGCGGGAACTCGTGGACGCCATTCTCGCGGATGTCGCGAAGCAATCCGGTGCCGACACTGCCGCGCTGGAGGTTGTCCAGGCCGAAGCGAGGCGCTGGAACAGCGGCGCGCTCGGCTGCCCGGAGCCCGGGCAGATGTATACCCAGGCTATCGTCGACGGCTACCAGGTCGTGATCGGCCTGGGCGGCGACCGCTACGACTACCGCGCAACGGCGGACGGTTACTTCAGACTCTGCCGCGGTCCCGATTCGCCCAGGATGTAGGCCGGTCCGGCCAACGCCGGGCCGACCGCTTCGAGACCGTCCTGCCTAAAAAAAGAGAGGGCCCCTTCGGAAAGGGGCCCTCGTTCGTGCTTGATGCTATCGGCCGAGCCGATGGCCAGTGACGGCGATCGTTCCGCCGTCACCGGCCGTGCAACTAGCCTGCGCTAGTCATCGGAGTCGGAGTCGGAGTCAGAGTCGTCATCGGAATCGGAGTCCGAGTCGTCGTCATCGTCGTCGTCAGGATCGAGCGGCGTCGGTGCGTCGACGCCCGGCGCCAGGAGCAGCAGCGCCTCGGTGTCCTCGGTCGCCGCGCCACGGTTGCCCGCGCCGCGATCGCCGTTCGTGAACAGCATGACGCCAAGCTCCGGCGAGTTGCCCGGCAGCGCGCCGAAGTCGAACACGTCGAGCGCGCCGATGCCGTTGCCCTCGATGTCACCTGACGGTACGCCGACGTACTGCTCGCCGAGCGGCGTAATCGTGATGCCGCCAATCTCGTCGCCGGGGCCGCCGTAGTAGAAGTCCTGTGCGAACACAGTAACGTCCACGGGTGTGGCGCCGAGGTCTGCGGCCGACAGGCCGATCTGCTCGGCGCAGATCGTCAACGCCGTGTTACCCGTATTGGTGCCGTGCTCCGCGAAGAAGAAAGCACCGGCGGCGCCCGTCGACTCGTCGAGCACCCAGCTCAACTGGCGGCCGTCCGTGACGTTGTTGAACGTGACGTCACGGTTCAGCACGGTGAAGTCCGGCGTGCCGTCACGATCGATGTCGAGGCCGATCTGGTGGCTGACGGGCACGAGATGCGTCTGCCGGTCCCAGGTGTTGATTGCGAACACCCAGAGGAACGAGTCAGCTCCCGAACAAACGCCGGCTGGCACCGGAATCGTCGTGACACCGACGGCACGGATGTCCGGTATCGGTGACTGCTGGCCGCGTTCGCCGCGAGGCATCTCGTCGGACAGCGCGATGATCGAGTACGCATCGTTCTGGGCGATGCCCGCTCCGTCGTTGCTGAGCGAGATCGATTCCGGGAATCCCCCGCCCGCGAGCGAATCGCTTGCCGGATCGACCTTGGCGACCTTGCGCGCCACGATGTGCCACGGCAGCGCAACCTCGGTGCCCTTCCTGACATCGTTCAGCAGCAGGTAGCCATCGAACTCCATCGCGGACAGGTTGGCGGCGCTGTTGCCTTCGACGCCCGAGGTCATGAAATTGCCGCCGAGCGCAGCCGGATCGATCGTGAATTTGATGTCGAACTCCCGCGAACGGCCCCTGCCGACACCGATCAAGCTTCTGACATCGACGTCAACCGCGCCGCTGGCCGCGGCATCGTCGAAGCGGAAGGTCGGCGTGATACGCGCCAGGACACCACGTCTGGACAGATTGACGACCTCGATTTCGCGCTCGATCGTCGTCTTCTCGGCGACATCGACTACGCCCAGGCCGATGGACGGCTGATCGTCGTCGCTCGAGTAGGCGATGAAGTTCGTCGAGAGCGCCGAGTCGGCGCGGACTTCGCCGCCGCCGATGCGCGTGATTTCGGCGAGGCCGCCCGTCGTATCGCTGAGAATGTCGCGGAAGCCCGTGTTCATGAGGCGGGCCTTGATCTCGAGCGGATCACAGCGTTTCTTGCCGCCTCTGCGTTTGCCCTTGCCCTTGCCCTTGCTCGGCGGCGCCTGACCATCGAGGCAGGCCTCGAGCAGCAGAGCGGCAGAGCCTGCAACCATCGGGCTGGCACCGGAAGTGCCGCCGAAAGTCCCGCGCAACGTGCCCGTCGCGACCTCGGCGGAAACCGAGGCGCCCGGCGCGCCGATCTCCGGCTTGATGGCGTTGAAGGACATGTCCGGACCGCGCGCCGTGCTGCTGACCGTGAAGCCTAGCAGCGATTCCGTGAATTCGGGCCCGAACGCGACCTCGGCCACGTCGCCCGCGGCAATTGCGTTGCGAAGAATGTCCGCGTCAGCCTGGCTGATATTGAAACCGGGAATCGTCGGCAGATCGCCCTGGCCGAATCCGCCCGGGAACGGAGCGCCCGGGGCGACGAGGCCCACGATGCCGACGATGGCGCCGGCAGCTTCGGCGTTCTGTACCTTGTCGCTGAAGAAGCACCCACCGCGGTCTGCAAGAATGATCCTGCCCGTAAAGTCGCCGTCATAGGGCGCGCAACCGTTCTGGTTGTCACCGTCGACATCGCCGTAGACGACCTCGGCCTGCAGCAACGCTGCCGGATCGGGTGTCCAGGGGTACTTGACGGCGTCGTACAGGCCGGCATCGGCAGCCGGTTGAACGACGTTCATGGAGAAGCCGACAGCGGACGGTACCTGCGTCTGCGCGACCGCGAGAGCGGTCGGCGCCGACGACGGCGTGCCCGTGCAGTAGGGCAGGTCGCCGCAGTTGCCCGCGGACGATACGGTCAGCACGCCGACGGCCGTGGCCGCGTCTACGGCAGCAGACAGGTCGTCGTCAAACGCCTGGCCGTAGTTGGCGCCCAGCGACATGTTGATGATGTCCACCCCATCGGACGGATCGCCGTCGCCGTTCGGGTCGACCGAGAACTCCATGCCGTTGATCAGGGCGACACCGTTACAGGACGAGGCGAGCGACGCGCAGACCTTGACGGCGACGATGCTCGCGCCGGGCGCAACGCCGTTCTGGCCCGCAATGATGTCGGCGACGTGAGTGCCGTGGCCGGCGAAGGCGCCGGGCGTCAGGGCCAGGTCGTCGAGCGGGTCCGGGTCCGGCAGAACCGGGCCGTTCGGCCACTGGTTGCCGAGGAAATCGAAGCCGTCGACGACCTTGGCGGTCGGGAACGTGCCGGGCTCGATGATCGTGCCGTCGTTGGCAACGTAGTCAGCGGGATCGCCCGAGCCACCCAGGTCGGCGTGCGTGTAGTCAACGCCGCTGTCGAGCACGGCAACGCGAATACCGTCGCCGTCAAAGCCCAGGTCCTGAACAGCGCTGGCGCCGATGTAAGGCACCGTCTCGCTCAGGTCGAGTTCGTAGTGACCGACCGGCGCGATGCGCGAAACCGCGAAATCGGCGGCGATATCGGGCAGCGCGGCCGCGTCGAGTTCGACGAACACGGCGTTCAGGACGACCTGCGTCTGCGCGAGCACCTCCATGTCGGGTGCCGCGGCGCGCAGTCGCGAGATCAGCGCGGCCTGCTCCGAGTCGATGTTCACCTTGTGGCTCATGCGCGAGCCGGCATCGCTGGCGCCGAGCTGGCCGACCGACGGCGTGTTGAGCCGGACGACGACCTGCATGCGGCCGACATACTGCTCGAGCCCCGGGCTCAGCTTGGCCATCGGATTGGCGATGCCGCCGATGTTCGTGTACTCCGGTGCGGCAAGCTTCAGCGACTCGTACTTCGAGGCGCTGGTCATCGCCGCTCGATCCTGCGCAAGCGCGGAGCCCATCGTACACGTGCCGATCAGAGCACCGACGACGAGCCCGCCGATGCGTGATCGGACGTGCTTTTCTGGTTTAGACATGAATTTCCCCTTATGCGTTTCGTTATCGCGCAAATACGGGAGTCGAGCGAACCGGGGTACTCTTTACCCGGGTTCGAACGTCAACTGTATCTACAGATTAAGACGCGGCGCTCTCTTATTATTCGGTTGGCGTGGAGCTGCCGGCGACTACGCTGGTCAACTTAGCCCAAACACGGCGCTATTTCCACTCGCGAAAATCTGTTGAAACACGGGCTGGCAGACGTCCGCCTGCGCAGCAAGAAACGCGCGGCAGGCGATTGAACATAAGCTGCCGAAATACGCGAGCGATGCTCGTAAGCTATTGAAAATCGCGGCGACCCGTTGTTACTCGTCGTTCGCCTGGCGCCGGCGGGCTTCTTTGCCCTGCGCCGTGATCGCCGCATTTCGCGAAGCAAGGCGCCCGCGGGCGCGGCGCCGGCAGCCCGCTAGCGATCGCGATGCAGAACCAGCGCCAGCCGATGCAACTGGCCGATAAAAATCAGGTTCCATGCGACGCGAATCAGCCCGTCGGCGCCGAGCGCGCGCTCGAGCGGCGCAACCATGTCGTCATCGACGCCGGCCGGATCCATCCAGATCTGCTCCGCGAGCGACAGCACGGCGCGCTCGAACGGATCGCTCCAGCGCGGCCAGTCGCGCGCGTCGGCCGGATCGGCGAGTTCCGCGGCGCGCGGCGGCACGAGGTACCGCAAAACGGCATCGTCGTCGCCAACGCCCAGTAGCTGGGCACTGCGCACAACGCACGCGGCGATCAGTTTCGGCTCGACGTCCTTACCGGACCACAGTACCTCGGTGCGGGCCACGAGCGGCCGTGCCAGCGCCGGGGCGACGTCGTCGAACGTCGTGCCCGTGTCGAGGACGGGACCGTCGAGGGTTGGCCAATCCGTCGATTGCGACCGATGCCCGTGTCCGACGCCGGCGCGGTCGAAGACGTGGTCGCCGTTCGGTTCCCGATTCTCGCCGAGTGCGATACGGAGGTCGGCCGAAGCGAACGCGCCGCAGGCGATGAGGACTTCGACGACGCCGGACGTTCCGAGCGCGGACGCGATCTCGGCGGCCCGCGCCGGGTCCGGTTTGCGCGGATCGCGCAGGAAGTGATCGGCGAGTGTCAGCGCAGCCGCCTGCCCGGCCGAGAAGCCGTCACGGGCCTGTTCCGTGCCCAGACGAGCGACCTGGTCCTCCGACAGCCCGTCGTCGATCGCGGGCTTGTAGCGAACCGCCGCGCAGAATTCGCAGCCGCGAATCTTGGCGCAGTGCAGCCGCACCGACTCGATGATCGCCGGTGCAAGCGTCGTCTGTCCCCAGACGGCATCCTCGAGAGTTACGAATCGTTCGAGTTCGGCCGGATCGGCGTGGCTGAGGAGGGCCGCCGCGCCAATCGGATCGTTGGACGTCGCCGGGATAATGCTCATGGAAAGCCTGCCTCCGCTTGGATTGAGGATGGTCATGACGCGCAGGCCGGGCGGCCGCGCGTCGCGAATAATGTCAGAGTCGCGCAGAGTACCATGCGCCCGATGCCGCGTGGATATGCGTTCGCCTGTTCGGGGCCCCGGTCCGCGGCATCGGCGTCTCAAAGGAATCTGCATCCGTATGAACGGCAACCCCGGCGGCGGGCTCTAGCCCGCATCCGCCACCGATTACACGGGCCCTCGCTTGTCTTTTGTTTGCTCAAGACTTTTTCCTCAGTTGGCAATACAGTGAGTATTGCGCGCCTTCGGAAAAACCCTTGAGCAAACAAAATCCTGCCCGATCATCCCGCGAATCGGTGACGGATGCGGGCTAATATACGGCGTCTGGATCGGGATCGAACGAAGGGGAAGCGAATGGCGGCTGGCAAGTGTGCGGGATTATCCCGGCGGGCTTTCCTGGGCGGTGCGGCGTCGTTCGCCGCCCTGGGCTCCACCCGGGCGGCGCTGCCCGGGGGGCGGGCCCTCGAACTCGCGTCGGCGGAGCGGGCCGAGCTCGTCGAACTCCTCGACGAGCTCGTATCCATACAGAGCCTTTCGGGCGAGACGGCGCGAGACGCGCAGGCGGTCGTGACGGCATTTCTCGAGTCCTTGCCGTATCGCATCGAAAAGTCTGCGGACCGGCCGAGCGCTTTCGAGACACATGCCGAGTACATGCCGCCGAGCCCGCCCGGCGACGGGCCGTTCGTGAACGTCATCGGCTGGCCCGAGGAGCACGCGGCGCGGCGCTACGCGATGTTCTCGCACATCGACAGCCACAGCATGGACGATGGCTGGAACACCGAGCCACTGAGGCTCGAGGCCCGCGACTCGAGGCTGTACGGCCTGGGCACGGCCGACGACAAGGGCGGCGTGGCAGCGATGCTGATCGCCGCGCGGATACTCGCGGCCGAAGGCGAGACGCTGCCCGTTGTCATGAGCCTGCACGGCAAGGGCGGCGGCAGCCGTGGCAGCCTGCCGATCTTCGATCGTCTGAGCCGGACCGAGCACGGCATTGGCGGCGTGCTCTACGTACACCCGGCCGAAACCGGCCGCGGGCTCGAGGACATCAAAAACGCGGTGCAGGGCATCCTCGATCTCGAGCTTACGGTTCGCGGCTGGCGCGGCGCACCCATGGAGATCGGCAGTCCCGATTCGTCGGCGTGGGCCGAGGGCGGGGACGCGCTGGGCGCCATCGTTTCGTTGATCCGGCACCTCGAGGAAACCGCGTTTCGCGACGTCGGCGTCAATGTCGGCATACTCGATGCCGGCGATCGCATCGGCTCGGTAGCCGACACGGCAAGCGCGAAGATCCGGCTCAAGTTTACGGGCGAGCACACCTGGCGCGGACTGCTGGGCGCGGCGTCGACGGCCGCAAAGGCGCACGCGGAAACACTCGGTGACGGCCGACGCGCGTTCGAAGTCTCGCTCCGGCCGATCGGCTATCGCACGAACCCGGGCGCGGCGGACTGGGATTCGCCGCCGAGCCGGATCCTGCGCGCGTCGATCGAAGACGTTACGGGCAACGCGCCCAAGGCTTACCCCAATCACTACGCCGGCGATATCCGCTATCCGATCCGCCTGCTCGGCGTCCCGGCCTACGGCATCGGATCGGTCGGCGGCAACTTCTACGGTCCGAACGAGTGGGTCGATATCGACGATCTCGTGCGGCTTGTCGCCGTCCTCGTGCAGACGCTGTCTGGGTGGAACGACTTGCCTGGCGGCTGAGGCCGATCTGCAATCCTCACGACACTCGCAGCCGGCCAAAAAACTCGAAGTTTATGTCAATAACCGGCCAGACGGCCGCGCGACGACGATACCCTGACAGGGCAAGCAATGCTCGTGTCGCCACAACAACAACAAGAGGGGCGCCAGTGAAATCGATACTCACCCCGATCTACGGCCTGATCCTGCTCGCAAGCGCCGGCGTTCTGGCAGTCCCGGACGGCGTGGCGGCCGCGCCGAAGTCCGAGCGAATCGAACCCGTCGGCCGATCCGAACGGCTGCGCTCACGCACGGCCTACGACGTCTACGGCCTGACCGCTCCGGTCGATCGCTCGTTCGAGGTCCTGGAAGGCGACGCGATCGCGTGGCGATCCATAAAAGTAATGCTGGCCTGAACGACGGCCCCGTCCACTCATGCGCCGACGGAGTAGTACGTCGGTGAGGCGGGCCCGACCGGCAGGCCGAGC
This sequence comes from Woeseiaceae bacterium, assembly GCA_028280615.1. GTDB lineage: Bacteria > Pseudomonadota > Gammaproteobacteria > Steroidobacterales > Woeseiaceae > UBA1847. Next base: position 35,191 of record JANQLK010000042.1, on the reverse strand, counting down.
ACGAACGTCCAGGTGAAGAAGAAGATCGACCAGAGCACGATGAAGGCGACCGAGTACGGCAACATCATCGCGATCAGCGTCCCGACACCCGCCTTGGGCACGTAGCGCGCAACAAAGGCCATGATCAGCCCGAAGTAGCTCATCATCGGCGTGATGATGTTGGTACTCGAGTCGCCGATGCGATAGGCGGCCTGGATCACCTCCGGAGAGTAGCCGAGCAGCATGAGCATCGGCACGAAGATCGGCGCCGTCACGGCCCACTGCGCCGAGGCCGAGCCGAGCATCAGGTTGATGAACGCACAGACGAGAATGAACAGGAAGAACAGCACCGGCCCCGTGAAGCCGATGTTCTTGAGGAACGTGGCACCGGCCACGGCCGTGATCGATCCCAGGTTGGTCCAGCCGAAGAACTTCACGAACTGCGCGGCGAAAAACACGAGCGCGATGTACAGGCCGAGCGTGCTCATCGCGTGCGCCATGGCATTGATGACGTCACGGTCGTTCCTGATCGTCCCGACCACGCGGCCGTAAACGACACCGACCATGAGGAAGTAGACGAAGATGATCGCGACGATGCCGCGCAGGAATGGCGAACCCGCGACGCCGCCCGTCGCCTGGTTGCGCAGGATGGCGCCCTCGGGCACGACGAGGACGACCATGAGGGCTGCGAACAGGACGGTTGCCCAGAGGGTGTGCCACAGACCGCGCTTCTCTTCGGCCGACAGCGGGTCCATGCGTTGTTGTTCCTCGTCGCCGAGGTCTTCGGGCGTATCGGTGTATTCGCCGAGCGAGGGCTCGACGATCTTTAAGCTGATGAAGCTGCCGACGACGGTAATCAGGAACGTGCTCGCGATCATGAAATACCAGTTGGCGCTGACATCGACCTCGTAGCCCGGATCGATCAGCCGCGCCGCCTCGGTCGTGATGCCCGACAGCAGGGGATCGACCGTGCCGATCAGCAGGTTGGCGCTGTAGCCGCCTGAAACACCTGCGAACGCCGCTGCGAGGCCCGCGAGCGGATGCCGGCCCAGGGCGAGAAACACGACCGCGGCGAGCGGCACGAGCACGACGTAGCCCATCTCCGAGGCCGTATTCGAAAGCACGCCGGCAAGCACGATGATGACCGTGACGAGACTCGGCGGCGCCTTGAGCACCATGCCGCGAATGACCGCCGTGAGCCAGCCCGAGCGTTCGGCCACGCCGACGCCCAGCAGCGCCACGAGTACCGTGCCGAGCGGCGCGAACTCGACGAAGTTCCGGACAAGGTTGAGGACGATCATCCTCAGGCCCTCGGCGTTCAAGAGGCTCACGACCTCGATCATGCCGTTCTCGGCGCGGCCCCTGGCGCCTTCGGGCCGCGGATCGACGACGGCGATCTCGAAGTAGCCGAGGATGCCCGACAGTACGACGACGCCGGTCGCGAACAGCGCAAACAGCGTTACCGGGTGCGGCAGTGCGTTGCCGAGCCACTCGACGACGTGCAGGAAACGGGTGATACGTGTTTCGTTCGGCCTGGCCGAGGGTGCTGGGGGCATTTTCTCGTGTTCCCTCTTCTGGGGCTTCATGAACCGCCGGCCGCGGCCGCCGCGCCGACAGTTTACTCATCCGGCGGGCATTCGTGAAACGCGGGTGCGCTTCCGGAGGCCTCCGGCAGCAAATGGCGGTGCATGCGCCGCCGGTTCCTGTATACGGATCGCCAGCTCAGGTGTTGTCGAGTACGGGCTCCTCGGAGGTTACGAAGAACACGGTCTGGGTCATGTCGGCGAAGCGTTCCTCATCCGGATTGACGTCGCTGAGATAGTCCGGATCGCTGAAAAACGCATCTCTGTCCGCGACGCTGTCGAACCACAGCTCCGCCGTGCCATCGAACGCGACGTCGCCGTCGGCGTACTGGTCGGGCAGGGTATGGCACTGCACGTACTTGCGAACGTACTTCTCGGTCGCGGGACAGTTCCTGACGAGTTCGGCGTGGCGGGTTCGCCAGTGCGTGTGGAAGTCTTCCACGCTCATGTCCGCACGCTTGCGGACGGCAACGATGAGTTTGATCAAGGCATTGTCCTCTTCGGTCAGGCTGAGCCGGCGAACCGGCAGTGTAGCCAAAGCGGGACAGTCTAGTTAAATCCAGCGCGTTTAGTGGGGTTGAGTCCGCGTGCGGACTGTTTCCATCTGGACCACCCGGTCAACGGGTGGATCAAGCGATAAGACTCCAGATAGGGGGCTGGAGCGGGTGAAGGGAATCGAACCCTCATTCTCAGCTTGGGAAGCTGATGTTCTACCATTGAACTACACCCGCCTGCATAGGTTTGGCGCTCCCTGAAAATCCCGGTGCACTTGCAGACTCACGCCCGAGGTCGGGGAGAAATAACGCGATTTCTGTGTGGATTTCGATTCTACCGTGCCCCGAGTTTGTTTTCGCGTTTTCCGATATTGAAGGTTCTCGATCCGTATCGCTATAGGGTGACATAGCTAGATGGAGAGAACCAATTGCACATCCCAAGCAGAAGCGACGTTAACTTACTCGTCGATCACAGAACTGACGACCGCACATCTTGACGCCCTCCCTGCCGTGCGCTGCCAGTATTCGGGACAAATACCCTGCAAGAACGTAATCTGGTGCCGTTGCCGCAACCGGGCCACACTGTGATCTATCGATTGGCAGCCGACCTGCTCCTGATTCTGCACGTCGCGTTCGTTGCGTTCGTCGTCGTCGGGCTCGTGTTGATCCTGGCCGGTGGCGTCCGCGGTTGGGCGTGGGTCCGGAACCCCTGGTTTCGGGTCGTGCATCTGGCCGCGATCGGATTCGTTGTGCTGCAGGCCTGGCTCGGCCGCGTTTGTCCGCTGACGACGTGGGAGATGGCATTGCGGGCGCAAGCCGGCGACGCAACCTACGCCGGCTCGTTCATCGCGTTCTGGCTCGGCGAGGTGCTCTATTACGATGCACCGATGTGGGTGTTCGGTCTTGTATACACGGTTTTCGGTGCCCTCGTTGTCGTCGGCTGGTTTCGTGTTCCACCGCGGCCGTTTCGGAAGTGAACGAGCCAGCAAGACTCAGCAGGCGCCTCCGCGGCGGTGGTCGGCGACGCGCATTTAGAGCTTAAGCCAAACTTCTTAAAGGTCCGATAGCCTCGCTCGTAATTCCAATCCACGCCAGAGGCAGCACCGTAGCCGGGTGGACCCGGCCCGCCCGCGGCTCGTAAAGGTTAAAGTACGGGTCCTCCTTCCTGCAGCGACGAGACAGACGATGCGCCACATCCTATCCGCCCTTGTTCTGACGATCACCATTTCGATCGTCGTCGGTTGCGACGCCAACAGGGACTCTGGCAGGCAGTCTGGTGAGTCGACCGGCGCCGCAGCGAATCATGCCGAACTCGCATCTCTGGCGCCGGCCGGCAGGCTGCCTGCCGGCGTGCGCCCGACCGCGTACCGCCTCGATCTCTCGCTGGATCCGCGTCGCGACGGATTCTCGGGCGAGGTTGCGATCGACGTCGTCCTGGATCAGCCGTCAGATCGAATCTGGCTGCACGGCAAGGGCCTCGACGTCAGCGCCGTCACCGCGTCGACGGCAGCCGGCGAAGAACTGGTCGGCAGCTATCGGCAGGTACTCGCATCCGGCGTTTCGGCGGTCAGCTTCGATTCGACGCTACCGGCCGGCGAGGTCACGCTGATGATTCGCTATAGCGCAGCGTTCGACCGGAATCTTGCCGGACTCTTCAAGGTGGAGGAGCAGGGTGACGCCTACGTGCTCGCCAAGTCCGAGTCGATTCAGGCGCGTAGGTTCCTGCCGGGTTTTGACGAGCCAGGATTGAAGGCGACGTTCGATCTCGAGCTAACAATTCCCGAGGGGCATGAGGCGATCGGCAACAGCCCTGTCGTCGACAGGCGGTCGATCGGCGACGACATGCAGCGCCTGACGTTTTCCACGACACCGCCGATGTCGACATACCTGCTGTCCCTGGCCGTCGGGCCGTTCGACATTGTCGAGCGCGAAGCAATTCCGCCGAACGACATTCGCTCGCGACCGATTCCGCTGCGGGGCGTGGCGAGGAGGGGCCGCGGCGGCGACATGAACTACGTACTGGACATGACGCCCCGCATGATCCAGATCTTCGAGCAGCAGCTAAGGCAGCCGTATCCATTCGAAAAGCTCGATATCGTCGCGGCTCCGCAGTGGCCCAGCGGGGCGACGGAGCTATCGGCGGCGATTACCTACCGGGAGCAGCGTATCCTCGTCGGGGATAAACCAGCGCCGGGTGCCCGGCTCTCGCTGCTCGGCATTCACGCGCACGAGATTGCGCACATGTGGTTCGGCAACCTCGTCACGCCGCCGTGGTGGGACGACCTGTGGCTGAAGGAAGGCTTCGCGACCTGGGCGACGCCGCTGGTCCTCACGATACTGGAGCCCGACGGCGGGCATGACCTGAACGCGGCGGAGCGAGCACTCGGCGCGATGCAGCTCGACTCGCTGGTCAGCACGCGCGCGGTCCGCGAACCGATCGCCGATAACGACGAAGTCCGCAATGCCTACGACGCGATCACCTACTCGAAAGGTCTCGGCGTCATCAACATGGTCGACCGGTTCTTCGGGCCCGATACGTTCCGCCCGGCCCTGGGCCGCTATATCGAGACGTTCGCAGACGGCGTCGCTGACTCGCCCGATTTCTATCGGGTCATCGGCGAGGAAACCGAGACGCCAGCGCTAACCGACACGTTTCGCGGCTTCGTCGAGCAGACCGGTGTCCCGCTACTCGCGGTATCTGTCAACTGCGATGCCCGTGGCGGACCGTTACTGGAGCTCGAACAAAGCCGCTACAAGGCGCTGGGTTCGCCGATTGACGACGTCGACAAGTCGTGGAGCCTGCCTGTCTGTGTGCGAACGGACGCGGGTAGCGAGTGCACGATCATGACGGAGTCGCGGCAGACGCTGAAGCTCACCGGCGGCGAATGCCCGGAGTGGCTGACCCCGAACGCCGCGGGCAGCGGCTACTATCGCTGGTCGCTGGATGCGTCCGGATGGACTCGGCTCATTGACAATTTTGTTCGGCTGACGCCGGTCGAGGCGCTGTCGGCCGTGGACAGCGCGTTCGCCGCATTCGAGGCCGGCCGGCTCGACGAGGTCAGACTGCTGGCTGTCGTTGCCGCATCGTCGCGCTCGCCCGTGCGCCAGGTCGTCACTGCGCCATTGCGATCGCTGACGAAGTACGCACGTTCCGACTGGTCGACGGCCGAACTGCAGGCCTTGCTGGCATTCGTCCGTGGCCTGTACCAGCCCGTCATCGATCGCAGCCACGAAAGTGTCGACGAAGACGACCAGCTGCTGCACAGCCAGCTCTTGAGTTTCATGGCATTGACGGTGCGGGACCCACGCGCCCGGGATCAACTGCGTGAAATGGCGCATGCGTTCACGGGATTCGGGCGCGACCGCGACGACGCAACACTGCCTTCCGACCTTTACTATCCGGCCCTGGCCGTCGCGATCGAAGAGGCCGGCGAAGAGTTCCTGCCGCACCTGGTCCGGTTTCGCGCGGAACTCGATGATCCGGTTTTCGAGAATGCCAGCGCCAACGCACTCGGCCATATCCGAGACCCGAAGCTCGTCGACGCTGTCCATGAGCTCGCGCTGGGAGAGCAGCTTGGGCCGAGGGAGACGTACGGCATGCTCGAGGTCGCACTATCCGAGTCATCGCTGCGCGATCAACACTGGACCTGGCTCAGGGCAAACTTTGCGGCGATTGTCGAGAAAGTTCCAACGCAGTGGCGACGCAGGATGCCGCGGCTGGCGGCGGCGTTCTGCGACGAGGGGAGGCGCGAGGAACTGGATGCGCTGTTCGAACGGCATGCCGAGCTCGTACCCGGCCATGGACGCAGCCTGGAGCAGACACGGGAGCTCATCGAGCTGTGTACAGCATTGAAGGTCAGGGTAAGGCGGCTGCCGGGCGCCGCGGCTGCTTCGATGCCCGCAAGCAACAGCGCGACAACGGGATTCGTACCCGTCGCCAGCCAATCGAGGCGCTGGAGAGTCCACGCTCCACGTTCCGTCAACGGTAACCGTCCCGCGGCTCCGGATCGTGGCGCTCTACCGCCGAATGCCTGCCTGCATGGGTACTGTCGCTGTGGCACTCCGTGGGCAGCGTTGCCGCTCGCATGGGGTGACGCGACCTGCGCGCGTCGGCCGCGTCACCCCGAACGCCCGTTCGTCAGCGCTAGAACGAGTAGCCCACCGTGAGCTTGTAGAAGTCGCCGGCGTTGTCCTCGGTATCGGCGCCAAACGAGAACCGTGCAAAGCCATTGTTGGGCAGGCTGAACTGCGTGTAGCCGCCTATCCAGTTGTACACCGTGTCTTCGGTGCCACCTGGATACGTATTGCGGGTGTTGTCCAGCCACTCCCAGTGTACGCCGAGCGACATAATGCTCGTGATTTTCGCACCGGCATTCGCCCACACGTGCAGGAAATCCAGCGCGGCGTCATCACTGCGATCGCGAAGCGCAGCGTAGTAGCCGCTGTACCATTCCGCCTCGTATTTGTCGTCGGCGTAGTTGATCGTGAGGCTCGGAACGATACCGTCGGCGAAGTTCGAGCCCCTGACGTTGCCATTTTCGTCGAGATCTCCACCGGACAGGAGAGCACCGTTCGTCACGCCCAGCTGGGGCTTCACCATCAACCGGTCGTCCATGTAGTGAAAATTCAGGCCGACACCGAACTCCGTCCAGAGGTCATCGCCGGTCGGCGCCGCAAGACCGAATGCCGGCTTGGTCCAGAGGATGCCATAGAACGAAAAATCCCGGTCCTCGGACAGCTCGTAGAGCCCGTTAAACGACGGGTAGAAGCCGAAGAATGCATCCTGGCTCAAGAGTACCGTCAACGAGCTGTCCTTCTCTTCGGCCATTGCTGCGCCAGCAGCCAGCACAGACAGAAACAGCAAGCCGGCGCGACCCTTCGACTTCAGTGCTTTGTTCCCCATGATTTGCCCTCCAAATTAGTGTGGCGAGAAACGTTGTCTCCAGCGGCAACGCATCGAACGAAGCTGCAGTAAGCACGCGTCAACGCTTGCACACGGGAGACGGGGTTGGCTGCTGCAAATCCCGTGCCAGAGTCTTCCGGCGAGGGTTTATCCTCGGACCGTGCTGTCGGACGTGAAAAAGTCGGCCGCTATTGCACCATGGCGGACCGCGTCGTTGCGGCGCTCGCCCAAATAACGTGCATTGCGCACGGACTTATGCTCACCGATTCGACGACCGGTGTAGAAGGAAGCGAGGTGATACTACTCTGGCTCAAGAGACTAGAGTAGCGAGGCGGGTCAAAACAGCTTGGGAAGCTGATGTTCTACCATTGAACTACACCCGCTCATCAGGGAGCTAGCTCTCACCTGCGGCCCAATGAGCACAAGAGTGGGAGTAATGTGATTCTAAGCGAATCCATTGTCCAGAGAGAAGATATTCGTCTGCTCTCATAGATCTCTCCCGTCAGAAACCTGGAGCCCCTCATCATGACCGTGCCCTCTCGAAATCGAGTGCGATGGCCCCATATCGCTGATCTTATCGACTGAGCGAGACTTCCATGAGCGCAGTTTCATTCGGGTGGGTGCTGGACGAGCAAGGCGACGAGAGCCAGGGCAGCAGACCGAGCGGTCGCGATGCCGGCCTGCTCGATGCGTACTCGGCGGCGGTGGTGGAGGTGTTCGACACCGTCGGCCCGGCGGTTGTACGGGTCGAGCCGTTTTCGTCGAAAAAACGCCAACAGCGGACCGGAGTGGGTTCGGGCGCAATCCTGTCCCCTGACGGCCTCGTCGTCACGAACTCTCACGTGGTGCAGGGGGCCGAATCAGTGGTGCTCGGTCTCTCGGATGGCCGCCGCATAGATGCATCGGTGCTGGGTGACGATCCGCACACCGACATTGCCCTATTGCGCGCCGCGGACTCCGGCACACTGCCCTGGGCATCGCTCGGTGATTCCAAGTCGCTGCGGCAGGGCCAGATTGCGATCGCTATCGGCAATCCGCTCGGTTTCGAATCGACCGTGACCGCGGGCATCGTCTCGGCGCTGGGTCGCTCGCTGCGCTCGCAATCAGGACGTCTGATCGACGACGTCATTCAGACCGACGCAGCGCTCAATCCCGGCAATTCAGGCGGCCCGCTGGTCGACACCCGCGGACATATCATTGGCGTCAACACGGCAATAATTCCCCGTGCGCAAAACCTCTGCTTCGCGGTCGCCAGTAACACGGCGAAACTCGTGATCAGTGAGATCATTCGTCACGGCCGCGTGCGGCACGCCTACCTCGGTGTCGCCGTGCAGACGATACCGGTACCGAAGCGCTGGGGACATCAGGCCGGAATTCACCAGAGTCACGCGGTGCTGGTCGTCAGTGTCGAATCGGCGAGCCCTGCCGCCACGGCCGGCGTCCGCGACGGCGACGTCATCGTTGCGATTGAGGCTTCGCCCGTGACCGGCGTGGACGACCTGCTTCGGCTGATCAACGCCGAGCGCATCGGCGAAGCGACTGAGATCCATGTCGTTTCTCGCGGAAAGCGCCAGACTCGCATCGTCGAGCCTACGGAACGCAGCGCCGAGTGACTCGTCGAAGCTGGCGGACAGAAAACCACCGAGATGAAGCGCGCCTGTTCGGCTCGAGGATTTCGGCCGCATCTTGCCGAATCCAGAGAAGCGCTTCGATTGAGCTAGAATGAGCGATCTTCGACCGAATGCGATTCTCGCACTTTCTCCTCAACAGGAACTCGTAATGCCGGTACCCGCGGAGTATGCACGTGCCTCAGACCAGTTCTATGACTTTCTGGTCGACGCGCGGGATGCGGCGGATCTAGGCACTACGCATCAGGCCTATACGATGGTGCAAGGCGTACTGCAAGTGTTCCGCCGACGGCTGGACGCGGACCAGGCGATCCGATTCTCCTCGGTCTTGCCTCCACTCGTTAAGGCTCTATTCGTGTCGGACTGGGATTTGAACGAACCGACGAGAGCTTTCGGAAACGTGGCCGAAATGTCCGGGGAGGTCCAATCACTCAGAGCTGCTCATAATTTTGCTCCGGATACCGCAATCGCGGATGTAGCTCGATCCCTGAAGAAGTATGTCGATCAAGAGGCATTCCACCGGGTTCTATCCGAGCTTCCCGACGGGGCGGAAGAATTCTGGCGATCGTAGCGCCCGACCGGAAGACTCTGTCCGGGTCCCGCCAGTGGCCTGGCAAGCGATAGATTGGTGCCGCCTTCGCCACGGCATGGTGCGAAGCCAGGTCCTGACGCGAGTTTCCCGAGTGACGAACAGGTGCAGGAAACACCTTCGTCGTTTCTGTGAGCGACATCACGTCAGCAGTGGCACAGTGCCCATAAACTTCACATAATACCGATCCGCCTTACTCGCCGCCGCGAGGTCGTTCGTGCGCCGACGCGGCGGCACGTTTCGGCCAATTCGATCGACAAGACCAATGACGATGAGCAAAAAACAGTCGGGCGCCAGGACTTCGCAACCCTCGGTCGGCGTCGTCATTCCGTTGTTGAACGAAGTGAGCAGTCTTTCCGATCTGATCGCCGAGCTTGAAGCCGTTCTCGAACCCTATCCCGACTACCAGATCCTTTTCGTCGACGACGGCAGCACCGACGAGTCGCTATCGCTGCTTCGGGAAATGTCGGCCCGCGACCCGCGCATCAGATACCTGTCGCTGACGCGCAACTTCGGTCACCAGCTCGCCCTGAAATCCGGACTGACCCGCTGCGAGGCCGATGTCGTTATCTCGATGGACGCCGACCTGCAGCATCCTCCCAATCAGATTCCGATAATGATCGATGCGTGGCGCGAGGGCTACAACGTCGTCAATATGATTCGTCGTGCCGAACGCACGTCTTTTCTGAAGCGACTGACTTCGCGTTTTTTCTACAGGCTCATCAACGCGATCAGCGATTTTGAGATCACTCCAGGGAGTTCAGACTTCCGCTTGCTGGATCGCGAGGTTGTCGATCTCATTCGGCAGATGCCCGAGCGCTGTGTGTTTCTGCGCGGATTGATTCCGTGGCTGGGATTTCGGCAAGTGGACATTCCCTTCGAGCCTGCGAATCGCCGGCACGGCGAGGCCAAATACCGGCTGACGCGAATGATCCGACTTGCGTTGACCGGGATCACGTCATCCAGTATTCGGCCCCTGCGCCTTGCGTTCATTATCGGAGCGACAACCTCATCAGCCGCCGGGATCTACGCCATCTACGCACTGGCGATTCGGATCTTCTATGACGCGGTCATCTCGGGCTGGACGTCTCTGCTGATCGGCATGATGTTGCTCGGCGGCGTTCAGTTGCTCATGTTGGGTGTCATCGGCGAGTATGTCGGACGTGTGTTTCTCGAGGTCAAGAACCGGCCCGATACCATCGTGGCCGAGACCAACCTGGACGAGTAAACAGGCTACCGGTCCGGCCGCGCCCACATCGACAGCGTCGCAAACGACAATGCCCTCGCGAGACCTGAACGAACCAGTGGGCGCTCGATTGACCAGATCGCTCTTACCAAACCGGGCCGTCCAATGTTCAGTGCCGGAAAGGCGTCAGGGTTGTAGTACAGAATGTAGGCGAGCAACCCGGGGTACATCATGACGCGCTGCGTCAGCCCTGCGTTCTCGAACATGCTGTTCAATTCGGACACCGAAAACGCCCGTTCCGTCGTCTCGTCAAAGAGACTGTTGCGCCGATAGACGGATTCACGGACCCATTGAAACAGCGCATTGCCATGCGTCGGCTCGAGGTTGATGAAGACTCCGCCCGGCGCCAGACAATCGGCGAGCCGGCGGACTACGTCACCGGCGATATGCGGCACGTGGTGGAGGCCGCCCAGCAGGATGATCAGGTCAAACTCATCGACAGATTCGAACGTGGACACATCCTGCTGCCAGACGTTGACGTCCGGATTCCTGGATCGCAGACGATCGACGACCTCGCCGCTGTAGTCGAAACCGAAGTAGTCGACGCGCTTGTCGAGGAATTCGGACACAATCGCCTTGCCGTCGGCGAATCCGCACATGGGCTCGAGCACTCTGATTCGAGCGGGTAAATGCGCGGCGAAGTCTCCGAAGAACTCGGACCAGATCAGGCGCTTCAGGCACAGATGATTCGGATGCAGGCGGGCCTTCTCGTAACGCCCGGCGATACTGTCGAAGTGCGCTTTTTGACGATCAATCCGGTCGTCCATTGGCTGGTGTCCTGTCTCATCAATTCGCATGACTTCAGAGCGAGCGATTGTCGCCATGACAAGGCGCATTCCGCCCAAAGAGACAGGACACTAGACACGCACCGATATCATCGTGATGCCAGCCATGACAGCCAGCACACCCGAGACATGCAGTATCGACATCTTCTCGTCGAGCAGAAAATAGCCGAGCAACTGTGTGGCGACAATCAGTGCCCCGGCCGCCACCGGAAACGCGATCGACAGCGGCAGTCGCAACAGTATGTAGAGCCAAATCAGAAAACCGCTCGCGTAAAGAACAAAACCCACGGCAAAGTCCGCCGACAGAATAGTCTCTGCCGCCTTTATCTTGTAGAGGCCCAAAGCGCTTACTACTACGTAAGCAATCATTGCAGCGACATTCAGCATAGTCTTAACTCGCGTTATGATCGTGTGAATCCGCTCGCCGAAAGACCTCAAACTCGGCTATCGGATCGAGCGCAATGTAACGACCCTGAATCGCCTTCATCAGAGTCTCCGTTCGTTCCGAATTGTACTTGTCGCGGCGAGAGTAAAATATCACTGCTGGCGGGTCCTTTTCGATGAGCGCCAGGGCCCGCTCTAGATCTCGTTCGGACAAGAGAGCCAGCGCTGAGTTGTAAAACCACAGTGTCGATCTTCGGCCGCTCAGAAAATTGATCTCGGGATTCACGGGCAGGGCGAGAATCGTGTCGTTGTCTGAGGCGTGGCGATCGATGACGTCAAGGACTCTCGTATACGTGTTGCACTCCTCCGCGCGCAATCGCAGCTTGAGGCGAGGCAGCTCACATTCGACGGCCGTCTTGCTGCGCTCGCCGCGAAAAACGGCATAGAGAGAATCGTTTGGCGATCGGGCCGCATGACTCGTGGCGCCCACGAGCACACAGAACGCGGCAACGGCCAGCGCCCCGGAACTCATGGACAATCCGGTCGGCCCGGCACAATACACCAGGGCAACGAGCGCCAGCGCGGAGCCGTAGATCAGGTAAATCGGGATCTGATAATGCAGTGAAACAAGGCAGTAGAATGACGCAACAACGGCAATGGGAGGCGCGGTGCCTGAACGCTGCCAACGTCGCAGTAGTCCGAATCCCAGGACAACCGGCACGGCTAACAGCGTTAGCCAGAACAGCCCGTTGATTACGGCGGAGACGGTCGCCGCGGCCGCTACGCTCTCGACGATCAGCAGTGGCATTGCACCGAAACTCTGAGCCGAGATGAACGCCATACCGCTGAGCGATATCGCAGCGCCTACGGTATCGTGCCACCAGATGGCAAGCGAACCGTGCCAGAGGTGATAGGCTGCCAGCGGTAGCAAAGCCGCGGCGAAACCGCCCAGCATCTGGCCTGCCGCACGCAGCGTGGTCCGATTCGAAGCTCGAATCTGACTCATTTGCAGGATCACAACCGCTAGTGGCCAGATGCCGAACAGCGCGGCGAATGCTGGACTGGTGTGTCGCAGCAATAGCAGCGCGAGCACGGCGAAGGCCGGAATCAGAATCGCCAGCGCAGCAGCTCGTTCATCCGAACGCTCGTGGCGGGAAAGGCGGTCGAGTACCGCAACGAGTGTCGCAATGCCGACGATGGCACCGGTGAGCTGGCGAAAACCGAAAATCAGGCCGACGAGCACGCCGATGGCGAACAGTCGACGAGCCGTCAAGAGGCCCCCGTTACTGAGAACGAAAATCAGCAGTACGGTGAGGAACAGACTGTACCAATGAGCCGTCGGATTGAGGAACTGTACGAAGGTAAGCCCGGCCATGGCAGCGGCGCTTAAGCACGCCGGCACCAGGCCGCGATGCTCAAGCAGTTTGAATATCAGAATCGCCTGAAGGACGGTCAAGACCAGCAGGGGATAGCGCAACGCCAAAAGACTCTCACCGAAGACCATGAGCGCGAGCGCATTGGCAAAGTTCACATAGCCGAGATGCACATCCTGAATGTGCAGATTCAGGACATCGCCGGCAATGAGCCGGGACGCTACGTAGGCGTACGCGCCGTCATCGGGCAGATAGGCGAAGCGGTCAACGACAGGCAGCAATACGAAGGGCAGTAGGGTGGTGATCAGGGCCACTGCCGCATAGCCGATTCGCCGCTCGTCAGCGGTTGCGACGTTCATCGGGGCTGCCGGGATGCCTGTCCGGCCGCAAGCAGTCATTGCAGTTCGAGGAATGGCTGACCAATGGCCAGCCGCCATTCACCGGGCTGCTTGCCGGTGCGCTCATGACAGACCGAGATTCGCTTTAAATCTCTTCTTGCGCAGCTTCCAGATCAGCGAGTCAACGATGTAGTGGTGAAAGTTGATGGTCTGGTAGATGACCAGCGCGATCATTGTCGAGGTGATCGCCAGCGTTGACGCCATCGCATCGGCGAGGAAAGACGTAATCAGAAAGTACACCACCGTCGATATGGTGAGGCAGGTCGCAATATAGAGAGCCAGGCGGCCGTTTTGGCTGATCGTCGACAGAAACAGATGGTTTTTGCTGACCGCGCCACCGAAGCGACGATTGTTGTACAGCCACACGAACAGGATGTACTGCGCGTTGTGCCAGATATTTACGATCAGCCATCCATAGTCGAGCTCGGCGACAAGTATGTAGGCGAAGAAGTAGATCGTGAAATGGCTCATCACATACAGGAAATATGGAATCGACAGCTTGCCGCTTGCCCATGCTCTGGCTTGGTCCGCGAGCCACAAGAGCACCAGCACCGCCGCAACGATATACACCGTCTGCAGGACCGCGTCCGGTACGGGAAGGGTTTTGAGCGGGAAGTAGAGGAAATTTCCCGGCGCACGGTTCGAAACTGCCAGGATTCCCGCGATTGGCACGGCGTAGAAGGCGGCGCGCCGAATTCGCGGGTCGCCCAGCTGTCGGTCGCGCGACTTGCCGGCGTACGCCTTGGAGATACCCTCGCTCTGGCGGGTGTAATGCCACCACTGCCAATACAGGTAAACAGTGGGAATCACCCAGAGGCTGAACGTGACCACGATTGAAAACACGACCACCGCGACTGCGGGGAACAGGTACAGAATGAGGCCTTTGTTTTCCGCAAAGCTCTCGCTGTCGAAAGAGAGCCGCGTATACGTGGCGATGACGTGGTGGTAGCCAAGAAACCACAGGTCCGCGGCGAGAACCGGCAGGAACAGGTCGTTGTTCCAGATCACCAGGCCGCCGGACGCCAGGGCGACGGCCGCGATTCCGACGATAAAGAAAAGGTCGAAGGCGGGGTTTCGAAGCCAGCCCGTACTTGCGCTATTTGAGGTTGCCACCGTCACCATTTCAGCCTTCGTTTACGGCTGTGCCAGATTATGACAGATTAGATCAGCCTCACCGCAAGCTGCGTGACCACGCTCACATATTGGGCAAGTGGGACGACCGCTGCTACGGAGACGGCAGCAACAGGAAGCCGCATGAGCAAGCCCGCAGGGAGTTCTGGCAATTAGTGGCCGATCGGAATCGAAAGCTCGTTTTCGGCTTGGGGAGCTTGAGTGCAGTGTACCGTTCGGCAGCAGATACTCTGACGAAAAAGGGACGTCATTGATCCAACTCGAATGGCTGCGGCTACAGGAGCGGCATCAATGAAAGCCAGAAAAAGCCATACCGTCGACTCGCTGCGCGAGCACTGGTTGAAGTTCTACCACTTCTACCGCGATCCAGACCGACCCCCGCCCGTCCATCTGCACGCACGCCTTTCGCAAAGTCTTAACGCGATAAGCAACCTGATCAGCCTGTTGACGTTTACCGCCACGTCAAGAGAAGACGCGGTGGCGATCTTCAAGGAACTGGAAGGTGCGAAGACCTTCGAAGAATGGGATGCCGATCAAGATACCATTGTCGACTGTATCCGTGCCGGTGAGCTGGACTCGCAGTCACAGCTGGGCTATGGAGTGGTCGACCTGATACTCATCATGTGGCTGACTGAACAATACGATCTGGCCGACAAGTATCTTGATCGCCTTGACTCGGAACTGGTTGGCAGCGGCCGGAAGGTACATCGCAGCCTGGACTACAAGTTTCACCTCGGGCAGGCGCTTGTTAATTTCAAACAACAGACCGTGTTTGATATTCCAGAGCCTACAAAAGGCTACATGCGCGCAGAAAAACACTTTGCGTCGCTGTTCGTCCTGATGAATGCCATCGTCAGCCGCGGCGACATAGCATCGGCGATCGAGTTCGTTGACGAAGAGTTTATCAAGAGCAACAAAGGGAAAAGGACCCCAGCGGGCTTCGATTTGAATGACGGTGAACACCGGCTAAAGATGCCCTGGAACATCGACAAACACTGTGTTTTGCAGTACGCCAAAGATCAGCTGAGAACGGACACGCCCGTTCGCTAATCTCGGTGTAGTGCATTGCCGCACTGCCGCTGAGGCCGGCACGACGCGGTGAACGGAAAGCCGCCGCCCGGGGAAAACGTCCGGGCGTCGGCCCCGGATGCCGGCCGTTCAGGAACCCGGCAGGGAATCCAGGCCCTGGCGCAAGCGGGAACCCCAGCGGCGGGCGAGGCGGCGGACTTCGGCCCAGTTTGTCGCCGGCGTCGACCGAATCGGGGTCGTACCACCCGCGCGTTCCGCGGCGCGGCGGTCGGCGGCGCGGAACAGCACGTCGCCACTCATCGAGTCTATGACTTCGAGTACGAGCGTAGCTTCGCCTACGGACGACAGGAAGACTTCGCTGCGGCCCACGTACTCCGGCGGGACGTTGGATACGATGTCCGTCAGCCCGCCGCGTACGACCAGCACGTTGGGGCCGGGCGCGTCGGCCACCGAGAAGCGTTCGCTCCGGCCTACCTCTTCGGCGAACACGGCCGTCACCTCTTCCTCGAGTCGGGCCCGATTCTTCTCGTCGACGTAAAAATTGGTGTCAGCTGCGCGCGCCCGGTAGGTGCCGGACGCTTTCTTGACGGCGCGAAACTCGAACTGAGCGCCGCCTGGCAGTATCCGGTCATACCGGGCCCAGTCGGCTTCGGGATCGATGTAGGCGTGTTCGAACGCCGCGTTGTCGACCCGGTACAGACCGTCGTAGGTGACTTCCGCATCAGGGCCTCGCTGGATGCTCGGCGCATTCGCGCAGCCGGCAAGAACACAGGCCGTGGTCAGCATCGCCAGGTATTTCATCAGTCGCTCTCCACTTGCTCTTGCTTGAAATTACCTCATACTCGTTCCGCATGTCACTCGTTGCAGCCATGAACGCTCCAGCGCCTGCGTTTTTCGCCGCTATCGTTGCGCCGGACGGGTGCGCGCGGACCTTCCCGCGGCCTTCGATCGCCCGGCTCAATCCGGCACGCGCTTACGCGCGCGGCGCCGATCGACAGCATGGCCTCGTCACCGTATTCCGGAACTCCGCGCGGGCTGCTGGCGCGGAAGCTGGCATCCCCGCGGGCTACTCGCCCGGCGCCGCGATCAGCGGCAGCTCGAAGTCCGGCGCGAACGCAATCGGAATGACGACGCGGTTGACGACCTGTGCGTAGCGGTCATCCCTGAGCGGTGCATCGTCCGCGGCCGACGGATTCCAGGTGACGACGATCTCGCGCAGTCCGGGTTCGACGCCGCGGAGCGGGACCAGTCCTATCAGCCCGCGCATGCCGATATCGGCCCGCTCGGCGGGCACAAACGAGGACATTGGCACGGGCGTGCCCTCGATGCTGACGGTCCACAGGCTGCGCACGCAGTCGGTGCGCTCCGCCGCGTCCGCGCCGTCCTTGCAGAATTCCTCGAGTAGGAGGTTGTCGCGGAGCGGCTGATACGGCAGGAACAGCCGCACGAAACTGCCGCGTTGGTAGAAACTGTCAACGCGCGGCCAGCCGCGGAGCCGGTCGAGCGGGCTCGACATGTCCTCGTAGTACGTGCTGCGAAAGCCCGCCTGGACCTGGCTCGCGTCGATGTACGTGAATTCGTTGGACAGCGTGAAATTGCGCCACGCCGCGGCGCGCGTATTGCCCACGACGACGATCGCGAAAACGCCGAGGAACAGGGCGACAAAGAACATGAACGGTCGCGTGTTGCTCTGCAGCGTCAGCTGTACGGGCAGCAACAGGCGCTGCGGGTAGGCCAGTCCGGCGATTCGTCGAAGCAGGCGCACGGTGCCCGCGAACAGCCGGTTGTGCCTGAGCGATTCGAATCGCGACGCGAGTTGCGCGTCGAGCAGATAGACGAGCGCGGGAAGACCGATGAAAATGACCATCAGGGCGACGCTGCCTATTCCGATACCGGCGTTGGTAAGGCCGAACTCCGCGCCGATGACGCCCGAAAGCACGACGATGGTCACCAGGATGCTGCCAAACCAGAGCACTCCGAGCGTCAGCATGCTGATCACGGCGAACAGCGACGAGGCCACCCGATCCGTCTTGCCGATCACGGTATCGAGATCGGGCAGGATTTCCTTGTAGTACTGCCTGCTCAGCGGCCCGAGGCCCGGTGTCTTGGACCAGTTGATTCCCTCCGGGAACACCGTGCGCAGTCCGATCAGTCCGACCCAGTAGGCGCGCGCCATCAGGTGCACGACGAAGCAGGCGCCGAGCCCGTAGCAGGTGCCCGCGAGCAGCGCGGTGCTGACGGTCGTGGCGATCGCCATGCTCGTGGACAGGTGTGTGTAGACGTCCGCGATCCTGCCGAACACCCACCCGGGCAGCGAGAACAGGGCAAAGATCGTCAGGCTCGAAATAATCAGTTCGAGCTCGTCGGTGCGATCCCGTAGCCGCTCCATGGCCTCGGAATCGGTAACGTGCTTTGCTTCGCGGGTCGTGTTGTCCACCTGCGCCTGTCCTCTCAGAAGCTGCGCCGGTTCCAACCAGTCTCCGGTGTCGAGCCTGGCTGCGGCACCATCGCGAATATACCGGTAAATCGAGCGTCTGGCCCGGCTGCGACGTTTCGAGACGGAACGCATGTGCAGCCGAAGGTTGTGGCCTGGCCGTCGGCGGCGGCCTTTTTGTCCGCTTTCGTCGCGGGTGTGGTTCCCCAGGGCACGATGGAGCGCTCGCCGGAAGCAGTGACACCGCGTAGTCTTGGAAGCGGTCTCTGGTGTGCTGTGCCGTTAATTGGTTGAATAAGTCGGCAGCGGATTTTTGTGGCTGGCAAGGCGCGGCGACGAGTCATAGCGGGCTATGGCGAGGAGCCGCAACGCCGCCAGACGCAAAAAGACGCGGCGAATTGTTCAACGAATTAACGGGACAGGACACTAGTCCCGAACACTCACGGAGCACTCATGCTGACCTTCACCGTGGCCGTCCTGGTCGTCCTCGTCGTTTCCTTCCTGTGCTCGATTTTCGAATCCGTGCTGCTCGCGATCACGCGGCCGCAGATCGAGGCGCTGGCGGGCACGGCCGCTCGCGCCGGCCGCCTGCTGGCGCGCTTCAAGGACAACATCGACGTGCCGATAGCGGCAATCCTGATCCTGAACACGGCGGCGCATACGATCGGTGCGGCCGTGGCAGGTGCGAGCTACACTCGCGTGTTCGATCCGGCAACGCTGTGGCTGTTTTCGCTGTTGTTCACGCTTGCCGTGCTGCTGTTCACCGAGATCATTCCGAAGACCCTGGGCGTCAGCTACGCGACGGCACTGGCCGTTCCGGTGGCATTTGGCATTCGGGCGCTGACCATCGCGCTGAAGCCGCTGGTATTGGTCAGCGAGCGCATCTCACGGTCGCTGCGCGGCGATCGTCAGGCCCCGATAACATCGGCCGAGGAAATCCGGCTCATGGCGGCCCTCGGACGCGCCGAAGGCGCCGTGGGAGAGCGGACGGCCGGCATGATCGTCGGCGCGTCGCAGCTTCGTAAGCTGAGCGCCGTTGACATCATGTTGCCGCGCGAAGACGTATACATGCTGTCGGCGACGATGCAGCGCGACGAAGCGATCAGCCTCATCGAGAACAGCGGCCACAGCCGCTTTCCTTTCTCGCCGAGCGGCGACCTCGACGACATCAGCGGCGTCGTACTCGCCAAGCGGCTGTATTCGTGGTTGCTCCGGAACGACGGTGACGGCATCGACTGGGACGCCGTCGTGCAGGAAACCCTGGTCGTGCCCGAGAGCCTGCCGCTGCCGCGCCTGCTGACCTTGTACCAGGCGTCGCGTCGCCATCTGGCGGTCGTCGTCGACGAGTACGGCGCCGTGGAGGGCATTGCGACGCTCGAGGACCTGATCGAAGAAATCGTCGGCGAAATCCACGACGAATACGACACGGCAACCCGCGACTTCTACCGGCGGCCGGACGGGGCGCTCGTCGTCCGCGCCGGCGTCGACCTTCGGCGGCTCGCGGAGCAGCTCGGCATGCCATGGGAGCGCGAGGAGGGCGTATCGACGATCGGCGGCTTGGTCGCCGAGCGCCTCGAATCCATTCCCGTTCCGGGCGATCGGATCTCATGGCGCGGCTACGACGTGGAAGTCCTGCGCGCCGACGAGCGCCGCGCACGGATGCTCGTGCTCAGCAAGGCGGCCCGGGATGAGGGTAGCCCCGGCTGACGAAGGCAGACTTGACCCGGCTATAGCTTGTAAATTAGAAAAAACTAATTTAGAGTTATTGAATATTGATATGGCCCGGCCCGAGACCCGTCGCTTTGGAAATTGACGCAGACCGGCCAGAAGCCGCGGCCCGACCGGGAGATAAGCAATGGCTCGAAAAATGTCTTTGGAACACGCCGTCGAGGCTTTCGCGGGCGCGATGGTGCTGCTGTCGGTGATGCTGACGCACTTCGTCCATCCCGGTTTCGTCTGGCTGACGGTCTTTGTCGGCGCGAACCTGTTTCAGCAGGCGTTTACGGGGTTTTGCCCGGCCGCCATCGTGATCAGCAGGGTCTTCGGCCTCGAGGGCGGGAACGCTCGCGCATCGTCCTGAGCGGCGCGGCGAATCGATTGAGCGCATCGGCCGCCCGCGATGCTACCAGGAGCGTTCGAAGATCAGGCCGATGATCGGGAACGGGCTGTCTTCGTCGTCGATGTTGCCGCCGTTGATCGGGTCGAACTCCTCGCTACTCGCGCCGGGTCCGCCGTAGACGTTAATCACGTCGACGAAGGCGACCAGGTCGACGAAACCGATCGGCCGCCGGTAGTCTACGCGTACGTTCAGCGAGTGATAGTCCTCGAGCGTGCGCGTGTTGCGCGTCGTCAACTCCTTCGAGAACCGGAGCGGCTGCCCGGCCCCGAGGACGTCCGCGTTGATCACGAAGTCGTCGCTCGGTCTGCCGCTGGCGTACTTCCACCGCGCGCCTATCTTCCAGCGCGAATTGATCTCCCAGCTTCCGCCTACTGTGAAAAAGTGCGTGCGGCTGAAGTCGAACGGGTAGTCGGCCGTGCCGTCACCGTCGTTGCGCTCCGCGTTGTTGTAGGAATAGGTCGCATTCGCGAACCAGCCGCTGTTGAAATAGCGGGACAGGACGACGTCCACGCCATAGTTGGTGCCTTCGCCGGCGTTGCTCACCCGCCCGGACGTCCTGCCCTCGGCGACGATCAGATCGTCAAGCCGCTGGTAGTAGGGTTCGACGAGTACGTTCCAGTTAGCCCCGAAGTCGTACGAGGCGCCGATGCTCGTGTGCGTGATGCGCTCGTTCCGAACGTCGAAGTTGTCGGGATTCGCTGCCCGGACGAGCGCGCGCGGCGACTGGTAGAACACACCGGCCGTCGCGGACAGGCGCAGGTCGCTCGTCAGGCGCCCGTTCAGCGCCAGCCGCGGCGACACGAGCGATTCGTCCGCGAATCCGTCGCGGTCGTAGCGCAGACCCGCGCGCAGATCCCAGTCTCCGATCTCGAAGACCTGTTCGCCGAATACGGCGAAGCTCGTCTCGGCCTGAGCATAGGCCGAGTTGACGTCGTCAGGCGTAAGGACGATGTAATCCTGGCCCGGCGGGCGCGGATCCGTGCTGCGGTATACGTATCGGATCCAGTCTTCGCGTAAAACCGTCGTGTAGTCGAGGTCGATTTGCGTCAGCCTGATTCCGGCGCTCAGCGGCCCGAAGCGGCTTTCGGTCGCGAAATCGGAGCGCCAGCCCAGTTCCGACTCCTGCTCGCGGATCGTCAGGATGCGCTCGTTGACCGGAATGTCGGCCGCCGGCGTGCCCTCGGGTACGAGGTCGGGAAAGGCTTCGCCCTCGGAGGAGGTCTTGTCACTGTCCCTGAAATAAAGTCGATTCGTCCATTCCGCGTTGTCGCCGACCAGCCGGCGCCACGTGACGCCGAGGAGCCCTAGATCCTGCTCCGATTCGATCAGCCCGACGTCCTCGAAATTCTCGGCTTCGAGCACGTTGTCGATGTCCCGCGTGTACCGTTCGGGCGCCAGTATCGCGAGGACCTCGACGGTGTTGTCGGCGTCGAACTCGGTTACGGTCTTGACGATGAAGTCCGAGAGTTCGGGACTGCCGATGTCCGCCTGGTCGATGGTTTCGAAGACGCGGCCGAAGTCGAAGCTCCGGCCCGTCAGGAACATCGTCGTATCGTCGTGAAAACCGCTCGGCCCTTCGTAGATGAGTTCGACGCCGGCGATATCGATTCGCAGGCTGGCGCTCGGGGTGGGCGAGCCGCCGGCAACGTTGAGCTCGAGCAAGGACCCCGATCGGCCGCCGAAAGCCGCGCTCCAGCCGCCGGGAGAGAACTCGGCGTTCGCGATCGAGTTCGGCGCGAAGATCGAAAAGCGACCGCCGCCGCCTATATCTTCGTCCTCGCCGAGCGTCTGGTCGAAATGCACGACCTTGTCGAACGGCA
The DNA here is from genome assembly GCA_028280615.1 of Woeseiaceae bacterium. Lineage (GTDB taxonomy): Bacteria > Pseudomonadota > Gammaproteobacteria > Steroidobacterales > Woeseiaceae > UBA1847. The sequence goes on along the minus strand of JANQLK010000042.1, from coordinate 13,296 downwards.
GCCCGTCCACGAAGATCAGGTTGTCACGCGGCCCGCGACCGCGCACCGTGAAGTTCGCGAAGTCCCCGGTCGAAATCAGCCCGGGCAGTCCGTCGAGTGCGCGCATGACGTCGCTGCCGGTGCCCACGGCGCTGCGCAGCTCCTCACGATTCAGGATCGAGCTGCTGACCGAGCCGTAGCGATCGGCCTGCAGCGCCCGTGCCACAACGACGACTTCCTCGATCTGCGCGTTCGCCTCGAGCAGGTTCAACTCGAGCGGCGTGGTTTTGCGCAGCGAGACCCGCACGCTGGGCTCGCGGGCCGCGACGATGCCGGCGCCGCTGGCCGTGACGTCGTACAGGCCGGCCGGCAGCTTGTCGAACAGTACGGTTCCGTCCGTGCCCGTGGAACGGGTTACGGGCGCGCCGGCCCGGTTGCCGCGCCCGGCAATCGTAATGTCGATGCCGGCTTTCGGGCGGCGCGTGCCGGCGTCGACGGCCCTGACCTCGATCGCGCCCGTGTCAGCCTGCGCGTAGGCGCTGCCGAAGCAGGCGAGAGAGACGAACAACACTGTCGCGCTCAGCGCTCGAAACCAGTACGTGATCACATTCATCACTCAATTACACCAGAAGTGGATCGCGGTCTGGTTTCACCGCTGTGACGGGATGTTTCCAAACATTTCCGGCAGGCTAGCGCCCGAGACGCTGCGGGGATTCAACGCGATTCAGATTCGCGAGGCGCTGGCTGAATGTGATTGCGCGACTGAGCGGGTTCGTCAACGGCTCTGGCCGAGCGCATCCACGGGGTACAGTTCGTCCAGGGGAATCGAGCGCCCGTCGTCCTGGACGATCCTGCAATGAAACGGCTGCAGCCGACTCGGTTGCGGCACGCCACAGGAATGCGCGATCGTGCCGATCTCCTTGCGCATCGTCTCGGAATAGCGCGCGACGCGTCTCGCCTTGTCCTCGGGAACCAGGCCGCGCTGCTTGCGCCTGTCGTGCGTCGTGATACCGGTCGGGCAGGTGTTCTTGTTGCACTGCAGCGCCTGGATACAGCCCAACGCAAACATGAAGCCGCGCGCCGAATTGACGAAATCCGCGCCCATGCAGAGTGCCACGGCCGCATCGGCGGGATTGATGAGCTTGCCGCTCGCGATGACCTTGACGCGCTCTTTGAGCCCGTGCTTCTTCAAGAGAGTGGTCACGAGCGGCAGGCTTTCCTTGATTGGCAGTCCGACGTGGTCCATCAGGCTCATGGGTGCAGCGCCCGTGCCGCCGTCGCCCGAGTCGACCGTAATGAAATCGGGAGCACTCTCGATGCAGCGCGCATTGACCTCTTCGAACACCTCCTCGAGCCAGCCCCAGGCACCGATTACGCATTTGAAACCGACCGGCTTCCCCGTCACGTCGCGGATGTGATTGATCATGTCGACGAGATCCGCCGCCGACTCGATCTCGGGATGCCGGTTGGGGCTGATCGAGTCGCTGCCCTCGGGAATGCCGCGAATCCGGGAGATCTCAGCCGTGACCTTGGCCGCGGGCAGAATACCGCCCTTGCCGGGCTTCGCGCCCTGGCTGAGCTTCAACTCGAACATGCGGACTTGCTCTATGGCCGCGAGTTCCCGGAGCTTGTCGTCGGACAGCCTGCCGTTTTCATCGCGGACGCCGTACTTGGCTGTGCCGATCTGGAACACGATGTCGCAGCCGCCCTCCAGGTGCCATTCGGACAGGCCGCCCTCTCCCGTATTCAGCCAGTTGCCCGCCATCTTCGAGCCCTTCGACAGGGCGAGCACCGCGGGCTTCGACAGCGCCCCGTAGCTCATGGCGGAGACGTTGAAAAACGACGGTGCGTCGTAGGGAAGACGCGCGTAGGGACCGACGCGCTGCGGCGACTCGGGCTCGGCGTCCTCGTCCAGCGTCGGGTACGGGCAGTTGACGAAGATCGGCGTGCCCGTGGGGGACAGATTCAGCGTCGATCCGAATGCGACCGTATTGTCGACGCCCTTCGCGGCGCGATACGCCCAGGATCGCTGCGCACGGTTGAACGGCATCTCCTCGCGATCCTGGGCGAAGAAATACTGCCGGAAGAACTCGCCCATGTGCTCGAAGAGATAGCGGAAGCGGCCGACGACGGGGTAGTTGCGGCGAACCGTGTGCGTGGTCTGGGTGACGTCGACGACGTACATGATGACGACCGCGAGAACACCGAGGCCGAGCATGAAGACGAACAGAATCGTCAGCGTTTCGAGCGCGGCAAGCGCGAAAGTAAACGTTTCCATCATGTGAACTCGCTCCCCTTGAAGCTCTCGGACCGCTGCTAGAGTTTCTGGTCGCCCATTTTGAATACATGGGTCGACAGTATCCGGTCCATGCACACCCGGCCGGGCCCGATGAACGCCAGCGGGAACAGCATGGCCAGGAACAGGAGCGGCACGCGATAGTTGCCGAAGCCATTGTTGGTAATGACGTAGCCCTTCCAGAGGTCCGCGAGACTGTTCCATTCGTCCGGCCAATGCACGCCGAATATCGCGACGATCGTGACAATGATCAGGCTGACGGCCCAGAATCGCGTGAACAGCCCGATGAACAGTCCGATGCCACCGAGTATCTCGGTCCAGGTCACGAGGAACCAGCTGAGTTCGATCGGCAGCACGTTGAACGGAAACGGGAAGTCGCCGCGCGTGCCCGCGAACCAGTTCGGCACGTCACCCCAGACCGTCTCGCTGGCATCGAGCTTTCTGAACCCGGCCGACGCGAACTCGTAGCCCATCAGCATGCGGATGGGCAACAAAGCGATCCACTCGGCCGCCGCATTCAGAATCTCGGTCACCGATGTCCACAGTGCCTTGAGTTTGTCCATGGTGTTACTCCGTGTTCGGGTAGCTTCAGGTCCGTGTCCCGGTAATGATTCCGAGCTTGCGCATCTCTCTCAGTGCCGCCGCGCCGTGCTCGAGAAATGCATCGGCGTCCGGGTAGTTGATCGCCACGCCGATATCCGTGAGCAGCTCCTTGCCCGTCCGTCCGGCCGCGTTCTCGTCGAGCGCGTTCAACAGGCTTGCCGATACGGGATTGAGTTCGAGAAAACCGACCTTGTCCTGAGCATCGCGGTAGACCGCAAGATAAACGGGTTGTGCGAGCGGTTCGGTCGGCAGGAAATCCCTGGAGATGCGGTGCACGGGAAAGCTGTAGGCGTATACCCAGCACAGCGCGGACTTCTGTGGCGCGCGGGTCAGCAGATCGCCGTCCGGGTCGACACCGTGCATGTCGTTTTCGGTCTCCGACACCGACAGCGCCAGTTCGATGTATTCGTAGTGTGCGAGCTCTTCGAGAAACGGGTAGTCGTCGTCGGCGCGTTCGTACTCGCTGCCCAGGAAAGCCAGGAACTCTTCGGGCAGCTCGAGGAAGTAGGGCGTCTTCGCCTGGTGCTTCTGCATGAACTGCCGGATGAAGCGCTCCCATTGCGCATCGTCGTGCAGCTTGCGCAGAACGGGGTAGGTTGTGGCCAGCAGGTTCTTCAAGTTGTTGAAGAACAGCTCGCGGTAGATCGCCATGCGGCGGTTTTCGACGCCCTCCGGGGCGGGACTGCGCTCGGGATCCCGAATGTGCGCGGCGAATGCGTACTGCTTGTCCTGGAACGCGGGTCGCTTAACCATTTGCGGCTACCGGATGCCGGTATTCGGCTTGCAGCGACTTGATGCGCCGGACCTCATCGAGCAATTCCTCGATGGGCGGGAAGTTGAAGTCGCGTTCGAGCAGCGTCGGCACGGGACCGAATCTGGCATAGGCCTCGGCAAGCAACTCCCAGGCCTGCTTGTCGACCGGTGCACCATGGGTATCGACGCGCAGGTCTTCGGCCTCGACGTAGTGACCCGCGATGTGGAAATAGCGAATTCGCTCGGCCGGCATGCGGTTGAGAAACGCGCTCGCATCGTATTTGTGATTGATGCTGTTCACGACGATGTTATTGATGTCGAGCATGAGGTCGCAGTCGGCTTCCTCGAGCACCGCGAGCGTGAAGTCGTCCTCGCTCATCGATGTGTCCGTCGGCGCGTAGTAAGAGACGTTCTCGAGCGCGATGCGCTGTTCGAGTATGTCCTGCACCCGGCGGACGCGTTCGGCAACGTACCTGACCGCGTCCTCGGTGAACGGAATCGGCATCAGGTCGTACAGGTGGCCGTCGTCTCCGCAGTAGCTCAGGTGCTCCGAGTACATGCGAATGCCGTGCTCGGCCATGAAGGCCTTGATGTCCAGAACCAGCTGCTCGTCCAGCGGCGCGGGCGAGCCGATGGACAGTGACAGGCCGTGAATCAGGAACGGGTAGCGTTCGGTGAAGAAGCGCAGCTTCTTTGCGAGGATGCCGCCGACGTGAATCCAGTTCTCGGGGGCAACCTCCATGAAGTCGACGTCCGCGGGAGGCGACTGCATGAGCGTGTCGGTGAGCGCCCGACGCAGTCCCAGGCCGGCGCCCTGCACGGGATATTGTTGCTTGTTCTCAGACATGATTCACCTACTGCTGTGTCGAACCAGACCGGAAGCCCGATCGATTTATTACGATCAACCGGACAGGACGTTACCTGCGCGCGAGTCGCTCCAGACATTCCAGATAGCGACGCTCGTCCGGCGGCGCACTCCGACTCTGTGCCTCCCAGAGCGTCTCTGCAAGGCATTCGATCATCCGGTGCTCGGCGTCGTGGCGGTTGCCGACCGATTCGAGCAGGCCCGTAAACAGGCTGCGTATGCCCGCGGGCCGGTCGGTTGCAATCTGCTCCCTGAGCGACAGGTGCAAGCCCATGTGCAGGAACGGATTCGTCTGACCGCCCTCGGGCAGGAAGTCGCGATCGATCTCTTCGGCTGTAACGGCTGCGACGTACTCGGGATGGTCGGCAATGACGTCGGCGATCTGCTGCTCGAGCGCCGACATTGCCTGGCCGGCGTCGCGTTTGGTCCAGGCCTCGGCATACATGCGGCGCAGGGCACCGCGATCCTGGCCGAAAATCACGCGACCTCCTTGTTGCGATACTCGCACCATTCGACGATCGAACACTCGCCGCACAGCGGTTTGCGCGCCTTGCATACGTACCGGCCGTGCAGAATCAGCCAGTGGTGCGCGTCTTTCCTGAACTCCTCGGGTACGAGGCGCAGCAGCCGCTTCTCCACCTCGAGCGGCGTCTTGCCGGGCGCGATCGCGGTACGATTCGAGACGCGAAAGATATGCGTGTCGACGGCGATCGTCGGCACGCCGAAGGCTTCGTTCAGGACGACGTTGGCGGTCTTGCGGCCGACGCCGGGCAGGGCCTCGAGGGCGTCCCGCGATTGAGGCACCTCGCCGTCATGGTGCTCGACCAGGATCCGGCAGGTCTTCATGATATTGGCCGCCTTGCTGTTGAACAGGCCAATCGTGCGTATGTAGCCCGTCAGACCCTCGAGGCCGAGATCGAGGACAGCCTGCGGCGTATTGGCGACCGGGAACAGCCTGGCCGTCGCCTTGTTCACGCCGACGTCGGTTGCCTGCGCCGACAGGATCACGGCGATGAGCAGTTCGAACGGCGTGGTGTAACAGAGCTCGGTTTTCGGCGACGGGTTGGCGGCCTTCAGCGTCTCGAAGATGGCCGTACGCTTCTCCCGGTTCATGAACGGCTGAGCGGGCGTGACATCGGCGCGCCGCTCTTGAGTCTGCGGCGGCGGTCCAGCGTGTTCTTGAGCGCGACGGCCAGCCCCAGACTCATGAAGGCCCCTGGCGGCAGCAGCGCAAGCAGCCAGCCGCCATCCGCGAGGACGAGCCCCCGCATCGGTTCACCGCCCAGCAGCATGTCGAGACCGGACATCATCGTGCCCTGACCGATGAGCTCGCGAAACGCACCGACCGAAACGAGCAGCAGCGTGAAGCCCAGGCCCATGCCGAGTCCGTCGGCGAGGCTCGCGGTCACCGTATTGCGCGACGCGAATACTTCGGCCCGCGCGACGATTGCGCAGTTGGTTACGATCAGCGGTATGAAAATACCGAGCGAGCGGTCGAGAGTCGGAAACCAGGCCTTGAAATTGAGTTCGATGCAGGTGACGAGGCTCGCGATGATCAGCACATAGATGGGAATCCGGATCTCATGGCTCAGGAGGCGCCGCGTCGCGGAGACGAGCACGTTCGAGAGCGTCAGTACGACGAGCGTTGCTACTCCCAAGCCAAGCCCGTTGACGAAGCTCGTCGTGACAGCCAGAAGCGGACACAGCCCCAGCAGCTGCACGAGCCCGGGATTGTCGGCCCACAGTCCGCGGGACAGGTGCTCTGCGAAAGTTCGCTCGGTCATGGCGTGGAATCCGTGGCAGCGGCCGGCTGGGCGAATAGCGAATCGCGGTTTGCCTCGAAGTATATCAACGTCTCGCGGATCGCCTGTACGACAGCCCGCGGCGTGACCGATGCGCCGGTCAGCTGGTCGAACTCTCCGCCGTCCGTCTTGAGTGCCCAGTCCTCTTGCGGCGGGTCGCCCAGCGAGCGTCCGTCGAACTGGAAGACCCAATCGGACCGCGTCGAGACGATGCGGTCGCCAAGCCCCGGCGTTTCGCGATGCTCGAGTATGCGCAGGCCCGAAACCTCACCGTCGTAGCGAACGCCGAGCAGTATCCGGATCGGTCCCGCGTAGCCGTTGCGTGCGGTGACCGCGAACAGGGCGGCCACGGGCTCCCCGCCCGAGTAGACGCGGTAGACGATGGCGTCATCGCTGCCCGGCAGGCCGTGCGGGGCGGGCAATACCAGCATCGATTCGGTGACGTTGCCGTCGAACAGAACGTTCGCGAGCGCCGGTGTAAGGCTCTGCTCGAGCATCGCCTGACGATTTCTTTCGATGGGCTCCTCGGTGAGCTGGTAGTTCACGGCAACGAGAGCCGTGCAAATCGACGCGATCAGCGCCAGCGTCAGTCCGCTCCTCGCGATTCCGGCGCCGCTCATGGGCCGATGACTCCACTGCCGTGGCCGACGATGCGCGGCCGGGTCAGCCTGTCGATGGCCGGCGCGGCCATGTTCATGATCAGCACGGCGAACGCGACGCCGTCGGCGTAGGCGCCGAAGCCCCGAATACAGTAGACCAGCAGGCCGATGCCCGCCCCGTATATCAGGCGCCCCCTCGGACTGGTCGCGGCGGACACCGGGTCGGTCGCGATGAAAAACGCGCACAGTATCGACGCGCCGCCGAACAGGTGGAAGCCGGGCGACGGGTAAATGTCGGGATTGATCAGGTACATGAGCATCGCCGGGGCGAGCAGGCCCACGCCGACGCCGACCGGAATGTGCCAGCGGATGACCTTACGCCAGAGCAGCCAGAAACCGCCGATGGCGATGAAATTGCCTATCCACTCCCAGCCTCGGCCGCCGAAGTCGCCCATGATCGGCAGCGTCCTCACCTCGGCGACCGTGCGCGCGTTGTTGAGGCCCGATTTCATCGCGTCGAGGGGTGTTGCCCGGCTCACGGCGTCGAAGGGCAGCGCGTCCGGCAGTACACCCGTCAGCGTATAACGCACGGTCTCGAACAGCGTCAGGTACTGATAATCGATGTCGCCCATGCGCGGCGCGACCCAGAGGTTCAGGTGCATGGGAAAGGCGACGAGGATGACCACGTACCCGGCCATCGCGGGGTTGAAGACGTTGAAGCCGATACCGCCGTACAGGTGCTTCGCGACGACGATACCGAACAAGGCGCCCGTGGCCGTCACCCACCACGGCGTCAGCGACGGCAGCGCGAAGGCGAGCAGGGCGGCCGTTACGATAGCCGAGTAGTCGCTCAGGGCCACCTCGGGCGGACGATGCCTGAGCTTCTGAACGAGCGCCTCGCCAGCCACGCAGAACAGGCTGGCAATGCCGAGATTGAACAGGAATCCCGGGCCGAAAAACCATACGTGGGCAACCGCGGCCGGGATGAGCGCGGCGAGCACCTGCAGCATGATGCGGGGCACGTCCGTATCCGGGGCGATATGCGGGGCTTCGCGGCGCTCGAACTCCACGGTCAGGGCCTGTGAACACGATGTCGGTGAACCCTGCCGGAGGCCCTGTTTTCGTCCGGCAAGGCGGAAGGAGCGCGGTTTAGCACCGCTAAATGAGCGACTGACAACGCCGCCGGCGGAAACAGGGGACCGGCCCTTCGGGTTGCCCCTGAAAACGCCTCACTGCGCGTTGCTCGTCGTTCATTTGGAGCGACCAAACTTCTCTCCTCGCGCCTCCATTGAGGCGTTTTCAGGGGCAACAGGGCTCACCGACATCGTGTTCACAGGCCCTTGTCCTGCCTGCGCTTCAGGAGTTCGGCAATCACGTTCCTGCCGGCCGACTTCGCGGCCGTCTTCTGGGCCTCGAGTTCCCTCGCGCGAGACTCCTGTTCGCGCCTGATCCGTTCGTTGCGCTGCTCGAATCGCCGCCGCGCGCGCTCGGCGCGCGCCTTCTCGTCCGCCTGCTCGCGTATGTGCGCCTTGGCCTTGCGGAAATCCGCCGTGAGCGGAATGTGGCTCGGGCACACGAGGTCGCAGCAGCCGCACTCGATGCAGTCCGTCAGCCCGTAGTCGCGAAGCTGATCCTCGTCGTCCGCGGCCGCATACCAGTAGAGCTGCTGCGGAAGGAGCTGAACGGGACAGACCTCCGCGCACTCGCCGCAGCGGATACACGGGCGCTCGATGCCGCTTGTCACGGGCTCGGCGAGCACGAGGATACAGTTCGTCGCTTTGACCAGCGGAACCCGGTCCGTGGTCACCGATTTGCCGCACATCGGCCCGCCAATGATCAGCTGCCCGGCCCGGTCCGTATAGCCGCCCGCGAAATTGACGACGTCGGCGACCGTCGTGCCGATGCGTGCGCGGACATTCATCGGCTGCGCGACGCCATCGCCGGTCACGGTCGTGATGCGCGACAACAGTGGCTCGTAGGATTCGATCCAGTCGTACACCGCCGCCGCCGTGCCGACGTTTTGCACGAGGCAGCCGACATCGGACGGCAGGCCGCCGCTCGGCACTTCCCGGCGGGTGACGAGCTGCACGAGCTGGTCCTCGCCGCCGGACGGGTAGATGGTCGGCACCTGCTTGAGCGTGATTCGCGGGTCGGCGATCCCACCCAGCGCTTCTCCGAGTGCCCCGATGGCTTCGGGCTTGTCGCTCTCGACGACGACGAAGCAGGTGTCGGCGCCGAGCGCGTGCATGAGGATCTGGCCGCCTCGGATCACGGCCTCGGCGCGCTCTCGCATGAGCATGTCATCGCAGCTGATGTAGGGCTCGCACTCGACGCCGTTGAGCAGGAGCTGGGTCGTGTCGGTCGACGACGCCTGCATGAGTTTTTGCGCGGTCGGAAACACGGCGCCACCGAGGCCGACAATGCCGCCCTGCAGAATCCGGGCAGCCAGGACGTCCGGCGGCAGCGAATCGAACGGGACCGGCGCCTCGGCCGGTTCGATGGCCCGGTCCTCGCCGTCGGTTTCGATGACGATGCACGGTGCGCGCTCGCCGTTGCGGCGGGATATCGGCCAGGGTTCGATCGCCACGATCCGCCCCGAGGAAGACGCATGCACAGGTGCCCCGAGCGTACCGTCGATCTCGGCGATGAGCTGTCCCTTCAACACTCGCTCGCCGATACCGACGATGGGCTGGGCCGGCTCGCCGACGTGCTGGGCGAGTGGCAGCACGAGCTGGGCCGGCACCGGCACATCGTGGATGGCCATGGCCGTCGACGCCTCCTTGTGGGCCGGCAGCCGGAGCCCGCCATGCACCGTGCCGAGGTCGTAGGTCGGCGCGCTCATGCCGGTGCCTGCATGGCGATGCAGTCCACGGGACAGGGGGCGACGCAGAGCTCGCAGCCCGTGCACTCGGCTTCGATGACCGTGTGCATCGTGGTGCGCGCGCCGACGATAGCGTCGACGGGGCAGGCATTGCGGCAGTGCAGGCAACCGATGCACAGTTCTTCGTCGATCATCGCAACGAGTCGTTGTTCCGGCGCCTTGCCCTCGAGCGCCTCAGGCTCTCGATCGAGCAGTTCCGCGAGCCGGTCGACGGTGTCCTGGCCGCCCGGCGGGCACAAATTGATCGCGGCGCCTTGATCGACGATCGCGGCCGCGTAGGGCCTGCAGCCGGGATAGCCGCACTGCGCGCATTGAGTCTGCGGCAGCAGCGCGTTGACCTGTTCGACCCGGTCGAGCTTACCGGGCGGCAGCCTGGACGCGGCATAGGCGAGGGCAACGCCCGCGATCAGTGCGATCCCGGCCAGCGTTAGGACGGCTACGAGTAAGCCCGACATCGCGGTTCACGACCTCGCCATGCCGGCGAAGCCCAAGAAGGCCATCGACATGATGCCGGCCGTGATCAGGGCGATCGCCGCGCCGCGAAACGCGGCAGGCACGTCCGCGGCGTCGACCCGGTCGCGAATGGCTGCGAACAGCACGAGCACGAGCGCGAAACCGCCGGCCGCGCCGAGTCCGAAAAACAGCGACCCGATGAAATTCTTTGCCTCCTGCACGTTGAGCAGGGCCACGCCCAGCACGGCGCAGTTGGTGGCGATCAACGGGATGAACACGCCGAGCACCTGCTCGAGCCGGGGACTCAGCCGGCGGACCATGATCTCCGTGAACTGTACGCTGGCGGCGATCACGAGTATGAAGCTCAAGGTCCTCAAGTACTCGAGTTCGAGCGGAACGAGCAGGTACTCGTGCAACAGGTAGGCCGTGGCCGAAGACAGCGTCAGGACGAAGGCCGTCGCGAGCGACATCCCGGCCGCGGCGTCCAGATTCCGGGAGACGCCGATGAACGGGCACAGCCCGAGAAAGCGGGTCAGGACGAAGTTGTTGACCAGCACGGTGCCGACGAGAATGACGACGATGTCGCTCATGAAAGCTCGGGCGGCCGCGGTGCGCCCGCGCCGCGGGCGCTACTGACCGTCTGCCGGCCGCGCGACACGCATCGCCGCGCGACTGTCGACGCGGGCCGTGTGCGAAGCCTGCGGGCGGGCGAAATCACAGCTGGCGTATTCATCTCAACGAAGTATGGAGGGATGGGCGGCCGCGAGCAATTAGGAGATAGCTCCTGGAACGCCGTGGCAGATCAGCGCGTTCTGACGTCTACTTGACGCGCATCCCGGCTTCAGCACCCGCATCGGGCGACAGCAGGAAGATTTCTTCTCCGCCCGGGCCGGCCGCGAGGACCATGCCCTCGGAGACGCCGAAGCGCATCTTCCTTGGTGCCAGGTTCGCGACCGCGACCACGTGGCGATCGACCAGCGTCGCGGGGTCGTAGGCCGCCTTGATGCCCGCGAAGACCTGCCGCTCGCCGTCGCCCAGGTCCAGGGTCAGCCTGAGCAGCTTGTCCGCACCCTCGACGGGCTCGGCGGCGGCGATTCTCGCGATCCTCAGATCGAGCTTCATGAAGTCGTCGATCCCGATTGTGTCTTCATCCGCCTCGGCGTCGTCGTCGGATTCGAGGGATTGCTTCGACTGTTCGACCATTGCGTTGACCTTGTCCGCGTCCGCGCGCGTCAGCAGGGGAGTGAATTTGTTGATGGCGACGCCGAGCCGTGGCGTGCCGGCATCGTTCCAGTGCCAGTGCGTCTCACCCAGGAACGCCTGTGCCTTTCGCGCAAGCTCGGGGAGCACGGGCGACAGGTAGATCATGAGGCTGCGAAACAGGTTCAGGCCCTGGGTGCAAACGGACTGGACTTCGGCCTGCCTTGCGTCGTCCTTGATCATCACCCACGGCTTGTGCTCGTCGATGTAGCGGTTCGCCTTGTCGGCCAGCGCCATGACCAGGCGCATGGCCTTCGAGTACTCGCGCCGCTCGTAGTGCCCGGCGATCGCGTCCGACGCGGCTCCGACCTCGTCGAACAGCGCGGGATCGGCGAGCTCTTGAGCCAGCCTGCCGTCGAAGCGCTTGCCGATGAAGCCCGCGCAGCGGCTCGCGATATTGACGAGCTTGCCGACCAGGTCGGAATTGACCCGCGCAACGAAGTCGTCGAGGTTCAGATCGATGTCCTCGATCGTCGGCCCGAGCTTTGCGGCGTAGTAGTAGCGCAGGTAGTTGGGATCGAGGTTGTCCAGATAGGTGCGCGCCGTGATGAACGTCCCCCGCGACTTCGACATCTTCTGCCCGTTGACGGTCAAAAAGCCGTGCGCGAAAACGCTCGTCGGTGTCCGCCAGCCCGCGCCCTCGAGCACCGCCGGCCAGAACAGCATATGAAAGTAAATGATGTCCTTGCCGATGAAATGGTAGACCTCGGTGTCGTGACCCGGGCGCCAGTACTCATCGAAGTCGAGATCGTCGCGGCGCGCGCAGAGATTCTTGAAGCTCGCCGCATAACCGACAGGCGCATCGAGCCAGACATAGAAATACTTGTCCTTCGTGCCCGGGATACGGAAGCCGAAGTAAGGGGCGTCCCGGGAAATGTCCCAGTCCTTGAGACCGGCCTCGAACCACTCCTCGAGTTTTGCAAGCACAGCGGCGTCGAGATTTGCTGACTGCATCCAGCGCTTGAGCCGTTCCTCGTAGTCGCTCAGCCGGAAGAAATAGTGCTCGGATTCGCGCGTTACGGGCGTCGTTCCGGACACGACCGAGACCGGATCGATCAGATCGGCCGGCGTATACGTCGAGTGGCAGTTTTCGCAGGCGTCGCCGTACTGGTCTTCAGCCCCGCAGACAGGGCACGTGCCGCGGACAAAGCGGTCGGGCAGGAACATGCCCTCCTTCTCGTCGTAGGCCTGTTCGATCATCTTCGTGTAGATGTCGCCGGCGGCCTTGAGCGCCTCGTAGATCTCGGTCGTGAGCGCCTCGCTCTCGGGCGAATGCGTCGTGTGGAAATTGTCGAACTTGACGCCAAAGTCGCCGAAGTCGCGGACGAACTCCGCCGAGAGGCGCTCGGTGAGCGCCTCGGGCGTAATGCCCAGTTCCCTCGCCTTGATCATGATCGGCGTGCCGTGCGCATCGCTCGCGCAAACGTAGGTGCAGCGATGCCCGCGAAGCTTCTGGAAACGCACCCAGATGTCCGTCTGCAGGTACTCGACCAGATGCCCCATGTGCAGCGAGCCGTTGGCATAGGGCAGGGCGCTGCTGACGAGAATCTTGCGTTTGGCGGCGGTGGTTTCAGACATCGGCGATCGCGGCGCGGGCAAAGGCGGCGATTATGCCACGACCGGTCGCCCGAACGGCAGCCGGCGGCGGCGAAACTCGGGCGGCGCCGGCGGGACCGCGATCTGTTTTGAGATAGGTTCTAGTGTCGTGTCCCGTAAATAACGTGCATGAGGCGGCCGCGGATTTTCGTGGCTGGCAAGGCGCGGCGACGAGCCATAGCGGGGCTATGGCGAGAAGCCGCAACGCC
>JANQLK010000040.1 GCA_028280615.1 Woeseiaceae bacterium | reverse complement strand
CGAATACGCACGCCACTAAAGATCAATCCGCGATTACCAGCGCGGAGAGAAAGACCCGGTAGGGCGGATTGGGTTCGAGTCCTGGCGGGCCCACCACCCTCTGCGTCCGCCGGCGGCACAAAGATCGGGCCCGGGCCCAGGCTGTCGGACGGTTTTACAGCCGGCCTCTTGGCCGAAGCGTAAGCCTATGTTTTTTCTGACCTGGCACGCTTCCTGCGTCATCCGGACTAGTCTTTTCAGGTACATCGTCCTTCCGGAGCCAACCCGTCATGCGCAAGACACTTATCGCGGTTCTCCTGGCCGCAGCGCCGATGATCGCCAACGCGGTCCCGATCTCGATCTTCCAGTCGCAGAACCAGACGGTAGAAGGCGAGCAACTCGATTTCGATTTCTCGCCCATTCCGGCTGCCGCCGGCAACAGCGGGTTTATCCAGATTGCGAGCGGTCCAGGCTCGACGTTCGACCTGAGCGGTTTAGCCACTGAGCGTTTTGACGTGTTTCTCGACGGTTTCGCCGTCGGTCGCTATGACTGCCCGCCGACCCCGAGCCACATCACCATCGCGACGTGCGCCGGCAGCAGCGGCCGGAACACTTTCGACCTCGTACTGAGCTTTGCGGACATCCTGGCCGACTTCGGTGTCAATGTCGGTGGCCTGATCGCGGATGGTGCGCTCCTCGTTACAGTCGACTTCGGTCCTCGCTCGACTCCCGGTCTCAGCGGCTCGCGAAACCGACTCGACGTGACGCTGAGCTACGAAACGGCAGCGGCCGCCGTCGCGGAGCCGGGCACACTCGCTCTCCTCGGCTTCGGCCTTGTCGGCCTTGGACTGATGCGGAGGCGCCGGCAAGCCTGAAGCCAGTCCGCTATCTCCTGACGACGAAACGCCCCGCTCATTGAGCGGGGTTTTTCGTTGCGGGTTTGCAGAGAGTTCTGCGCCTCCTCAAACCGTCCGCAGGCACTAGTCCCGGCCGACCGTTGTGCGGGCCAGGTCTTTGACATAATCGGCCGGCGTCCTTCCAGCGTGTGCGCCGCTTCGCAGCATAATCTGTGCGTTGCTTCGCAGCGAATTACGTCATATTCAGGCAGTCTGGTCTCCGCTACCCGATTACTCTTCGACGCATGGAAGGACCACGACTTGGAAGCACCGATTCTAGAGCTTGTTCTGGCCGCCGGTGTTGCCGGCGTCGTCGGCGCCGCTATCGCGTACAGCGTGGCCGTAATGACGGACAAGACGCGGGTAAGAGCGCTCGGCAGGCAGCACGCGCAGGAGCTTGCCGACGTCGTGGCGGAGAAGCGAAAGCTCGTTGAGCTTGAGAGCAAGCAGCAAAGCCAGATCGATTCGCTCAAGGGCAAAATCGGCTCCCTGGAAAGCAAGGCCGCCAACTATCGCTCCGAGCTCGAAGCGATCTTGAGCGAGCAGGCCTCGGCGTCGGCCCGCCATGAGAAACAGCTTCGCGACATCGGCGAAGCGCACGAGCGCGCGATCGAATCGTCGAGCGCGGAGGCGACGCGGGCCAGCGCCGAAGCCGAGATGCTCAAGGCCATGGTCGATGAGCTTCAGCAAAACGCCGACAACCACCGCGCCGAACTGGACGTCGCCACTCGCGAGAAACTGCGCGCCGTCGACGAAAAACAGGCGCTCGTCGATGAGAAACAATCACTCGCCGACGCAAAGCTCGCACTCGCCGACGAGAACCAGACGCTGGCCGATGAGAAGCTCGCCCTCGCCGATCAGAACCAGTCCCTTGTCGACCAAAAGCAGGCGCTCGCCGACGAGAATAAGGCGCTCACCGACGAAAAGCTGGCGCTGGCCGATCAGATCCAGGTGCTTGCCGACGAAAAACAGTTGCTGGCCGATCGGAACCAAACCCTCGTCGACGAAAAACAGGTGCTTGCTGACGAGAGTTCGGCGCTCGCCGACGAAAAGCTCGCGCTGGCCGATCAGATCCAGGCGTTGGCCGATCAGAACGAGGCACTGGCCGACGAAAAGCAGGTGCTGGCCGATCAGAACAAGGCGCTTGCAGACGAAAAGCAGGCGCTGGCCGACGAGAAAAAGGCGCTGGCTGACGAAAGCCGGACGCGGACCGACAAGATCAGGGAGGTCAAGGACAAGTCGAGGGAGCTCATCGACACGGTCCGGTCCCTCAAAGCCGAGCGCGAGCTGACCAAGGGCAAAGTCGACGAACTGCAGAAGATGCTCGCATCCGTGCACCAGCGAACGCTAGCCATGCAGGACGAATTCAAGAAGGCGGGTGAGTTCTACAAGGGCGAGCTCGCGAAGTCGTTGAAGGCACGCAAGCGGCTGGAAGAGGAACTCAATGCTGCACGTGCCGAGCAGGATGCGTTCAACCGGCGCATGGAGGCGAAGGCGAAGGACCAGGGCCACAGCTCGGCCGAGGAAATGATCGTGAACGCCGAGGCCCAGCTCGGGCAGATCGCGATGCTGGAACGGAACCTGAAAAAAATCCGTTCCGAGCGGTCGGAGCTGCTCGAGGAAGTCAAGACGCTGCGTAAGTCTAACGAACGTCTCGCAGGCGAGAACGCCGAGATCATGGAACTCCGGATTCACAACGAGCAGCTCGTCAAGGCCGTCGAGGCCCTCGAGAAGAGCCGCGCGGAGCACGAGTCGGAGGCGAAGACTGCGCTCAACAAGGCCAAGGAGTCGGAGCAGATGTCCGACACGCTGCGCATGCGCCTCTCCGACCTGCAGAAAGGCTTTGCAGAAATGGAAAAGGAACAGGACGAGGCGATCGAAAGCGTCCGCAATACGACGGCCTCGGCGCACCCGGGCGCGAACGAGGACGTCGAGTACCACGAGATCTACGACCTGATTCCGTCATCTATGTCGAAGTGAGGGCCAGGCGCCATGCGCTCACAGGCGCCCGACCCATTCCGGTTTCTTGGAGCCTCGCATCCCGCAATCGGTTACCCTAGCCCGCATCGACGACAGGGGAACCACGATGACCACCCGCAGGGAATTCTTGAGTGCAGGCGCGCTGTTTCTGGGCGCATCAGCGGCTGGCGCAGTCATGCCCGTTCGACCCGCCTCCGAACGCCTGTCGATACTCGTGCTGGGCGGCACGGGTTTCATCGGTCCCCACCAGATCGAGTACGCGCTCGCGCGCGGCCACGAGGTCGCGATGTTCAACCGGGGCAGTAACCCCGGCCTGTTCGGCGACCGTGTCGAGGAGCTGATCGGCAATCGCGACGCAACGGTGGGCGCGGGCCTCGGCGCCCTCGAGAGTGGCCGGACCTGGGACATCGTCATCGACAACTCAGGCTACGTACCACGGCACGTACGCGACTCGGTGGCGCTCCTGAAGGGGCGCACGAGCCGCTACGTGTACGTCTCGACAACGGGCGTCTACGACTTCGACAAGACGCCGAGCGTCAGCCACAGGTCGCCGCTACACGCTGACTTTCCGGACACCGAGGAAGTCAACGGCGAAACCTACGGACCGCTCAAGGCCGAATGCGACCTGATCGTCCAGCAGGCTTTCGGCGAGACGGCCACGATCGTGCGGCCCACGGTCATCGTCGGTCCGGGCGATCGCACGGACCGTTTCACCTACTGGGTAGAGCGCTTCCATCGCGGCGGCGATATCCTGTGCCCACCGGACCGCGAGCGCGAGGCCGCCTGGATCGACGCGCGCGACCTGAATCACTGGCTGGTCACGCTCGCCGAGAACGACACGCCCGGCATCTACAACGCGGCCGGACCGGCCTCGCCGATCAACCACGAGCAGGTCATGTACGGCTTTCGCGCGTTCTCGAGCGGACCCGTGCGCCTGCATTGGGCGAACCGTGCGCTGCACGACGAACTGGGTTTCAGCGCGCCGTGGTTCTGGTCCGGTGAGAAATCCAGGCACATCGATTCCGGCGCCTCGGTTGCTGCCGGGCTTACGTATCGCTCGCTGGCCGAGAGCATCCGTGACACGCACGAATGGTGGCAGGCGCAGCCGGACCAACGGCGTGCCGCTGCACGCCGCTGGCCGACGCCGGAGCAGGAAAAGGCCGTGCTTGACGCGCTGGGCGTGTAGCACGCGGGGCCGGTCGCCGGGCTAGTCGTCAGCGATATCCCGCAACAGCTCTTCCCGCAGCAACGAGTACGGCAGCGTACCGATCGTCAGCACCCGGTCGTGCAGGTCCTTCAAGCGCCCGGTCTTGCCCGACAGATACATCCGCGTGAAGTACTCGTCTCGCAACGACATGAACTCGTGGTAGCCCCAGGTGGGTACGCCCGTGCGCGCGTAGCTGTGCGTGGCGCCCTGCACCTGCAGGAAGGCGTAGGGTTCGGCGAACATCACGTCGCCGGTCATGAGCTCGACGGCTTCGTCGACGGTGACGTAGCCCAGGTGCATACCCGCGTCGTAGATGACTCGTGCATAGCGCCAGAGCTTGAGCCGCTCCATTTCGACGACGTATTCGGCCTGCCTGTCGGGCGGGTAGAAGTCGAACTCGGGCGTCAGGATCCACTCGACGTAGTAGCACCAGCCCTGGTTGCTGTAGGAACTCTCGTAGGTTCTGAGTGGCCGCGGATTGTGGTTGTCGTAAAGCGCGACGAGTCCGTGGCCCGGATAGACCTCGTGCGGCATCAGCGTCGTGATGAAGGCATAGTTGTGCGAAGCAAGGAATCGGTCTTTCTCTGCCGGCGACCAGCGTTCGTCGATCGGCGCCAGCATGACGGCGCCCGGGAAGGTTGACTCGCGCGCGCGCGGCGCGCCGCCAAAGCCCGTGAACGTGAGCTTGTTGTAGTAGGCGGGCGTGTAGATGGCGGCCGCGGCGTTGTCCTCGTCCCACGGGATGCTCACGAGGTCGTTTTCGATGATCCAGGGTCGCGATCGGCGAACCTCGTCGTGAAACGCCTTGAGCATGGTTTCCGCGGAGGGATGATCGGCCTGCAGATCGCGCTGAATCTGCCGCCAGCTGCGGCCATCGCCGACCTGTTTGGCTGCGCGCTCGAGCACGCGCAGCTGCTCGGCGTATTGCTCCCGTCCCCACTGGTACAGTTTCTCGGCGTCCAGGTCTTCGATCTGGTAGAGGTCGCGAAGCCTGGCATCGAACAGTTCCCGGCCGACCCGCCAGTCGCCCTCAGGCCGTGTCGTCCACTCCTCGGCCAGGAACCGTCTGAACGCTTCCATTGCTTCGAGCGCGCGTGCCGCCGAGGCCATGATCTCTGCACGCCGCGCCGGCACGCGACCGGCGAATGCCGGGACGTCGACCTCGAGCGTTTCGACGGCGCCGTCGAGCAGGTTCAACGACGGCTCGAGCCACAGCGGAATATAGACCTCGAGATTGTCGCTTGCGTTCGCGAGCCGCCTGGGCAGCGACTCGAGCACGGCGACGACACCGTCGACCCGGTCGGCCGCGGGCCGGTCCTCGCGATACAACAGACCGCCCCGCGCCGTGATCAGCGGCTCGATTCGCAGGTATAAGGTCGGGTCCTTCTCCCAGTAGCGAACTCGTTCGCCTTCGAGCACGCGGTTCTTGAGGATGCCTTCGAGGTAGCGGAAATCGACGTCCTGCGAAGGCGTCAGATCGCCGCGGTCGATCTCCGCGAGTTCGCCGAGCAGCGAGCGCGCGACGCCGACGCGATTCTCATAGTACGCCGCGCTTCCGTCGTTCCGCATCGACGGGCCATCGCCCGCCCCATGGAACTCGGCGAGGAAGCGGTCGACCAGCCGCTCGAACCCCGCATCGAGCCGCTGTGCGTTGGCGGCGCCGGAGGCGAAAGCAAGGAGTATCACAGCCAGGAGGAGACCCGGCATAGGGCTGTTTTTCTGCATATCGTCGATTTTCCTTCTTGTTTTGGGCGCGGCTGGCGGCTCGCGTCGTGGGTGCCGATCGTTCGAACGCCTACATTCTAGCGCCGCAGGGCGCACTATGATCCTGTCGCTGCTCCCGTTGCTATAGCTGTGCCTGTCCACTGGTGTAGCTGTGCCTGTCCACTGGTGTAGCTGTGCCTGTCCACAAAGGAAAGGAAGCCGAAGGTCTGCTTTCGGAAATCCCCTACCTGGCGTATCTTGATTTAATTGCAAATGCGAATCATACTCATTTGCAATTGCATTAATGATCGGGAGAATCACCGTGCAAAAGCCACTTTCCGCTGCGGTCGCCGCCTGCCTTGCCCTGCCCGTTTCCGGGACCAGCCTGGCCCAGTCGGCGTCCGCGGCCGTCGAAGAACTCATCGTCACGGGCCGTGCCCAGGACTACTACCTCGAAACCCGTACCTCTGTCGGCTCCAAGCTCGACCTCGAGATGCTCGAGCTACCGCAGTCGGCGCAGGTACTGACCGAACAGCTCATTATCGACCAGGCCGCGCGGGACATCACCGACCTGTATCGTTCGATCGCCGGCGTCACCGAGTTCAGCTACTCGGGTGTCACGTTCCGCGGCTTTCGCGACAGCAGCAACGTGTTCTACGACGGCGTGCGCGGCGATCCGTTCTCGGGCTTCAGCGTGCCGCAGATCTACAACATCGAACGCGTCGAGGTACTGAAGGGCCCCGCCGCCGCGCTCTACGGCCGTGGCGAGCCCGGCGGCATGATCAACTATGTCACGAAGAAACCGTCGTTCGACGACCAGACCGAAGTGATGCTGACTGCCGGTAACTTCGACCTCATGGGCGCCGCCCTCGAGAGCCGCGGCGGCCTGACCAATAACATCGCCTATCGCGGCGCCGCATTCTACGAGGAGCAAGACAGCTTCCGCGACAACGCCGACTCGAAGAACCTGCAGATCGCGGGCGGACTGCTGTTCCAGCTCGCCGACGAAACCAGCCTGACGACGACCTTCGACTACATCGACCAGGATCTGGGCGGCAACCGGCTGCGGGGCGTGCTGGCGGACGACGACGGCAACTTCATCGTCGATCGCTCCTTCAACACCAACGAGGCAAGCGACTTTCAGGACCTCGAGGCGATCGCGCTGCAAGGTATCCTCGCACATCGATTCTCCGACTCGCTCGCCGTCAACGCGACGCTGCGCTACCTCGACAACGAGCGCGAGCAGCGCTACCACGAGCCACGCGGCTGGGCCGACGTCAACGGCGACGGCGAGGCCAACCAGGATGACGGATTCATCAGCCGCGAGTTCCGCGACCAGTTCCGCGCCAACGAGGAGCTCAGCCTGACCGTCGACTTCACGTACGACTTGGCCTTCGCCAACGTCGACCATCAGCTCCTGATCGGCGGCGACTTTTTCACCGTCGATACCGAGTTCGACTACCTTCGCGCCCGCTTCGAGGGCGACAATGTGCTGAACCTCAACGTCTTCAGTCCGAACTACGGCGAGACGGACCCGTCCACCTACAATCTCACCGACCTGAACACGGACGGTGCCGAGACACGCCGCATCGGTCTCTACATCCAGGACTACATCCGCCTAAACGATCAGTGGAGCGTCATGGCCGGCTTCCGCTTCAGCGATTTCGAAGACACGAACAAGGCCAACGGCTTCGTCTATTCCGACAGCAACATCGCGCCGCGGGCGGCCGTCGTATACCAGCCGATCGACACGGCATCGGTCTATTTCAATGTCTCCGAGAGTTTCAATCCCGTGTCGCTCGGCGACCAGGAAGACGTCGCCGAGGATGGCGGGCTGGACCCCGAATCCGGCATCCAGTACGAGATCGGCTGGAAGCAGGAATGGATGAACGGCGCGATCCTGAGCACGGTCGCGGCATACCAGATCACCAAACAGGACGTCGCGCAGGCCAATCCTGAGGATACGGGCCCCGCCGACGGTATCCCGGCGCTGCTGAACCTCGGCGAAGTCGAGAGCAACGGTGTCGAAGTCACTTTGGTGGGCGACCTGACCGAGCGCCTCGCGCTTACGGCCAACTACGCCTATAACGACGTTGAAGTCATTCGCGGTGTCGAGGGCGACTCGATCGGCAATACGATTGGCGACGGCCGCCAGTTCGCCAATGCGCCCAAACACCAGGTCGGCCTCTGGATGCGCTATGCGCTGCCGGCCTGGAATTCGTCGATTGCATTCGGCGCCGACCACGTCAGTGAGCAGTTCAGCCTGAACGGACAGCGCGTCAAGCCGTTTACCGTCTACGACGCGAGCTGGACGACGGCCTGGGACGCGTTCGAGTTCCAGCTCAACGTGCGCAACCTGTTCGACGAAGTGTATGCCGTCAGCGGCTTCATCGAGCGCACGGGTCACTTCCCGGGCGCGCCCCGCGAGGTGATCGCGCAGCTGCGTTACAACTTCTAGCGCGTACGCGCGACCTAGCGGATGATGCGCCGCCGCGCCTGGTTCGACTGGCACAGCTGGGTCGGCCTGAACCTGTCGCTGCTGATGACCTTCGTTGTGCTGACCGGCACGCTCGCAACGGTCTCGCAGGAACTCGACTGGCTCGCGACGCCTGCGATGCGCGCAAGCTCGCTGCCGGCGGCCACTCCGCCCGCCGGCACGATGCTCGCGGAATTCGACCGCGAGTACCCGGAGGCCGATGCGACCGCGCTCTATTTCCCGCGCGAGCGCTGGCTCGCGCCGTCGCTGATCGGCAGCCACCCGGAGGGCGAGCGCTTCCGCGTGTTCTTCGACGCGGCCACGGGCGAAATTCAGGGCACCGGCCCCTGGAATAACTGGCAGCGCTTCTTGCGCGAGACGCATCGCCACCTGATGCTGCCCCTCAATATCGGCCTGACCGTGGTCAGCCTGTTGAGCATCCCCCTGCTCGTCTCCTTCGTCTCGAGTCTGTACGTCTATCGCCGCTGGTGGCGCGGCTTCTTCCGCTGGCCGCGTCGGACCGACGAGCCTGCGGAGACGCCGTCCCGACGCAAGACGCGAAGGCGTTTCTGGGGCGACCTGCATCGGCTCGCCGGCGTCTGGAGCCTGTGGTTCGTGCTGCTGATCGCGCTGACGAGCGTGTGGTATCTCGTCGAGCACCTGGGCCTCAACGCCCGCCTGCCGGCGCTCGAGCGTTCCGCCGCGGCAGCCGCCGAAGCTTCGCCACGCCTGCTCGAGACGAATCCGCGCGCACTCGACAGGCTGCTCGCCGAGGCGAAGCGGCGACACCCGGATCTCGTCGTCCGCACGATCCTGCCCGGAGCCAGTGTCGGCGCGGTCCTCATCCGTGGACAGGCAAACACGCTGCTGGTCCGGGACCGCGCGAATCACGTGGCGTTCGACGGCCACACGGGCGAGCTGCGCGACGTCCGGCGGGGCGAAGAGCTCGACTGGCACAACCGGATCTCGGAGGCCGCCGATCCGCTGCACTTCGGCTACTTCGGCGGCCCGCTTACACGCTACGTCTGGTTCGTGTTCGGTGCGCTCATGACCGCGCTGTCGATCTCGGGCGTATATCTGTTCGGGCTGCGCATGCTGGGCGGTGGCCGGATGCTCCGCGACGTCGCCCGCGCGGCCTGGCGCACGGCGGTCAACGGTGTCCCACGGCGGCTGCTGGCGCCGCAGGGAGTCCTCGTCATCGTGTCGCTGTGTCTCGCGACGGGGCGCTACCTGCTGGCCTGACCGGTCGCAGGGCACGCCTGGAGTGCCTGCCGTTCGCGACACACGCCCGTCGCGAACGGTCGCCCGCTCGCCGTTCGCGTCGAATCGCGGGCCACTCGCGCCCGGGCGCTGGCGCTCACGGGAGGCCGGCGCGTAGAGTCTTCGGCATCCCCATCGCAACCCACGGAGGACACACATGAAGCTCTCAAAGATCGTAGCGGCCGCGCTGACCCTGATGCTCGCGCAGCTCGTCCAGGCCGAGTCCCTGACGGTCGTCATCAGCGGCATCGAGGAGGCCAGGGGCGAGATTCGGCTGGCGCTGTACGACTCGGCCGAGGCCTTCGACGACAACGGCGAGGCGACACGCAAAGGCCTCGCCCCGGCCACGGGCGAGGAGATTACCGTAACCATTGACGACCTGCCGGCGGGCCAGTACGCGATCAAGCTGTACCACGACGCCGACAGCGACGGCGAACTGGGCCGCAACATGATGGGCATGCCGAAGGAGCGCTACGGATTCAGCAACAACAAGGGCCGCTTCGGGCCGCCGCCGTGGCAGGACGCGGTCTTCGAGGTCGCCGAAGGCGCCGACACGACCATCTCCATCAACCTGCGCTGAGCCCTCCCGGCTCAGCCAACCACCTCGAAGGCGGGACGATGCAACGACGACAATTCCTGCGAGGCAGCCTCGCACTGGCGGGCCTGTCGATCGCCCCGGCCGCGAGAAGCCTTGCGCGGCCGGGCGCGGACTGGTCGCTGGCCTCGAGGAGCGTGAACGTAGACCGGCTGGAGCCGGTTGCGCTCGCTCTCGAAGGTTCTCTCCCCGAAGGTCTTACGGGTCAGCTGTTTCGCAACGGCCCCGCGCGGCGTGCGCGCGGCGGCCATCGCCACCGGCACTGGTTCGACGGCGACGGCATGATCCAGCGCTACGACGTTGGCGGCGGCGCGATCACGCACCAAGCACGCTATGTGCAGACCCGAAAGTACCTGCGCGAACAGGCCGCGGACCGCTTCCTCTACTCGGCCACGGGGACCGCGCTGCCGGACGCCGAACCGCTCGGTAACAACGATACGGCCAACACCGCGAACACGGCCCTGCTCGCCTGGGATGACGAACTGCTCGCCCTGTGGGAGGGCGGCTCGGCCTATCGCGTGGATCCCGACAGTCTCGAGACGCTCGGGCGGCGCGACTGGCGCGACGACCTGAAGCACATGCCGTTCTCGGCGCACCCGGCCGCCGAAGCGGACGGCACGCTGTGGAACTTCGGCAGCGCGCCGTACGCGGGCGAGAACGGCCTGCTGTTCGTCTACCGGATCGAGCCCGGCGCGGGGCTGACCCGTGCACAACGTATCGACCTGCCCATGGCAAGCTACATGCATAGCTTCGCCATCTCGGAACGCTACCTGATCTTCTACCTCGGGCCGCACATACACGAGCGCGGCGGCACGACCTTCGTCGACAGCTTTCACTGGTCGCCCGAGAAAGGCAGCAAAATCCTGCTCGTCGACAAGAACGACCTCGGCAATCAACGCTGGTTCGATGCCCCGCCCGGTTTCGTCTTCCACTCTGCAAACGCCTTCGAACGCGGCACCGACGTCGTCATGCGCGCCTGCCTGTACTCGACGGCCGAGGTCATGGCATCAGGCATGTTCGAACTCATGCAAGGTCCACCGCCGGAGGACTACCCCGACTATCCACGCGCCCGCCTCGCGACGATCACGCTCAACCTGCGCTTGGGCGCAGCACGTATCGATGCAAGCGACACGCTGCTCGAGTTCCCGGGCGTGGACCCGCGCTATGCGAACGGGACGACGGCCGTGCACGGCGTCGGCCACGGCGGGAGCGACGATCCGGCCTACTCGAATGCGATCGTGCGCGTCGATCCGGAGTCGGACAGGGTCTCGCGCTATGTCTTTCCCGACGGCCACATCGTCGAGGAACCGCTGTTCGTGCAGTCCGACGGCCGGGACCCGCGCGCGGGCTGGCTCGTCGGCAGTTTCCTGGACGTGCGAGAGGCGCAGTCCGGCGTGTACGTCTTCGATGCGCAGGCCGTCGACGCCGGGCCGGTCGCGACAGGCCGCATGCCCCGCAGCGTCCCGCTGGGGTTCCATGGTTGTTTCGTGAAAGTCTAGCCCGGCAGCCAGCCCTCGCGGGAGAGCTCCCGGTAGCGGCGGCGGCTCAGCGGCGCGGTCACGTCGTCACGCAGCACGAGGCGATACGCGTTGCCGTGCCGTTTGACGCCCAGAATCGCGTCGTGCGCGACCCAGAACGAGCGATGCACCTGCTTGCCGTCGAGATCGGCGAGCTCATCCATCGCCGAGGACAGGCTGCAGCGAATGAGCTCGGTGCCCTTGCTGGTGGTCACCTTGAGGTAGTGGTCTTCGGACTTGAGCATCTGCACCTCGGCGCCCCGGAGAGTCGGGTCGAGGCGCTTGTGGAACGGCGTCTGTATCGCCAGCGCGTCGAGGTTCGAAGCGCCGTCCGCCACGCGCTCGACGACCCCGAGCTGTTCCCTGAGCGCGCGACGCTGCTCGACGAGCGATGACACGCTGGTCACGGCCGCCGTGATCGCCACGACGTAAACGAGCAGCACCGGCCAGTGCTCGAGCGCGATCACCTGCTCCCGCAGCCACATCTCGACGCCCGCGACGAGCAGCGAGATTGGCAGCGAGGCCGTGAGAATCTGCAGCGTACGCAGCGCGCCGAACTTGAGGCCCGTCGCCTTCGCCGTGTACGCGTGGAAAAACCTCCGGATCAGGAACGAGATGGCCGCGCCGCCGAAGATCACCGTGAACCAGTAGACGGCGCGCCACGGCAGCGACAGTTCCGCCGCAGTGTTGAATGGGCCGATGACGACGAGCAGGACTGCTGCGGCCGTGAACAGCCCGATGTGGCCGGGTGTGGGCCACCGCGGGGGCGGCTGTAGCGTCCTCGATACTCCGTCCGTGGTGTGTTCGTGCATCGCTCTGCTTTCGAGGCGGTAGGTGCACAGAGTTTAACCGTGGGAGACCATGGAATCATCGTTGCGGCGACGCGCAGCGCGAGCCTTGATAGTGGTCGGGTCTTGGCGATATCGCTAGCTGGAGAGGTCCTCGGCCAGCATCAGGACATTGCCGCCCGGCGTACTTGTCCGTAGTTCGCTAAAGCCCGCCTCGTCTGCGTGATACAGCAGCTCGGACCCGAACTTCTCCTCGCACCGCGGGGCGCTGGCATGACGGTTGCTCGTTGATACGACCATAGTGATTGTGTCCTTCAGTGAAACGGTTGACATGGACTCTCCTCCTTTTCAATAGAGACAGCAGATGCTGGCCGCTGCTCTTGATTTGCTCCAGATCGTCGGCGTCAGCATTGCCCTGCCTTACGTCCTCCATCACAAGTTCGGCGTAGCCGATAACCGCGTTCAGATAATCATCTGGATCAGGGGAAACGGAGGGAGGGACGATCGTGGAGCGGCAGCCAATCGATACACGACAGCCAGCAATGCCGCGATTGCTCGAGTGGAGCGTCCCTGGGACGACGGACACCGCCAAGCGTCAACGCGAGGCCCGCTCATGGGCCTCGGGGAAAATCGGGGCGGTTCATCTTGCCCGTCTTTGGAGAGTGCCTGTCCACTGTTTGAAAAGACCGCAGAGCAAGCTGCCGAACAGGTCAACGCCAGATCAGTTATAGATGCGGGTCCAATCAACCAATCGGCGATTGCCGTAGCAGTCGCCAGCATCCACGATGACCTTCTTGCCGGAAACGACCGCCGTGAGAA
The DNA here is from genome assembly GCA_028280615.1 of Woeseiaceae bacterium. Taxonomy (GTDB): domain Bacteria; phylum Pseudomonadota; class Gammaproteobacteria; order Steroidobacterales; family Woeseiaceae; genus UBA1847. Next base: position 8,070 of record JANQLK010000040.1, on the reverse strand, counting down.
GCATCGAGTATTTGCGTTTGAGGACTTCGAGGTCCGTTGAGACAACGCGATACATCTTGCTTCCGCACTGGTGGGTACTCCCGGCTTCGAAGTCGAATGCGGTCGCATGACCCAAATCATAGAGGTAGTTGATCGTTTCAAGGTGGATGGTTTCGGCGTAAGAGCTTGTGGCCATCAGCAAGATTACGGCAGCGAGAAGTGATCGAAGCATATTGATCTCCTTGTTCAATTGCAGTCGTGATGGGATTGTTGCGGACTGGGATTGCCGTTGACAGGCGCAAATCGGTGCATGGCAGCCAGAAACATTGGTGATGCTTGACTCTCCGCCCGCCTGGACTTTCGACATGCCCTGACCGCGGGGAAGTCTGGTGCGTGTAGAGGAGACTCCGTACTACGATGTGACGTCCCGCTGCGTCCGTCGCGCCTTTCTGTGCGGCGCCGACCGAATTTCGGGACGGAGTTTCGAGGACAGGCGACAGTGGCTCGAAGAACGCGTTCGCATCCTGAGTTCGAATTTCAGTGTCGAGCTTTGCGCCTACGCCATCATGAGCGATCGCTAGTAAATCTCAAACGCTCCGTCGTCCTCTTGCCCTTCCCACTGTTGCAGGACTTGGAAGCCGCTCTATTCCAGCCCTGAACTTTCCTGAAAGCAGGCCTTGTGACAAATCATGACCCTGTCTTCGACACGATCCAAGAGCCGGTGATCGATAGCACGTGCTCTGACTTCATTCTGAATCTGTTATCTACCTCGAAATCTCTCTGCCTCAGCACGCCAAGCGCTCGCTCGTCGACATCCGGTTTAGCCAACAACACTTCATGGCCCGCAGACTCAAAGATGGCCAGGTAATCGTCGTGCCGTAGTCTGTTCATGTACATGTACCGATTCCCAGCTAAGCGACTCCACTCAGCGTCAGTGAATCTAAGGAAATTGATCGCTGATATGGATTTATCCGAGTGCGAGAAATGGTCGCTATAATCGATTCGATGGACGAACAGACCACCATCCCTGATCAGCCGGTTTCCTTCCGCAAGAATCGTTTTCAGTATTTCCGATGGTATATGCTCAAAAACTGAGTAAGAAGTGTGAAAATCAATACTTTGATCCGCCAACTTTGTATCGGCGGCATCGCCTGGCGCAAAATAGTCGATCCGGACGAGCTTGAGAAAGGACTCAAGTGAGAACGTAGCTTGATTGTGATGGTGATAATCCAGTAGACGTTCGAAACGGTTCGTGTCAAGCAAGGGCCCGAAAACTGTCAGAATGTCATTTCTATTGACTGATATGTAGTCAAGAGCCTCAATCACCAGCCCTGATCTAATGTAAGGATTTAGGTCTATCGTGACGGTAGTCTTTGCTCCCATTAGCCAGTATGCCAAAGGGACAGTCGGAACTCGCCCAGTGCCTACCTCCAGAAATACCTTATTCCTTGGGTCATGGCCGAGTTCGTGAAGTAGGCTCCAGATACTCACAGCAGCTCTGATTCGCTCGGTGGGATTGACCTTCTTTAGTCCACCAAAATTCCTTTGGAACCAGTAATATGTATTGTACGAAAGCGACGGCGGAAGAAGAGAGATCGCATTCTGGATTTTGGATTTTGTTTTCCAGCGCATTACCGGTGGCTCCATACCATTCTAGATAATCATCGCGGGTAGATCGGCCCACTGAGGCGGTCTTGACCACAAACAGTACGAACTCGTTTTGACGACGCCATTCCTCTACTACCCGGCTTTGACTTATCGCACCGCCAGGCTGCGAAGGTTCCGAAACCGAGCAATAGACTGGCGCAGTTCAGTGAGACTCAGGTCGTAGTTTTCTGCCAGGTTCGGCGAGTACGACCTCACAGCGACGCAACTAACTGCCTGTATCGGTTTCGATAATAGCACCGCGTGGCGCGTCAAGCGCCGCGACCCACGTTGACGAACGCACTGATTGGTTGAGGACAGGCACGTCAGAGAGTCCCTGTCCACGCTGGCCCCTTCGTCCTGTCTCGGGGAGCGCCTGCCACTGCCTATTGGAGCTGCCTATGAAAGACACGCTGCCATGAAGGGTCGATACCTACCTGTCAATCCATTCGCCCTTGCGAAGAAACTGCACGGACAAGTCAGAAAACGAAACGGGTAGTCCCTGGCCTCTACCCGGTAAGGGTTCGTTTTGCACGTGGAAGTGAAGATGCGGGCCATAGGAGTCGCCGGAATTTCCGAGCAATCCAATTGGCTGCCCCTGCTCGACCTTGTCGCCTAGGGCGACAGCGACTGAACCTTCTTGCATATGCATTATCACACCGAATTCGTTCTCACCATGATCGATAACCACGGCATTGCCCCAGTGCGCATAGGTGCCGTCGGCTCTTGCGAAACTCTCGCGGTCATAAGTCCCGTACGGTTGATCAGGAATGCCTGATTCAACGAAAACGACCTCGCCGCTCGACGGTGCGACGATTTCCCGACCCCAACCCGCCATGCTCGCATTGCTTTCCTCGACCGAGTCCAGCACCGGTGCGAAGGACTCGGTTAGTCCTACAGCGTCGACTGCGAACAACGTCGCGGGTGCAAGATGACCGCCCGAATTGAAGTAGCCCGCCGTCAGAATTGCCTTGCCGGATAGTGGGAATATGTAGCTATTGGCCTGTTCGTAGCTTCGTACCTCGACCACCTTTGTTCCGTTTTGAGTGCTTCTTCCACCAGTGAAGGTGTATTCAATACTGACTTGGTCTGTTCTAAGTGAGATGGGCTCGTGAAAAAGAAGGTCTATGTAGAAATCCGCCTTTGTCTCATAGCCTTGCGGAATGAGCCCGCCAATTGCATCGCTTGAGTACGTGATCTGTTTGGCTACTGAGCCCTCTCGTAGCAACGTAGCGCGCAGCGACGTCAGTTCGCTGTCAGGGTCCGGCCGCTGCATCTCCAGCGTTATCAGCCAGCTTTCCAGTCCTCCTGGTCCGGGAAACGGTACCTTGAAGCTGGTCGTGAACGTTCTTGCTGCCGGATCATCGGACTTTGCATGAGCTGACGAGGAACCACAGATCATCAACGCGAGCAACAGTGCTGATAGACCGACCCCGACTACTATGGTTTTCATATCTGTCTCCCCTTGCTGGTAGCTCGTTCATGATTGCCATGCGTCGTTTGTCGCGGGGCCGGGCGTGGCGTCCTCGTTACGCCGTTCGTGGTGAGTTCGTGCATTGCTCGACTATCAAAACAGCAGGCGAGCCAAGTCTAACTGCCAAAGACCGTGGAATCAGCTCGCCAGCAATGCGAATTGCGAGCAAGGGAGGTAATTGGTTGAAGAACCCGTCGTAGCCAGGCAAACATTACTCGGTGAAACCGCGTGCTAGGCAGTGCCTGTCCAGCTAGGAACGTAGAGGAGACCGAGGCGTTATTGCCGCTGCTGGATGACGGCGCAGACTCGGCACGGGTATCATGAGCCGAGCGACGCGGCAGAGAACCCTGCCCTTAATGCAACTGATACAGAACACCGGAGGACGTAACGTGAAAACAATGGTGGTAAGTAGCATCGCTTTCATGATGTTATTTTTGTGCAACACCGTGTCGGCGGCGGAAAGATGGATAACGTCGAAGCTGATTTCTGTCTACCCACACGCGAATGGATCGATCGTCATTTCGTTCGAAGTTGACTCTCCGTCATGCACGAACTCAGCAACGCCTTACAAGTACCACAAGATAGAGGTTGGCCAGAACAGCGTGACCGAGCAGGCACTGAACAACATGCACGCCGTTGCGCTGACGGCACTTACGGCCGGATTCGCCGTTTCCGTCAATTTCGACGACAGCACTAACCAATGCTACGTGAACAGAATTCACTTGAAACATCCGGACTGGTTTTGAAGCGGTTTGGGAGTCGAGACATGCAGTTAGGGCTGTCGTCATAGTCCGTTCGCTCGGTCGCGATGACAGCAGCCGACGATTTGAGGAAGGTGGCCTGAAGATTCCCTACAAGAGCTTGATTCGCTTACTGCCGACAATTTGCCGGCACAAGTCGTTCATGCACGGTCATGCAACGTATTGAAAGTTGGGCAACGAGCGCTGTCTATTAGGCCATGTTTTTGAGTATGTTACAGTTCGCTGGCTGGCTGCTAACCAGGGGGTCGGGAGTTCGAATCTCTCCGGGCGCGCCGAATACGGAACGTATCGACCCCGCGCTGGCACCCATTCTCGAACGGCTGAACATATCCGCCGATGCCTGGATCGACGCCAGCTTGGCGTTCCGAACGCATTACCGTGCCGGGGACCTCAGACAGGTCGGCTGACAGCGAGACCACGAATCCAGCGGACCCTTGGCCTGAGAAGAGCTTGTACGTGCTTGTCTCGGTTTGTTGCGTCGATTCGGGACCTGCACGTGGACTATCGATCGTTGCTCAACTCACGTCTTGCCTTTCATAGAGAGTGCCTGTCCACTTTGGTTCGCGCACTTTGGTTCGCGCTCTCAGAATATGCCTGTCCACGTCTGTGCACAACGTCTGCGCACATTGGCGCAAGTCAAATTGGTCTGCCAGCCAATTCGGTACTCGAGAATTCACACAATCCGAAGACAATTCCGGTCTACCGCATCATTCGGTTATCCAAATGCGATCAACCACGAGATACCCTGCATCGGCACCGCGCATTTGAATGGTCACCGTAACGTCGCGCGCTTGCGCTGCAAGTATCGACGAGTAGAAAAACTGTGCAAATGTCGGATCAGTAGGCACGGAATACGAAGTCGCCGCAGAATTCGTTACACCAGAGATTCCCACGGCCGATGGTAGCGTTAAGTCCAGTGGTGTATCGAAGTACATCAAGATCCGACCACCGTCGTTTACGTAGACCTGGTCAACTTTGCCGGTATACTCGCAATAGGGGCCGGTTGTGTGTGTAGTACAAGTCGGTGCTCCCGCGTTCGCTCCGGGCGCAACAACCAGCAGTAATAGCCCGGTCAAGACTGTGGCTGTTTTGGTCTGCTTGTTCATCTGAATACGACTCCTAGTGTTGTCTCTTTAGAGGATGGTTGTAGACGGGCACGAGTTCGTACATGACTGACAGTGGTATTGGATTTGATCGAGTCTCCGCCCCGCATTGCATTTCCACATGCCCCGACCTCGAAAAAGCTTGGTATGTGTGCGAGTACCTCAAACCGCGCATTCTATGTTCTTCACACGGTGCCTGGTTCTTCACACGGTGCCTGTCCGTATCGACGTCGTGGGTACTAATAGAGGTAGATGCCGTCGATTGAGCAAAGATCCCATCCTGCACCAGCGTCATTGACCCTATAGCGCACCTCTACATCCACGTCCGTCGACTTGGCGTAGAGCAGAACCGACATCATTCGTTTGGTCGCCTCGTGGTCGACCGTTTGGATGAACGACCAACTCGGACGGAGATAGCCGCCTTGGTTGCCGTCGCAACCGGTGAGCAGCGCATCCGAGAACGTGACGTAGACGGCGGCTATGCCGACGTAGATCCTCTCCACCTTTACCGGTCGTGCGATCTGCAAGGGTCCGAATGCGGCGATGGCGCATTCACTTAGTCCAAACGAGAGTAATACGACTAAGGCATAGTTGATTCGCATTCTTCTTGCTCCTCATTGATTGCTTACCGTTGTGCACGATTTGTCATTCGCCGAGTGTGCCCGCGGAGTGTGCCTGTCCACGTTCGTGACGTTGGCTACGAGAGTGCCTGTCCACGTTGGCTACGATCGGCCTATTCTGAATCCTTGCCTGCACATGAACCGACCGCCTTTATTGATGATGAGTGTCGCCGTCCTGCGGATTCGAGCTCCACGTAAAGCATCAAGTAGCTGTCGCGCTCAAAGCAAGTTGCAAACCCGATCCAGCCGTCACTCTCAACCAGATAAGCTGCCTGGATACTCTCGGAACGCCCCCTCAGCAGCCGCTTCTCCCGAATAATCGCGATTCGCCAAACATCGTCTTTACGGGTAGACAAACTACACCCTATATCATCCGCGTCGATTTGAAGCGCCTCATGAATTATCTTGCCATGCGTGGCGGCTTCACCTAGAAACTCGAGGACCATGTCATTGTAGCGGGGAAGCGCGACGAGCGTCTCAAAGCGCTGCGTGCTATCGACACTCGCCAAGAAGTTCTGCGAGTTATCGCCCTTGACTAAAAGCGTTCCTTCGTTCGCGAATAGGTTAGCTGAGACACTCTTGATTTCGAACGGCAGAGAAAAGTTGATTCCAAAGGCTTCTACGGGGGTAGAGCCAAGACTGCCGAGATCGATCTTCTCAGGTGCTTTGAGGTCAACATAGGGCTCCGATTTGAGAGCCTGCCTTTCTCGTTGACATGCCGCAGTCCAAGTGTTGTCAGGCACGTTCCTGAGATCGAGAATCTCAGATTCGGATTCGAAAGCTGAGGCAGACGAAAACACCGACACGTTCAGCAGCACGCAGAATGCAGCTTGTCTATAGTCCATGGACTCGTTGGATGTGGACAGGCACAAATCGGTACATGGAAGCAAGAAATAACGGTGTTGCTTGAGTCTCAGCGATCATAGACTCTCCACATGCCCCGACCTCGAAAAAGCCTGGTGTGTGTAGCGGAGACGCCGTACTACCATGTGACGTCTCGATGCGTCCGTCGCGCCTTCCTGTGCGGGGTCGACCGGTCTACGGGACGGAGTTTCGAGCACCGACGACAGTGGCTCGAAGATCGCGTTCGCATCCTGAGTTCGATCTTCAGTATCGAGCTTTGCGCCTACGCCATCATGAGCAATCACTATCACTTGGTGGTTCGCCTGAACCCGGACGAAGCCGCGGCCTGGTCTGACCACGAGGTACTGAAGCGTTGGACCGCACTGTACCGAGGCCCTTTGCTCGTGCGGCACTACCTCGACGGTGGGGCACTCTCGGCCGCCGAACTCGAAACGCTCACCTCGACTGCGTCGGTCCTTCGGCAACGGCTCCAAAGCCTCAGCTGGTTCATGAAGTGCCTCAACGAACCCATCGCGCGAAAGGCCAATAGGGAAGACAGCTGCACCGGCCACTTCTGGGAGGCCCGCTTCCACTCGCAGGCATTGCGCTCGGAACGTGCGTTGATTGCCGCCATGGCGTACGTCGACCTCAATCCTGTCCGGGCTGGTATCGCGGCAAGCCCGGAGACGTCGGAGTTCACTAGTCTTCGTCATCGGATCTCGCGAGGACGTGGCCGGACAGCGCTCAGGAAGGCCATGGCCGAAGCCGCCAACAGCAGTGGGATTCTGAGCACAGCGATTTCGATTCGACCTTTGATGTCTTTCGCGTCTACGAGGTGCACCTCGGCGAACGAGACACTGCCTATTCGGCAGTCTGAGTACCTCAAGCTGGTCGATATCACGGGCAGGATCGCGACGAGCGGCAAAAGGGGCCGAATCGACCCTGCTCTGCCACCCATTCTCGAACGGCTGAACATCTCCGCCGATGACTGGATCGACGCCAGCCTGGCTCTCCGAACTCACTACCGTACAGGGGACTTGCGACAGAGCAGCTGAGATCGAGACGAGCGATATAGCAGGTCCGGGACCTGAGACGTGTTCCTGCCTGTTTGTTTCTGTCTGCTGCATGGGCTTGGGACCTAGACCTGGACTATCGACCTTCGCTCAGCTCACGTTTTGTCTTTCTCAGAAAGTGCCTGTCCATGTTCGTGGGGGAGTGCCTGTCCGTATCTGCCCCCATTCTCGAACGGCTGAACATCTCCGCCGATGCCTGGATCGACGCCAGCGCGGCTTTCCGAACTCACTACCGCAACGGGGACTTGCGACAGATCAGCTGAGAGCGAGATGAGCGATGTAGCAGGTCCGGGGCCTGAGAAGTGTTCCTGCCTGTTTGTTTCTGTCTGCTGCATTTGCTTGGGACCTAGACGTGGACTATCGATCGACCTTCGCTCAGCTCAGCTCACGTCTTTCCTTGCTTTGAGAGTGCCTGTCCACCTTTTGGTGCCTGTCCACATTGGTGCGTATCTCAGAAAGTGCCTGTCCGTGTTCGTGCAGTGTGCCTGTCCACTTTGGTGTTCGTGTTCGTGCAGTGTGCCTGTCCACTTTGGTGTTTGCCTGTCCACTTTGGTGTTAGTGCAATGCTTCTCT
>JANQLK010000038.1 GCA_028280615.1 Woeseiaceae bacterium | reverse complement strand
TCCCCCGTAGGGCGTATGCGGTATTAGCTCGAGTTTCCCCGAGTTGTCCCCCACTACTGGGCAGATTCCTAAGCATTACTCACCCGTCCGCCACTCGTCGCCAAAGAGCAAGCTCTTCGCGTTACCGTTCGACTTGCATGTGTTAGGCATGCCGCCAGCGTTCAATCTGAGCCAGGATCAAACTCTTCAGTTTAAAACGTTGAGCTTGAAGAGCGTAATCCCTCTCTAAATTACTTAAGACAGAAATTTAGGTTGGTTCTTACGCTTATTTGCCTTCGCAAACTCCAGCGCAAGCACCCACACAAATTATCTGAACAACTTGTTAAAGAACGATCCCCGAGCGAGATGAGCCGTCGCCGAAATCGGAGCTCGCGGATCGTAATCCAGAGCCCGGAGGCGAGGGCCACGTTTGGCCGGGGCAGACCATCAAGTATACAGGCCAAGCGGGGCCGAAGGCCAGCCTTTTGGCCATCGTCTGTATTGTCTTGGGGTCTTGCTGAAGGACACCGTACCTTCAGCGAGCGGGGCATTATAGCGGCACTTTTTGGGCCGTCAACACCCAAATTGCACTTTTTTGACAGCCCTCGAACTTCGCCGTCCGGAGCGCGGATCGCGGCCCCGCCGTGCAGCTGAAAAACCCTGTTTTCCCGGGGTTTCGGCGTTTTCGGGCCAATCCCGAGCCGGGCTCGGAATTCCGAGATACCGCCTGCCGGGCGGCGCCGGAGCCGGCTTTTCCGCCATCCGGAGCACAGTTGCGCTGTTTTTATCGGCCCGTGCAGGCCGTGTAAACGTCGCGGGCCTCGCTCATGCGCTCAGGAGCTGCGGCCCTCGAACCACTTACGGTACTGCTCGGAACGCGCGAACTCCTGCATGGACGGATCCTTGCCGAGCGCATCGGGACCGAGCGAGTGGCCGAAGTCGCCCTCGAGCTTGGTGAGCGCGTTGACGGCCTGGTCGTACTGGCGAGCGGCTACCTGCGATCGCAGCACGGCCCACCAGCCGAGTTCGAGATCGGGTTCGGCAGTGACAGAGCTTTCCGCCAACGCGATCGCGTCCTCCGCCCTGCCAAGCACGAGCGCGGCCGACGACAGGCGCGCCTGCATGACACCGTCGTTCTCGACATCGAGCGCGTCCTCGAGCCGGATCAGCGCGTCATAGGCTTTCTGGTACTCGCGGGCCGGGAAGTAGAGGTCGAGCAGCGCGGTCGAGTACAGCGGGTCCTCGGGGAAGTACTGGTCGATCATCCTGAGCACGCGCTGCTGCGCACGGCGCGCGCGCACCTGCCGTGTACCGTCGATGCCAACCTTGACGACGACGCGCTGCCGCTTCAGGTCCTCGCTCAAGGTATCCACGATCTCGAAGTAGCGGTTGAAGTCCCTGTCGCGGGTCGCCTTCAGTACTTCGATGACCTGAAACACCTGCTGTTCCCGGACGCTTGGAAAATCGATCAGCTTGCGAACGGCGTTCTTGTTCGGCTGCCGCTGGATCATCGTGAGGCCCATGCGGTCGCTGAAGCGATGACCCCAGTAATAGTCGACCCAGTCGACGATGACGAGCCGGCCCTTTCCATCGAGCCTTAGCTCATAGTCGTGGTAGTTCACCTGGAAGTACGGCATGTCGTAGCGAACGACGGCCCTGCCGCGGTCGCCGCGCGACTCGACGATCAACAGCCGCGCCTTGATGCCCTCGGCGCCCTCCATTGCGAACTGCGACTGGATGAAGCCCGTGAAGCGGTCATCCTCTTTCATGCTGTCGCGGAAATCCCGTTTCGCGCGCGGGTCGATCAGGCGGATGCCGAAAATCCGCTCGAGCATGTCGTCCTTGTCGATGGCGTCGACAAAGCGATCGAACGAGCCGCGGTTCAGGTCCTCGACGACGACCGCGACGCCATCCTTGAATGCCTGCCGAAGGCGCGCCTCTTCGGCTTCGCGTTCCTCGAGACTTTGCGCGTGGACGGGCATGGCCGCAACGGCAAGGCCCAATGCCAGGAGCTTTGTGAATCGTCTGATCAATTGACTACTCCGGTGACTGCCACGAGATTACGAGTATAGACCCGCGCGGCACGCGGGGATTCCGCTCAGGCCATCTCCACGCGGGCGAACTTGCGTTTGCCGACCTGCACGATGCCGCTCCAGCCGGCGCCGAATTCGAGCGAGCGGTCCTCGATGCGCTCGCCGTCGATTCGGACGGCGCCCTGCTTGATCATGCGGAACGCCTCGGAGGTACTCGAGACCAGGCCGGCCGCCTTCAACAGGTGGGCGATTCCCATGGCGCTGCCGTTCGCGGACAGCGATACTTCGGGAATATCCGCCGGCATCGCGCCCCCGCGGAAACGATCGATGAACTCCTGGCGCGCGGCTTCCGCGGATGCCTGGTCGTGGAAACGCGCAACGATCTCCAGGCCGAGTTCGAATTTTACGTCGCGCGGATTCATGCCTTCGTCGACCCGTCGTTTCAGGCCCGCGATATCGTCCAGCGTACGGAAGCTCAAGACTTCGAAGTATCGCCACATGAGCTCGTCGGAAATCGACATGAGTTTGCCGAACATCTCACCCGGCGGATCCGTGATCCCGACGTAGTTGCCGAGCGACTTTGACATCTTCTGGATCCCGTCGAGCCCCTCGAGCAGCGGCGTCGTCATGACGACCTGCGGCTCCTGGCCGTAGTCCTGCTGCAGCTGGCGCCCGACGAGCAGGTTGAATTTCTGGTCCGTGCCGCCGAGCTCGACGTCGGCCTTCAAGGCCACCGAATCGTAACCCTGCACGATCGGGTACAGGAACTCGTGTATCGAGATCGGCTGGCCGGCCGAGTAGCGCTTGTTGAAATCGTCGCGCTCGAGCATCCGGGCCACCGTGTGATGCGAAGCCAGCCGGATCAGGCCGGCCGCGTCCATGTCGCCCATCCAGCGCGAGTTGAACTCGACGCGGGTACGCTCGGGATCGAGGATCTTGAATATCTGCGCCTCGTAGGTCTTCGCATTCTCCGCGATGTCTTCCGGCGACAGTGGCGGGCGCGTGGCGTTCTTCCCCGACGGGTCGCCGATCATCCCCGTGAAGTCCCCGATCAGGAATACGACCTCGTGGCCCAGCACCTGGAACTGGCGCATCTTGTTGATCAGCACCGTGTGGCCGATATGCAGGTCGGGCGCCGTCGGATCGAATCCGGCCTTGACGATCAGCGGCCGATCCTTCTCGAGCTTGGCTTTCAACCCGCCGTCGGGCAGCGATTCCTCGGTACCGCGGTCGAGTTCGGCGAGTTGCGTCTGGATGTCTGTCATTGGAGAGCCCGCAAGGACGTATCGATGGCTTCGACGGCTTGGAACTGTAGCATTACGAGCGGCTTCTACAAACCGAAGTTAACACGCTGAGTTTTAACAGGTTCTTTGACCTCGTCCAGACCACGCGTTAGAGTACCGCCATCATTCCCCGGGGAGTTTCGGACGTGCAACGTAGGCCAAGCCCACTGCTTCATGACTACAAGCCGTCCAACGACAGGAAGCCCAAAAAATCCAAGTCCGTTCAATGGTTTGCCGTTGGTCTCGGGGTTCCTCTGATCGCCATAGCGCTGGTTTACGGCTGGAACGACAAGCGGCCCGCGCCGGCCGCCGACGGCGTTGCCACCGTCGTCTCGGCAAGTGATGGAGCCGCGGTCGCCGTCCCCCAGTCGCCGGTCGAGCGCGTGGAATTCACGCCGCCCGTGGTCGAGACGATCCCCGACGATGAGCGCGTTTCCCTCAAGATCGGCCGTGGCGACACACTCGAGCGACTGTTCCGCGAACACGGACTGAACCTGGGCCACCTTGCCGCGATCGCGAAGCTCGAGGAGCCTAAGAAACTGTTCCGGCGATTGAAGCCCGGCGACGAGTTCGAGGTCCGTCACTCAAACGGCAGCATCTTGAGCCTGTACACGAACCTGAGCCTCACGGAAGGCCTGTCGATCGAGCGTCGCGAGAACGGTTTTCACGCCGAATACGTCGAGCGCCCGGTCGAAGTCCGGACGCGACTCGCGCACGGCGTGATCCAGACATCGCTGTTCGAGAGCGGCGCGGAGGCCGGCCTGCCCGACCGCGTCATCATGAACATCGCCGGAATCTTCGCCTGGGACATCGACTTCGTACTCGACATTCGAGAAGGCGACACCTACTACGTGCAGTTCGAGGAACTCTGGCAGGACGGCGAATACGTCACGGACGGCGAGATCATCGTCGCCGAGTTCAACAACAATGGCCGAACTCACCAGGCGATCCGGTTTCGCGACGACGACGGCTACTCGGACTACTTTACGCCCGACGGCGACAGCGTACGCAAGGCCTTCATCCGAGCGCCCGTCGACTTCACGCGCGTGAGTTCGCGCTTCAACCCGAAGCGCCGTCACCCGATCCTCAATACGATTCGCGCGCATCGCGGCGTCGACTATGCCGCACCGCGCGGCACGCCCATCAAGGCGGCCGGGGACGGCAAGGTGATCTTCCGCGGCAGGAAGAACGGCTACGGCAACTGCGTGATACTTCAGCACGGCGGTAACATCACTACGCTGTACGCGCACATGTCCGGATTCGCCAAGCAGGCGCGCATCGGGTCGCGGGTCCGACAGGGACAGACGATCGGCTTCGTCGGCGCCACGGGACTCGCGACGGCCAATCACCTGCACTACGAGTACCGCTTGAACGGCGTGCATCGCAATCCGCAGACGGTCGAACTGCCGAAGGCGGAGCCGATCGACGCCCGCTACCGCGAGCGATTCCTGTCGAGCGTGCCGCCCATTCTCGAAACGCTCGAGCGATTCAAGAAGACTCAGCTCGCCACCGCCGCCTTCCCGGCGGACTAGAGTGGGACACTAGCGGCCGCCTTGCACGACGCCCCCTACATCGGACTGATCTCCGGGACGAGCGTCGACGCGATCGACGCCGTACTCGTGCGTTTCGAGCCGCGCCGGGTACTGGTCCTCAAGACGCTCGTCGCGCCGTACCCCGATGCGCTCAGAGAACGGCTGCTCGCCGCCATTCGGCGGCCGGACAGCTGCGCGGTCGACGAATACGGCGAGCTCGACACCTGGGTGGGCGCCGCGCTGCGTGACGCCGCGATCGAGCTCCTGGACGCGGCCGGCGTAGCCGCGTCGGACGTCCGCGCAATCGGCAGCCACGGCCAGACCATCCGCCACAGGCCCGATGCCGAACACCGCTTCACGCTGCAGCTCGGCGACCCGTCGACGATTGCGACCGGGACCGGTATCGACACGGTCGCCGACTTTCGCCGGGCCGATCTCGCGCTGGGCGGCGAAGCCGCACCGTTGGTGCCGCCGTTTCATCACTGGCTGTTCGGCGGCAACGACCGGCCGCGAGCAATTCTGAACCTCGGCGGCATCGCCAACCTGACGCTGCTGCCCGGCGACGGCAGCGACGTCACGGGCTTCGATGTCGGGCCCGCCAACTCGCTGATGGATCTGTGGGCGGAGCGGCATCTCGGTACGCCGTACGACGAGAACGGCAACTGGGCCGCAACCGGTGCGGCCGACCAGGACCTGCTCCGACGTATGCTCGAAGACCCGTGGTTCGAGCTCGCGCCGCCGAAGAGTACCGGCTTCGAATACTTCAACCGGGCGTGGCTCGAACGTCACGATGTCGATCGCCTCGAGCCGGCCGACGTCCAGGCAACCCTGCTCGAGTTGACCAGCGCGTCCGTCGCCGCGAGCGTCGAACGCTGGGCCCCGGGGGCGGGCGAAGTCTTCGTCTGCGGCGGCGGCGCCCAAAACGCGGTTCTGCTCGCATCGCTTGCGCGGCGCCTGCCCGACGCGCGAGTCGAGTCGACGGCAAGCGCCGGTCTCGATCCGGACTGGGTCGAAGCGACCGCGTTCGCCTGGCTCGCCGCCAAACGCCTCGCAGGCCAGCCCGGCAGCCTTGCAAGCGTTACCGGCGCGAGCCGCGGCGCCGTCCTGGGCGGCATTTACTCGGGGCGCGCTGGCTGAACCGCGAACTGGTTAAAGCTCCCGTAACGAAGGCGCTGATATACTGATCGGTCCCGCAGCCTTCGAGTGCCCCGTGGACGTCCCATCCCTGCCCCCTGCCGACCTGTACATCAATCGTGAGCTCAGCATTCTCGAGTTCAACAAGCGTGTGCTGGCGCTCGCGCAGGATCCGTCGACGCCGCTGCTCGAGCGGCTTCGATTTCTCTGCATCACGAGCACCAATCTCGACGAGTTCTTCGAGATCCGCGTCGCTGCGCTGAAGCAGCGCATGGAGATCGGCGCGCTGACCGCCGGACCCGAGAAAATGCCGGCCTCGCAGGTATTCGAAATACTGCGCGCGCGGCTCCTGTCGGTCGTCGAACAGCAGTACCGGCTGCTGAACGATGTGATGTTCCCCGAGCTCGCCGAAGCCGGAGTCCGCTTCCTGCGCAGCGAGAACTGGACGGACGAGCAGCAGGAATGGCTGCGGCACTACTTCCGCACGCAGGTCGTGCCGGTGCTGACACCGCTGACCTTCGACCCGTCGAGGCCCTTCCCGCGCGTGCTCAACAAGAGCCTCAATTTCATCGTCCGCCTGCATGGCAAGGACGCCTACGGCCGGCGCCGGCATCGCGGCATGGTGCAGGCGCCGCGCTCGCTGCCGCGCATCATCGAGCTGCCCGACCACCTGTCGAGCCCCGGCTGCCACGACTTCGTGTTCCTGTCGTCGGTCATTCGCATGCACGTGCACGAGCTGTTTCCCGGGCTCAAGGTCGAAGGCTGCTACCAGTTTCGCGTGACCCGAAACAGCAATCTGTACGTCGACGAGGAAGAGGTCGATGACCTGGTCCGCACGCTCGAGGGCGAACTCGAGGCCAGCCGCTACGGCGCCGCGGTCCGGCTGGAGGTCGGCCACCAGTGCCCGACCGACCTCCTCGAGTTCCTGCTCGACCACTTCGGGCTCCTCGAACAGGACATGTACCTCGCCGAAGGTCCCGTGAACCTGAATCGACTCGTGACGGTCTGCGACATCGACGACTACCCCGACCTGCTCTACCCGCCGTTCACGCAGGGCACGCCCGAGCAGCTCGCGACCGACGAAGACATCTTCAGCGTGCTCAAGAAGAAGAACGTGCTGATGTTCCATCCCTTCCAGTCGTTCACGCCCGTCATCGACTTCATCAAGGCGGCGGCCGTGGACGACAACGTTCTGGCGATCAAGATCACGCTGTACCGGACCGGCGCCGGCTCACCCATCGTCGACCACCTGGTCGCGGCCGCCCGCTCCGGCAAGGAAGTCACGGTCATCATCGAACTCATGGCACGCTTCGACGAAGCCGCCAATATCTCCCTCGCGAGCCGCCTGCAGGAGGCCGGGGCGCACGTCGTCTACGGGCTTGTCGGCTACAAGACGCATGCCAAGATGACGCTCGTCGTGCGCCGCGAGCAGGATCGCCTCGTGCGCTACGTCCACCTGGGCACCGGCAATTATCACCACGGCACGTCGCGGACCTACACGGACTACGGCTACCTGACCGGTGACATCGACATCGGCGAGGACGTGCACAAGATATTCATGCAGCTCACGAGCCTGACCGAGGCGCGCGACCTCAAGCAGATGCTGACGTCGCCCTTCAACCTGTTCGACGCCGTCATTGCCAAGATCGAGCGTGAGGCCGACCATGCGCGCGCGGGGAAGGAGGCGCGCATCATCGCGAAGGTGAATTCACTGAACGAACCCAACGTGGTCAACGCGCTCTATGAAGCATCGCAGGCCGGCGTCAAGATCGACCTGATCGTGCGCGGAATCTGCGCCCTGCGCCCGGGCGTGCTGGGTCTGTCGGACAACATCACGGTCCGCTCGATTCTCGGACGATTCCTCGAGCACTCTCGCGTCTACTACTTCCTGAACGATGGCGATGAAGAGATCTATTGCGCCAGCGCGGACTGGATGGAACGCAACCTGAAACGCCGTAACGAAAGCTGCTTCCCGGTACACCAGAAGTCGCTCAAGCGCCAGCTGAAGCGTGACCTCGACCTGTACCTCGCCGACAACTGCAATGCCTGGATGCTGCACGGCGACGGCAGCTACGAACGGCTGGCGCCGGACGGCGAAGAGCCGATATCGGCGCAGGCAACGTTTCTCGAGCTGCTGGCCGCGCCGGACTAGCTACCCGAAACTCAGCGAATAGCCGACGTTGCCGAGGTGGCCGCGCTCGCGTTCGAGGTCTGCGACGCTCAACGGGTTCGCGCTAAGCCAGGCCGGGTCGAACGTCAGTGCGACGCTTGCGGCAGCCACGCGGAGTTCCACGGCCGGCGACTCCTGGTCCCGCCGGCTGCGATTGAGCAGGACGGCGAGCCTCAGCAAAATGGCCAACCTGAGCGCCGACCTCCGCCAGGCGCGCGGCAGTTCCTTGCTGCGCTGGGTATCGATCTGGTGGCGCTGGCTGCCGATCAGGAATGCGACGAAGCGCTGCTCGGCGCGTGGAAAACCGGGCATGTCCGCATGCTCCGCCACGTAGGCACCATGCCGCTGGAAGCCGTCGTGCGAGATGTCGAGCCCGATCTCGTGCAGGCGCGCGGCCCAGTCCAGAACCAGCCCGGCAAGCTCCGATTCCAGCGACCAGTCGGCCGCGCACTGCTCGAGCAGCATCGCCGCCGTATCGGCGACCCGTCTGGCCTGCGCCTGATCGACACTGTAGCGCGCGGCCATGGCCTCAACGGTCCGTTCGCGTGCGTCCGAATGCTGCAGGCGGCCGAGCAGATCGTACAGCAGGCCCTCGCGCAGCGCCCCGTCGGACACCCTGAGCTCCTCCACGCCGAGAACGCCGATCATCTCGGCAAGGATTGCGAGGCCGCCCGGCCACACCTGCGAGCGACGCACCGACAGGCCGCGCAGTGACAGTTTGTCGATCGAGCCGGAGCTGCAGACACTGTCGATGAGGTCTTCTATGACGGCCAGCGTCAGAATGCCGGACTCCTGCAAGCCGATTTCCCTCGCGACGCGTTCGGTCGAATTGATGGTTCCGGACGTTCCGATCGCCTCGACGTCGCTGGCGCCGCGGAAGAAGGCCTTGACCGGGCGCAGCTCCAGCCGGGCGGCGACGCGAGCGCCCTCGAAGCGCTCCCGTGTAATCCCGCCGTCGGGGAAAAACCGCTCGGTCATCGATACGCAACCCATGTGCAGGCTTTCGAGCGCACGCGGCGTCGGACCCTGACCGAGAATGACCTCGGTGCTGCCGCCGCCGATATCGATGACCAGCCGTAAGCCGTCGTTGGGCGGCAGGCTGTGGGTGACACCCTGGTAGATCAGCCGCGCTTCCTCGATACCCGAGATCACTTCGATCGGGTGGCCCAGCGCGGCTTCCGCCTCGGCCATGAAGGTCGAATCCTCGCGGGCGCGGCGAATCGTGCTGGTGCCCGCGGCGCGGACGCCGGCGGCGCGCATGGCGCGCAGGCGCTCACCGAACTGCGACAGGCAATCCAGGGCGCGCGCTCTCGCATCGTCGGCAATGACCCCGTCGTCGGACAGGCCCTCGGCGAGCCTGACGGTTTCTTTCAGGCGATCGAGGATCGTGAGCTGACCGTGGCGCAACTCGCCAACGATCATGTGAAAGCTGTTGGACCCCAGGTCAACAGCGGCGATGACTTCGGTGTGATTAGCCCCCGGGACCGGGAGCGAGTCGTCGCTTGAGACCGCGATGTTTCAGACCGTGAAAGACTGCCCGCAACCGCAGGTCGTGCTTGCATTCGGGTTGCGGATCACGAACTGCGCGCCCGAAAGGTCTTCGGTGTAGTCGATTTCGGCGCCCATCAGGTACTGCACGCTCATCGGATCGACGACCAGCGTGACGCCGCTGTTCTCGACCTGCGCATCGCCGTCCTCGATCGTCTCGTCGAACGTGAAGCCGTACTGGAATCCCGAACAGCCGCCGCCGGATATGAACACGCGCAGCTTGAGGTTCGGGTTGTCCTCGTCACGGATGAGTTCGCCGACCTTGGTCGCGGCCGCGTCGGTAAAAACGATTGGCGGCGGCGGTGCCGCCGAGCCTGTGGAAGTCGTCTGCATGGTCTATCCTACCTCGCGTCGGTCAGGCCTCGTTGGCGACGGAGACCGGACCCTCGTTACTCATTGCCTGTTCGTCACTCACGGCGTGCTCGTCGAGCTTTGCCGTCTGGTCTAGCAGCGGCACCTGCCCTTCCGGCTGATGGACGAGTTTGCCATTGATTTCGGCGCCGATCGACATCTCGATCAGATTGTAATACACATTGCCGATCACGCGCGCGGACTCGCCCAGGATCACGCGCCTGTTGGCGAACACGTCTCCCTTGACCGTGCCTTCGAGCAGCACGTGGGGCACCGTGACGCCGCCGTCGATCATCGCCCCGCCGGCCACGCTCAGGGCGGATTCGCTGTCCGGGTCCGCCGTGACGCTGCCGTTCACGATGCCGTCGATGTGCAGGCCGCCGGCGAAGTGCAGGTCGCCGTTCACGCGCGTGTCGATGCCGACGATCGTGTTCGCGACGTTATGCCTTTTTCTCTTGCGTCCCAGCATGTTGGGCTCCTTCCTGCACTCTGGTCTCGACGTCTGGTTCGCGGACGCGCATTTCAATGTCCGCCGTTTCGCGGGCCGTCAGCCCTGGCTCGGCGCCCAGTTGAAACTTTCCTCGATGCTCGAAATCGAGCGGGTCCGGGATTCTACCGCGACCGTAATGCGCTCGGGCGTAAAGCCGTCCGGCAAGATCAGCTCGCGGTCGAAGTCCTGGAAGTAGCGGAACGAGAACACCCACTTCGTGTCCGCATCCTCGGGCTTCAAATCCGAGTAAGTGTAGGATTTCTCCTCCCCGTTCTCGAATCCGGCCACTCTCAGCACGACGTCGCCGGTCACTTTGCGGTCGTGCTTCATGGCCTGGACGAGCACGAGCCGAACCGAGAACTCGCGCTCCGAGCCGTTCCGGCTGAGCCGGAAATCCTGCACCCGGAGCCCGGCATTGCCGTCGGCCGGCGACACGATACCGCGGTAGAAGGATATTGCATCCTGCTGTTCCTGAATCTTGGCCTGCAGTTCGGTGAGGCTGGCCTCGACCTGCGTGTAGGCCTCGCGGTCGATCTCCCGGTGGGTCTCGAGCAGCGCCTTCTGCTCGTTCAGCGCGATGATCTCGGCTTCGAGTTCGCCGATGCGGTCTTCGAATACCTGGCGCTCACTGGCAGCGGACAGGAGGTCGTAGCCACCCTGGATGCGGCCGAACTCGAAGATCAGGTAAGCCCCGCCCACGACCAGCAGACCCAGTACCAGCCTGAGCAGTATGCCGCGCGTCGGTGGCGCGCTGTGATGCGATGACAATGACGCCAAAACGGCTCGCAGAGGTCGCAAACGAGTGCGTTATGTTACGCGCAGGCCCGCGCAAACAGAAGTGCGCCACGTCACGTTTGTCGTTTTGCGTTAAGCTCGTCGCCGATGCAAACCCTGGCGCCGTATTACCTGCTGATCAAGGCCCTGCACGTCGCCTTCATGGTGACGTGGTTTGCCGGTCTGTTCTACCTGCCGCGGCTGTTCATTTATCACCATGAAGCCACGGATGCGCCGAGCCGCGAGCGATTCCAGGTCATGGAGCGGCGTCTGTTCGCGATCATGACGATCGGCGCCGTCCTGACGGCGCTGTTCGGCCTCGTGCTGATCGCCGTCAATCCCGCGCTGCTGCGCGTTCACTGGTTCCAGGTCAAGCTGCTACTTCTCGTGGGCCTGGCGATCTACCACTATCGCTGTTTCGTATGGATCGCGAGACTCAAGACCGCCGAACCCGGCGACGATTCACGCTGGCTGCGCTGGTTCAACGAAATCCCGGTCGTCTTCCTGCTCACGATCATCATCCTCGCCGTGACGAAGGCGTTCTAGGGAGACTCTCGCTACCGTTCTGGTAGCGCGCGATGTCCTTGTCGAAAACCGCGCGCCAGCGTTTCGGCCACCAGCGCGGCCGCGGCGGAATGTCGTCCGGGTAGGCTGTCGAGCCGAGTTCGTGCAGCGCGCGAGCATAGACGCGGCGTTTGAAGTAGATCACTTCGTTGACGGGACGCCAGAAATCCACCCAGCGGATGCGATCGAATTCGGGCCTGTCGCCGACATCGAAGCGCACGCGCTCGTCGGCCGCCGTGAGTCTGAGCATGAACCAGCGCTGCTTCTGGCCGATGCAGAGCGGCTTGGAGTGGCGGCGGATGTACTTGTCGGGGAGCCGGTAGCGGAGCCAGTCCCTGGTGACGCCGAGCAGCTCGACATCGTCGGCGGACAGCCCGACTTCCTCTTCGAGCTCCCGATACATCGCCACCTCGGCGGGCTCGCCCTCGAGAATGCCGCCCTGCGGGAACTGCCAGCCGCGGGCACCGACGCGGCCGCCCAGCATGAGCTTGCCGTCGCTGTTGATCAGGATGATCCCGACGTTGGCGCGAAACCCTTCGTCGTCAATCCAATCGTTGCCCATAGCAACAGGTACTGAAACTGAAACGTTGCGTTTACTTTACACTAAACCCCATCCGGGGTTCCCCTAGAGGAGCGACAATTGCAGGACCGCCACGGCGTGGCGCTGTTCTCGGCCCTCGCTTTGACAGTGCTCGTGACACTCCTGTTCGCGCTCGCGACAGGCAGCCCGGCCGCGGGCCTTGCCGAGGCGCTCGCCGCGCTCAGCGGCCGCGCCAGCGCCGATGTCCATACGCTGGTCATCGAACTCAGGCTGCCGCGCGCACTCACCGCCTTTGCGGTCGGCGGCCTGCTCGCGGTCGCGGGCGTGATGATGCAGGTGCTGCTACGCAACCCGCTCGCGGAGCCCTACATCCTGGGCACCTCCGGCGGTGCCGCGGTCGCGGCCTTGAGCGGCATCCTGCTCGGCCTGTCGAGCCTCGCCGTCGACGCACTGGCCTTCGGCGGTGCGCTTGCCGCGACCCTGCTGGTCTTTTCGATCGCCCAGGGTACCGGCAGCTGGACGCCCACGCGGCTGTTGCTCACGGGCGTCGTGCTCGCCGCCGGTTTCAGCGCCGCGACCACGTTCCTGCTCGCGATGAGCCCCGAGTACCAGCTCCGCGGGATGCTGTTCTGGCTAATGGGCGACTTGAGTTTTCCGCCGGACCCCGGACGCGCGCTCTCGCTGCTCGCGGCGCTGACTCTACTCGGAACGCTAGCGGCCCGGCAGCTCAATGTTCTGGCGCGCGGCGAACTGCAGGCTGCGATCGTCGGCCTGCCCGTGGCCGGGGTTCGCTACGGCGTCTTCCTCGTGTCATCGCTCGCGACCGCCATTGCCGTGACGTCGGTTGGCGTGATCGGCTTCGTCGGGCTGGTCGTGCCGCACCTCGTCCGGATTCTGGCCGGCAGCGACCATCGCGTCGTGGTTCCCGCATCGGCGCTGGCGGGCGGTGCGCTGCTGGTCGTCGCGGACACGCTGTCGCGCACGCTGCTTGCGCCCCGGCAGCTGCCGGTCGGCGCCCTGACGGCCGCCATCGGGGTGCCGCTGTTCCTGTTCCTGATGAGCCGCCGTCAGAACTACCGGTAGCGGGCTCGTTCGGCAAGCTTGAGCGCCTCTTCGTCGAGCCGCCCGGCGAGCCCCAGGGGCCGGTCACCGCTTCCGGTATTGGTGCCTACTACAGGCCGGTAACCGCGCGATTCGGGGTAATCGGCCTGAACGCGCTCGGACAGCAGCCAGTCGATGAGCAGCGTAGCCCCGACGGGCGAGTTCGCATGCCGGGATACGCCGATCGTCTGGGCGTTGCCGACTCGCGGCACAGGGGTCACGGCGGACAGCGGCTGGCGGACGAAGCCGGGCACGACAGGCCTCCCGGCCGCGCCCGAGACGATGCCGATGCCGCATTCGCCGGCCGCCAGCGCCGCGACGAGCTCTGCCTCGCTTGCGAACGGCGGCCGCGCGAGATTTTTCACCCAGCCGCGGACGATCAACTCCGCCGCTCGACGGCCGTGGCGATCGATCAGTCGCGCGATGACGGCTCGATTCAGGGCGTGCCCGGAGCTGGTCAGGCACAGCCGTCCCTCGACGGCCGCATCGGCGAGGTAGTCGAATCCGTCAACGGCCTGCTCGTCGAGCGCACGCCGGTCGACGAACAGCCGCGCGTCGACCTGCCAGAGCGCCGTCCAGTAGCCATCCGTGTCCCTGAGCGCCGCGGGGACGACCGCCTCGACCGTGTCGCTGCCGTGCGGCCTGAGCGCCCCCTCTTCGGCCGCGCGCCAGATCGCCTGCACGTTGTCCGACAGGAACACGTCGGCGCGCGGCGAATCGGCCGCCTCGATCAGTGTCTGTGCGTGCCGCTCGGCATCGCCGGCTACAACGGTAATCGGAATGCCTGTCTCTACGGTGAAGCGCTCGAACAATGCGCCGAGTCCGTCGCCGGACTCGACGCTCGAGTACACGACGAGCGGCATGACGCGTGCGGCAGGGTTCGGCGGCTGCTCCGCGAGGCTCGCGGCCGCGACGGCCAGCAGGGCGCCGAGGCCCGCGAGCCGGAGCCCGCTCATGCGGCGTCGGCCACGACCACGCGGTCGCGGCCGCGGGATTTGGCGGCGTACAGAGCGACGTCCGCGCGGGCGACCAGCGACTCGCCCGTGGACTTCAGGTCGTTGAGGTCGGCGTCCGGACGAATCTCGGCGACGCCGATTGAGGCAGTCACGACCGTCGACGCGCCGCCGGGCAGGTCGATCGGCGTGCCGGCGACCGCGCTGCGGATGCGCTCGGCGAGCTGCCGCGCGTCGCGGGTCGCCGTATCCGGCAACAGGACGATGAATTCCTCGCCGCCGTAGCGCGCGGCGACGTCGGTAGCACGGACCTCGGATTCGATCCGGTTGGCCACTTCCTTGAGCACGGCATCGCCGGCGACGTGGCCCCAGGTATCGTTGACCGACTTGAAGTAGTCGACGTCCAGCATCATGCACACCAGGTTGCAACCGTCCTGCTTCACGCGCGCGAGTTCCTCGTTCAGCCTGAGCTTGAGGTAGCGCCGATTGTGCCAGCCGGTCAGCGCATCGGTGAAGCCCGAGCGCAGCAGGCGGGCCCGGTTCGCGACGTTCTCGATACAGGTCGCGGCGATCGCGCCGAGGTGAGCGAGGAAGTCGGTCGCGTGGTCGGGCGTGAAGCGCCCGGGGTCCGCGCTGCCGAGATTGATGCTGCCGACGAGCCGACCGCAGTTGTGCAGTGGAATCATCGCGACACTGCCGAGTTCGGCCGCTTCACGGGCGAACACGAGCTCGTGATCGCAGCGCCGGTACGGGCCGAGCCATGGCCTCTGAAGCGCGACGTACTGCGGCGCGAGCCCCGTCAACGCGTCGACTACGATCAGCGCCTCCATCTCCTCGGCCGGCGTGCCGGCGGCAAGCAGGAGGTGGCGGAGGTCGTGGTCGGGATCGGCGAGCACGAGACTCGCATTCTGCAGTCCGGCGTCCTGGCACAGGCCCGAGGTCAGTTCGGCGAACAGCGTCGGCAGGTCCTGCGCCTTCAATAGCCTGAGCTCGCGGCGCTGGGCGCGCTTGAGCTTGGCGTCATTGCTGGCTACCTGGGCCTTGAGCTTCGCGAATTCTTCTCGAAGCTCCTCGACGGTCTGCATCGGACGTACCTTCAGAAGTGAACGCCGCCCTTTTAGCAGAACCGCGGCCGCGATGCTCGCGACCGGTCCGCAGAATCGGAAACTCGTTGCCTGGCGCGGATTCGCGCTAGCCGCGCAGCGCGAGATAGTCGCGGCCGCGCTGCATGAGCTCGACGAAACCCTGCTCGTCGCCGGACGCAACGAGTTCACGAATCCGATAGGCCGCGTCCGAAAGCGCGTCCAGCGGCTTGAGCCCGAACTTGTTCAGGTGCTGAATCTCGTAGTAGAGGTGCGGGTTGTCCTGCGCGACGGCCTCGGAAACGAGCAGCTGCGAATCGAAGGTCGTCGACGACATCTTGGCGAGCTTAGGCGCCGCTTCGCCGCTCTCCGCGAGCGCGGTAAAGAACGCGATGTTGAGCGCGTGCGACAGTCCGAGCACGTAGGCAATCAGGCGATCGTGATCTTCGAGCCCCATGTCGATCTGTTCCACCATCGTCGCCGCAAACAGTTCGCGCGCCGCGTCGGCCGCCTCGGTGCAGCCGACGTCGCATACAATCAGGTGGCGGCCGGACAGGAGCCGCGTATCGGGACCGTACATCGGGTGCAGCGACGTTACCCGGCAGCCGGCAGCCTCGAGTTCGTTCAGGCCATCGATGAGCGGCGATTTCAGCGATCCGATATCGAAAACGAGGCCTCTGGGCTTGAGCACGGCAAGCTGGGCCAGGATGCGCCCGGATACCGCCAGCGGCGCCGCGACGACGATGACGTCGAAGTCCACGCCCGCATCCGTCCAGTTCGTGTACACGTCCGGGGCGTCTTCGAGAGCCGCGTCCGCGACGGTCGTCAGGTAGCCCTGCGACCTGAAGAAATCCACGAACCAGCCGCCCATCTTGCCGCCGCCACCGATAACCAGGGCGGTCCGGCCGTCGCCCTTGCCTTCGGCTGCGACGCGATCGCGCTCCTGGCTCTCGAGCGACGAAAGAATGAGCTGTCTGAGCACGGACTCGGCAAGCTGCGGGTCGATTCCGAGCTCCGCCGCCTGCTTGCGGCCGCGGTCCAGGACGTCTTTCTCGCGCGCGTAGTCGCGGGTCGCGGTGCCCGAGCTCTGCTTTTGCCGGCCGATGTCGGCGACGATCCGCTGCCGCTCGGCCATCAGTTCTACTATCTGTCGGTCGACGGCCGACAGGCCGTCACGAAGTGCTTCGAGGCTCATGGTGGATTACGGCTCGCGACTCATCGGAACACGGCTCGCCGTTGTACCGCAGAGCGGCGAAGCTCGGCAAGGCCGATCAGTGCCGCCAGTGCCTGTGAAAGCCCTTGCCGCGACGGCGATGATCGCGATGCTCGAACCCGTAGGCGTGGTATCGGTAGTAGCGCCGCTCGACGCGGTAGATTTCCCAGAGGCTGTCCCACGCCAGCCGGCGGTCATACCGATAGTGGTTGTTCCGATACCAGTGGCGGAAACTTCGATTGCGCTTCAGCCAGCGAGGCATGGCATGGCGCGGACGCGCGCGGTAGTCGTAGTGCAGGTCATAATAGCCGCGACTCCAGTGGTCGCGGTGCGGCCCGTCGTGTGCCGGGACGTTCGCGGCGGCCATGAGCAGCCACGCGCCGATTAGCAGCGACAGACTTGCCTTGGTTTTCATCGTCGTCTCCCTTGCTGGGTCGTGGCTTACACCCTAGGCTGCGACGGATGAACGACGGCTTAACGTAAATTTATGTTTTTTATAAGAATAATGAATCGGAGATGAACGGCTTCGCCTGCGCCGGGGCCGCCCGGATTGTTGGCCGCCTCGCAATCGTGCGACTATCCGCAGGCTGACTCGTACCAGCAATTGAATAGATTGACGGGGACCAAGACATGAAAACGCGCGCCGCTGTCGCCTGGGAGGCAGGCAAACCACTCGACATCGAAATGATCGACCTCGACGGCCCGAAAGCGGGCGAGGTGCTGTTGCGTAACGTCGCCACGGGCGTCTGCCACACGGACGCATTCACGCTGTCCGGCGAGGACCCCGAAGGCCTGTTTCCGGCCGTGCTCGGCCACGAGGGCGGCGCGGTCGTCGAGGAAGTGGGCGAAGGCGTGACCTCGGTCGCGGCGGGCGATCACGTCGTCCCGCTGTACACGCCGGAGTGCGGCGAGTGCAACTTTTGCACGTCCGGCAAGACCAACCTGTGCCAGGCCATTCGCGCAACCCAGGGCCAGGGACTCATGCCGGACGGCACATCGCGCTTCAGCAAGGACGGCAAACCGATCCACCACTACATGGGAACCTCGACGTTCAGCGAGTATACGGTGTTGCCAGAGATCGCCGTCGCGAAGGTCAGCAAGGAGGCGCCGCTCGAGAAGGTCTGCCTGTTGGGTTGCGGCATCACGACCGGCATCGGCGCCGTCCTCAACACGGCCAAGGTCGAACCGGGCGCTTCGGTCGCCGTGTTCGGCCTGGGCGGCGTTGGACTGAGTGCGATCCAGGGTGCGACGATGGCGAAGGCCGGGCGGATCGTCGCGATCGACATCAACGAGGACAAGTTCGAGCTCGCGAGGCAGCTCGGCGCGACCGATACGGTCAACCCGAAGGACCATGACGCGCCGATCCAGGACGTCATCGTCGAGCTGACCGGAGGCGGCGTGGACTACTCGTTCGAGTGCGTCGGCAACACCGACCTCATGCGCGCCGCGCTCGAATGCTGCCACAAAGGCTGGGGCGAGTCGGTGATCGTCGGCGTCGCCGGCGCCGGGCAGGAGATCTCGACCCGGCCGTTCCAGCTCGTGACGGGCCGAGTCTGGCGAGGCACGGCATTCGGCGGCTGCAAGGGCCGCAGCCAGCTGCCGGGCATGGTCGACCAGTACATGGACGGCGACATCAAGATCGACGAGTTCATCACCTACACGATGCCGCTCGACGAGATCAATCGCGCGTTCGATCTCATGCACGAAGGCAAGAGCATTCGCTCTGTCATTCATTTCTAAGGTCTTCCAGGGCAAGCCCGGCCAGTGACACGCGTTGCGGTAGCCACGACGTCGGCGATTGCGGCCGACGCCGCGAAAGTCGTTGCCTCGGGCGGCGGCAACGCCGTCGACTGCGCGCTCGCCGCGGCCATTACGGCGATGAACACCGAGCCCGGCGTCTGTTCGCTCGCGGGCGGCGCCTACGTGACCGTCTGGCCCGCCGACGGCGAACCCGTCGCCATCGACGGCAATCACGCCGTACCCGGCAGGGGTCTCGACGCCGCCGAGCGCGATGGCGGCAAGGTCAGCGTGGAACTCGCCTACGGGGGCGGTATCACGACGATCGTCGGCTGCGGCTCGGTGGCCGTTCCGGGCGCGCTCGCGGCCCTCGAGCATGCGTGGAAGCGCTACGGCGACGTGGATTGGTCGACGCTGTTCGAACCCGTCATCGGCATCACTGAAAGTGGCTTTCCGCTGTCCTCGGCCTGCCACTATTACCTGGGCTACAGCGGCGAGCTCATATACGGACGCAGCGAAGACGGCTATCGAGCCCTGCACACGAGCGATGGCAGGCTGCGAGACCGCGGCAGCCCGATCGTCGTACCGCACCTGGCCGACAGCCTGACGAAAATCGCGAGCGGCGGCGCCCGCGTGTTCTACCGTGGAGAGCTGGCCGAACGCATCGTCGACCACGTGCGCGCGGGCGACGGCGCCCTGACTGCCGAGGACATGGCGGCATGCGAGGCCGTCGAACGGCCGGCGCTCGTCGCCGGACTGGGCGACTGGCGAATCGCAACCAACCCGCCGCCCGCCGTCGGCGGCGCCGTGCTTGCCGCCATGCTGCTCGCCTTCAGCCGCGAGCGCATAGCCGGCTGGAACCGGGATGCGCTGGATCGGCTGGTGCGTGTGCACCGAGCCTGTCTCGACTACCGGCGGCGCCGGCTGGACGTCGCGGAGCACGTCGGCGCCGAAGCGGAGGTGCTGTTGACGGCCGCAGCCGACGGCCACCTTCTGTCCGGGCACGTATCCGCATCGACCGTGCACACCTCCGCCGTCGACGAGCACGGGCTGGGCTGTGCCGTGACGGCGTCGTCAGGCTACGGCGCCGGCGATATGCCGCCGGGCACGGGGCTCTGGCTCAACAACGGTCTGGGCGAGATCGAGCTCAACCGCCGCGATACGCTCAAGCTCGCGCCCGGCACCCAGCTGCCATCCAACATGGCGCCCACGGTCGCCCGCAGCACGGGCGGCGTGCTCGCGATCGGCTCGCCGGGCGCGGACCGGATTACCTCGGCCATCCACCAGGTACTGGTCAATGCGCTCGAGCTCGACATGCCACTCGATGCCGCGGTGAGACAGCCCCGGTTGCACGTCGATATGAGCGGCACTCTGCCGCGGCTTACGGCCGAGGAAGCCGTCGATCTTCCCCCTACCGACCTGCCGGCGCGAAAATTCGACGGGCTGAACATGTACTTCGGCGGCGTCGGTGCCGCCCGCTACGATGAGGATCGCGGCTTCGAGGTTGCGGCCGACCCACGCCGCGAGGGCGGCACGTTGATTACGGACGAATGACGGGTATGCGACGGGATGGAACGCTGGCTGACTGAACGGGACATCGAGTGCCCGTACTGCGGCGAACGCATTACCCTGTTGATCGACGCGTCGGCGGGGTCGCAGGACTATATCGAGGATTGCCGCGTGTGCTGCCGGCCGATCGAAGTTGCCGTGAGCGCCGACGGCGGCGTGCTGTCCGGCGTCGAGATATCCGATGCCGGTTGAGCGGCTCGTGACCGGCCTCCTCGCGCTGGCCCTGGCGCTGCCGGCGGCAGCCGACATCTACCTTACCGAAGGCACGAACCTGAGCGTCGATACCGCGAGCGACGGGCGCTACGCGACCGACCTGCTGGGAACGCTGTGGGTGGTGCCGGCCGGCGGGGGCGAGGCGCGGGCGCTCGCGAGCGGCGAGTCGACGTCCAGGCGGCCGCGATGGTCGCCCGGGGATCGGGAGATCGTCTACGAGGCGCTGTCCGACGGGCGGAGCGAACTTCGCCTGTATTCGTTTGCCGACGGACAGAGCCGCCGCCTGTCGACGCCAAGCTTCGACGACCGGCAGCCAGACTGGCATCCCGACGGCCGGCGGGTCGCGTTCACCTCGGCGCGCGGCAATACCGGCGCGGACATCTGGGAGATCGATGTCGCGACGCAGACCGAGCGCCAGCTGACCCGGCAAATCGGCAATGAGTCCGAGCCGGCCTGGTCGCCGAACGGTCGCGGTCTTGTGTATGTGCATGAATACGACGGGCTATGGGAGATCGTCCTCAGGCGCCCCGGCCGGGCCAACGAAGTGCTCGTCGCATCCGACCGGCGCCTCGCGGCGCCCTCGTGGCGCCCGGACGGCACGCTGATCACGTACCTGGCTCTCGGCGAGTCGGGCTACAGCGTCAGGATGACGATTCTGGCCGAGCCGCGTCTCGAGCGCACGCTCATCGTGGGCGAGGACTTCTTCCTGTCGCCGGTCGCGTGGCCGGACCGGCAGTCCATGGTATATGCCAGCAACGGCAGAATCCGCGAGCGCGCCTTCGATAGCTGGACCTCGACCAACGTGCCGTTTCGGGCGCGCGTCGGCGCACCCGAGGCGCCGGCAGTCGCAAGCCGCAAGCGACGCGAACTCCTGGACGTGAACCTGCCGGCCGGCAAGACCGTCATCCGTGCGCCGCGCCTCTACGACGGTCTCGGCAGCCGCTACCGGCACGGCCGTGACGTCGTCATCGATGACGGGCGCATCGCAAGCGTGCAAATCGCCGCGGCGCACGAGGACGCAATCGTGATCGACCTGGGTGACGTGACGATTCTGCCGGGCTTCATCGATGCCTTCTCGGCGCTGCCCGATCCGGCGCCCGAAAGCCTGGGTCCGCTGCTACTGAGCATGGGCGTCACGACGCTCGTGGCCGAATCGGTCGACGGCGAGGCACTGACGCGAGCGTGGTCGGGCAAAGCGATGCCGGGGCCGCGCGTATTGACCGCGGCGGACATCGGATTCGAGGACAGGAAGCGCACGCCCTGGCTCGTCACGGTCAGCGGCGGCCGGGCAGCGAGCGATCAGCACCGGCAGCGCGTTCGGGACTGGCAGGCCCGCGGCGTGCCCGTTCTGGCCGAAAGTTGGCAGGTCGCACTGGGTTCCGGGGCGACGCTCCTTTTGGGAACCGGGGCACGGCCAACGTCACCCGGGGGACATAGCTACCAGGACGTCCAGCTCGCCGGCGGCGGAAACGCCGTGACGCTGGTGTCCGGACTGGCCGATGCGTCGACACCCGGCATCGACACGCTCATGCTGTCGAGAGCAGCGAGCCGGTTTCCCGACCTGAAGGCTCCCTCGCGGCGATTCGATCAGACGCCGAATCTCGCCGCCGCCGCGAGCTCGATCGTGCTCGGCAGCCGGCCGAACGATCTGCCCGCGGGCATCGGCCTGCACGCGGAACTGCGAGCGCTGGTCGCCGCCGGCCTGTCCGAATCCCAGGCACTCAAGGCAGCCGGCGTCAATGCCGCCAGTGCGCTGGGCTTGGGCCTCGACCTGGGCCGAGTCTCTACCGGGGCGGCGGCCGACCTCGTGATCGTCGACGGCGATCCCCTGCGCAATATCGAAGACGCGCTGAACGTCATCGCCGTGGTTCGAAACGGGCGCTTCTTTAGCGTTCCGGGCCTGCTGGATCGCTCCAACCTGGCAAAAAACGTCGACTAATTTGACAATCGGTATTATAGGGGCGCCGTATGATGGTCGAAAATGACCAGTATCGCGTCGACTGTCTGCCTTTGGCGACAGCGATCACGGCGAGGCATACGCCCTCACGGACAAAATGTATTTTTATCATAGAGTTATGTCATTTTCTTTGTGCTGCGCCTGCCAGGGACCCGTGAATATGTCGGAAATGTTTACAAATGCGACCTCGGAATCGTCCGTCGGGTCCGAACGTCGACCTTGAGCGCCCGTGACAAGTGCGCCCGTCACGGGTTGGCACAGGTCTTGCTTTGTATTCCATGCCCAAGCGAAGTGTAACTGTGAGAGGGAGCACTCAACGGAACAGTCCAGGATTTAGACGCCAGAAGAACAATAACTACAAAAACAACAAGATCCAGATCCAATAACGATAATATTTCTGCATCCGGCAACCGAAAACAGTTACCTCTTTTACAAAAAAGAGAAATTAGGCCCCGCAGCTAGCGCCGCGGGGCTTTTTCTTTGCGGCATTGATGCCATCGAACGATGCGAGGATCATGCAGTCTCCGGAAACGCCTTTTTGGCAAGCGGAGACCGCTCATGAAGACCTGCTCGATCCGAACTGCCTCGACCCTGCTTGCGCTATCGATACTGGCCGGCTGTGGCGGTGGCGACGCGCCCGCGCCGGCCGACGGCAGCGTGGAAACCGGGCTCGAACCGGTCTCCGCGAACCTCTATTCAGACGCGCTCGCCGTCGAAACGCGCCTCGAGGGCGATTACGAACGCGACGAAGCACGCAGGCCCGACGAAGTGCTGGCCTTCTTCGGCGTGGCGCCCGGCATGGTTGTACTCGACATGTTCTCGGGCGGCGGCTACTACAGTGAAATCATCGCCCACGTCGTCGGCGACGCCGGACACGTCGATGCGCACTCCAACGAGGCCTACCTGGGCTTCGTCGGCGAGGAGTTCACGGCGCGTCACGCCAACCGCCGACTGCCGAACGTCGCCGTGCTCATGGCCGAGAACAACGAGCTGTCGCTCGAAGCGGAGCGCTACGACGCCGTCATCATGGTGCTGTCGTACCACGATCTGTATTACGACGATCCGGACAGCGGCTGGCCGAAGTTCGACGTGGCGGCCCTCGAAGCCGAACTCCTGAAGGGACTCAAGCCGGGCGGCATCCTGGGCATCGTCGACCACCAGGCGGAGCCGGGATCGCCCGCCGAGACCGGCAACACGCTGCATCGGATCGACAAGAAGATCGTTGTCGACGAACTCACCGCGGCCGGTTTCTCGCTCGTCGCCGAAAGCGATTTGCTCCGAAACCCGGAGGACGACTACAGCAAGAACGTCTTCGACCCCGCGGTTCGCGGCACGACGGATCGCTTCGTACTGCAATTCGAGAAGCCCGAGTAAACCGAGCAGCCTGCGTGTCTGTCCGCTCGACGTGCCTCGCCGCCGCCCTGTCCGTCGTCGCGGCTTGTGTCGATCCGCCGCGCGACTTCGAGGAAGCCACGATCGCCGAGCTGCACGACCAGATGCAGCGCGGCGAGACCACGAGCGAAGAACTCGTGCGCTGGTACCGCGGCCGCATCGAGACGCTCGATCGCGACGGCCCCAGGCTGCGCGCCGTGCTCGAGGAGAATCCCGACGCCCTGCTCACGGCGCGGGCGCTGGACGAGGAATGGCAGAGCTCCGGACCCCGCGGACCGCTGCACGGCATCCCGGTGTTGCTCAAGGGGAACATCGACACGGCCGATCGCATGGCTACGTCGGCCGGTTCGCTCGCGCTGGCCGAGCACCATGCCGCCGAGGACGCCTTCCTGGTCGGACAGCTGCGTGACGCCGGCGCCGTCATTCTCGGCAAGGCTAACCTGAGCGAGTGGGCGAACTTCCGATCGCGGCGCTCGTCGAGCGGCTGGAGCAGCCTGGGCGGCCAGACGTCGAACGCCTACGACGTCACGCGCAACCCCTGCGGCTCATCCAGCGGCTCTGCCGTCGGCGTCGCCGCCAACCTGACCGTCGTCGCCGTCGGCACGGAGACCGACGGCTCGA
This sequence comes from Woeseiaceae bacterium, assembly GCA_028280615.1. GTDB lineage: Bacteria > Pseudomonadota > Gammaproteobacteria > Steroidobacterales > Woeseiaceae > UBA1847. The sequence continues at coordinate 29,427 of JANQLK010000038.1, read as the reverse complement.
TCGTCTGCCCGAGCGGTGCAAACGGGATCGTCGGCATCAAGCCGACCCTCGGGCTGGTGAGCCGCTCGGGAATCGTGCCGATCGCGCACAGCCAGGACACGGCCGGACCGATGGCGCGCAACGTACGCGATGCGGCGATCCTGTTGACGGCCATGGCCGGCCCGGATCCACGCGACGCGGCGACGGCCGGCGCACCCGCGGGCGTCACCGATTACGCGGCCGCGCTCGCGGCGGACGGCCTCGACGGCGCGCGGATCGGCGTTCTCCGTTCCCACACGGGCGCCGGCAGCAACCCCGCCGTCGAGGCATTGCTCGCATCGGCCGTCGATGCGATTCGCGGCGCCGGCGCGGAGGTCGTCGACGGGATCGAGATCGACTTGAGCGGCGTGCGCGAAGCCGAGTACGAGGTGCTGCTGCACGAATTCCGCCACGACCTCGCCGCCTACCTGGAGACGGCGAACGCGCCGCTCGAAAGCCTCGCCGAGCTGATCGCTTTCAATGACGCGCACGCGGACACCGTCATGCCGCACTTCGGCCAGGACTTGCTGCTTGCCGCGGAACGGCGCGGCGGTCTGGACAGCGCGAATTACACGGCGGCGCTCGCCGCGAGCCGCGATGCGATGCGGGAGCGGCTCGGCGCCGTGTTTGTCGAACAGGCGCTCGATGCCCTGATCGCGATAAGCAACGGTCCCGCCTGGAAGACCGACCACGTGAACGGTGACCACTTCACGATCGGCAGTTCGACCTATGCCGCGGTGTCGGGTTTTCCGAACGTGACGGTGCCCGCGGGGTTCGTCGCGGACCTCCCGATCGGCGTGTCGTTCATCGGCCAACCCTTCGCCGATGCCGAGCTGATCGGCATCGCCTACGCCTTCGAACAGGCGACGCTGGCCCGCCGGCCTCCCCGTGAGCGCGGCAGCGGCGACGAGTAGTCCGTCACACTTTCGAGCGGCACGCACGACGCGGCGCGGTTTCCTTGACGCCGGTCCCGGCGCCAGACGCCGCAGGCTGGTTCAATCGGCGCCATGTTGAAGACGATTCGCATCGGCATCCTGCTGTTCCTCCTCCTGTTCGTGATGCTCAGCACGTGGCTGACTCAGGCGCGCAGCACGGACTGGAACGACAGCCTGTGGGTCAAGATCTACCCGATCAACGCGGATGGCGCGACGGAAACGGCGCGCTACATCGAACGGCTCGAGCCGCAGACGTTCGCAGCCATCGAGACGTTCATGGCCGAGGAGGCCGAACGCTACGGCAGGACCGTCAGCCGCCCGGTCCGCATCGAGCTGGGCCGGGAGATCGGCGAGCAGCCGCCAACGGTCGGCGAGCAGCCGAACATGCTCGACGTCATGCTCTGGTCGCTAAAGATGCGCTGGTGGGTCGGCAGCGTGACCGACGGCCAGGATCGCATCGAGCCGGACGTCAGCATCTTCGTTCGCTACCACCAGCCGCGGGGCAACCCGAGGCTCGAGGACTCGGTCGGCGTGCAGAAGGGTATGTTCGGCATCGTCAACGGCTACACGGGCCGCAGCTACGGCGGCACGAACAATGTCATCATCGCCCACGAGCTGCTGCACACACTCGGTGCCTCGGACAAGTACGATCGCGCGACGGGCTTGCCGAACGTCCCCGACGGCATTGCCGAACCCGACCGTTCGCCGCTCTACCCGCAACGCTACGCCGAGATCATGGGAGGCCGGGTGCCGCTGTCGGCGAATGACGCGGCCATTCCGCGCAGCCTGAGCTTCGCCCGCATCGGCCCGGCGACCGCCGCCGAAATTCGCCTTCGGGACTAGTTTCCGGTCTTTCGACAGGCGCCCGGCTCTTGTAGGCTCGCGGCATGCCCGAAGCCCCGCACAGTGCGCTCGAAGCCCACGCCATCACGATCCGCGTGCCGGGCCGCCTGCTCGTCGAGGCGCTGTCGTTCAAGCTCTCGGGCGGGGAGATGGTCGCGCTGCTCGGACCGAACGGCGTGGGCAAGACCCTGACCCTCATGACCCTCGCGGGCTTGAGGCCCGCCGACGGCGGCCACGTAACGCTCTCCGGCAGGGATCTCGCGAGCATGAAGCGCAGCGATTTCGCGCCCCGCCTCGCGCTGATGCCGCAATCGGTGGACGACATTTTCCCCGCGACCGTACTCGAGACGGTGCTTGTCGGCCGTCACCCGCATATCCCGGCCTTCCGCTGGGAGTCCGCCGACGACCGGCGAATCGCGCGCGACGCGCTTGCGTGCGTCGGCATCGCCGGACTCGAACGCCGCGAGGTGCTGACCCTGTCCGGCGGCGAGCGGCGCAGGCTCGCCGTCGCCCAGCTCATCGCACAGGACCCGGACATTTGCCTCGTCGACGAACCCAGCAATCACCTCGACCTGCAGCACCAACTCGACGTGCTCGACCTGTTTCGCGGACGCGCCTCGGCCGGGGGCGCCGTACTCGCGAGCCTGCACGACATCAATCTCGCGGCCCGCTATGCGGACCGCTGCCTGCTGCTCTACGGCGACGGACGCTGGGAACTCGGCCCGACGGCCGATATCCTGACCGAGCAGAAACTATCGGCGCTGTACGCGGCGAGTATCGAGGCCGTCGCCTGGCGGGAGGGGACTCTGTTCGTGGCCGGGAGCAAACGCGCGATTTGAGGCCAGTGTCCTGTCCGGTTAATTCGCATGATTTCAGAGCCAGTGATTGTTGCCATGACAAGGCGCATTCCGCAGGCAATGTCTAGACCTTGGCAAGGGATGGAACGCGGTCATGGCGACAATCACTGGCTCCCGAAGGGCGCGACCTGCCCCGCGGCTGGCGGCGTTAGGCCGCTTGACAAGGACGCTGCCATTGCCGGCGCGACCTGCCTTGCCAGCCGCGGGGCAGATCGCGCTGAAATGATGCGAATTAACCGGACAGGACACTAAGCGACGAAGCCCCTGAGAACCTCGAGGTAGCGTTCATGCAGGTCCGGGTTCGCCGCCAGCACCGAGCGCGTCTCGAGTCCGGGCGGTTCGCCGTTGAGGTCCGTGAACACGCCGCCCGCCTCCCGGACGATGATCGACAGCGCGGCGATGTCCAGGATGTTGACGTCCGATTCGATCACGGCGTCGATCTTGCCGGCCGCCAGCAGATGGTAGTGATAGAAATCGCCATAGCCGCGAATTCGATCGGCCTCGGCCACGATCCTGCCGAGCGCCGGCCAGCCCGCCGATTCGGCGAGCGATTTGAGGTTGCCCGTGGAGACCGCGGCACGCTTCGGGTCGTCTATGCCGCTCACGCGGAGCGGCTCGCCGTTCAGCCAGGCACCTTTGCCGCGCTCCGCCCAGGCGAGTTCGTCGAACATCGTACCGGACGACACGCCGAGAACGATCTCGCCTTTGCGCATCAGCGCAATCTGCGTCGAGAAGAACGGGTACTCGCGGACGAAACCCTTGGTGCCGTCGATCGGATCCACGAGCCACAGGTCGTCGGCATCTGCGTGGGTGCGGCCCGTCTCCTCGCCGTAGAAGCCGTGCCCGGGAAAGCGCGCGAGGATTGAGGCGCGGATCGCCTCCTCGCACTCGACGTCGGCCTCGGTCACGGGCGTGCGGTCCGCCTTGGTACGTACCTCGACGTTGCCGGCAAAGTAAGAGCGGCTGATCGCCGCCGCCTCACGCGCGGCCTCGAGCGCGATTTCGAGGCAGGGCGAATGCGGGCCGGTGCGGCCCGGATCGTTCGTGTCGCTCACATGAGGTCTCGACAGGGAACCAGCCGGCACTATCGCCGGTCCCGGGCGCGCGCACAAGCCGACGGCCGGCGATCCTTCATGTCCTTGACAGTGCTTCGGCCGCTGCCTACTCTGGCCGCTCATCAGGTGAATCGAAGCCTCAAGGCTTTGGTGAACGGGAAGCCGGTGTAGCGCGATTGTCGCGCGAGTCCGGCGCTGCCCCCGCAACGGTGATCGAGTTAATCCCGGGCAGGCGATCGACGAAGTCGATCGGAGCCACTGCGAACAATTGACGGTTCGCGGGAAGGTGCCCCGGGGAGGTTGCAACCGCTCGTAAGCCCGGAGACCGGCCTGGTGTGGAGCGAGCGGCGCGGCGGGCGCAGGTTCGGGCGATATAACGACCACGTCTCCCTGAATCTCCCCATCTCCCGCTCATTGTCTGCGAAACGGCGACGTTGTCTGCGAAACGGCGACGTTTCGTGTTCGCGTGCGGGCGGCACGCATTGGGGAGTCAACATGAACCATTCACACCTTCTGGGCGCAGTCAGCGTCTGCTTGCTGTATGTCACGACTGCGTCGGCCGATCTGGCGGTGCGGGACACAATCATCGTCACGGCGACGCGCAACGAGATCGCGCTCGAGGACGCCATCGTGCCCGTGCACGTGATCACGCGCGACGATATCGAGCTGTCGCTCGCGACCGACCTGGCGGAGCTCCTGCGCTTCGAGGCCGGTCTGGACATCGGCCGAAACGGCGGCCCGGGTCAGGTTGCCTCGGTGTTCATCCGCGGCACGGAAAGCAATCACACGCTCGTCATGGTCGACGGCGTGCGCATCAATCCGGGCACGCTGGGCGGCGCCTCGATCCAGAACATCGCGCCCGAGATCATCGAGCGCGTGGAAATCGTCAAGGGCGCGCGCTCGGCGCTGTTCGGCACGGACGCCATCGGCGGCGTCATCAACATCATTACCCGCCGGGCCGACGACGACTATCTCGACGCCGGCATCGAGACCGGGAGTTTCGGTACGCGAGCCGGGCACCTGTCCGGCGGTACGCGTAGCGGACCGGCCGAGTTCGGCGCAACGATCAACTACCAGCAAACCGACGGCTTTCCGCCGCGCATCGATTCCGACGTCGATCGCGGCTACGACAACCTGTCGATCAATCTCAAGGCTCAGACGACGTTCGGCGCGCATACGCTCGGCGCCCGGCATTGGCAGGCCGAAGGCAACGTCGAATACCTGGACTTCTTCCTCGCGCCCGTCGACCAGGACTACCGCAACTCGGCCACGGCCGTGCAGCTCGACTCGACGTTCGGCGAACGCGGCAGCGGAACGCTGATCCTGTCGCATATTGAGGACGACGTTCAGCAAAGCCAGTCGCCCAATTTCGTGACCTCGACGCGCCAGACGCTCGACTGGCAGTACAGCCACGCATTCGACCGGCATACGCTCACGGGCGGCGTGTTCCTGTTCGGCGAGAATGCGGAGTCCGTGTCGTTCGGCTCGGGATTCGACGAGGACACCGACGTACGCGCGGTCTTCGTGCAGGACCAGATCGAATTCGACCGCCACCGGGCGTTCGTCGCGGTCCGTCTGACCGACCACGAAACCTTCGGCAACCAGACCACCTGGAACGCCGAGTATGCCTACGACCTGGGCGACGCCTGGACGCTCAACGGCGGCATCGGCCGCGCGTTCCGTGCGCCCGATGCGACCGACCGTTTCGGATTCGGCGGCAACCCGGACCTGGACCCCGAGCTGTCCGACAGCGCCAACCTGAGTCTTCGCTATTCGGGCGGCAACCGGCACCGCGTGGAACTCGAAGTCTACGCCAACGACATCGACGACCTGATCGAATTCGATTTCGAGACCTTCACGCTCAGGAATATCGACAAGGCGGAGATTCGCGGTGCGTCGCTGGGCTACGAATACCGCGGCGAATCGTTCACGTTCCGCACCGACCTCGTGCGCCAGTCGGCGGACAACGCGACCACCGGGGATCGTCTGTGGCGGCGCGCCGAGGAGAGCGCGACGGTGAGCCTGACGAAGAACTTGGGCGAACACCGGCTCGGCGTGTCGATGCTCCTGAGCGGCGATCGCGAGGATTTCGGCGACGTCACGCTCGACGGCTACGTTGTCGCCAACCTGACCGGCCAGTTTGCACTCGGCAAGCGCTGGCAGCTGACCGCGCGCATCGAGAATGTTCTCGACGAGGACTACCAGACCGCCGCAAACTTTCGTATGCAGGAACGCAGCGCGTTCGTCGATCTAAACTACAGTCTGCGTTAGGAACTTGGCGATGGGAAAACGACTCAGCAAAATCTACACGCGAACCGGCGATGACGGCACGACCGGACTCGGCGACGGCACGAGGACCGCGAAGGACAGCGCGCGCGTCGAAGCCTACGGCACCGTCGACGAGGCCAACAGTGCCATCGGCGTCGTACTGGCGGGCGCGGCCGTACCCGAGGCCGTGCGCGCCTGCCTGGAGGCCGTGCAGCACGACTTGTTCGAGCTCGGCGGCGAACTCTGTATTCCGGGGCACGAGGCCATTACCCAGGACTTCATCGACCGGCTCGAGGCCGATCTCGACGGCTTCAACGCCGACCTTCCCGCGCTCGATGACTTCATCCTGCCGGGCGGCGGCATGACCGCCGCCCAGTGTCACCTTGCGCGTACCATCGTGCGCCGCGCGGAGCGGCGGGTCGCCACGCTTGCGAGCGAGGAAGACGTTCGCCCCGAGGCCGGCCGCTACCTGAACCGGCTGTCGGACCTGCTGTTCGTCGTCGCGCGCGTGCTGTCGAGAGTCGAAGGCGGCAGCGAGGTACTGTGGAAACGCGACCGCTGAGCGCCCCGGTCAACCGGCGCCGGTCCGGGTCGGCCGGTCGTTTACGGGGATGAGCCCGGTTTGCTCGCGGCTTCGCGATTTCGGCGGCCTTCGGCGAGCGCACGGCACGTCGCCGCGACGCCCGCGACGAGTCGTGGTGTTGCACGGCCCACCTCGTCGGCCGGCAGAGTAAAGCGATTGGCGTAGCGGTTGAACCTTAGCGACGGCCAGCGCTGCCAGTCGGTGAACGGATCGCCGCCGTAAGCGCCTGCGAGGATTACCTCCGGATCGCGCGCGACCACGGCCTCGGCACTGACCGCCGGCGCCAGCTCCTCGAGCTCCGAGAAAACGTTCACGCCGCCACAGATCGCCAGCGCGTCATCGATGAAGTGCCCGTCCGAAACCGTATACAGCGGCCGCGAAGCGATCTGATAGAAGACCGTGATCGGCGGCTGGTCGGCGTAACGTTCGCGAAGCTCGACGAGCGCGGCGTCGAAGTCGCGGCCGGCTTCGGCCGAGGCCTGGACGACGCCCGCTAACGAGCCGATGCGTTCCAGCGCCGGTGCGATGTCGGCCAGCCCGCGGGTTCGAAGGACCTCGACGCGATAGCCGCGCTCGCGAAGCTCGTCTACGACGCGTACCGGCGTGCCGCTCTCCCAGGCAAGGATGATGCTCGGACGAAGCAGCGCGAGGCTCTCCAGGTCGACCGTAAACGCGTCGCCGACGACGGGCAGTTCGCCCACGGCCGGCGGGTAGTCCGAAAACGCGCTGACACCGACGAGGCGGTCGCCCGCGCCGGCTGCGAAGACGAGCTCGGCCAGGTGCGGCGCGAGGGCGATGAGCCGAATCTCCTGAGCCGCGGCTTCGGTCTGGTCGCCCCGGGGTGCCGGCGGGTCCGAGCAGGCCGCCGCAAACCCGAAGGCCAGCAGCAGCAATACGCTAACCCGCATCCGTCACCGATTCGCGGGATGATCGCATGGGTTCACATCGACCAGCCATACAGCGTCATTGCCGAAATGACGACGGCCCAGATCATGAGCAGGCGGAAGACGAGATGGTTTGCGGCCGTTGCGCCGCGAACGCCGCGTGCCGACAGGCTCTCATCCTCGAACTCGGGCAGCGCCAGCGACGCCACGCCGACGCGCGCGAGCAGATTCTCGCTCGCCTCCGGTCCGGACCGGGGCTCGGCATCCGCGGGTGCGCGCCAGGCCGCGAGCGCCGCGTCGAGATGCCCGGCCACGCCGTAGCCGATCGCCGTCAATCTCGCCGGTATCCACGCCAGCCAGCCATGCAGGACGACCGCTGCGTCCTTAAGCGCGCCGATATCGGTGCCGTTTTCCCCGGCGCGCCCGGCCGTGAACACGGCACGCCGGCGGATCAGGTCGGTAACACGATACAGCCATGCGCCGAGCGGGCCGAACGGACCCAGCGCGACGAACCAGAAGATCACGGCGAACAGCCGGTTGTTGGCCTGAACGAACACGGCCTGCTCGACACAGTGGATGCGATCGAGCAGCCGCTCAGGCGGTTCGTACTCGACGAGCGTGCGCACGGTCTGCCCGAGGCGCTCCTCATCGTCCTCTTCGAGCGCCGTGCAGTAGCGGCCTATGTCTTCGCCGATGTCGTTCGGGCCCAGCGAAAAAAACAGCACGACGATGGCCAGGAACAGGTAGGGAAAGCCGAGCAGCGAATCGCCGAGCATGAGAATGACGACCAGGACCGGCAATGCGAGCAGGATGCTGAGCAGCGCGACGGCTACGCGCGGCGGAAGATCGGAATGGCGCGACGCCCGGGAGAAGCCGGCGTCGATCAGCCGGTCCATCCAGCGCATACGCCGCCAGTGGAAGATCTGCGTGGCGAGCCGCTCGATCGCCAGACCCACGAGTAGCGCAATCAGGTTCATACGAGCAAATCATACAGCCGCAGCCAGTCGAAAGCAGGACCGGGATCCGTTTTTCGGCCGGGCGCGATGTCCGAATGCGCAGCAAGCGTGCGTGGCGACAGCAGGGGGTAGCTCGCGAACAGTGCCTTGAGCACCTCGGCGAGCGCGGCGTACTGGCGATCGTCGTAGGGTGTCTCGTCCTCCCCCTCGAGCTCGATGCCGATTGCGTTGTCGTTCAGGCGCCGACGGCCGCGAAACGTCGATTCGCCGGCATGCCAGGCACGCCTCGAAAACGGCACGAACTGCAGCACCTCGCCGTCGCGGCGAATGAGCAGATGCGCGGACACCTGGATGCCGCGTATCGCGCCGAAGTAGGGATGCGCGTCCCAGTCGAGCGTATTGGTGAACAGTGCCTCTATCTCGCCGCCCCCGAACTCGCCGGGCGGCAGGCTGATGCCGTGCAGAACGACGACGTCGACCGCCGTGCCCGGCGGCCGCTCATCGCAGTTCGGACTCGGGCACTGGCGCGCCGGCTCGAGTATCTCGCCGGCCGGGTCTACTCGCCAGCCGGACATTGGCGCTTGCGGGCACGGGCGCCCGAGTTCAGGCATGATTTCGAGGTCATGAAGACGAGGCTATTTGTTTCGGAGGCGCTCGGCAACGGCGCCGGTCTCACGCTGGACGGCGAAGCGGCGAGATACTTGGGCCGTGCCCTGCGGCTCAGGCCGGGCGACGCGGTCGCCGTATTCAACGGCGACGGCAACGAGTGGCTCGCGACCGTCGACGGCTTCTCCCGCGACACGGTCACGCTCAGCGTGGATGCCGCGCTCGAACCCGTGCCCGAACCTCCGCTCGACGTGCACCTCGTACAGGGCGTCTCGCGCGGCGAACGCATGGACACGATCGTACAAAAAGCGACCGAGCTGGGCGTCAGCCGGATCACCCCGGTCATCGCGCAGCACGGCATGGTCAAGCTGGACGGCAAGCGCGCGGAGCGCCGCAGGGCACACTGGCAGGCCGTGGCCGTCAGCGCCTGCGAGCAGTCGGGACGTGCACGCGTGCCCGTAATCGATGCGCCCCTGCCGCTCAACACGTGGTACGGCGAGTCCGCTCGCAGCGGACAGAGAAGCCTGCTGCTCGTGCCGAGCGCTGCCGCTGCGATGACGTCGCTCGCCCATCCCGGCGACCGGCTCTGCATCCTGGTCGGGCCCGAAGGCGGGCTCAGCGAGCGCGAGTGCGAGGACGCGCTCGTGGCGGGCTTCGACGGCGTCTCGCTCGGCCCGCGTACCTTGCGAACCGAGACCGCGGCGATCGCGGCCATTGCCGTTGCCCAGTCGCTATGGGGCGACCTGGCGCCGTAGTCAGTCAGTCGCCGGTCGCCTCGCGCGCCAGCATGAGTTCCAGCTTCTCGAGGTCCGGGATCAGGGGGAACTCGTTGATCATCTTCACGCGGCACAACACGGGCGCCTCGTCGGGCCAGCCGTCGGTCGCCTCGAGCCTGAGCACGTCCCGATTGACGCGGACGAGCTGCGGAAAGCCCTGGGTGAGCACGCCGAAATAGCCCGTCTTGAGCTGACCGGTGCTGGCCAGGAATACCACGACGCGGGTCCGTCCCGTGACGGCCGGCGTCTCCTTGCCGAGCGTGCCCTCGAAGGACACGACCGGCAGCTCGCGGCCGTTCCAGCCGATCGTGCCCGACAGCCAGCCATGCGAACCCTCGCGGCCCTCCGGGCGACTGAAACGTACGACCTCGGCCACGCAGGCGCGCGGCACGATGAGCCGGTCGCCGACGAGCGGCACGAGCAGGCTGTACAGTTCTTGTTCGGCTTCGGTCAATTCAATTCTCGTCGAGCTGCCGGCGTATGGCTTCGAGCAGCTGCGCGTCCTGGTACGGCTTGCCGAGGTAGTCGTTGACGCCGAGCTCGATCGCGCGGGCGCGATGCTTGTCGCCGACGCGGGACGTAATCATGATGATCGGCACGTCGGCGACGCGATCGTCGTTGCGCACGTGCGATGCGAATTCGTAGCCGTCCATCCGCGGCATTTCGATATCCAGCAGGATGATGTCCGGCCTGGCGTCCTGCATGACGCTGATGGCGTCGAGACCGTCCTTCGCGGTCATGGCACGCATGCCGTGGCGTTCCAGGAACCGCTCGGTGACGCGGCGCACCGTGATCGAGTCGTCGACGACGAGCGCGAGCGGCCTGTCATCGCTTGGCGTGGGTGCGGCCTTCTTGAGTTCGACAACGGGCGCGCCGGTCCGCACGAGCGCGTTGATGTCGAGAATCAGCACGATGCGGCCGTCGCCCAGGATCGTCGCTCCCGCGATGCCGCGGATACCGGCCAGCTGGGGGCCCACGCTCTTGACGACGATTTCGCGACTCGCGAGCATCTCGTCGGTCAGCAACGCGGCCGAGTACTCGCCCGCGCGGACCAGGATCACGGGGATATACGCTTCGTCGTCCGGCAGCTTCGCCGCCTGACCGCCCAGATACATCCCGAGGTGGCGGAACTTGTAGGACTGCTCGCCGTACTGGTAGCTGGGCTCGGGCTGGCTCAGCAGCCTTTCGACCTCGGCGCGCGGGATGCGCGCAACGCCCTCCACCGACGGCAGCGGCAGCGCATAGACCTCGTCGCCGGTACGCACGATCAACGCCTGCGTGATCGCGAGCGTGAACGGCAGGCGCACCGTGAAATTCGTTCCCTGGCCGGTTACCGATGAGATCCTCAAGGAACCGCCAAGTTTCTTGACCTCGTTGGCGACGACGTCCATGCCGACACCGCGGCCGGCGGACTGCGTGACGGCCGCAGCGGTCGAGAACCCGGGCGTGAGGATGAGCTCCATGATCTCTTCGTCGGTGACCTTGCTGTCCGGTTTGAGCAGGTCGCGTTCGTAGGCCTTGCGGCGAATGGCGTCGACGTCGAGGCCGCGACCGTCATCGGCAACGTCGATGACCATCTCCGAGCCTTCGCGATGCAGTCGTATCGTGATCCGGCCGACCGAAGGCTTGCCATTGGACTGGCGCTCCTCGGCCGCCTCGAGGCCATGCACGACGGCATTGCGCAGCATATGCTCGAACGGCGGCAGCATCTTGTCGAGCACCTGCCGGTCGAGCTCGCCCGATGCGCCTTCGACGGCCAGCTCCGCGCGCTTGCCGGCCTCGTCCGCGGCCTGCCTGACGAGCCGCGTCAGGCGGCCGACGTGGCGCTCGAACGGTACCATGCGGGTCCGCATGAGGCCGTCCTGCAGTTCGGCCGTAACCCGGGACTGCTGCACGAGCAGGCCCTCGGCCTCGGTGGTCAGGTTGGCCAGCAGGTCCTTGATGCTGCCGACGTCGTTGGTGGACTCGGCGAGCGCGCGGGACAGCTGCTGGATGTTCGAATAGCGGTCGAGTTCCAGCGGGTCGAAATCCTGCACGACCAGGGTTTCCTGATGGCTGTGCATGATCTGTTTCTCGGTTTCGATCTCGAGCTTGCGGAGCTGCTCGCGTAGCCGCTGCACGGTCTGGTCGAGTTCCTCGACGTTGAACTCGAAGGAACTGATTTGCTGGCTCAGGCGTGAATGATAGATGCTGATCTCACCGGCGGCGTTCAGGAGATTCTCGAGCAGCTCGGCATCGATGCGCGCGAATCCCTGGCGTGCTTCGGCTCGCGCCGGCTTACCCTCGGAGGCCGGCGGGGATGCGGCAAGCTCGAGCGCCGGCTCGGCCTCGACCGCCGGCGGCGCTTCCTCGGGCGGCGCGGCGGACACCTCGTCGGCTGACGGCTGCTCGGGTGCCACCGGGGGCTCCGCGGGCATGCCGGGCGGCTCCCGAGGCTCGGCTTCGACGTCCGTCACGTCGCTCGCCTCGTCCGCGAGCTCAAGAGACCCGGGCTCGACCGGGGGCGCATCGACCGTGGCGGAGGGCTCGTCGTCCAGCGGTGTGTCGACGATGACCATGCTTATCGTTTCTTCGGGCTCGGCCGTAAACAGCGTTGCCTCGGCATCGTCGGCGCTCGAGTCGCCATCGCCGACCGGCGCGACCTCGACATGCGAATCGTCGGCCAGCTCGAAGCCCGCGTTGGCGTGTCGAATGCGCTGCTCGAGATTCGTCGCCGCGGGGACGGCCTTGCCGGCGATCACGGTGTCACGCATGCGGTGCAGTTCGTCGATGCTCTTCTGCAACAGTTCCACGACGTTCGGGCTCGCCTTCACACGGCCCTCGGCGGCGGAAACCAACAGCGTTTCGATTTCGTGGCTCAGATCGCCCATGGCCGCGATGCCGGCCATGCGGGCACCGCCCTTGAGCGTGTGCAGGTGACGCTTGAGTTCCTCGGCGGACTCCGCCGCCGGGTCGGCCGACCAGCTCGCGAAGGCTTCGTCGGTCGCTTCGAGCAGTTCGGCGGATTCCTCCGTGAAGATGGCGGCGATCTCGGCATCGTAGTCCGGCTCGGCCGGCTCGTCGCCGCTCAGCTCCTCGTCGGCGGGCGGCGGCGTGGCGGGAGCCGTTTCCGCGATCTCGGGCGGGTCGGCCAGCGCGGGTGAGCGCGCTGTCTGGCCCACTTCGAACTGCGTATGGTCGGGCTGCTGCACGGCCTCGGCGAGCTGCTTCAGGTGTTCGATGAGCTCTGAGAAATCCGTTCGCTCGCGATCCGGCTTGTTGATGTCGTTGACGATTTCAACGATCGCCTTCGAGGCCTCCTCGAGCGCCTCGACGCCCGATGCCTCGAAGCCCACGCCGTAGTCGTAAACGCGGCGCACGAAGCGATTCAGCGCTCCGGCAACCGCGACGCCGCGGTCCACGTTCGCCATGTTGGCGCTGCCGTGCAACGTGTGGCAGGCGCGATACAGCTTGTCCGTGACGTCGTAGGGCGGCGAATGTCCCTCGCAGGCGGCAAGGTAGTCGTCGATGACGCTCAAGTGGCCGGACGTCTCCTTGGAGAAGATGTCCAGCAGTACGGGGTCCATCTCGAGCGCGTCCTGCTCGTCGATCCGCGCGAACGCCGCCGGATTCGGGGTCAGCACGGCGGCATTCGGATCGCCCTCGGCGAATGCGTTGGCACGCGCCATCAGGAGCTCGACGTCGCGCTTCGGCGAGGAGCCGATCTCGAGCTGCTCGACGAGTTCGGCCACGGCCTTCGCGGCCTCGAGGATGAACTCGACCATCGGCGGCGTTCGAACCAGCGTTCGGTTGATCAGCCGGTTGAGCAGGTTTTCGACGCTCCAGCAATACTCGCCGATGCGTTCGGCGCCGACCATCCGGCCGCTGCCCTTGAGCGTGTGGAACGAGCGCCGCGCCGTGATCAGGAGCTCCATATCGTCGGGCGCTTCGGCCCACTCGGGAAGCCTCCGATCGATCGTTGCGATTTCTTCCTTGGCCTCCTCGATGAACAGCTCGAGGAGTTCGGGGTCCAGGTGTTCCGCATCGGGGGCAACGACGTTGAGTGACTTGAGTTCGACCCTGGCTGCCGCAGCCGGCGCGGCGGGCGGCGCCTCGGCCGATAGCTGCCCGGCTTCGATTCCTGCCGCCTCGATGTCGGCGAGCGCCATCCTGGACGTGGCGGCAGCCGGCTCGGGCTCCGGCGGCGACGTTTCGGGCATCTGCTCGAGACGCTCGATGACGCCGCGCAGCACGGCGAGGCAGGCCTCGGCGTTGTCGAGCATGTACCAGGGCTCGCTGCGGCCGGCCTTGACGGTCTCCATGTAGTACTCGATGGACACGATCGCGTCCGCGAGGCGATCGGTTTCTCGCTGCGTGAGTTCCGATGCGCCGCCGGCCCGCGCCGCGAGCATGACGACCTGACCGATTCGCTCGATGATTTCCATCGCGCGGGTCTTGTTGAGCATCAGGAGCCCGGCCTTGATGCCGCGGACCAGCGTCGGCACGCTGTCGAGTCCCTGCACGGGGCCGTCCGCCGCGAGGCTTTGCGAGACGGTTTCCTTGATCCGCGCAAGGTTGATGATGCACTCGCGCATCACCGATTCGGCCACCTGCTGGTAGTCCTCGGCCTCCGCGGGCGGCAGCTCCTCGCCTTCCGCTTCGGGCTCGCGCGGCGCCTGCGGCACCGTCGCACGAACGAGTTCCTGGTCGAGGCGGTCTTCGACGCGCAGCAGCGTCGAGGCAATATCGAGGATGATCGTGTCGCTGGCCACACCGCCGCGTTGCACGACGTTCTTCAAACGATCGATCTCGCCGTCGATGTCGCTGCGCAGTTCACCGAGGCCCAGCACGCCGAGCGTATCCGAGATCTTTTTCAGGAGCTCGAGCTGCTGGACGAGGTCCGAGGGCTTGTTCATGCCCGTCCGGACGAAGATGTCGAGCACGTCCTTGACCCGGCCCAGGTCTTCCTTGATTGCCGAGCCGACCGTCTTCATGAGCTTGGCGCTCGGCGCGGACAGCGCCTCGCGCGCCTGCTCCACCTGCTCGTCGCCGGGCAGGAGTTCGGCCAGGTTGAACGCGCGGCGAATCTCGGCGATGCGCTCGCCGGCCGTCGTCGAGCGCGCGACGTAGTACAGCAGGTTGTTCATGAGATCGTCGACGGGATGCTTGTCGAAAACCTCGATACCCTCGTCGATCACCTGCTTGAGGTGGCGATCGGCCTGCCCAAGAAGCCGCTTGAGGGCGACCGAGGTCTCGAGACCGCCGTCCTTGAGCGCCTCGAGCACGCCGCCGACGACCCACCACAGCCGGTGCATCTCCTCGCGGGTCGCGGCCGCTTCGAGCGCGGCCGCTATCCCGGCCAGCGCATCGAGATAGCGTTCCGTTTCGCCGCCCTTGATCCAGCCGAGCAGCGCAAGCTGGAATTTGGGCCTGAGTTTGAGGATGACGGCGACCGGATCTTCGCCGGTCCCCGCGCGCGCCGCCGACTGCTGCTCCTTTTTTTCGGGCGACAGATTGAGCAGCAGCAGCGTGCCTTCCGACAGCAGCGGCTGGCCGCGTGCCGCACGCAGATCGTTCAGGATCGGCAGAAGGACGAGCGCGATGTCCCGCCCGCCAGCGAGCAGCCGCTCGACGTACGCCGGCAGCTGCACCATCGCGCGGGTCAGCGCGTCGAGTCCGTCCTCGCGGCCTTTGCCCGCCCTGAGCGCGGCCAGGTAGCGGGCGGAGAGCTCCATCTCCTCGACCAGCAGCGCGGCGCCGTAGGTCTCGGTTATCTGCAGCGCGCCGCGCGCCTGGTGCAGCAGGTCCGCCGTGCGGTTGAGCGCGGTCGTGCCGCCGCGGCCGTCGACGCAGTCCTCGAGCGCGAGCTGCGCATTGCGGATGGTCTCCGAAAGCTCGGCACTGACGATCGCCAGTGCACGTGCAGGGCTGTCAATGCCGTCCGTCCCGGGGGGACTTTTCGCCGTATCGCCCGTCATCTGAGAGAGTTTAAGACGTATCGCCTGTCAGTTTCTGCAATGCGGGCCAGCTAGCCCGCGCTCGCCTTGTTCTGTGGTTCTTGAGCCCTGGGCTGTTCGGAGTTGGCCGCGGCCGGTGTTGCTGCCGGTTTCGCGCCGGGGGCTTCCCGCGCCTCGACGCGAACCGTGTCCTTGAGCGGTGGCGGCGCCGATGGCAGCGTGAATCCCGCGACGCTCTGCCTGAGCTGCGAGGCAAACTCCGAGAGCTTGGAGATGGCCGCGGCCGTCGCGGTCGTCGCCTTGCCCGTCTGGACACTGATTTCGCCCAGGCGCTTGGTGCGCTTGGTAACGTCGGCCGCCGCGGTCGCCTGCTGCTTCGCCGATCCCGAAATGTTCTGTACCAGGTTGGCGATCTGATTCGAGACCTGTTCGATCTCGTCCAGCGCCGCGCCGGCGTTCTCGGCCAAAAGCGCACCGCCGACCACGTCGGTCGTGCTGCGCTCCATCGATACGACCGCCTCCTTGGTATCGGCCTGAATCGTGCTGACGAGGACTTCGATTTGCCGCGTCGCATTCGTGGAACGTTCGGCCAGCCGCTGGACCTCGTCGGCCACAACCGCGAATCCGCGGCCTGCCTCGCCGGCCATCGAGGCCTGGATCGACGCGTTTAGGGCCAGGATATTGGTCTGCTCGGCGATGTCATTGATGAGTTCGACGATGTTGCCGATCTCCTGCGAACTCTCGCCCAGGCGCTTGATGCGTTTCGACGTTTCCTGGATCGTCTCGCGAATCGTGTTCATGCCGTCGATCGTGCGCCGCACGGCCTCGCCGCCCTTGTGCGCGACGTCCACCGAGTGGCGGGCGACGTCCGAAGAACGCTCGGCGTTGCCGGATACCTCCTCGATGGACTGCGCCATCGAGACGATCGAGTCACTCGCGGCGTTGATCTCCCTGGTCTGGTTCTCGGCCGCGCGCGCCATGTGCGCCGCCGAGTTCTCGGTCTGCTTGGCGGCCGAGTCGACCATGATCGCGGTTTCGTTGACCGTCGTAACGAGTGTGCGCAGTTCCTCGATCGCGAAGTTGAACGAGTCGGCGATCGTGCCCGTGATGTCTTCGGTGACCGTTGCCTGCACGGTCAGATCGCCGTCGGCGAGGCTGCCCATCTCGTCGAGCAGCCGCAGAATGGCCTGCTGGTTGCGCTCGTTCTGGTCGGCCTGCTCCCAGGCGCGGCGCTCGAAAACGGCTGACTTCGAGTTCAGCGACAGGAGCACGAATACGAGCGCCACGCACAGCGCCACGGCGCCGATTGGAAGCCATGGCGTCGCCAGCAACGCCGGCAGCGTGCTGCCGCTGCCGGTCCCCAGGAAAGCGCCATCGAGCAGCGATGCCGAGGCGCTCCTGACGGCCTCAAGTTCGGCGGCGAGTCCGCCGACCGATTCGATCGTCGACGCGATCGAGTACGAGGCCGCGGCAAGATCGGTCACGCGATCCGTTAGCTGGCCCAGGAGCTCGGCACTGCCCTGTCCCTCGATCGGCGCGACGTCGAGCGGCGACTCCTCGCCGTTCAGCGCGCTGACGACCTGGCCCAGGAACTCGGTGTCCGCAGCGATCGACTCGGCTTCGGCGGCCGCATTCCCCGATGCGGCGAGCCCGGGCGAGGTCCGCGCCAGGCGTAGCGTGCGCAGTTGAAAGTCCTGGATGACGGCCGTCGAACCCGAGGCCGAGAGCAGATCGTCGGCACGCGGCAGGAGCCGCTGCGCGGTCCGCCGGATTTCGGCGGCCGCCTCGTTGAACGTCTCGACGTCGAGCCGCTCGGCGAGGATCGCATTGCCGCTGGCCTCGAGCTGCCGCCAGTCGGCGCCCGCGCCCGGCGGCAGCGTGCCGCGCTTGAGTTCCGTGAGACGCGCGAGGTCGGACGCGAGGCGATCGAAGCCCTGCGGCTCGGCTGCCAGCGCCTCGCCGGCATGTACGGCGGTCGCCTGGGAAAGGGCCGCGAGTTCGGCCGTGCCGCCGCCGTCTCGAGACGTCGACTGCAGGTAGAACAGCGATCCGGCCGCGAGCAGTGCAAGCGCGATGACGGCCGAGATGCCCCGGAACATCGATGCGATTCTGGTTTTGTTTGCCATAGTTGTGACTCGGTTACTCCGCGGCCGCCTGCAGGAACAGGTTGCTCTCGATCATTGCGTCGAGATCGAAGATCGGCCAGCTCTCGTCCTTGCGGACGTAGGATCCGGTCAGGAATCGCTCGCAGCGCACGATCGTGTCCGGAACTGCGTCGTCGTGTTCCTGCTCGTTGAATCGCCGGAAGCCCAGGACTTCGTCGACGACGAGCCCCGCCGGAATCTCCCGGTGGTTGACGGATATCACACGCGTAGTCCGCCTTAGCGATGTGCGCCCGCTGCCCAGCATGAGTTTGACGTCGATCAGCGGCAGGAGGTGACCGCGCAGGTTGGCGATGCCGAGCAGCCAGCGCCTGGCGCCGGGCACGCGGCTCATCGTCTCTGGCAGCATGAGCACCTCACGAACCTGCTCTCGGTCGGCCACGAACTGTTCCTCGCCGATCCTGAAGCCCACGCCCGTCCATTCGGCCGGAAGCGCGACGCCGCCGGCGCCCGACTGCGCCGCGGCGCTGCGGCGCTCGATTTCGCGCAACAGCTCAAACGGCTGTTCGACGAGCGTTGCGAGCTCGACTGCGTTCATTCAGCGATCCGTTACCGACTTGATCTTGGCCACGAGTTCTTTTTCCTCGACGGGTTTCACGAGGTACTCGACCGCGCCCTGGCGCATGCCCCAGATCTTGTCCGTTTCCTGGTTCTTGGTCGTAATGATGATGACCGGGATCGACGAGGTCTGAGCGTCTCTCGACAGCTTTCGCGTTGCCTGAAAACCGTTCATGCCCGGCATGACGACATCCATCAGGATGCAGTCGGGCCGCGTCACCATCGCCTTGCGCACGCCTTCCTCGCCGCTGTCCGCGACCAGGGTTTCGAAACCGTGCTTCTCGAGCATGTTCTGAAACAGGTGCAGCTCGGTCGGTGAATCGTCGATGATCAGTACCGTTGACATCGAATCCCTCCGCGTCAGTTGATCTGGTTCGAAATCGCGCCGAGAAGCTCGTCCTTCGTGAACGGCTTCGTCAGGTACTGTTCCGAGCCCACGATACGGCCGCGTGCCCTGTCGAACAGGCCGTCCTTCGACGACAGCATGATCACGGGCGTTTCGCGAAACAGCTTGTTGTGCTTGATCAGCGAACAGGTTTCATAGCCATCGAGCCGCGGCATCATGATGTCGACGAAAATCAGGTCGGGCTGGTGATCGGCGATCTTCGACAGCGCGTCGAAGCCGTCAATGGCCGTGAAGACCTGGCAGCCTTCCTTCGTGAGCAGGGTCTCCGCGGTTCGGCGAATGGTTTTGCTGTCATCGACAACGAGAATCTTGAGGCCATTGAGACTTCGAGATTGAGTGTTTGACACCTGGAATCCTCCAACTCCCCCAAGCCCCGCCGGAGCTCCCCCGAAAGCCCGGTACGCGCGGGGAAAGAAGTCTTGTACCATATTGACATAAGTCCCGCTATGACGCCCCGCACGGCGGGCAAAATTACCGTGAAAACCGACGCTTGCCGCGGCCGTTCCGGGCTGTATAGTGGGCCGCCCGAAGCATGACAGGAAGGCTCGATCCAATGACGGAAGGACGTCTCAAAATCGGCATCGTCATGGATCCGATCGAGTCCATCACGCCGAAGAAAGACAGCTCGCTCGCGATGCTGCTCGAAGCCGAACGCCGCGGCGCCGACATCATAAGCTTCAGCCAGACCGACCTGACCCTGGCCGACGGCCGGGCGATGGGCCGCGGCACGTCACTCCGCGTGCGCGACAACGAAACGGACTGGTTCGAGAAAGGCGCAAGCGCCGACGTCGCGCTCGGCGACCTGGACGCGATCCTGATGCGCAAGGATCCGCCGTTCGACATGGAGTATATCTACACTACTTACATTCTCGATCGGGCGGCCCTCGCGGGTTGCCGGGTCGTCAACGCACCGCAGGCGCTTCGGGATATGAACGAGAAGGCTTACACGGCCTGGTACCCGGATCTGACGCCGCTCACGCTGATCACGCGTTCGATGGACGACATGCGCGCGTTCCTCGCCGAACACGGCAAGATTGTCGTCAAGCCGCTGGATGGCATGGGCGGCCGGTCGATTTTCGTCGTCGCCTTGGGCGACGGCAATGCCAACGTCATCTTCGAGACGCTGACCGACTATGGCCGGCGATTCGCAATGGCCCAGGTGTTCGTCCCCGAGATAACGCTCGGCGACAAGCGCATCCTGCTGATCGACGGCGAGCCCGTACCCTACGCACTCGCGAGGATTCCGTCCGCCGAGGACAATCGCGGCAATCTCGTGATGGGAGCAACCGGCAAGGGCCAGCCGCTGTCGGACAGGGATCGCGAGATTTGCGCGACGGTCGGGCCGGCGCTTCGGGCGGCCGGCGTCGTATTCGCGGGCATCGACGTGATCGGCGACTTCATGACCGAGATCAACGTCACGAGCCCGACCGGCATCCGCGAGCTCGACAAGCTGTTCGGCCTGAACATCGCCGGGCAGATGTTCGACGCAATCGAGGATGCGCTTTAGCCCACATCCGTCACTGATAGTCCGGGTGACGCAGGTCGCATACTGTCGCCGGGCTCGCCGGTACACTCGGGTGCCGGGGCGGCGCCTGCCAGGTGGCGCTTGTTTATTCGCCGAGTAAGGCGGATGATCGTCAAAAAGGGCGCGAGACTCCCTGGCCCACGCGCTCGAGCCAGATCACTATGTCGAACAGCATCGCCAATCCGGACCCGATCGACGAGCTGCGCCTCGTCACCGAGCCAGAGCCCGATCGCCTGCCCGCGATGCTGTTTCTCGCGGCGCTGTTCCACGGCATCCTGATCATCGGCGTCTCCTTCAACCCGGCACTGCTCGACGATTTCACCGACGCGATCTCGCTCGAGGTCACGATCGTGGCCGAGACGGACCAGGTGATCGAGCGCCCCGACAAGGCCGAGTACCTGGCCCAGGCCAGCCAGGAGGGCGGCGGCAACACGGCCGAGGAGGTCCGGCCGTCCGCGGCGCCGGAGTCGGAGTCGCCCGTGGACAACCCCGGCGAGATCGAGGGCGACAGCTTCGACCAGGCGACCGTTCGAGAGCGCGCGGCCGACGAAAGGGTGACGTCCGAGAGCGAGTCTCTCGATACGATCAGCGACGACCCGCGTCAGGAGCCGCGGCCCGACGAACAGATCGCGATGGCGCTCGAGAAGGGCCGCGACGCGACCCTGCCGCTGCCCCAGGACGACGACGCGACGCTCGCCATACACGATGACGACCCGCGCCAGCTCATCATCAGCGCCGACACGCGCGAATCGAGCGTCGCCCCCTACCTCGACAAGTGGAAGCGCCGCATCGAGGCCGTGGGCAACGAGTACTTCCGCCAGGTTGGCGGGTTCGACGGCGTCGAGGGAAATCCGACGCTCGAAGTGGCGATCGGCTCGAACGGCGAACTCGAGGAAGTCGTCATTCGAAAGTCGTCGGGATCACCCGCGCTCGACAAGGCGGCGCTCGATATCCTGCGCCGGGCGTCGCCGTTCGATCCGTTCCCGGCCGAAATCCGCGACGACTACGACACGCTGCGGTTTGCCTACAAGTGGTTGTTTGGCGGGGAAACCGGCCCCCGTACGGCCCGAGTCGGCCGCTGAGCAGTGACCCGCCCGCGGTTGTACTGCCAACGGCGAGCGCTGATACTTGAGCCATGGACGCCGAGCAATCGCTGACCAGCCAGCTCCTGATCGCCATGCCGGGCATGGATGACCCCAATTTCTCGAGTACCGTGACGCTCATCTGTGAGCACAACGACGACGGCGCGCTCGGGATCGTTATCAACCGCCCGCTGTCCCTGAGCCTGGGGGGACTTTTCGAACAGCTCAACCTCGTAGACCCCGATCCGGCCGCCGCGAGCCGTCCCGTGCTCATGGGCGGGCCCGTTGGCCCGGAGCGCGGTTTCGTGCTGCACGAGCCCGTGGCGTCATACGACAACACGCTGGCCGTATCGAGCCAGATCCAGCTCACGCTGTCGCGTGACGTGCTCGACGCGATGGCGACGGGCAACGGTCCGGGCAGGACGCTGGTCGCGCTGGGCTACGCGGGCTGGGAACCCGGCCAGCTCGAAGACGAGATGATGGCCAACGCCTGGCTGAACGTCTCGGCCACCCCCGATATCGTTTTCGACCTGCCGTTCAAGGACCGCTGGCACGCGGCGGCCGGCGCGCTCGGCATCGATATGAGCCGGCTGTCACCCGACGCCGGCCATGCCTGACGGCGGCTCGCCAACCACGCTGCTCGCGTTCGACTACGGTCGGCGCCGCATCGGCGTTGCCGTAGGCCAGACCGTAACGGGCTCCGCGAGCCCGCTGGGAGTGGTCGCGAACGCTGTCGGCGGACCCGATTTCGCGGCTGTCGAGGCGCTGATCCGGGAATGGCAGCCGGCCCGGCTCGTCGTCGGGCTGCCGCTCAACGCGGACGGCAGCGAAGGCGAGCTGGTCGACGCCGTGCGCCGCTTCGCGGGCCAGCTCGAACGCTTCGGCCTGCCCGTCGAAGGCTGCGACGAACGTTTGAGCTCGCGGGAAGCCGAGCAGACGCTGAAGCGCGCGCGCCAGTCGGGCAGCCGCGGCCGCATCAAGAAACCGGACATCGATGCGGCCGCCGCGGTGGTCATCGCCGAACGCTATCTGGCGGGCCTCGCTTCAAGCCCTTAGAATCCGCTCCCGATGGACGCTCCCGAGACCCTGACCGAAGCACAGCTGCAGCAGAATGACGACGGCTCGCTGCGTCACCTGTTGACGCTCGACGGTCTCGACCGCGGCATGCTCGTGGACCTGCTGGACACGGCCCAGTTCTACATCGCGGAACCGGGCTCCATGCCCGTGCGTCGCGACACGCTCCGCGGGCGGACGATCGGCAACCTGTTTTTCGAGCCGAGCACGCGCACGCGCGCGTCATTCGACCTGGCCGGCCGCAGGCTCGGCGCGGATGTCCTGAATCTCGACGTCAATACCTCGTCGCGCAAGAAGGGCGAGAGCATTCTCGATACGATTTACACGCTCGAAGCCATGCATGTCGACGTCATGGTCATCCGCGACGCAAGCGCCGGCGTGCCGGCCTACATCGCGCGGCACGTCAAGGACTTCGTAAGCGTGTTGAACGCGGGCGAGGCGGACACCTCGCACCCGACCCAGGGGCTCCTGGACCTGCTCACGATTCGCCAGCACAAACCCGACTTCGAGAATCTCGTCGTCACGATCGTCGGCGATATTCGCCACTCGCGCGTCGCCCGCTCGGCGGCGCACGGGCTGAAGACCCTCGACGTCGGCGAGCTGAGACTCGTGTCGCCATCCGCGATGGCGCCCGATGCGGACGAGTTCCCGTTCGCGACGATCGTCGACGACCTCCACGCCGGCATCCGCGACGCCGACGTCGTCATGGCCTTGAGGATCCAGCGCGAGCGAATCGGCAATCTCGACGGCATTCCGGGCATCGACGAGTATTTCGCCAACTACGGCGTCAGCGAAGAGCGGCTGACGATAGCGAAGCCCGACGTCATCGTGATGCACCCGGGCCCAATGAACCGCGGCATCGAGATCGAAGGCGCCGTGGCCGACGGACCGCACTCGGTGATCACGCGGCAGGTCACGAACGGCGTTGCCGTGCGCATGGCGGTCCTCGAGCGCGTGGCCAGTTCGGCCAAACTCAGATGACGACGGCGGAACAGAAACGCGCGCAGCGCAATCGCAACACGATTTTCGTAGAGGACGGCGAGATCCTTCTGCGCGAGGCCTTCGACGGTGAGCAATTCGTGCAGCGCATCCGCGCGCCGAAATGCGCGGCCGCGGCCAGGGCCGGAAGCTTCGTTCACCTGAGCTGCGACCCGCTGCTGCCGATGCGCAGGCCCATGTCGATCATGCGTGTCGGCGACGACTGGATCGAGATCCTGTACAAGACACACGGCAAGGGCCTGGCACTGCTAGCCGAAAAAACGCCCGGCGACGTAGTCAGCGTCATGGGCCCGATCGGCATGCCGTTCAATCCGGACCCGGACAGGCCGCACTGCCTGCTGATCGGCGGCGGCGTCGGTATCCCGCCAATGGTGTACCTGGCCGATGTGCTGCGGCATGACGAGCGTTACAGTCCCATCGCTATCCTGGGCTCGGAGATTCCGTTTCCGTTCGCCGAGGCGACGTCGTCGATCGACTTCGATGGCGTCGATGCGGGTATCAATCGCACGATGCCGTTGCTCGAGGAATGGGGCATCGCGACACGGCTGACCAGCAAGCAGGGCTATGAGGGATGCTTCGACGGCTTCGTCACCGATCTCGCCGACCGCTGGCTGAACGCGCAGAGCGAGGAAGCGCGCGCGAAGACCAGAATCTTCACCTGCGGCCCGACGCCGATGCTCAAGGCCGTCGCCGACCTCGCCGTCCGCCACAACGTCGCCTGCGAGGTGTCGCTCGAGGAGTACATGGCCTGCGCGGTCGGCGGCTGCGCGGGCTGCACCGTGCTCGTCAATACGCCGGACGGCCAGGCGATGAAGCGGGTGTGCGTCGACGGGCCCGTATTCGACGCGGCGACGATCGCCTGGTAGCCCCTCACTGCGTTCCGCCGTCGATCGGAAACGGGAGCGTTGCATGGACGACAACATCGCGGTCTTCTTCTACGGCCTGTTCATGGACGAGTCGCTGCTGGCGTCCAAGGGCATCATTCCGGCATCCGCTGCCACGGGATACGTCGACGGCTTTGCGCTCAGGATCGGCGAGCGCGCCACGCTCGTGCCCGAGTCTGGCGCTCGTGCCTACGGCGTCCTGATGCACATCAGCGAACAGGACGCCGAGACGCTGTACTCGGACCCGAGCGTTGCCGACTACGTGGCGGAGTCCGTGGGCGTGCATCTGCCGGACGGCAGCGTCGAAGCGGCGCTCTGCTATAACCTCGCCGCCGAAGACCTGACTGGGACGAATCCCGAGTACGCGAAGAAGCTGCTTGCGCTCGCCGATGAGCTCGGCTTGTCCGAAACGTATCTGGAGCATCTGAGGCGCATCGTCGCCTGAGCCCGGCCGGGACGTCGAAAGGCTGGCCGCCGGCGTTCGCGTTACCATGGCGCCCAGCTCGCCACTGTCTCTTTTCCCCGGAGGAGTCTCTGAATGAAGAACGTCGTCGCTCTTGTAACGGTCCTGTTCCTGCTTGCATCCGGTAACACGATCGCAAACGACCCGAAAAACCAGAAAGCCGTACTCATCACCGGGGCGAGCACGGGCATCGGCCGCCTGACCGCCGAGACGCTGGCCGAGGCCGGCTACTTCGTATACGCCGGGGCGCGAAAACAGGAAGACCTGGACGCGCTCGACGCCATCGAGAACGTCAAGGCCGTTCGGATCGATGTGACCGTGCAGGAGGAAATCGATTCTGCCGTGAAGCTGGTCGAAGCCGAAGGTCGCGGGCTCTGGGGCCTGGTCAACAACGCCGGCGTCAACACGATCGATCCGCTGATCGAATCCGACATGGCCGACATGGAGTTCATCTTCGACGTCAACGTGTACGGCGTCGTGCGGGTAACCAAGGCGTTCGCGCCGCTGATCATCGAGTCGAAAGGCCGGATCGTCAACATCAGCTCCATCGCCGGTGTACTCGCGGGCGGATTCGACGGCTACGGGTTCTACATCATGAGCAAGCATGCCGTGGAAGCCTTCACCGATCAGCTCGCCTGGGAAATGGCGGGGCTCGGTGTTTCGGTGAGTTCGGTCCTGCCGGGTGGATTCGAATCGCAGATCGGCTATTCGCGCTGTGAGCGCATGCTGAAAAAGCAGGCCACGAAGACGTATCGCTATTTCGAGGAGAGCATGCGCTACTACATCGACTCTTGTAAGCAGAGGATGTCGGGCGAGGACATGGACCTGGGACCCCGGCCCGTCCCCGTCGCACTTGCGGTCAAGCATGCGCTGTTCGCCGAGACACCCAAAGAGCACTACCTCGTACCGGGCGAACCCGACGAGGCGCGTATCACCATCGCCAAGCTGGTCGAAGAAATCGCGGGCCTCAACCTCGACATCGAAAACGCCGTGCCCCGCGGGGATCTGCTGGACATCTACGACAACGAGGTTCGGATTGCGAAAGGCGAGCAGCCGAGGACGATGCCCGGATTTTACGAAACCGGTCCGGACGACTGAGAATGGCGAGCGCAGGCTTTAGCCGCCGAAGTTGACCTTCGCCTCGAGGTTCGACCGCGAGTCGGCGTGTGACATCGCCTCCTCGAGCGTGATCGTGCCGGCCTTGTAGAGGTTCAGGAGCGCGTCGTCGAAGTTCTGCATGCCGGCCTCGCCGGACTCTTTGTGCGCTTCCTTCACGGCCGTGATGTCGCCCTTCAGAATCAGGTCCTTGATATGCGGCGTGTTGAGCATGAGTTCGACGGCCGCGACGCGCTTGCCCGTGCGCGAGCGCACGAGCCGCTGCGACAGGATCGCGCGCAGGTAATGGCCGAGATCGAGGAAGATCTGGCCGTGCTGTTCGCGCGGGAACATGTTGATGATGCGGTCGAGAGTCTCGGGCGCGTTGTTCGAGTGCACGGTCGCGAGCACGAGGTGACCCGTGCCCGCCATGTCGATGGCCGACTGCATCGATTCGATGTCGCGAATCTCGCCAATCTGGATCACGTCCGGGGCGGCGCGGACCGCGCTCCGCAATGCGGCGCCGTAGGATTTGGTGTCCAGGCCGACTTCGCGCTGGTTGATGATCGACTGCTTGTTCGGATGCAGGAACTCGATCGGATCCTCGACCGTGATGATATGCGACGAGGTTTTCTCGTTGCGGTGGTTGATCATCGCGGCGAGCGTCGTCGACTTGCCCGCGCCCGTCGCGCCGACCATGAGGATCAGCCCGCGGCGCAGCATGACCAGGTCCTTGAGCTGCTCGGGCATGCCGAGCTCGTCGAGCGTGGGCAGCTCGTTGGTGATGTAGCGCAGCACCATCGACACGTTGCCGCGCTGGTGAAACACGTTGCAGCGGAAGCGCCCGAGGCCGGGTTCGGAGATCGCGAAGTCGACCTCGAGTTCGCGGTTGAAGTAGTCGAGCTGCTCCTCGCTCATGAGCTCGAAGGCGGCCTGCTTGACCATCTTCGGCGTCATCTCGAGCTTGTTGACGGGCATGATCTTGCCGTCGATCTTGATCTTGGCGGGCGCGAACGGCGCGAAGAACAGGTCCGAGGCGTTCTTCTCCGCCATCAGTTTGAAGAGCGGTTTGACGTTCATTCGCGTTTCCTGGAGCTACCCATGGCGCAGACCGGCTCAGAAGAGCTGTGCCTTGTCCTCTTCCATGATCTTGAGACTCTCGGCGTGACGGTCTTCAGTGGCCGATTCCCGCTTGCTCTCGAGCTTGACCTTGAGCCTGAGCTCGTTCTTCGAGTCGGAGTTCCGCATCGCCTCCTCGTAGCTGATGATGCCCTGCTCGTAGAGGTAGAACAGCGACTGATCGAAGGTCTGCATGCCGAGTCGCGTGGACTTGGCCATGATTTCCTTGATCTGCCCCACCTCGCCCTTGAAGATCAGGTCGGCCACGAGCGGCGTATTGAGCATGATCTCCATCGCCGCGATTCGGCCGATGCCGCCCTCGCGCGGGATCAGGCGCTGCGACACGAACGCCTTGGCGTTCAGCGACAGGTCCATGAGCAGCTGCTGGCGCCGCTCCTCGGGGAAGAAGTTGATGATGCGGTCCAGTGCCTGATTCGCCGAGTTGGCGTGCAGCGTGGCCAGGCACAGGTGGCCCGTCTCCGAGAACTGGATGCCGTACTCCATCGTCTCGCGGTCGCGGATCTCGCCGATCAGTATGACGTCCGGCGCCTGGCGCAGCGTGTTCTTGAGCGCCGCATGCCAGGTCTCGGTGTCGACGCCGACCTCGCGCTGGGTGATTACGCAGCCTTTGTGCGGATGGACGTACTCGACCGGGTCCTCGATCGATACGATGTGGCCGCGCGAGTTCTCGTTGCGGTGACCGATCATCGCGGCCAGCGTCGTCGACTTACCCGAGCCCGTGCCGCCGACGACGATCACGAGGCCGCGCTTGTTCATGACGACGTCCTTCAGGATCGGCGGCAGATCGAGCTCCTCGAGTGTCGGAATCTCGGTCGTGATCGTGCGCAGCACGGCACCGACGTAGCCCTGCTGGATGAAGGCGCTGACGCGGAAGCGGCCAATGCCCTGCGGCGAGATCGCGAAGTTGCACTCCTTGGTCGCGTCGAACTCCTTGATCTGCTTGTCGTTCATGATGGCGCGCACCATGATCGCCGCCTGCTCGGCAGACAGCGCCGTGTCGGTGGCCTTGTGGATCGTGCCGTCGACCTTGATGGCCGGCGGAAAGCCGCGCGTGATGAACAGGTCGGAGCCGTTGCGTTCGACCATCTTGCGCAACAGGTTCTGGGTCAGTCGTACCGCTTGTTCGCGTTCCATCCTGGTGCCTCTTTTGCCAGTGCCCGGCTATGCGGGACTAGAAATTCTCCTTGTTGACCGCGCGGAAGCGAGCCTCTTCCTTGTTGATCGTGCCCTTGGCCAGCAGATCGGCCAGATTCTGGTCGAGCGTCTGCATGCCGACGCCCTGGCCCGTCTGGATCGCCGAGTACATCTGCGCGATCTTGCCCTCGCGAATCAGGTTTCGGATCGCGGGCGTGCCGATCATGATCTCGTGCGCCGCGACGCGGCCGCCACCGTTCTTTTTCAGGAGCGTCTGCGAAATCACTGCGCGCAGCGATTCGGACAGCATGGCGCGGACCATGTCCTTCTCGGCTGCCGGGAAGACGTCGACGATACGGTCGATGGTCTTGGCGGCCGAACTCGTGTGCAGCGTACCGAACACGAGGTGGCCCGTCTCGGCAGCGGTCAGGGCCAGGCGAATCGTCTCGAGGTCGCGGAGCTCGCCGACCAAGATCACGTCGGGGTCCTCACGCAGCGCCGAGCGCAGCGCCTCGTTGAAGCCCAGCGTGTCGCGATGCACTTCGCGCTGATTGATGAGCGACTTTTTGGATTCGTGGACGAACTCGATCGGGTCCTCGATCGTCAGGATGTGATCGGGCTTGTTGTCGTTGATGTAGTCGACCATCGCGGCGAGCGTCGTGGACTTGCCCGAACCCGTCGGTCCGGTTACGAGCACGATGCCGCGCGGATGCATCGAAACGTCCTTGAAGATCGCGGGCGCCGCGATATCCTCGAGCGTCAGAATCTCGGAGGGAATCGTTCGGAACACCGCGGCCGAACCGCGGTTCTGGTTGTACGCATTGACGCGAAATCGCGCGAGCTTGGGAATCTCGAAGGAAAAGTCGGTCTCGAGAAACTCTTCGTAATCCTTGCGCTGCTTGTCATTCATGATGTCGTACACCATGCTGTTGACATCCTTGTGCGTGAGCGCGGGCATGTTGATGCGCTTGATGTCGCCGTCGACACGAATCATCGGCGGCACACCTGCGGACAGGTGCAGGTCGGACGCGTTGTTCTTTACCGTGAACGACAATAACTGGGCAACGTCGACGGCCATGCTTCTCCCTCTAGAATGTCACGCGGACTTACCATAACTCGGGTCCTCAGTGCGGCTAGTATAGCGATTCACCCGGAGCAAAACGTGATTGGAGTCACGGAAAACTTGCG
>JANQLK010000024.1 GCA_028280615.1 Woeseiaceae bacterium | reverse complement strand
TCGACGAACTGATCGAGCTCGCGGCGCTGATCAAGCTGATTGTCGACGACGATCTGATCCCGGTACCGGAGGGCGAAACGATAGCCAGCCTGCTTCGGGGTGGCGACGGCGAGCAGACCGTTCGCAGCGTCATCGCAGCGCTGCTGACCGATACCGGCCTGCTCGACGAGAGGGGCGAGCCGACCGGCGAATTCCGGACGGCCCTCGAGAACGCGATCGCGGCGACAATGGCCGATCCCTCCGTGCGCGGCGATTTCGATGCGGAGTCGCTGCTGGGCCTCTCGGTCTGGACGTCCGCGACCGTCCCGGGCTGGGTACCGTTTTTGGGCGACGTCGTCGAGGTTGCGGATGACGGTACCGGTGTTGCGTATGAGCTGGGGTTCTTCAATCAGCCGATCTTCGATCCCGAATCGCCCCTGGATTTTGCCGAAGCTTTCACGTGGAGCATCGAGGACGGCGTCATCAGCGTTGTCTATGAGGACCGTACGTCGACCGATGTCATGTTCTTCGACGCGCAGGTTGCCGCGGAGCTGGTCGATAAGTACGGCTTCGACCAGGCGGTCGTCGACTTCCTCGAGGCGAATGAGGGAATTTTCACAGATATTATTCGACTGGAAACGACCGAGATCGGGGAGGAAGTGA
Organism: Woeseiaceae bacterium; assembly: GCA_028280615.1. Taxonomy (GTDB): domain Bacteria; phylum Pseudomonadota; class Gammaproteobacteria; order Steroidobacterales; family Woeseiaceae; genus UBA1847. The sequence continues at coordinate 8,839 of JANQLK010000024.1, read as the reverse complement.
CGCTGATCGCCGCTGCCGGCGAGCGCTTGCAGGTGTGGGTTGTGTCGAGTTTCGAACATCGCCTGGATAGTATGCTTACCTTTCTCGGCTGGGAGGGCGAGCTGCCGGTCGGGCGGTCGACCGAGGCATCCAGTTCGCAGGTCCTGCTCGACGCGGAGAGCCGGGAGTCGGGCGTTGACGCGCCCGCGGCCGGCGACACCTGGGCGTTACCAATCGCCTACTCGATCGAAGATGCCAGGCTGACCGAGCCCACGGACCGCCAGCTGCAGCACAATGTCTTTACGCTGCTCGAGGGTGGAACCACGTCGGCCGGTGAGCTGGGCGGCGATCCTATGCAGTGGTCGGTAGCCGACGACGGCCTGACGCTGGAGTCCGGAAGCGATGCATGGACGTATTTGCCGCTGGACACGAACGGCGACGTCGTCTTTGCGATGATCACGTATCGGGTCGACGGCGAAGTCCAGCTTCGCACGGCTGCGTGGGTCGCCGAAGACGACGGCAGCGGTTCGACGCTCGCCGCCGATCTCGTGCGGGACATCCCGCTGTTCTGGAACAGCAGAGGTTACAACCAGCCGCCCGCGGCATTCTACCTCCCTGACGGACGGCTCGATCCCGAGCTCGTCCTCGGCTGGGATTTCTCGGACGGGGGAGCAGCGACGCCGTTGAGCACATCTTTCAGCCGCCGCGATACCTGTTTCGACGGCGCTGGCCACCCATGCTTCGTTCCCGGGCGCACAGCATGGATGTGGACCACCGTAGGCGACAACGTCATCGGCATCGAGACGGGCCCCACGGATGGCTTCCTCCTTACCAACCGCTTCTGGCGCGTACTGCGCTACGTGCCCGACGGCCGAGCGGTCGTGGTCCCGTATGGCTTTCACTTTGTCGACTTTGCCACGCCCCCGATCTGGGAGCCGATTATCGTTCCGTTCATCAACACGCTGGACTTGACCGACCTAAACACCTGGCCGGAGTACTACGATGAAGCGCAGTTCCGGTGATGATGGCAACGCTGCCCGGCCGGCGACCGAAGCCCCGGCATCCCGCCGGGTCTTCTAAGCATCATGCCGCGCTGGACTGGCGCGGCGTGCAGCGCGCAGGCGCCGTCACCTCGCTGACCTGCATCAGTTCGGCGTTGTCGCCGAACGCGATTTCGACGACCCGGGCGTGACGAAGACACTCCAGTTCCATCGTCGATACGTTGAAACGGTCGAGCAGCTGTGCGTCATCGACCACGCTGCTTGCCCTGCGCCGGTTGCCTTGGCGAAAGCGGATGCGATTGCTGGCCGACCAGGCCGTTACGGCGACGACGATGAGCGCGATGACGATGCCATACCACCACAGCACGTTCAGCAGTCCGGCGGCGCCGCCGGCGCGAACCATCGCATCGTAGGCAAACTCGAAACCGAGCAGCCAGGCGCCGAGGCTGATCAACGGAACCCACAAATACATATAGACGATCCACATCACACCCGTGACCATCGTGTCGCTGGCGCGGCGACCGCGGCTTACGAGCTGCGGAGCCTGGATCGTTAGCTCCCTGTCTGTTGCGTTCATTTCAATGCTCCACGGCCGGCCGCACGCCCCGATCCGGGCTTATCCAGATCGCGCGCTCGCCTCGCCTTTTTGTCAGGGCCTTCGGTACGGCCACGATGCTGGCAGCGGCCTGAACCATCCAGTAGATCATCGGGTACCAGATCACCCAGTAGTAGTATCGTCCCAGGCGTGCCTCGTACCTGCTGTCGATCGTGAGGCTGACCGCGAACTGCACGAGGCAGGTGACGCCAAGAATGACACCGCTCCAGCCCGGCAGTACCGTCGCGACGTCCAGCGGAGGCGGCAGCGCAACGATGAAACCGAGCGCCCACAGGAGAAACACGAGCCCCATCGCATACGCCCAGAGTGTGCTTGCAAGAAGCTCCAGACCCACGAGCCACATACGGCGGCTCTTCCAGCGAAGCAGCGATCGTAGATGACGGGCGAAAACCTCGACCCCGCCCTGCGCCCAGCGCAGGCGTTGGCGCCAGAGACCCTTGAGCGTCTCCGGCATCAGAATCCAACACAGCGCATTGGGCTCGTAGCGTACGTCCCAGTGAGCAAGCTGCAGGCGCCAGCTTATGTCGATGTCCTCGGTTATCATGTCGAGGTCCCAATAGCCGACGTCGTGCAGCGCCGATTTGCGAAACGCGGCCACTACGCCGGAGACCGTGAACACGCGGCCGTAGATTCGCTGAGCGCGTTTGATCATGCCGACGATGGATGAGAACTCGCCCACCTGAACCTTTCCGAGCAGAGTCGAGCGGTTGCGGACCCGGGGATTCCCCGTTACGGCGCCTACCCGCGGATCGGCGAGGAAGTGCCGCATTATCCAACGCGTGGCGTGCCGGTCGAGGATGGCGTCACCGTCCAGGCAAATCAGGTGCTCGTGGCGAGCCGCGAGAGCCCCGACCCGCAGGCCCATGGCCTTGCCCTGATTCTGTTCGAAGTGAACGATCCTCAGGCGCGGTTCGGCGGCTGCCAGTCTCTCGAGGACGACGCCCGTGTCGTCCCGGCTGGCATCGTTGACGGCGATGACTTCGAGCTCGGGGTAATCCTGTTCCAGGAGCGAGCGAATGGTTTCGTGCGCGTTGTCGCCCTCGTTGTGGCACGGGACGATGAACGACACTCCGGGCGTCTCTCTCAGTTCGGGCGGGCGGTGCAAGGGCCGCCGCTCAGCCCGCTCGCGATAGAAGAAATAGTAGATCGCTCCGGTCATCCACATGTACGACATGTAGAGCGGGTAGTAGAACGTGAACTCGAACAGTCCGTTAACGAAATCGCTGGCGTTCATAGAGCCTCCGCCTGTAAATGTTCGGCAAGTGAGATGCCTTGCCGGAGCTCGTCGAAGTCCGGCTGATCGACAATGAAGTCATCGGGGTAGTAGCCCAGGTGCCGGACACCCTGCGCCTGCAGCCAGCGCATGGTCCGGCGAATCTCCGTTGCCGGGATCGGGTTCCGGCCGCGCCAGTCCACGGTCTGCAGCTCGAAGATCGTGCGCGTAAGCCCCGCGGGTCGTGCCCGTACCGCGTCGACCAGCGCGGCGTAAAAGCCGTCGCGGTCGCCTGCTTCCTCGAGGTACGGCATCGCCATCAGCGCGACGTGGTCGTAGCGCTCGAGAAACTGGTCGAAATCCTGCGCCAGGTAGCTCGTGCTACCCGGATCGAGAAGTGCGCTCGCAAACAGATTGCGTGCGGTCTTGAGTCCGGGACGATGCTCGCGCACGATCGCCGTCAGTTCGTCACTGAGGTCGAGCAATGCGCGCGACTTCAGATCGGCCCAGCGTTCGCCCAGCAAGACGTCCTCGCGGGCCTTTGCTATCGAGAAGCCGTCTCCCAGCGCGGCGCGGTAGGCTTCGATTGCCGCGGGATTCGCGTCTTCGAATTCATTGAGGCGGCCATCGTCGTGAAACAGCAGGCCGTCGAAGTCCGCATGAATGCCGAGACTCCGGTAGATGTCGCCGATGCGGGCGCGCACCTCGGGCCGATACGGCGACAGCCGGGGTTCGGCTGCGTCGTCCGGGCCCACGATGCCGTCGCGACTTTCCATGACCCGCCAAGCCGGATCGAAGGAGCCGCCGACGAAGCTCAACATCGGCAGCCACGCGTAGACCTTCACGTCGGCTCGAGTCTTCAGCTGCCAGGACACGCGGTTGAACAGATCCGCGCGTACCGGCAGATGCTCGTTGGGAAAATACAGTGCGTCGGCCGCGCCGTCTCCGTCCGGATCGGCGAAGGCCTGCAGAAAAACGTGACTGATCTCGAGCGCCTTTATCCGGTCGAGCAGCCTGTCCAGGTTGCGCTCCTGCTGCGCGGGATCGTCATCGAACACGTAGTCGAGATCTATCTGCGCTGCGCGCACGACTTCCGGAGCCGGTGGTCGCACGAAAAGCGCCGAGAAGTCACGCACGCCGGGATTGGCGACAATGAGGTCTCGAGCGAGCGCCGGCCGCGCCGGATGATTCGGCTGGTCCTCGAGGGTCAGCGTCAACGTCATGCCGTGTCGCGCAGCGAGCTCCTCGACAGTGGCGTTGTGCGCGCCGTAGGGCCACGTCATGAGACGCGGTGCGCGTCCGGTGTGCTCTCGAATCGCCGCGGCGCTGCTCTCAAAATCGGCGCTTATGCGAGCCCGATAGGCGTCCTCGCCTTCGTAGCCGCCGTCGCGGAACAGTCGCGTGACCGCGGCGGGCTGGAGATTACCCTGAGGATTGCCTTCGATACCGTGATGCAGATCGTGCGTGTGCGACGCTATCTCGACGAGCCCGGACTCCTGCATCTCCCGGACCTGTGCCCAGGTTAAGAAGCCGTCCCGGCCGAGCGCGCGTCCGCCGTAGTCGACGACCTCGTCCGCCTCGATCCAGCCCGTGACGACGCTGACCACGGCCGGATAGCCGAACACCTTGAGCAGCGGGAATACATGTGTATAGACGCTCGCCAGGCCGTCGTCGAACGAGAGCAGCACGGCCTTGTTCGGCAGATCGCGCTCACCCCTGCGTGCGGCGAGAATGTCATCGACACTGACCGGCGTGTAGCCGTTTGCGCGCAGCCACGAGAAATGCGACACCAGATTCTCGGCCGATACGGCGTACTGATCGGAATCGAAGTCGCGCGCAACCCGGTCGCGAACGTCGTGATACGCGACGGCATGCAGTACCGAGTCGTCGGCGCCTGCCGGCGACAGCCACAGGATCGCAAGGATAACGAGTATCGATTGGCGCATCAGAATCGTGCCTCCACACTGCCCAGAATGGTTGTCTGGTACTCGTCCGAGCCGTCGTACACCATGCGGCTGCGGCGAGCTCCGGCAACGAGGCTGAGCCCGTCGCTGAGCCGCAGCCTGAACTCGTAGTCGGCGAGCCACACGGCCCGGCTGCCGAAGCCGTCTTGCCGGTAGGTCCCGCCCCGGAACTGCAGGCTGTGGGTGATGCTTCGGTCGTAGCGGCGAAACTGCCGCCACGTGCCCGCGAGTCCCGCGAGCAGCCCCAGGTCGCTGGCGGGGCTGAAATAGGCGACGTCGCTCTGCCGGTTACGCGACGCGAAAAGCTCTGCCGTTGCGTCGAGTTTGAACGCCGGTGCCGTATACAGACGGCGGCGGCCGTCAGCGCCGAAGGCCGTGCGTACGTTGCCGTCGGAGAAGTGCTGGCTCGTCAGCCGGAAGCTGGCCGCCGCCGATTCGTGCGCCGCATAGCGTGCCGTGAGGGCCGCAACGTCGCTCTCGATGCCCAGCCGAAATCCCTGCATCGGCGTCTCGTTGCTGTTGAAGTCGAGCACGCCGCCCACCGACCAGAAATCGCCCAGACGTCGATCCGCGGACAGCCTCAGGCCGGCTTGCGTAGAGCCGCTGCGGCTTCCGGACAGTTCCGCGGTCCACTCCCAGTTGCGGTAGCGGTACTCGGCCCCGGCGCCGATGCGTTGACGCGTGCCGTCGCCGTTGCCGTCGCTGAACTCAGCCGCCGCATCGTGAGTGTGAACGAACGCGCGGTAGCGGAACCCAAGCGGGCGCGTGAACCAGAAGGCATCCAGCTGATACTGTTCGCTGCCAAAAGTCTCGCCGCTGCTTCTGCCGTCGGATCCGATGATTCGCAGCTCGCTCGCGTTGTGCAGCGCCCAGCGATCGCGAAGCCTGAGGACGGCGGGATACTCGCCATGGTCGGCGAGCAGGCGGCTGAGCTCGTCTTCGGCGAGCATCCATTCGCGTCGGTCGAGCAGCAAATGCGTTCGACCGACGCGGGCTGCGAGGAGGCCGGGCTCGACGGCGAGTACCTGGTCATACTCGAAGAGGGAGCGGTCCATCCAGCCTCTCCACCGGTACACGCCGGCCAACTCGTGGCGAACGTCCGTGTTGTGCGGCGCGGTCGCAAGCAGGGATTCGAATCGAGCCTGCGACTCGGCGAGGTAGTCGGCATAGGCACGCGCGAGACCGGCGGCGATCTCGGCGCGCATGTAGGCGGGGTTGGGCTTGCTGACGCGCGAGCCCGCCGTCTGTTGGGCCATCGGTACTTGCTCGACGAGACTGTCCGCGGCCGCCATTGCGCTACGGTGATCCTCAGCCGCCGAGAGAGCGTAAAACAGGGAAAGTCTGAGCCTGACGTCGTCGGGCGCCCGGTCGATGGCCGAGTGCAGCAGCGGCAGCGCGGCCTCCGGGCGCCGCCGTTGCAGGTAGGCGTCGGCGGCAGCGGCCAGAACGTAAACCGGTACGCCGTCGGGATCGGCCTCCAACGCCTCGTACTCCGATATCGCCTCGTCCACGCGCAGGCGATCCGCCAGTGCCACGACGCGGTCGAGCCTCAGCCTGTGCTCTACCGCCGGGCCGTAGGCGCCGGTTGCCAGAGAACGGTCCAGTTCGACGATGGCAGCGTCCGTACCGCGGAAGCGATTCGATGCGGGGAAGGACGTCTGACTCCCGTATCGCACCGCAAGCGCGATACGGTCTGCCCCAAGCGCCTCGATTTCGGCGCCGCTGAGTACGCCGGGGTGTTCGGCCTCGACTCTAAGCGCGTCGTCGGGCAGGAGCAGACGGCGATACGCCAGCGCCTTGCCGCGCAGCGCACTCCGATGCCCGGGTTGCGTCTCGAGCACCCGCTCGTAGGCCGTCAGCGCCTCGACCGTTCGGCCCTCGAGCTCGTAGAGATACGCCTCCGACAGGAGCGTTGCAGCCTGCCGCCGTTCGGCGGCGTCCAGCGAGCCGATGATCGCCAGCCCGGCCGCGGGGTCGCCGCTATCGCCGCGCGTCATCGCGAGCCCCAGGCGCGCGTCGAGGTTGTCGGAATCCCGGGCGAGGATGGCCGTGTACCAGGCGCCCGCGTCGGCGTATTGCTTCAGATTGCGTGCCGACTTGGCGATCGCGGCCAGAACATAGAGCGGAGCCGTGCCGCGATCGATGAATGCCGCGTTGGCGAGCACGTCTCGATCCCGTTCGGCCCACGCGAGGACAGTAGTCTGCTCATGTAGCAGTTTCTCGTCGTCCGGCATTGCGGTCCGAAGCTCAGCGAGCTCTGCCAGCGCTCGATCGGTATGTCCGGCGCGCGCCATCGCGATTGCGCCCTCGGAGCTGGCCTCCCGTCGTTCCACTTGAGCCGTCTCGGCCACGGTGAGCATGGGAATGAGGAGCCCGATTCCGCCGGCGATCAGCAGCCCAAGCGCTTGCGATGCCGTGGTCGTGGACCTCACCGGCCTTCTTGTCGTGTTTGTCGATAGGCACATTGCTCGGCACCTGTTTCTCTTGCCGCGAACGAGGATCCGTTCAGTACCCCCTAATTCGACAGGCGCTCGAAAATCCCCTCATCGGGCGCGAATTCGATCTCGGGCAGGGGTCTTGCCGGTCCGGTGATTGCGATATGATTGTTCCGGCGCCGCCGAGCCCCGGGTTGACACCGGACCGGCGCAAACATCGCCTGCCCCAAGGCCGCTGCGTGGCTGGCGGGTGATGCATGGGCTCTCGGACCGCTGATGAGGTGACTCGTGGCCGATTCGAATCGAAGAGGCGAAATAACCCGTCTGCTCAACGATTGGCGCACCGGCGACGACGCGCTGATGGATCAGATACTGCCGGCGGTCTACGATGAGCTGCACCGCGTGGCGCGCAGTTACATGCGCGGCCAGCCGAAGCACCACACGCTGCAGGCGACGGCGCTGATCAATGAAGCCTTTAGCCGGCTCGGCGACGTGAAGTCCGAACTACAGAATCGCGGCCATTTCGTCGGCATCGTCGCAAACGTCATGCGGCAAATCCTCGTCGACCATGCGCGCGCCAAGCACAGCCAGAAAAGAGGCGGCGGGATTCAGAACGTGTCGATCGACGACGTGTCGATCGGGACGGAAGATTCGTCGACCGACATCCTCGCACTGGAATCGGTACTTGCCGACCTCGAGAAGAAGGATCCGCGAAAGGTCCGGGTTGCCGAACTCTACTACTTCTGCGGTGGAACCTATGCCGAGACTGCCGCCGCGCTCGACATTTCGGAGGCGACGCTGCACCGGGAATTGCGGATGTTACGCGCGCTGCTGGCGCAGCGGCTGGCCGATGAAGACTGAACGGCCCGCCGACGCGGGTATTTTGAGGGGAATTCCCGGCGTTTTCGAATTAGGGGATATCAGCACGTCATCCGCCATTTCGGGAGCTTCCCATGAATTACTTCGAATACAACGCGTTACAGCTTCGGAGTGCTCGTCACGCCGACTCTCGCGGCGAAGAACTGGATTGCTTTGGCGCCGGAACCATGGAAGTCGATGAAGACTACACCTGCACGGTCGACGATGTCCGCGCCTACATTCGCGCGATGCACGACCAGCGGTCGGGGCTTTCGGCGGACGCCATGCGTTTCGACGGCCAGGACTCGCAACGGGCGTATGCCACCGTTGCTCTTCGCTCGGTTCAGCCGGTATGACGGACTCCAATGTGCGCGCAAAGGCGCGTCGGAAGGACCGGCATTGCCCGGAGAAGGCGTTTGCACTTCGTGAAGCTTCAATGCGCACCAGGCTGCTGCTATTGGCGCTCGTCGAGGCTGAAGTCGAGACGGACCTGGCTGTCAAACTCTGGGCCAGCCGTCTCGCGCTCGAGAAGAGCCGTGAAGTTACGGCCGTGCTTCGGCGCGTGATCACGGTCCTCGAGCGCTGCAACGAGCGGGAGACCGCTTCCAGTGCAGATAACGCAGCAAGCGATCTGCCCGACGGGACAGCACACTAGCAGTTTGTTGAAAAAGCCATCCATGGCTTTTTCAACCTCACGAACTGAAAAGCGCGGTTTTCAGTTCGCTCGCATTTTCAATGGCGTACCGCCATCGAAAATGTCGGCACGTCCATGT
>JANQLK010000018.1 GCA_028280615.1 Woeseiaceae bacterium | reverse complement strand
CTCGCCAGCGCCGAATACGCGTTGGCCCTTAAGGCCACTGGCGACGAGGCGGGCGCCGCCCCGATCCTCGACCAGGCCATCGGCGACCTTGAAGCGACGTTCGGCGCCGACGATCCACGGGTCGTCGAGCTCCGGCTCGAGCTCACGTCGATGCGCTGATCCAGCGCCGTCGGCGCCCCGGGCCGGCGAAAAATTTTCCAACCGAATCAATATTGGGACAGCCTTCCCGCAATGGCGCCTTCTCCGATACCGACACACGCAATCCCGGAGAGGAGCCATGTTCACCGCCTTCATCGCCAGAACGGCAACCGCCTTGCGCCACACGCTGGCCGCCATTGCCGGCACGATCGTCTGCGCCGCCGCCGGCGCCCAGTCGCTCGACGAGGAAAACCGGGCACAGCAGGACAAGATCAACGACCTGCTCGCTCAGCACAATGCGGCATGGGGCGCCTCGTGGTCGCCGGCGGCGCTGGTCAGTATCCCTGCCGGCGCGGCAGCCTACACCTACAACAACATCCTCAAGGTCACCCGGCCGGTGCTGCAGCCACAGGCCGGCAGGAGCGTGCTCCCGGACTCCGCAGACGGCTGCAGCTATGGTCTGCGCTACACGCACAACGTCAACGAGGTGTACACCGATTATCTCGGTTTGGGGCCCGGCTTCGATCCGGGCGGCGAGCGGCTGGACGCCGACTGGGGGATTCTCGGCAAGCCGTACGTCTATCACGGCAACAGCGATGTGCGGGTCGAGACCCGGCTCAACGGCCTGCCGTTCGGTCTGCCGGGCAACGAAGACGGTGTGGACACCTTCGAGCTGCCGATCGGCCGTCACCTGGTCAGGTTTACGGCAACCACGCAGATTTCCGATCTCTTCGATATCCCGCCCTGGTATGCGCTCGGCATGCTGCCGGCCCTGGACGGTGCCCGGAAGTCACTGGGCAGGGAGCTGCTCGAAGCCGCGGTGCTCGGCACTGCAACCAATCTGGGCTCGCCGATCTTCAACAAGATCGCCAAAGACGCGACGGTCCGCGACACCAATGCACGTACGGAGCGAGTGCAAAGCCTGTTCGTGCTCGATACCGTGCATCCGCGGGGTGGCGTGTCGGAACCGGTCTACGAGGTCGACGCGATCGATGTCGGCGGTCGCCTGTTGACGCCGGCCCTCGAACGCCAGGTGCGGCTGGAAACGCTTGACGTCAGCGACCGATGCCGCGGCTCGGACGAACTGGAAGTCCGTCTGGTTGCGCCACGCTTCATGCCGGTCGATCGCGACGTGACGGTGCAATGGCGCGTGCTCGATCCGGGCCCTTCGTCGTTGCCGACGAACCCACCCCGACCCGATCCCGACTTTCCCGATATCGGCTTCGACGATACGCGCAACGAGATTCGCATCGAGCAGATCTGGCGCATCGTCGACAAGCGGCCGCCGATCATCGAGCCGCCCGAGGGCCGCGTCATCGAATCCGATGGGCTCGAAGAGACGGTGACGCTTGGCCGCCCCGCGGTCTTCGACCTCGTCGATCCCAATGCGCGGGTCGAGGCGTTCATCGACGGTGTCGCCGTTCAAGGCGACGAGATAACCGTCTCTTCGCTGAGCCGAACCGAAGTGGTCTGGCGTGCGACAGACCGTTCCACCAACCAGTCCGAAAAGTCCCAGTGGATCACCGTCAAGCCGACCGGTACCAACAACGCGCCCGAGGCGCTCGCCGGCAACGAGTCGGCCGTGTCGTTCGAAGAAACGCAGATCGAGCTGCTCGGCCGCGACACCGATCCACCGATTGGCGGACGCTACGATCAACTCGCGTTTTCGATCGCACGGCCGCCGGCGAACGGCGAGTTCGTTGCCCCGCTGTTTCCGTTCTTCATCGAGGATTATCGCGTCGAAGCGAACCTGTCCGCGGAAGACCAGGTCGAGGCCGACACCGGTGACGGACTGGGCGGCCCGCCGGACGGCCTCGTCGACGCCATCGAACGCAACGAGTACTTCAAAGCCTGGTGTGAGGACCCGGTGCGCCGTTTCGAGCCGCTGCCGCGCGACCTCGTTACGATGCCCGAGTACATTGCCGTCACCGACGACGGCACGACGTTCGTACGGGACACGGTGCTGAGCTGTAACACGCCGTCCGGCGAGGTGCGCTCTCAGGTGCGGATTGCGCAATTCGACGACGCGGAGAATCTCGTTGCCGAGCTGCTGCTTCCGTCGGGCTCCGGCACGCTGCGCAGCTTCTGGATCGGGCCGGATGGGTTCCTGTATTTCAAGGTGCCGGGCGAGCCGCGCGTCACCAAAGTCGATCCCACCCCGGTTCCGTTCAATCCGGGCGAACCGGATCGCATGATGACGCAGTCGATCGTGCTGCAGCCGCCAAACGACGAAAGCGGCTTCGTGCGCAACCTCTCGGAAATTCGCTCCGTGGCCACCGATGCGCGCGGGCTCCTGTACGTCACGGACGGGGCCGCCGCCTACGTCTTCGACATGAATCAGAACGAGCCAGGACGCGGCTCCGAGAGCGCGAGATTCGTCGGCGACCTCGTGCCGCGCGGCGCGTTCTCGCCGGACGCCTCGACCAACGGCGAGATGGACATCACGATCGACTCCGACAACAACGTGTACTTCTCGGACGAGGAGCTGCAACGCGTCTGGAAGTACGCGGCATCAAGCTACGAACCTGCGACCAGCACATTCGTGGCCGGCCGGCAGATCGGCTGGCTGGGCCGCTGCTCCGGCAACCGGACCGAAGTTGCCGCCTGCGACACGCTGCATCAGCGCAGTTTCGGCTTCGAGTGCACGGATGCACTGTGCAACGTCGACACCTCGCTACGTGACGTCGATGCCGAACGTGCCGCCTGTGGTCTTCCGCCCGGCTCGGCAACGTTCAGGAATCGCGCCGGCTGCGGTGCGGGCCAGTTCGACCGACCGCGCGGCATTGCCATCAACGCCGACGATATTCTCTACGTTGCCGACTTCAACAACTTCCGCATTCAGCGTTTCAACACCGACGGCATGCTCGGTGGCGAGGCCGTGTCCGAGTGTGATGGCACCTGCTTCGTGCTTGGCGACTTCGGCAAACCGATCGACGTGTCGGTCAACCTGAAACACTTCTACGTGCTCGACCGCGAGTTCGATCTGCTGCATGTATTCGAGACGACGCCAATCACGAATGTGCAGGATGCCAATCTGAACCTCACGCAGAACGCGTTTGTCACGTATCGGTCCGACAACAACTTCCGCGGTCTGGACACGTTCGAGTTCGTCGTTGGTGACGGCCTTGCCGACAGCGCACCGGCCACGATGACCATCGATGTCCGGCGTAACCGCCGGCCCCCGGAGGCGATAGCCGCGTCCGTCGAGACGCCCGAAGACATTGGCGTGGACATCACGCTGACCGGTGCCGACCCGGATGCCGACACGCTGCGATTCGCGATCGTCGATGAGCCGGCCAACGGCAGGCTGGAAGGACGGCCACCGATCCTGCGCTACCTGCCAAACGAGAACTTCCAGGGTCGGGACCTGTTCACGTTCGTCGTCGACGACGGGCTGACCTCGTCGCCCGCGGCGACCTCGGAACCCGCGGTCGTGACGATCGATGTGCTGCCCGCTCCTGACGACCCGACGCTCGAAGTCGAGTTTGCTGCGCGCACCGGCGTAGCCTACGACACCGACTTTGCCGCCTACAGCTTCGATCCGGACGTCGGCGATATCGCCAGTGTGACGATCGAATGGGGTGACGGCGACGTGCAGGCCGCGACCCGCAATCCGCAGGCGATCGGCATCTGGCCGGTAATCTACGACGACTCGAGCTTCGAGGCGCGAATCGAGGGTACCCACACTTACAACAATCCCGGGACGTATACACTGCGCGTTTGCATCAGCGACAGCGTCAACGGGGCATCGCTGTCCACCTGCGACGAGCCTGATGTCAAAACCCTGGTCGAACAGACGGTCGTCGTCGATGAGCTTATCGATCTCGTCGTCACGACCGACGACAGTCTGCCGAAGTTCGAGGAGCCCGACTGCCCCGCCGAAGCGCGTGCCAACGACGACTGTCCGCTGCGTTCCGAGCCGGTCATCGATGGCAACCCGGTGACCTACATCGCGACGATCGAAAACCGCCAGCTCGGCGACAACACGCAACCCGCCACGAACATCGAGGCGAGTTTCGAGTTTCCGCCGGAGTTGACGCCGATTGCCGTGCAGATCGCGGCTCCGGGAGGCGAGCCGACCGAAAGCGTCATCGACGGTCAGATCGTGACGGCGACGATTCCGTCACTTGCCGTCGAGGCAACGGCCACCGTCTCGGTGCTGACGAACACGCCGGGCAACCTCATCGAGGACCGGCGCGTCGACGTCAACGGCAAGGTCCGGCGCGTCCTCGTCGTCGACGGTGAGGTCACGGAACCCGAGGAGTTCGCCGATCCGAGCGGTCGCAACCCGATCGCGAGACAGACACAAATCCTTCTCGATCCGGAAGGCGACGTCGACGGTGACGGCGTGCCGAACGGCGAAGACGCGTTTCCCGGAGATCCTAACGAGTCTCGCGATAACGACGGCGACGGCATCGGCGACAACGGCGACCCGGACGACGATAACGACCGCATGCCGGATCATTGGGAGCGGCGTTTCGGCTTCGACCCGTTCAACGCGGGCGAGGGCACACTGGACGGTGACGGCGACGGCCTGCTGAACGAAGACGAATACCTGGCCGGGACGCGGCCGGACGTTGCCGATTCCGACCGGGACGGTCGGGACGACGCCAGCGACATCTGTCCAACCGTTTTCGATCGTAATCAGCTCGATCTCGATACCGACGGTGTCGGCGACGCATGCGACGCACAGGCCTATGCGGCCGTTGCGCAAATCGGCGATCTCGATGCCGGCGGCGCGGTTGACTATGTGCTGGTCGAAACTGCAAATGGCAACGTCGAGGCCTACCCCAAAGACTCGGCGACAAACGTGTCGACCGGTGCCGGTCGTATCGTGATCGGCGACGCAACGACAGAGACGTTGCGCGACGTGACTGCGGAAACGTCACTCGCGCGCATTGCTGCGTTCGCAACGGACGCCGACGGCAACCCGGTGCTGCGCATCGTCGATGCCGTGAGCGGCACATCGGTTGGCGAGCCCGCGGTCTTCGACGACTCGTGGAGTCCGGTTGCCGTGGAAGCTCTGGCAAACGCCGAGTTGCTGGTTGTGGCCAACTCAGCCGCAAACGGCGTCGGCATCGAACGTCGGCGCGCGGCCGATGGATCGCTGATCAGCGCCGCGACGCCGCTGCCTGATCACCATGCGCTGGCATCCGCCGGCAGCGCCGGCGGGTACGGTGTGCTGGCCTACGATCTCGAAACCGGCGCACTGGAACTCGTCACCTACGACACGGCTGGGGACAGCGAAATCCGTCGCTGGCAGATTGCCGGCAACGAGTGGCTTGCGGCACGCCTTGCAGGCGATGGCGACGACTATGCCGTCGTCACGCAAAGTGTCACCGGAACCATCGATGTCACCGTGTTCTCGCCGCTGTCCGACGTGCCACTGACGAGCTACGCGCTGTTCGATACGGACTGGACGCTGATCGATGCCGTCGGGCGGACAACGACAACTGCGGTGATGGCCGTCGACGGCAGCGGTGAGATACAGATCCGCGTGGTCGGCAAACTCGACGGCAGAGAGATTGGGCGTATGTCCCATCACACGGCCGCCGACCTGCCGCGGGCCATGACTGCGGGGCCGGCAGATGTCGGAGCGCTCGCGTCGACGGCAGGCGGAGACGTCAGCCTCGAGCTGCGCGCCGCGGACGGCGGCAACCTCCGCGTGCTGACCGCGGAATCGACGATGGCACCGCCCCCATCGCCGCCGCCACCGCCGCCGCCAGGGCCGGAGCCAACGCCCGGCGGTGGGGGCGGTGGCGGTGGGGCGTTCGGCTTCGTCGCATTGTGGATCATCGGAATCGCGGGCCTGCGGAGGCGGGCCCGCGGTGGCTTGGCCTCACGTCAATGAGTTGATCGAATCGCGTAGCGAGCGCCGCGTACAAAGGGACTCGTGCGAAGATAGCTGTGGCCGTTGTTCCGCTTGATGTTCGCGGCGTGGCTGATGTCGATGATGTGCAGCTTGCGATGTGGGAGGGTTAGCGCCGACGGGTTGAGACGTGCGTGGGCGGCTGGCTGCAAGCCAGGATCCCCGCCATGGACGGGGACATCAGATACTCAGCGATTGGCTTTTCGGCTTGGTTTTTCGGCCTGCTTCAGCCCTGTTTGCGCCGACGCGCCACACCGAGGCCGGCGAGGCCGATACCCAGCAGGGCAAGGGTTGCCGGCTCAGGCACGGGTACTTCGCGCTGGTTGCGGAACTGCACTATCGGAGCCAGAAGCGCGGTGTTGCCGGACGTCTGCCAATTGCCCGCAACAGAAAAGCTCACCCCGCGGACCGTGGAGGCGCCGGTCTGAACCCCGAAGTTGTTTACGGTAACGCCGGTATTCCGGATTCGCACGAACTCGGCTGTTGTCGCATTCAATGCGGTGTTGATTGCGTCCCGCGCGAGCGTCGCGCCGGCGGTGTCACCGACGAACGTGCTGCTGCCTACGTTGTTGAAGAACACGTCATAAATGAATCCACCGACCTGCAGGTTCTGGATCTCGGTGGCGACTCGCGGACTGTCCAGGATGACAATCGGCACAGCGCCGGCCTCCGCTGCCAGGCCGGTCAGAAAAATCGCCGCAAGGAGTATTTTCGTTCGTTTCATCAGTCTGCCTCTGCTCTTGGCGGAACCGTGGTGGAACACAAGCAAGATTCGGACCAACCGTGTCAATACAAGCACTTATGTCGAGGGCAAACCGCATACTGTAAAAAAATTCGGCGTCGTCTCGGCGTCCCGCTCCTCTGAGAAACCAGCCGGTCGCGTTACCGCTGTAACGTTTCTCGAATTCGCTCGAAGTACCCCATGCAAATGAGAATTGATGCTCCCGGTCCTCGCCGGTCCGACCTTGCGTCACAGCCATCGACGATGGCCCCGAGCGCACTCGCGAGCACGCGTGGCAACTACCTATTCTCACGACGTCCAAGTCTTATTACGTTGAAACCATACGTTTTTTTTGCTGCGGAGCGATCGTGTCAGGCAACACTGACGACTCCAAGCCGGTCGACATCGACGTCGGCCAGCCCATCTGGGACCGCTTCTTTCACGTGGCCCCGCTCGTGCTCGTCGGGACGCTCGACGAGAACGGCAAAGCGGATCTCGCGCCGAAGCACATGGTCATGCCGATGGGCTGGCAGAACTACTTCGGTTTCGTCTGCACGCCGCGGCATGCGACCTGTGCCAACGTCGAGCGAAGCGGCGTATTCACGGTCAGCTACCCTCGGCCGGCGCAGGTGCTCGAGACCAGCCTGTCGGCGTCACCGCGGCAGGTCGACGGCGACAAGCCGATCGTCGACTATCTGCCGACGCAGAAGGCGCGCGAGGTGGACGGCGTCGTCATCGACGGCGCCTACCTGTACCTCGAGTGCCGTCACCTCAAGACCGTCGACGGGTTCGGCGACAACTGCCTGATCGCGGGCACGATCGTGTCGGCCTACGGCGATTCGCGTTTTCTGCGCGCCTCCGAATTCGACGACCAGGACCTGATCCGGCAGTCGCCGCTGTTCGCGTACCTGGCGCCGGGCCGGTTCGCGACGATCGGTGACACGAACGCGTTCCCGTTCCCGGCCGAAATGAAGAAGTGATGGCTTGTGTCCTGAGTCATGAGTTCGCATGATTTCAGAGCCACTGATTTTCGCCGTGACAAGGCGCATTCCGCCGGCAAGGTCGAGACCTTGCCACACGCGAGGCAGATCGCGCTGAAATGATGCGAACTCATGACTCAGGACACTAGATGCTCGTGGACATCGCCGCAGACGTACTCGCCCACACGCAGAGCCGGCGCGCGGAGCTGCTCGAACTTCTGAGGGCGCTCGTCGAGGCCGAGTCGCCGTCGTCGCACCCCGACGTGCACATCACGACCCGGCGCGTGTTCGACGTCGCGCTCAACGATCTTGGCTTCCGGGTGCGCGATGCAGGCCTCGAGGGCGGGCCGCGACACGTTTACGCGCGGCCCGGGACGCGGCGGCGGCACGCGCCCCTGCAGCTCCTGATCGGTCACTACGACACGGTGTGGCCGGTCGGCACGCTGGCCGAGAGGCCGTTTTCGGTGGAGGGCAACATCGTGCGCGGACCCGGCGTGTTCGATATGAAGGGCGGTCTCGCGCAGATGGTGCTCGCGCTGCGCACGCTCGATACGCTCGGGCTCGAGCCCGAGGCAACGCCCGTGGTTTTCGTCAACGCCGACGAGGAGATCGGCAGCCGGTCGTCGACGCGCTACATCCGCATGCTCGCGCGACGCGCCGTGCGCGCCTACGTCCTCGAGCCCGCGATGGGCGCAGCCGGGGCCATCAAGACCGAGCGCAAGGGCATCGGCCGGTTCACCGTGACCGTGTTCGGCAAAGCGGCGCATGCAGGCCTGGACCCCGAGGGCGGAGCCAGCGCAATTCTCGAGCTGTCGCACGTCATCCAGCAGCTGTTTGCGCTGAACGACGCCGCGAAAGGCATCACGGTGAACGTCGGCACGATCGACGGCGGCATACAGCCGAACGTCATCGCGCCGCACAGCATGGCCGTCGTGGATGTCCGCGTACCGACCGTCGAGGACGGTCATGCAATCGAACGGGCGATACACGGGCTCAAGCCCAGCACGCGCGGCGTCAGGCTGCACGTCGAGGGCGCGATCGGGCGGCCGTCGATGGAGGCGACGCCCGCGAATCGCGCACTCTGGGAGCAGGCGCGCGAGGCCGGAGCGCGGCTCGGCCTCGAACTCGTGGCGGCTCGCGCCGGCGGCGGTTCGGACGGCAACACGACCAGCCAGTTCACGGCGACGCTGGACGGTCTCGGCCCGGTCGGCGATGGCGCGCACGCGGAGCACGAGCACCTGGACATCGACCGGACGCTCGAACGAACGGCGCTGCTCGTGTTGCTGCTGCTGTTGCCGGCTGAGTCGGAGGCGGGCCAGTGACCGCCACGCTGTTCGGGTCGCTCACGCGGATCGCCGACCTCGGTGAGCGGGACTTTGCCGTTGAGGCCTTGCCTCGTGACCGCTGGGAAACCGGCGACTATGTGATCGGCACGGTGGTGGGCGAAGCAACGCGGCTGTACCAGGTCGAAACCCCCGACGGCAGCATGAAGCCCGCGACCGCCGGCGACCGGGTCGTCGGGGCATTCGGCGTCCGCGCGGCCACGCTCGAAGGCGCCGGCAGCTTCGAGGAAATCGGCGATGACGGCCGCATGCACGCGCTGACGAGCGCCGGCCTGCTGGGCCGGTTCACGTCGCTGTCGACCCTGCTGCCCGGCGCGATGAATCTCGTCTACGAGGGACACGCCGTGCGCGGCGGCAGCAAACTCGTTATGCGCGACTATTCGATCCGGCACGCTGAACGCGCGTTCTCGACGCCGACGGTCACGATAGTCGGTACGTCCATGTCCGCCGGCAAGACTGTGACCGGGCGCCTGATATGCGGCCTGCTCGCCGAGGCCGGGCGGCACGTAGTCGGTGCCAAGCTCACCGGCGCCGGGCGCTATCGCGACATCCTCGCGTTTCGCGACGCGGGCGCGGCCGAGATCTACGACTTCGTCGATGCCGGCCTGCCCTCGACGATCGTGTCCGAAGCCGATTTCCGCGCGGCAATCCGGCCGCTGCTTGCGCACATCGACGCGCATCGCCCCGACATCCTCGTCGCCGAGGCCGGCGCATCTCCGCTCGAGCCCTACAACGGCGCGGCCGCGATCGACGAGCTCGGCGACAACGTCGTCCTGACGGTGCTATGCGCATCGGACCCCTACGCGGTCGTCGGTGTCATGCAGGCCTTCGGTCTCGAGCCGGACCTCGTAACGGGGCCGGCAACGAATACGACAGCCGCGATCGACCTGGTCGGCAAGCTCGCCCAGGTACCCTGCATCAACGCCATTGATCCGGCCGCGAGGGCGGACATGCGGCGGTTCCTCATCGAGCGATTTGGACGCTAGAATCCTCATTTCCGTCGATCGAAGAAAGCATGCCCCTGACCCGCAAATCGAGCGATGCGCGTCGCGCTGGCTTCCTGGTCTCCGCGGTCGCGGCGCTCGTCGCCGCAGGTCCGGCTACGGCCGGGCAGCCCTACCAGCCGCCCGGTACCAACCTGACGCTCGGCGACGTCACTCACGGTCAGCGCGTGCAGTCAGCATCGGGCAATCCCGCCGCGGGCGCCGCGGACAACGCGCGCAGCGCGGGCAGGCCCGCGCGCGGCACGGTGCTGTCGCTGGCCGGGGGCATCGAGTACGGCAACGTCCAGGATATTTTCGATCTCTACGACGATATCGCGAACGGCTATGAACCGAGTCCGCCCGACTCGGGCGTCGACCTGCCCACGCAGCTTCCCGAAGAACCCGGCGGCATCGACCTCGGCCAGATCTGGGATCGGCTCGATCCCGATACGCAGGCCGCAATCCAGGCGGTCGCCGACGAGGTGGTTACCCAGGCGGCGTTGCTCGCCGTCATCTCGCAGGAGGGCTACGCACGCGCCTGGCTGGCGGGCGACGCGCCGATCATGATCGGCCAGCCGCTGGCGGGCGGCACCTGGACCTTCGGCGTCAACTGGTCAGGCAGCTCCAAGGCCTTCGGAATCGTCGACCCGATCGAGTTCGATCGGGAAGAGGCCGAGCAACGACTGCAGGATTGGTTCGACCAGCTGCCGGCATTCCGTGAGCCCAGGGTGGCGCTCAGCGACGACGTCCAGCTCGACGTCGACCCGGATACGAATGCGGTGCTGTTTTCGCTCAGGAACGACAGCTCGCTGGTCGCCAAGGCGACGCGCACGACCGACCTGAGTTTCGGCTACAGCCGCCCGGCGATGAACGCGGCGTCGGGAACGCTGTACCTGGGCGTCGAGGGCCATCTGTATCTCCAGCAGCTGTCCCGATACACGGCGCGCTTCGGCGACATCACCGACAGCGAGGAACTGTTCGACGAAATCCGCAACGCCGATTTCCGCAGCGACGAGGGCTTCGGCGTCGACGTCGGGGCGCTATGGGTCGGCGAAAACTACCAGCTCGGCGCGCAGCTCATCAACGTCAACGAACCCGAGTTCGAGTTTCCCGACGTCAACCTCGAGCCTTACAGCTCTCCTGTCGCGATACGGAGACTTCGGCAGGACCAGGTGTTCAGGATGGACCGCCAGCTCAAACTCGAAGGCTCCTGGTTCAGCAGGAGCCGCCGGTGGTCCATGCATTTGGGATACGACGTCGACCCGGTCTCGGACGCGCTCGGCGATCGCTACCAGTGGACGACGCTGAGCCTCGGATACGCGAGCGACAGTGCGTGGGTCCCGTCAGCGCGCTTCGGCATTCGCCAGAACCTGGCGGGGACGGAGCTCGGCTACCTGAGCGCCGGGATTACGGCCTTCAAGTTCGTCAATTTCGACGTCGCGTCCGCGCTCGACACGGTCAGCATCGACGGACGAAACCTGCCCCAGGGCCTGATGTTGAGCCTGGGCTTCAACATTACCTGGTAGCGTCCGGAGGGCGCCTGCAGAACGCCTCGATGAAGGATGGCACGTCCCTGTGCCGAGGTGAATCTCCTCCGTTCATGTTCGTGGCGTTCCGAGGTCTTACGAGGCCGGCAGGATCACCGTGTCGATGACATGGATGATGCCGTTGCTGGTCTCGATGTCGGTCATGATGACGTTGGCATCGTCGACCATCACGGCGTCGCCCCTGACTTCGATCGCGACGTCGGCGCCGTTGACCGTCGTGGCTTCGCTGAGCTTGACGACGTCTTTCGCCGCAACCTTGCCCGGGACGACGTGGTAGGTGAGGACCGCGACGAGCTTGTCCTTGTTCTCGGGCCTCAGAAGCTCCTCGACCGTGCCTGCCGGCAGCTTGGCGAACGCCTCGTCGGTCGGCGCGAAGACCGTGAACGGACCGTCGCCCTTGAGCGTTTCGACGAGCCCCGCGGCGTCGAGAGCGGCGGCGAGCGTGTTGAACTGGCCGGCGGCAACGGCCGTGTCGACAATGTCGGACGCCTCCTTGTTTTCTTCGTGATGGCCCGCGATGGCAAGTGAGGCAACCAGGGCGAGCTGCGCCGTGACGACAAACCTGAGCGCGATTGCAATTCCGTTTCTCATTTACGATTCCTTCGTGTTGTGTGGGGGAAGGTGTGACGAGACGGACGTTAGCAGTGCGCGGCGACCGAACGGTGACAGGAGTGTGTGAGTTTGTATCAGCTCGTTTCGATCACTGCGCCAGGTAGGTCAAACGCTCGGCCGTAAACGCCTCGGGATCCCGGCCCGTAAGCGATCGCAAATCACCGTCGCCGCAGACGTTGCCCTGTTCGAGCATCGTCAGCTGATCGCGCGTCACGGGGAAGAGCGGCAGCCAGTCGAGCACGGTAGCCGCCAGCCGCATGACCGGGATTGGCATCGGCAAAATGATCTTGCGCTTGCCAGCGGCTCTGGCGACGCGACGAATCATCTCGACCCAGGACAAGGCGTCGGGGCCGCCCAGGTGATAGGTCCGGCCGATCGTGGCCGGATCGTCGAGCGCGGCCGTGAACGCCGCCGCGACGTCATTGGCCGACACGGGCGACATCATCACGGCGCCCCTGGAAGGCGACCATCCGCTATGCAAGCCGATCGCCGGCAGCGGCGGGCGGACGATGTCTTCGTAGAGCTGCGTGGCGAACTCCATGCGCCCTCGCGGATCGCCGAACACCACCGACGGCCGGAGCACGGTTGCGTCGAAGTCGCCGTCCATGACATAGCGCTCCGCGTTGCGCTTGCTGCGCTGGTACGGCGTGGCCTCGGCATCGACGCCATTGGCGCTCATCAACAAAAAGCGCCGGATGCCGAACGAATGAGCGGCGTCGGCGACATCGACGACGCCCTGGTACTGGGTCCGCTCGAACGTTATGCCCTGCCGAGGCGCCTCGCGCAGGATGCCGACCAGGTAGACGACGGCCTCGGCGCCCTCGAGCGTCTCTCGTATCGCCTCACCCGAATCGATGTCGCCGGCAACGGCCTCGATGCCGTCGCCGTCTCTAAGCTTGCCCTCGCTCCCGGGCCGGACGAGCGCGCGGAGCTCGTGACCGGCCGAACGCATCGCATCGATCACGTAGCTGCCGATGAAACCGGTTCCGCCGATGATTGCGACTTTCATGTCTCTACGATCACTCCTCCGGATGGGTCAGCATCGTGTGCACGTTGTCGTAGCATAACTCGGGGTAGTTTTGGAACGGGAAATAGATGAGCTGGCGACCGGTCGAGCGCCCCGGATTACGTGACCAAGGCGTTAAAACATGACGCAGTCGATGCCCGGTCGTCGCGCACGGCGTTAATATCGGCCTGTACTCATTGACCTGGCGACGACCTTGCGAAATCTGCTCATCACGATAGTGCTCATCGCAGTCGGCGCCTTCCTGTTCACGTCCTGGAAGATCCAGCGCGACGTGGCCGACGGAGTCGACCTGGTCGTTATGGGCCTGTCGCCCTACGCCGTCATCCAATACGAGGGAGTCAGCGCCACGCTGACCGGCGAACTGACGGTCAACGGCATACGCGCCCGCGTCAAAGGATTCGACGACGAGTTCCGCATCGACCGGCTCGGCATCGACACGCCGAGCTTCTTAACGCTTATGAAGCTCGGCGACGTGCAGAATTTCGCCAACGCAGGCAAGGACTTGCTGCCGAAATACTTCGGCATGATCGTCGAAGGCCTGCGCATGCCCGTGGACGCCGACTTCGGCCACAAGCTGCATGCCGAGCGGCTCGAGCAGCTCGGCGTGGAGACGCCCGTCCCTGCCGGCGCGCGCTGCACGGGCAAGTACGGCCTGTCGCCGGCATCGCTCAAGGCGATGGGCTACGACGACTACGTGTTGTCGCTTTCGGCACGATTCCGGCAGCGCGACAACGGCTATGCGATCGAGGTGAAGACGGCCAGCGAAGACATGTGGCAGGCCGACGCCGAACTCGTGATGGTCGGCGACATGCTCACGGAGTTGGCCAAGGGCAGGCTCTACCGGCCAAAGATGAGCACGATGCGCATCGAGTATGTGGACCGCTCGATCAACGAACGCATGACCCGGTATTGCAGGCAGCTCGGCCTGTCCGATGACGAGATCCGAACCGCGATGATCGACTCCTTCGTATTCATGGGCCAGGACAACGGCATCGAGTTCGACGAATACGTGATGGGCCCGTTCGACGAGTTCCTGGCCGGCGGCAAGACCTTCGTGGTCACGGCAAAGCCGAACGAGCCCGTCACGCTGTCGCAGATCTCGCTGTACAAACCCGAGGACGTGCCGGCGCTGCTGCAGCTCTCGGCTGAAGCCCGGTAATCCCAGTCGAAATAGGTAGTCTCCGGCACGCGCGCCGGTTCCCGCTTGCTGTACAATCCGGTTCCCGGATTCTGGCCAAAGACAGCGAGTAGGAACGTGACTCAATTCGATAAGCAGCTCGAGAAGATCAAGAACGCCCCCGGTTTCATCGCCGCGCTCGACCAGAGCGGCGGCAGCACGCCGAAGGCACTGGCACTGTACGGCGTCTCGGACGACGCCTGGTCGAACGACGACGAAATGTTCGACGTCGTGCACGCCATGCGCACCCGCATCATCACGAGCCCGGCCTTCACGGGCGATCGAATCCTCGGCGCCATCCTGTTCGAGAACACGATGGACCGGGAGATCGAGGGCACGCCGACCGCGACCTACCTTTGGGAGCAGAAGAATATCGTGCCGTTTCTCAAGGTCGACAAGGGGCTCGCGAACGAGGAGCTCGGCGTGCAGCTCATGAAGCCCATGCCCGACCTCGCCGAACTGCTCGGCAAGGCCAAGGCGGCCGGCGTCTTCGGCACCAAGATGCGCTCGGTGATCAAGCACGCCAACCCGGCCGGCATCGAGGCCAACGTCAAGCAGCAGTTCGATATCGGCCGGCAGATTTGCCACGCCGGTTTCGTGCCGATCATCGAGCCCGAAGTCGACATCCACTGCCCGGCCAAGGCCGAGTGTGAGGACATCCTGTACTCGCACCTGATGCAGCACCTGAACGAGCTCGGTACCGGCGAGACCGTCATGCTGAAGCTCACGCTTCCCGAGAAAGACAACCGCTACGCGGACTGCATTGCACACGGCAACGTCGCCCGCGTGGTTGCGCTGTCGGGCGGCTACACGCGCGAGGAAGCGAATACGCGCCTCGCCCGCAACAACGGCATGGTGGCGAGCTTTTCGCGCGCGCTGTCCGAGGGCCTGTCCGCCCAGCAGTCGGACGACGAGTTCAATGCGACGCTAGACGCATCGATCGCGTCGATCTTCGAGGCATCGAACACCTGATCGGTCGCGGGCCTCTGTCTCTACGGTCCCCTCACAACATCGACAACAACGAGGCCGCCATGAACCAGCGCCGTATCCTTTGTGCCCTGCTGACTCTCGCCCCGGCCGCGGCCGTCTTCGCGGAAGACGAGCCGTCCTGGGACGTCAACACGATCCCGGGCGACGCGACAACGGTCTCGATCGACACCCGGGAGGGCACATGGATGAGCCTCGACGTGAGCCCGGACGGCAAGACGATCGCCTTCGACCTGCTCGGCGACATCTACACGCTGCCGATCGAGGGCGGCGAGGCGACCGCGATCGACAGCGGGCTGTCCTGGTCGATCCAGCCGCGGTTCTCGCCCGACGGCAGCGAAATCGCATTCACGAGCGACGCGGGCGGCGGCGACAACATCTGGATCATGAACGCAGACGGCAGCGAGCCGCGCCAGCTCACCGAGGAGTCCTTCCGGCTGCTGAACAATCCCTACTGGTCGCCTGACGGCCGCTACATCGCCGCACGCAAGCATTTCACGACGACGCGTTCGCTGGGAACGGGGGAGATCTGGCTCTACCACACCGCGGGCGGCGACGGCATCCAGGTCATCGAGCGGCCCACCGAGCGGCACCAGAAGGAACTCGGCGAGCCGGCCTTCTCACCGGATGGACGCTACCTGTACTTCAGCCTCGACAGTACGCCCGGCGAGATCTTCGAGTACGCGCAGGACTCGAACGGCCAGGTTTTCGAGATCCGGCGCCACGATCTGGAGACGGGCGTCACCGAATCCTTCGTCACGGGCCCCGGCGGCGCCGTGCGGCCGACGCCGTCGCCGGACGGCCGCTATCTTGCCTTCGTCCGCCGGATCCGCGCCAGGAGCGCGCTCTGGATCAAGGACCTCGATTCCGGCGCGGAGCGCCCGATCTACCGCGATCTCGACCAGGACGTCCAGGAAGTCTGGGCCGTGCAGGGCGTGTATCCGAACATGGACTGGACGCCCGACTCGAAGCACGTTGTTTTCTGGGCTCAGGGCGGGCTGCACCGGATCGACGTCGAGTCCGGGGAGGTCTCGGCCATCGAGTTCCACGTGAGCGACACGCGTACGGTCTACCGTGCACCGCGGCCGAAGCGCGACGTCGCTCCGGCCGAGTTCCAAAGCTCCATGGCCCGCAACGTCGAGGTATCTCCGGACGGCTCGAAGGCGGTTTACGAGATTGCCGGTCGCCTGTATCTGAAATCGCTGCCCGACGGCGAGCCCCGACGCCTGACCCGCGACGGCGGCGAGCATTTCGAATTCGACCCGAGCTGGTCGCGCGACGGCCGGCGAATCGCGTTCGTCACCTGGAGCGACACCGCGCTCGGCCACGTGCACACGGTCGGCGGCGGCGGCGGGCGCAGCAGGCGCGTGACCGAGCGACCGGGACGGTACCACAGCGTGCGTTTTTCGCCGGACGGCGAGACGATCGTATTCGAGGCCTCGGAGGGCGGCTATCTGACCTCGCCCGACTGGGCGATCGAGACGGGTGTGTTCAGCGTGCCGACGGGCGGCGGGGCCGCTCGCCGGATCACGGCCGACGGGCAAAACCCGCACTTCGGTGCGCGCGGCGATCGGCTCTACATCACTCGCAGCGGCGCGGAGGGCCAGAGCCTCGTGAGCATCGATCTGAACGGCGAGGCGGCGCGCACGCATGCGAACGGGGAATACGTCACGCGCTTCGAAGTGTCGCCCGACGACCGCTTGCTCGCCTACCGCGAGAACTACCACGTCTATACGGTGCCGATTCCGCCCGGCGGCAAGCCGCTCGCGCTGTCGACCAGCGTGACGAGTTCACCGATGACGCGCGTCTCGGGCGACGGCGGCAACTTCCCGCATTTTTCGGGCGACGCGGCGGCACTCTACTGGGTGCTCGGCGCGACGCTGTTTACGACGGCGACCGACGCGCTGTTCGCGAGCGGTGACGATGCCTACGAATCCCCCACGGACGGCACGTCGCTCGCGGTCACGCTGCAAGCCGACGTGCCCGATGGCGTCGTGGCGCTCACGGGCGCGCGCATCGTCACGATGCGCGATGAGGACGGCGGCGTGATCGAGAACGGCACGATCGTCGTCGACGGCAACCGCATTGCCGCGGTCGGCGGCGCCGGCACGCCGATACCCGACGCGGCCGGAGTCGTGGACGTGTCCGGCAAGACGATCATTCCGGGGCTGATCGACGCCCACGCGCACGGCCCGCAAAGCCGCGGCGTGCTGATCCCGCAGCAGAACTTCGAGAACTACGCGACGCTCGCGCTCGGCGTGACGACGATGTTCGACCCGTCGAACGAGGCGACGTCGATCTTCGCGGCTGACGAAATGCAGCGCACGGGCAGGATCCTCGCGCCGCGGCTGTTCTCGACCGGCAATGTCGTGTACGGCGCGCGCTCGACCTACTTTGCCGACGTCAATTCGCTCGACGATGCGCGCGAGCACGTCCGCCGGCTCAAGGCGCAGGGCGCGATCAGCGTCAAGAACTACAACCAGCCGCGCCGCGAGCAGCGCCAGCAGGTAACGGTCGCGGCGCGCGAGGAGGACATGCTCGTCGTCTCCGAGGGCGGCTCGCTGTTTCACATGGACCTGTCGATGGTCGCCGACGGCAATACCGCGATCGAGCACAACCTGCCGCAGTCCGTGCTGTACGACGATGTCCTGCAGTTCTGGCGCCAGACCGACGTCTCGTATACGCCGACCCTCGTCGTCACCTACGGCGGCCCGACCGTCGAGACCTATTTCTACCAGGAGACCGAGGTCTGGAAGCACCCGATCCTGTCCAACTTCGTGCCGTCGCACGTGCTCGAGCCGCGCTCGGTGCGGCGCATCAAGATGCCCTTCGAAGACTACTACCACGTGCCCATCGCGGCCCAGGCCAAGGCGCTGGCCGACGAGGGCGTGAACGTCACGATCGGCGCACACGGCCAGCGCGAGGGCCTCGGCAGCCACTGGGAGATCTGGGGCTTCGCGCAGGGCGGCATGTCGCCGGTCGAGGCGCTCGCCACGGCCACGACGCTCGCGGCCGAGAAACTGGGCTTCGACGACGACCTGGGCTCGCTCGAGGCCGGCAAGCTCGCCGATCTCGTCATTCTCGACGCTAACCCGCTCGACGACATATTCGGCACCGACAGGCTGACTCACGTCATGCTGAACGGCAGGCTGTACGAAGCCTCAACGCTGAACGAGGTCGAAACCGGTGACCGCGTGACCCGGCCTTTCTACTGGCAGCAGAGCTCAGAGACCCAGTAGTCCGGCCGCGTTCGCGCCCATCACCTGCCCGCGTATGTCGTCGGAAGCGAAACCGAGCTTTGCATAGGTCTCGATGGCCTCTACCAGGCCGCTGCCCGGATAGCTGCTGGCGAAGAGTATCTGCTTCGAGAGTCTGCCGTTGGCCCAGTCCACGTACTCTGTGGCGCCCGGCATGCCGATGTAGTAGTCCGGAATCAGGAACAGGTTGGGGTTCCGAAGTGCGGCAGCGCAGGCCAGCGACACCCAGGGCCAGAACGCGTGGGGCACGACGATCTTGAGCTCGCGGAACCGGTTGCCCAGTCGCTGAACGTGAATCGGCTTGCAGTAGTCCATGTCCGGCCCGACCGCGATGCTGTTGGTCAGGGCGACGACGAGCTTGTCCGCCTGGCATTTTTCATAGATCGGAAACAGCGAGGGGTCGTCGTCGTTGAGCGGCGGGTCTCCCCAGCCGTTGTCGAGCGCGATGCCTGAGAATCCGAGCTTGCGGCAACGTTCGATCTCGAGCAGCGCGGCATCGCCCGTGGCCCCGTCGATGCCTGCGAACGCAAGCAGGCGGTCCGGGTAGCGTTCGACGAGTTCGGCGATGTCGTCATTCGGCACCGAACCGTAAGGCAGTCCCCATGAGCCGCGGTAGCGCATTGACGGCGGCGTCTGCCGCCCGAGTATGACGGCGCGGTCGATTCCGGCCTGGTCCATCTCCCGCATGAACGCCTCGATCGAAGGGGGATCAGCGCCCTTGTAGTTGGCCGTCGTCAGGAAACCCTTGAAAGGTGGACGAATCCGGAAATCGACGACCAGCTGGCCGGAGCGCTTGTAACCGGCTGAGTCGCCGGCCCCCTGCGCGGCCGCATTTGCGGCCCCGGCGCCCAAACCGCTGCCTGCAAGGGCGGCGCCGCCCTGTTTCAGGAAATCTCTACGGGTTTTCATCTCACTCTCCTCTCCTCGGGCCGCCGGGAACCTCGGCCAACGATACAGGGCGTCCGGGAGCGGGCCAACCAAATCCGCGCTCGCGGCATCGAAGTAACGATGGCGGCGGAAATGCACAGCGGCGGGGTACCGACCCGGACGGATTTTCGCGCGGCGATCGAGGCGCGGGCCGACCGCTGGATGGCGGCGTGTGTTCGCATCACCCGCGACCGCACGCTGGCCGAGGACGCCGTTCAGGAGGCGCTGCTCTCGGCCTGGAAAAAACGCGACCAGTTCAAGGGCGGATCGCGCCTGGATACCTGGATTCACCGCATCGCCGTGAATGCCGCCCTGCAGCTTTTGCGCAAGCAGCGGCCCGGCGCGTTCGATACGCTCGACTTCGACGTGACCGACGAGGCCGCGGCGCAGGAGGACGAGCGCCTCGCAGACGAACTCGAAACCGACCTCGCCACCTCGCTCGCGAGCCTGAGCGACATCGAGCGCAGCTGCTTTGTGTTGAAGCACATCGAGCAGTGGCGGCTCAAGGAAATCGCCGATGAACTCGACCTCACCGTGGGTACCGTGAAGCAGGCGCTGTTCCGCGGGGTCCGCAAACTCAGGCAGCGCATGCCGGCGCTCAGGAGCATTGCCCAGTGATTCATCCCAGCAAAGACATCGACGACGACGTACTGACGCTGTATTTCTACAATGACGGCCTGACGCCCGCGGAACGCGAAACGGTGGCCGGTGCCCTGGCCGCGGATCCGGACCTCGCCGCGCGCTACCGGCGGCTGTGCGGCGAACTCGATGCCATCGCCGTCGAGCCCGCCAGGCCGATTCCGGCCGACATGCGCGCCCGGTTCGTGGACACGATCGACCGGGCTGCCGCTCGAGAGGCCGGTCGGGAGCCGCCGGCCCGCACACGAACGCACCTGCCGTCGTTTTTCTGGGGCGCCGCGATCACGGCGGCGCTCGCCGTGGGCGTGGGCCTTGGCGTCCTGATGGGCGGCAACGATTCGGCCGTCGCCCCGCCCGCCGAAACAACCGACGTCACCGCGGCCGCGGACTCGTCGAGCTTCACGCGCAGCGTGCGCGTCCACTTCAGCGACAGCCGGCGCGAACTCGACCGCCTCGACGTGGCCTCCGACGCCGACCGGATACTGCTCGTGGCCGAACTGATCGCGCAAAACCGTCTTTACGAGAAAGCCGCGGAACGAGCCGGCGCGGCGGAGCTTGCGCGCGTACTGCGCGCATTCGAGCCGGTCCTCGCCCGCCTTGCGGACGAGGAACTCGGCGTCGACGAAGCCGAGGCGCTGCTCGCCAAGTTGAGCTTCGAACTCGACGTCATGCTAACCAAACTCGCACGGGCGCCATCTATCGAAGCAGGCACGTCGCTCGAGGAAACACGAACATGAAACGCTTGATGACTATCGCGATTACCGCGATTCTACTGGCGCAAGGCGCACCCGCGGCCGGCCAGGACAACGACGCCGAGCGGCTCAAGATCGCCGCGCTCGAGGCGCTGATCTCGGCGCCCGAGGCGCGCGCACTACCGCTTGCCGAGAAGGCTCTCAAGGGCAATCACTCCGACGAGGTCAAGGAGCGCGCGCTGTTCGTGTTGAGCCAGATGGACAGTCCCGAAGCGACCGAGCTGGTCCTGGGCGTCGCCGTCGAGGGCCGGGGCGAGCTGCGCGAGGAGGCCATCCGCATGATCGGCATCGGCGGCAATCCGGACGCGCTGGCCCGGCTCAAGCCGATCTACGGCGACGGCGACGATGAGATTCAGAACGCCGTGCTCGAGGCCTACCTGATCGCGGGCGATTCCGCATCCGTGTTCGACCTCGCCGTTGCCGCGGAGACCGAGGATGCGTTCGGCGACGCCGTCGAGATGCTGGCTGCGATGGGTGCGCACGACGAACTCCGGCGGCTGCGCGAGCAGCGCGGCATGTCCGAAAGCCTGATCGAGGCGTACATCATTTCGGGCGACGCGGGCAGCCTGCGCGAGATTGCGCTGGACACGGGCAACCCCGAGCTGCAGGAGCAGGCCATCGAGGCACTCGGTGTCGTCGGCGGCGCCGAAGTCGATGCGCTGCTCAAGGAGATCTACAGCAATGCCGCATCCGACGACATTCGCGAAGCGGCCCTGCAGGGCATGTTGATCTCGGGCTACGACGAAGGCGTGCTCGAGCTGTACCGGGCCTCGGACAGTGACGCCGAGAAACGCGAGCTCCTCGAGTACCTCGTCATGATGGACTCCGAGGCCGTATGGGACCTGATCGACTCGGCGCTGGACGGCACGCGGTGAGCCGGCGGCGGATCGTGTGGCTCGCGGCCGCGCTGCTCGCGATCGCGCGGCCTGCCGTCGCAGAGGAGGCTGCCCGGCCGGTCGGTACGCTGGACGTGCCGCGGATCGATGGCTGGTACAGCTGGACGGCCGCCGCGAGCTCGACGGGCGCCAGGACCTGCTGCTACGGCTGGCATGGCGGCCGGGCCGTCACCCGGCGCGTCTGTGACCTGGACGGCAAGCGCGGCGGCCATACGATCGGCGGCGACTGCGTGCTGGACTCCGACGAGATACGCGTGTACGTGCGCATGCGGGACGGCAAGCCGGATCGCGTCCGGGCCCTCAACGCCGAATGCCCGGTCAGCACGTCGAGCGAAATCGCCGACCTCGGTCGCGTCGAATCCGAGGCCAGCGTTCGCTGGCTCAGCGCGCGGATCTCCAGGGACAGGCACGACAACGCCGAGATCCTGGCGGCAATCCCGATGCACGGCGGCGACGCCGCGTTCGACGCGCTCACCTCCCTGCTCGAGGATCGCCGCCGGACGATGGAGCTCCGCAAACAGGCGCTTTTCTGGCTCGTACAGTCGGGTTCGGACGACGCGTTAGCCTATGTCGACCGTCTCCTGACCCGGCGCTAGTGTCCTGTATCAGCGTCGGCGGTAGACGCCGAAATAGACGAAAGGATCGCGAGCCACCTGACCGGGCTCGACGGGGGCCGGGACCCGATGCCGAACCGGATCGAGCGTGCGCAGGTAAGCGACCATCGCGGTGACGTCGTCGTCCGACAGCCGCGCATAGCCCTGCCACGGCATCGTCATGATGCGGCGGCCGCCGTGGCGCCCCAGACCTGCGCGGATAGCTTCCGCGATCTGACGGTCGGTCCAGCCGCCAATGCCGGTGTCTTCGTCGGGCGTAATGTTCGGTGGATAGACGATGCCCGGCCGCTCGGTGCCCAGCGGGTTGGACCACGCTATTCCGGTTCCGGAGCCGGCGAGCGATCGGCTCATGTCCGGCTGGCCATCGAGCGCCCCCGGTGTGTGGCAGGCTCCGCAGCCGAGCAGTTCGACCAGGTACTCGCCGCGCACCACGGCATCGCGCTCACCCGGCGCGAAGCGGCCGGGCGAGGGGCTCGGCGCGTCGAGTATCGTAACGGCATCGACCTCCTCGTAGTCGTCCAGCGGGTCGTAGGGCGTCTCGCTCGCACAGGCCGCGAACAGCAGGACGGCCGGCAACAGGAATCTTTGGCGCATGGCGATGTGTCCTCGGGGCCCACCATTGTGGATCGTCGCGGACCGCGGCTGAATACCGGAAAACACATAGAGGCGGTCCCGACGACAATCAGGTTCGCGCGATTCCGGTAGGATCGGGAAATATTCGGGGCCGCCGCAGGGTCCCGATGTACCGAGCCCCGTACACCGCCAGCCACGGAGTCCTGCCCTAAATGAACGCATCCGACCTGCTCGTCCAGTGCCTCGAGGAAGAAGGCATCGAATACATCTTCGGGGTCCCCGGAGAAGAGAACGCCGACTTCATGATGGCGCTCGAGAAATCCGACAAGATTCGCTTCGTGCTGACGCGCCACGAGCAGGGCGCGGCGTTCATGGCCGAGATCTACGGCCGCCTGACCGGCAACCCCGCCGGCGCGCTCGGCACGCTCGGGCCCGGCTCGACCAACCTGATCACGGGCGTGGCTGACTCGAACATGGATCGCGCGCCGATGCTGGTGCTGACCGGCCAGGGCTCGACCGACCGGCTGCACAAGGAGTCGCACCAGATCATGGACGTCGTCGAGATGTTCAAGCCGGTGACGAAGTGGGCAACGACGATCCTGAACCCGAAGACGATTCCCGAGATCGTGCGCAAGGCCGTCAGGCTCGCGCGCACCGAGAAGCCCGGCGCCGTGCACATCGAACTGCCCGAAGACATCGCGGGCATGGAAATCGACGGCATGCCCATGACGCCGCGCCGCTTCCGCCGCTCGGTGCCCGACGACAAGATCGTCGATCGCGCGTTCGAGATGCTGAAGGACGCCAGGCGGCCCGTGATCCTCGCGGGCAACGGCACGATCCGGCGGCGCGCGAGCAAGCAGCTTCGCCTGCTGTGCGAAAAGACCGGCATCGGCGTCATCTCGACGTTCATGGCCAAGGGTTCGGTCGACATGGACGCCGACTACTGCCTGTACACGATCGGCCTCGGCAGCAAGGACCGCGTCGCGCTCGCGATCGACGACGCCGACCTCGTGTTGACACTGGGCTTCGACATGGTCGAATACCACCCGCAGCTCTGGAACGCGAACCGCAACAAGCGCATCGTTCACGCCGACTTCCTGCCGGCCGAGATCGATGCACACTATCATCCCGAGGCGGAGCTGATCGGCGACCTCGCGCACGCGCTGTGGATGCTGAACGAGCGCTTTGACCGGCACGGCGTACCGGACTACGACTTCTCTTTCCAGCGCAAGGTCCGCGAACAGATGGCGGCCGACTTCGCCGAGCACAAGGACGACGCCACCGAGGGCTCGATCCGGCCGCAGAAGGTGCTGTGGGACGCCCGCGAGGTCATGGGGCCGCACGACGTGCTGCTGTCGGACGTTGGCGCGCACAAGATGTGGATCGCGCGCCACTACCAGTGCCACGAACCCAACACCTGCCTGATCCCGAACGGCTTCTGCTCGATGGGCTTCGCGCTGCCGGGCGCGGTCGCGGCCAGCATCGTGTTCCCCGAGCGGCGCATCCTGTCGATTTGCGGCGACGCGGGCTTCCTGATGAACGTGCAGGAGATGGAGACCGCCAGGCGCCTCGAGAGCGACATCGTCGTCATGGTCTGGGAGGACGGCGGCTACGGGCTGATCGCCTGGAAACAGGACTCGGAGTTCGGCCGCCACACCGACTTGAGCTTCGGAAACCCCGACTGGCTCAAGCTGGCCGAGTCGTTCGGCTGGCACGGCCACTACGTCGCCAACGCCGTCGATCTCGCCGGCACGCTCGAGGCGGCGTTCAACGAGAAGGGCCCGAGCCTCGTCGTCGTGCCGATCGATTACCGCGAAAACCCGAAGCTCACGAAGAGACTCGGAGAGATCACGTGCACGATCTGATGCTCGAGAGCGAGCGCGCGGCGGCCGGCGAACTCGTCGTCGCATCGCCCTACGATGGCCGCGAGCTCGGGCGGCTGGCGACGGCCGATCAGGGTCACGTCGAGGATGCGCTCGCGGCGGCGTACGCGCTGTTCAGGGACCGCGCCGGCTGGCTTACGATTCCCGAGCGCGTCGAAATCCTCGCCCGGGCCGCCGAGATCATGCAGGGCCAGGTCGAGGAGCTGACGCTGCTCGCGGCCGGCGAAGGCGGCAAGCCGTACACCGATTCGAAGGTCGAGGTCATTCGCGCGATCGACGGCGTGAAACTCTGCATCGAGACGCTGCGCGGCGATCCGGGCTCGGTCATCCCGATCGGCACGACACCCGCGACGCTCAATCGCACGGCGTTCACGCAAAAGGAGCCGATTGGCGTCGTTGCGGCCGTCAGCGCGTTCAACCACCCGCTGAACCTGATCGTGCATCAGGTCGGTCCGGCGGTCGCGTCGGGCTGCCCGGTCATCGTCAAACCCGCAGCCGACACGCCGCTGTCCTGCGTGCGCTTCGTCAAGATCCTGCGCGAGGCCGGGCTGCCGGAGGCCTGGTGCCAGGTACTCATCACGGCCGACAACGCGACGGCCGAGGCGCTCGTCACGGACCCGAGGGTCGCTTTCATGAGCTTCATCGGCAGCGCCCGGGTCGGCTGGATGCTGCGTTCCAGACTCGCGCCGGGCACGCGCGCCGCCCTCGAGCACGGCGGCGCGGCGCCGGTCGTGCTGGCCGCGCCGTACGATGCCGACGTCGCACTGCCCGCAATCGCCAAGGGCGGCTACTACCATGCCGGGCAGGTGTGCGTGTCCGTACAGCGCGTGTTCGCGCCGGCTGCCGACGCCGGCGATGTGGCCGAGCGGCTTGCGGCGCTGGCCTCCAAGCTCGTGGTCGGCCCGCCAGAGGACGCCGGCACCGAGGTGGGCCCGCTGATCCGCTCAGGCGAGGTCGACCGCGTGGCCGAATGGGTGGACGAGGCCGTGGCCGCGGGTGCGACGCTCGTGACGGGCGGCAAGAAGCTATCGAACAACTGCTACGCACCGACCGTGCTCTTGAATCCGCCGGCCGACGCGAAGGTCAGCACGCTCGAGATCTTCGGTCCCGTCGTCTGCGTGTACGGTTGCGAGTCACTCGACGAGGCCTGCCGGCATGCGAATGCCCTGCCCGTCGCCTTCCAGGCCGCCGTGTTCACGGCCGAAATCGACACGGCGATGCGACTTTACAAGGCGCTGGACGCATCGGCCGTTATGGTCAACGATCATTCGGCGTTCCGCGACGATGTCATGCCGTTCGCGGGACTCCGGGAATCGGGCCTGGGCGTCGGCGGCATCCCGTACACGATGCACGACATGCAGGTCGACAAGATGCTGGTGCTGAAATCGGCCGCGCTGTAGGCGCCGCGCGTCAGTCGCTGGCCGCGTATTCCTCCGCCAGTACATGCGACCGGCGGAAACCCGCGATCAGGCTGATCACGGCGCGCTGCGTCACAAACAGGACTGCCCAGGCGCTGAACATGATCACATCCGGCACGCCCGCCGCGAGCGCGACGAGGGCCGTTGTCGCATAGACGGCCTGAATTCCTACCAGTACCGCAAGCGTCCCGCGCACGCCGAAACCGTTGTCCAGCAGCAGATGGTGGAAGTGGTCCCTGCCGGGCGACAGCGGAGAGCGGCGCTTCAATGCGCGTCGTACGAAGCAGGTCAGCGTGTCGTAGATCGGAATGGAAGCGAACCAGAGGCAGATTACCGGCGACGCAATTCGACCCGGCTCCTGGCTCATCCCGAGCGTGATCCAGACGATCGTGAAACCGAGCAGCGTACTGCCGGCATCGCCCATGAACGTGCGCACTCGATGGTTCCACGGCGACGGAAAATTGAACAGCAGAAAACCGACGACCGCAGCGGCGGCAATGCACGCGTAGGCCGCTGCGGCGTGACCGGGCCCGGCCGCGATCGCGACGGCCAGCAGCGCAACGACGGCAAGTGACCCGGCGAGCCCGTCCACGCCGTCGACCAGGTTGTAGGCGTTGATCATCGTCAGCGACACGAGCATCGTGAATATCAACGTGAATCGGCCCATGCGAATCTCGCCCGAGCCGAACGGATCGCCGATGCCGGTCAGCGGAAGATCAGCCGCGTGGATCATCAGCAGCGTCGCGACGATTTGCGCCCCGAAGCGCCACGGCGCAGCGATCGAAAAACGATCGTCGATTGCGCCGGCGCCGACCAGGATGCACGAGGCAACGAACAGCGGCAGCAATGCGTAATCGCCGCCGGGCATGACGGCCATGCCCGCGAACATGCCGCCGAACATCGCGATTCCGCCCAGCAAGGGAATGTCGCCACGGTGCGCTTTGCGGCCGCCCGGCCGGTCGAGAAAGCCCGCCTGGAACGCGAACGGGCGAAGGGCCGCCAGCAAGCCGACGGTAACGATAGGTGATACTAGTGCCGCGGCCGCGCTCATTGCGTGTAAATGGTCCCTCAAATACCAGCAGATATGGTTTAAAATATCCGATTTTGGTGCTGTTTTAACAGATGACGGGCGGAAATTAAACGTTTCTGAGACAGCGTCCTAGGCCACTGACCCGCCCTGATCCCGTATCGACCACGCTGACGTTGCAATTCGTAGAGAGACTGACCCCTGTCTGTTCCGTCGCAGGCTACTCGATCACGCGACGTCTCGAACCTGTCCGCCATCGTCGAGTCAACCGTCAGACGGCCGGGTCAGTTGTCGAACGCGTATGCGAAGTCGCCGGAGCTTCGGCCAAGCGGAGGAGCCGACTTCCGCGATTCTTGGATGATTCGTCGATGGAGCATGGGAGTGCTTCCGAAATTTTTTGGGTAGTGTTGAGACGCACAACGCTAGAGTAATCCAAATCGCCAAAGAAGTGGTGTGCTAAGTCTACGAATCGTGTATTACAATTCCGTGTGCAGCAAGTTGGCCATGCAAATGTCTGGTCGGCCAGCAATTGACAGGGCGGCTGAGAATGCGTTTTTCGCACGCTAGTGCTCTCTGTCTCCGATCGAAGAGGCAAGTGTATTCGTTCAGAGTGAAAACTCTGCACGTTGAGAAATCTGGAGTCGCTCCTCAGTGCCGACCATGGTCATATCGCAGCTAACCAAGTTCCTTTGTTAAGCAGAGAGCGATCTTCTACGCCAGGCCAAAATCTGTAGCGACCTACTCAAGACGCCTATACCGCAATCTCGACTGAAGCCAAGCAATTCTCGATGTCGCACCCCTCCAACAAAGACGATATAGATTTTCGCCGACTCTTCAGCGTGATCTGGGCTGGCCGTTGGTATGTCATTGGGATACCGGCTGCGGCAAGCGTTATTGCTGTCATTGTTAGCCTGATGCTGCCGAACATCTATCGATCGGAGGCGTTACTTGCTCCGAGGAAGATGGATTCGGGCAGCAATCTCGCAGCCCTTGCTAGTCAGTACGCTGGCCTGGCGAGACTAGCTGGAGTCTCTCTTCCCGGCGGTGAGGCCGACGATACGGAACTCGCGATCGCTATGCTGAGGTCTCGCGGATTCGTTGCGGAATTCATAGAACGCCGCGGAATTCTTGTCCCGCTGATGGCGGCGTCTCGATGGAACGCGGAGACTGAGTTGCTTGAGATCGACAAAGATGTTTACGACACGGGTTCAGAAACGTGGGTTCGCAAAGCAAGTCCTCCACGGGGTGTGGTTCCGTCCCAACAGGAAGCATATGAACACTTCGCTCAAGAAGTCATGAGCGTCTCAGTCAATCGTGACACAGGCTTCATTACAGTTGCGATCGAACACTACTCGCCCGACCTCGCGAAACTATGGGTAGATTGGCTCATTGACGACATCAACAAGACTATTATGGAGCGAGATGTAGGGCGAGCCGAACAAGCCATTTCTTACCTTCAAGATCAGATCGAATCAACTTCGTTGGCGGAACTGCGAACGGTCTTCTTCAACCTGATTCAAGAGCAGACCAAGACGATCATGCTCGCACAGGCGTCACCAGACTACGTGTTTCAGACGATCGACCCGGCGGTTGTCCCGGATTTGAAGGCGCGCCCTTTCCGATCGTTGATTGTTCTCGCCGCAGTGTTCTTGTCTGGACTCGCCACGCTGGCGGGACTGCTGATCGCAGACGGAGTTCGGCGAGGCTAGATCGCGCAAAACGCCTCCCACGCACGAACGAAGAATTTCGCCATTCACTATGGTTGCGGCACGCTGACCATCACCGTGACGCCCGTTGGGGAAGTGTATTGAACTCTGGACCTTCGCATGAGGCCTGAACGTTGCTCAGGAAGCTTCTAGAAAAAACTCGGAGGCCGGGATTTCTCCGCGACGCAACCCGCGTTCTTCTTGTCAACGTTCTTGGGACCGTTCTCGCGTTTCTGTCAAATGTCTTATTGGCGAGAATCCTAGGTGTGCAAAGCTATGGCTACTACATATACACGCTGACACTGGTCGCATTGATTGCACCTGCTGTCTTGATCGGACTGAACAGCTCTGTCTTAAAGCTCGTATCAGAATACACTGCTAAGAACGAGTGGGGGCTACTCAACGGACTCTTCAAGTTCATTGGAATCGTGGGATTGGCAAGCAGTCTATGTCTTTTCCTCGCCGCCGCACTGACTGTGTTGTTCGGCGATACGTATCTGGATGGTGGTTTCACAAGGCTTCTTGCTGCCGGCTTGGTGCTCCTGGCGATAACGGCCGTACTTGTAACCGAAACTGCGGCGCTCCGGGCGCTGGGTTACCCAACAATCTCGCAGTTTGCTGAAGTCAATATCCGACACATTATTGTCATTTCGCTCGCGCTACTTGTCTTCGTATACACCCGCGGCACGTTTCAGGCGTGGCACGCTATTGCCGCAAACGCTATCGCGGGATTGATAGCCTTGGCATTCACCACGTATTGGCTCTGGAAAAAGCGGCCAATAGAGACTATGTCGCATACGCCGGAAATGCGTTTGCGCGAATGGACCGCAATCTCGTTGTCTCTCATGTTCTTGTCCGGCTCGCAAATTCTACTACGAGAAACCGACATCCTGATGGTCGGTGCATTCGAAGGTGCCGACGCAGCAGGAATATACGGCGCGGCCGTTAAACTATCGAGCCTTGCCGGGTTCGGCCTGATGGTGGCCAACATTATCGTTGCACCTTCGATTGCCGCACTGCATGCACGAGGAGATCATCAGAAGGTCCAGCGTTTGCTCACGACCGCAGCGCTGTGGAGCACGGTATTGGCAGTCGGGCTTTCTGTTCCCCTTGTTGTGGGTGCGACTCTGGCTTTGTCTGTGTTTGGGCCCGAGTTCATACCGGGAACGAACGCGCTTCGACTGCTCGTTCTCGGTCAGATATTAAACGCGACCGGAGGCTCCGTTGGCTACGTGTTGGCGATGACCGGGTACCATACTCAGGCGACGAAGGCCTTCTTGCTGTTCGTGCCTTTGAACATCGCGCTCAACGCTATCCTCATCCCTCGGATCGGCATCGCAGGCGCCGCCGCTTCAACGGCCGTAACCAAGCTGGCCTGGAATGTCGTTCTGGTTCTGTTTGCCGTAAAGTACTTGCGCCTGAACCCTTCTGTAGCGTCGGTCTTCAAGAATTGACTTATCCAAATTTTTTTATCGTCGGGGCGCCCAAGTGCGGCACAACCGCAATGGCGAACTACCTGCATGAGCACCCGAGCGTTTTCATGTGCAAGCCCAAGGAACCGCATTATTTCTCGACCGATTTTCCTGGGCTGCGGGCCGTGGAAACGGAGACCGACTACCTCGGCCTCTTCGACGCCAGAAAGCCAACCGACACGGTGATTGGCGAAGCTTCGGTCTGGTATCTCTATTCTAGCGTCGCCGCGGACGCGATACACTCCGCAAACCCAGGCGCAAAGATCCTGATCATGCTGCGACGCCCTGATGAAATGGTTCCGTCCATGCATCGACAAGCGTACTACTCGCGGGATGAATCAGTCGAAGACTTCTGCACGGCCTGGAATCTGGAGGAAGTTCGACGTCGCGGCTCCGAGATCCCGTCGACCTGCAGGGTACCCGAGATTCTGTACTACCGTGCGATAGCAGGCTACGCGACGCAGGTGAAACGCTTCTTGGAACGATTCGACCCGTCGCAAGTGAAGATTATTCTGTTCGACGACTTCAAGAAGGCTCATCGCGAAGTGTACGTCGACGTGGTTTCATTTCTGGAGCTGGAGGACGACGGGCGCACCCGTTTTCCGGTCATCAATGCCAAGAAGAGTTTCAAGAGCGAGCAGCTTGCCAATTTCGTACAAAGACCACCCAAGGTACTACTCCGAGTTTCCCGTTCCATCAAACGTAGCTTTGGTCTTCAACATCTGTTCGTAAGAGATTTCTTGCGCCGTTTGAATATGTCGAAGGCCTCGGAGGCCTCGATCGCCGAAGAGGTTCTAGCGGAGATCAGGGACGCCTACCGTGATGAAGTCAGTTCGCTCGCCAAGCTGCTCGATCGGGACCTTGGCGCATGGCTGGACAGTTAAGGCTATAACCCGATGTGTGGAATTGCGGGTCTGTTGATTGGGAAGCGCGCGAGTGAGGAAGCATTAGCTGCGTGCGCTCGCTCTGCGATCGCCTCCCTAAGGCATCGAGGCCCGGATGATGACGGCTTTTGGATCGACGAATCCTGCGGCG
The DNA here is from genome assembly GCA_028280615.1 of Woeseiaceae bacterium. Lineage (GTDB taxonomy): Bacteria > Pseudomonadota > Gammaproteobacteria > Steroidobacterales > Woeseiaceae > UBA1847. The sequence continues at coordinate 85,378 of JANQLK010000018.1, read as the reverse complement.
TTGTGTTGGCTCACACTCGACTATCGATTCTGGATCTGAGCCAATTCGGTCATCAACCGATGATCTCTCAGGATGGTCGATGGGCGCTCACATACAACGGAGAGATTTACAATTACCCCGATCTCCGAAGTGACCTCGAGTTGCGCGGAGTTGCGATGAGGGGTCACTCGGATACCGAGGTCCTCCTAGAGTACGTTGCCCAATATGGAGTCGAAAGAGCACTGCGAGACACCAATGGTATGTTTGCCCTTGCGCTCTGGGACAGGCGGGATCGTCGGCTGTTTCTTGCCCGCGATAGGGTAGGAATTAAGCCTCTATATTTCGGAAATTGGGGACAAGGCTGGGCATTTGCCTCTGAGCTGAAAGCTCTGATGTCGCTCCCAAATCGACCGAACGATATCGATCCGGTGGCTCTCGGCAGCTTCGTGCAGTTCGGCTACGTCCCGGGTCAGCAGTGCATCTTTGAAGGTGTACAGAAAGTCGAGCCCGGCACTTTCGTTGCGATCCGGTTGGACAGGCAACACTGTGACAGGACGGTTTTTTGGGACGCTAGATCCCTCCATGACGAAACCCGCCCGCAGGGGCACCTTCCGAACAGCGACGAATACATCGATCAGCTCCACGAACTACTGGGGGACGCGGTAGAGAGACGCCTGATCGCAGACGTCCCTGTCGGCGCATTCTTGTCTGGCGGCATAGATTCCAGCCTAGTTGTTGCATTGATGAAGGAGAGACGATCCGCCAATATCGATACCTTCACAATCGGTTTCGACGACAGCCACTTCGATGAGACCCACCACGCAAGCGAAGTTGCACGCGCGTTGGGGGTCAATAACCATAGCCTTGTGCTGGATCCGATGAATGCGCTGTCGATCTTCGACGAAATCCCGGATCTTTGCGACGAACCGTTCGCGGATTCGTCGATCATTCCCACGTACCTTGTCTCCAAGTTTGCGGTTGGCAGCGTGAAGGTCATACTGTCTGGAGACGGGGGCGATGAACTCTATGGCGGATACAACCACTATACAAAGCTCCTAGCAGCTTGGCGTGCGCTACGCAGACTCCCAGCCTGGACTGGGACGAGTATTCGGTTGGCCTCCCGATTGCTACCCGAAAGCTCCGACCTCCGGGGCAAGGCCGACCGTGCGGCAGCCCTCACCACAGCCGCTGGTCCCGCAGATTACTACAAAAATGGTATCGCCTCTGTAATGAGCGTACGTGATTTCGTACCCAATGCTTCAGAGCAGTACAACCCGTTCTCGCTGCATGCTTCGGCAACAGATGCTATGGCGCTGCAGAGCGAGATGCAATTTGCGGACTTCAGAACCTACCTTGTCGGGGACATTCTGACTAAGGTAGACCGAGCTACAATGAGCGTTGGTTTGGAGGGGCGGACTCCACTCCTTGATCACACGGTAGTTCAGCATGCATGGTCATTGCCGATCGGCCACGAGCTTGGCAACTCCAAACAGGCGCTGAAGCAAGTTTTGAAGCGGTTTGTTCACCCGACGCTATTCGAACGTCCGAAGTCCGGTTTTTCAATACCGATTGTCGACTGGCTAAGAGGCCCTTTCCAGCCGAGAGCCGAAGCGCTGATAGCGACCGCTGGACAGTGCCCGCATCTCCGTTCTGAAGCTGTTACCAAGTGTTGGCGTCAATTCGTCTCCGGCCGTGATAACGCGGCACGACCTGTGTGGAATATCCTGATGTACCTGTCCTGGAAGAGTAGGTGGTGTGACTGACCGGATTTTCGCACTTGTACTGATGCTGAATCTCACGGGCCTGTTTTCCTTCGTGGCCGCTGGTCTAGGCATCCCAATTGCGCTAGCGACCGCCTCGATGCTCTGTGTCATTGGCCTGTATCTCATCCGCAACTACAAACGCGCGCTGCTCACACTCCGGAAGAAAGACTTTTTTTACTGGTCTTGCTTTATGATCCTTTGGCCTATGGCAACGCTGGTCTATTCGGATTTCTTGGATCTTCGAGCTCTCGCGGTAAACACATACCTTGTCGCCTTGGCGTTCGCGACAGCGATATTCGTCACGAAAGTCGGCGCTCAGAAGTCCGCCCGTGTATTTCTTGCGTCTGCATGTATCACGGTAGCGGGACTGCTGCTGAGCATTTTGCACGCCGACTTTTTTCGGACTGTCGCAGAAGTTGCGGATGCAAAAAGTGACTACCTTGGACGTGCCTATGGCTTCTTTTTGCAGCCAAATTCTGCGGCGAACAACTTAAGCTTCCTTTACGTGGTTGTAGTTTCGATATCATTGGCCCAACACAATGCTAGTCAACAGATCGCCACCGCAGTGTTTGTCTTGAGCCTATTGCTAACAGGGTCTCGGAGCGGAGTTGCTGTCGGCATGACTTTGGTCATTTACGTCCTCAGCGTTCAAACACGCAAATCCGGCTTCTTCGCTAAGAGAGGATTTCTTAAGACGGTCACTGCGGTGACGATGATAGTTGCCGTGTTCGTTGCGGCGGATGACGTGTCCCGCAGACTGGAGAACAACGCGTCATCTCGAGCAGATTTCGGGCTCTATGACCGCTTGCAGTCAATTCAAAAGCTAGACATCGGTGAGAGAGGAACTGGCTCGGTTGCGGCTCGACTTGTTGTCTTCTTCGAACACTTGGAGGGCATTCGCAGTCGTCCGCTATTTGGGTTCGGTCTTGCGGGCTCATCAAATCTCGTTGAAGCAGGGAGCCTATCGAACACTGCGCACAACCAATACTTGCAGATTGCATTCGACTATGGCGTGGCTGCCCCGGTCATATTTGCACTCTTGCTAATTCGCCTTTATCGATTCGGGCGGAGATTTCCTCCAGAAATCTATCCATTCGATCCGGCGGCGATGCTCGCTGTGGCTACAGCTGTCGCATGCATATTTTCAACTGACGTTCTCAATTCCCGGGTTTTCTTCGCTGCACTTGGATTTATCCTTGGTTTGACGTACTTCTCGGTCCAAAACCACCCAGTGCGACACGGGGAAGGAAAGTAGTCGAAAATGACCTTGACGGTGTTGCACGCGATTCATGGCTTCGGCGGCGGCGGAGCCGAACGGCAGCTTTCTTACCTCGCGCCCGCGTTATGTGATCTTGGCGTCGATGTACATATTGCGCATGTTTCCGAAGGACCGAACTATCGAAGGGTACTTGAGTCCGGATGCAATCTGCATCCCATGCCGGCTGTAGGCAACTTTGACCCTCGGCTCTTAATGAGGATACGAGGCATAATCCGGAACGTGAACCCGTCGGTTGTACAGACTTGGCTTCCCCAGATGGACATAATCGCAGGCATAGGCGCATTGGTCTGCCGAAAGCCATACGTCGTATCCGAGAGAAACTCGGCGTTGGCGTACAGTTCTGGTTGGAAGGGTCCCCTTAGAGTGGCGGTCGCGCGCCGAGCGAGAACGATTGTCGCCAACTCTGCTGCAGGCGCCGCATTCTGGACGTCTGAACTGGTGGCCCCTGATTGTAGAGTAATCGGAAACGGCATACCGGTCCACGAACTCACTAGAATAAGAGACGCGAGCAGTCTTGAGAAAATCGGTCCGGTTGACAAGAAGCTTGTATTGTACGCGGGGCGATTCGTGCCGGCCAAGAACATCATGCTCATAGCGGAAAGCCTCAAGTACCTCGTAGAGAATGACGCGTCATTCAATGCTGCATTGTTTGGCAATGGACCACTTGAATCTTCCGTTCGTAGACTGGCCTTTGACGCGAGACTATCTCACCGCATTCGTGTGAGACCATATACGAGATCATTGTGGAACTGGATGGGTCGGGCCTCTGCCCTCATTTCCCTTAGTAAGAACGAGGGACAGCCAAACGTCGTGCTCGAGGCCGCCGCCATTGGTTGCCCGCTCATACTCTCGGACATTCGTGAACACAGAGATCTTTTCGACGACGAATCCGCACTGTTCATCGACACCGACAATCCGAGCAAGATTGCCGATCTCGTTAAGGACTACCTGTTTGAAACGGCTGTCGTACGCAGTCGAGCAGCTGCGGCTCGTAGCCGAGTGGAAGGGTCTTTTGATTTCCGAGATAGGGCTCTCGAATACATGAAGCTATATGAGGAGATTGCCTCGGGACAGGATGCATAGGCCTGAGACATGTCTCTTCCTTTTGCGGGCGCGTACAGAGTCAGGAACGCCGCGCGTTACATTCTCCACTTGGTTCAAATTCAGATCTATAGACTAACGCCAGTATTTTCCACCTCCTTCATGCCAGTAGTCATTCGGCTCTGCGAGCCTGTTGAGGCGGCGATCCTGGTCAAAAATGGCTAAAGATTTGACCTTCGCTTTGCGAAGCAGTCACGGGTGCAGCCTCAGCTTGATTAATTGCGACAGCTCCGATAGTCACTACATCAACTGCGGACGGCAAATATCGCGCAGCAGATCTTTTTCTCCAAGTGATTTCATTTGAATTGCTTTCTCCCTCAGTCCTAGGTTAGTGGAGCTCAGGCTAACAATGCGGAAACCGAAGATTCTTTTTAACTGCACAACAAACATTATGGGCGGAGCCGTTCAGAATGCAGCGAACTTTATCGCTGTTGCCCTAGCTGATGAGACTATTGACTGGGTATTCGCGGTATCGTCAGAAGTCGACGAGATTCTCGGCTCCTGGAATCTCGATCGATCGAAATCGGCCGCTTTCGCGAGCCCCGGCAAGAGCATTCGCGCTGGTCGTTCGCTACGCGCATACGTTGACCACGCTGACCCCGACCTCGTCTACACAATGGCCGGCCCCGCATACACGACGTTTCGCCAACTCCACATGCTGGGTATCAGCAACCCGTATATAACGAATCCATCGTACATGGCATTTGCGACGAACAGGTCTGCCTGGGCCGCCGCGTCACTCTACCTTAAGACACTGCTCCAGATGCGCTTCGCAAGGAGAGCCAATCACTGGATCTTCCAGACCGGCGCATCACGAGACGGATTCTGCAGCAGGCTCGGAATCTCTCCGTCGAGAACCACGGTAATCGGCAACTCGATTGGACAAGGATTCTCTGAGACGGTTGATGTCGGTATCTCCGATGTAGCCAACCGAACCAACAGGACGCTTCGAATCCTCTGCCCGGCGGCCGACTACCCGCACAAAAGTCTGGATATGATCCCGATAGTAGCCGACCTGTTGCGGTCCAGGGGTGGAGGAGATTTCAAATTTCAAATGACAATCCCGGAAAACGGAGCAACTTGGCGGAACGTATCGAAGCTCTCTGCGAAGTACTCTGTCACGGAGTATGTGGAAAACCTCGGTCCCTTCTCATATACCGACGCGCCGGTTCTCTTTGCCAACTCCGATCTAGTGTTCATTCCGACTATTCTCGAGGTGTTCTCAACGTCGTACTTGGAAGCGATGTCCTGCGGAAAGCCTATTGTAACCACGGACGCTCCGTTCGCACGAGAGGTGTGCGGCGACGCCGCCGACTACTTCCCTGCAAGGGATTCTCAAGCTGCAGCCGATGCCATTTCGTTGGCAACAGGGCGGACGGATGGCATTGATCGACTGCGCGAGCAGCAGAGACTGATGCTCTCCAAGTTCGGTTCCTATCCCGAGCGGTACTCGAAACTAACCGCTACTGCTCTCGACCTTATGTCTGCCAATGCTCGCTCGGAGACCTAATCGCGATGGGCGACCGGACGGCAGATGTCGGAAGCAATCTGCGCATTGCATTCCCCTGAGGAGAGAAAGCAATCAGAACACAACACCTAATCGCGTGGGCGCGCCCTGGTCTAGATTGCACTCTCGAAGTGCTAGTCGTATTACGCTGCGAACCGGTTCGGAACCAGTTCTACCAGAGAACGGCGAGGATCGGCTCGCTTTTCGCGTATATGAGGCGGCTTGGTTTTCGCAGCGTAATTCGAAAGATCGTCTCCCGACTCTCCGAGCGTTCGAGAAACTCCAAGTTTGCCTACACCGGTGTCGGCCGGGTACTCGCTGCGGCGAATTCGAGCAAAACTCGCAAAGGGGAGCTGGTGTTGTTTTTGGCCACCAATCACTCTCGCGCGTATTCCGTTGTTGTGGTAGACGACACATTCGTCGCGTCCGCCGAAAACGCGTCGGATAGTGACACTACTGCACTCAAGCACGGTCAGGCATCCGCGCAGATTCAGCTGCCCTACATTGGCTGGTCCCCTTACAGCGGCATACCGATTGATGCGCAGGCGGTCAGAGAGTTTCTTGCGTTTCAGATGTCGTGCCATATCGACGAGATAGCAAGACTGAAGGCCACGACTATGGAAACAAAGACTGTTTCTGATCGAGTATCAAGAGTTGAGGCAGACAGCAGTAATTGCGGCCGGCCGACGGCGACAATATTCGGCCTTGGCAATTACTCGAAGACGCAGATAGTCCCCATTGTGCGCAAGTTTCTGAGCCTAGAGGCGGTTCATGAAATTGATGCTGATCAGTTCGATTGGCCACTGGTAAAGCGCACTACAAAGGACACGTCACCCCAACCCAGAGAATTCGAAAGCTACGATGCGTGGTTTGTTGCCGGCTATCACCACACTCACGCGGGAATTGCCTTGCATGCGCTAAAGGCCTATTCCTACGCAGTGGTCGAGAAACCGTTGGCAACGACAATGCATGATCTGAACGCGCTCGAACGGACAATTGCATCAGCGCCAATGAGTAAACTCTTCGCCTGCTATCAGCGTCGCTACTCGGTGATGAATCGTTGGATCTCCGCGGACCTTCCGCGCTTGATGGAATGCCCTCGACACTACCACTGTATTGTCTATGAAACACCGCTCCCCGACCTCCACTGGTACCGGTGGCCCAATTCCGGCTCACGACTCGTGTCGAATGGGTGCCACTGGCTCGATCACTTCATGTCGCTGAACGACTACGCGAAACCGGAATTACTGACGGCCGAACGGCGGCAATCCGGAGACTACCTCGTTACGGCGGTGCTGGCGAACAGAGCGGAATTTACGATGATTCTGACGGACTGCGGAAGCGAGTTTCTTGGCGTGCGTGACCATGTTGAAATTCGAGCTGGCAACCGCACGGTCAGAATCTCCGACCAGGCAAACTACCACGCAGAGACTTCTGCGCGAGTCTTGCGCCGCAGGATCGTCAAACCTTCTGAATCGTACGACGCTATGTACGGCGAGATCTGTAGACGAATCGTGCAGGGGCTGCCGGGCGATTCACTTAGCTCGCTAAGATCCGCGCGAGCAATCCTCGATCTTGAAGCATCGCTCTAGAACCCCTGTTTTCTCGGACGAGAGCTGCCACGACTACTTCAAATGGCTGGTTCAGTATCTGTGTCGTCTCAATTCGATTCAGATCAGGCAGAAATGTCGAGGAGACTTCGGTAGAGTGCCTGCGCAGACGAGCATGACAGCAGGTGATGGCGTTCGGATTCGTGTCGGCTCGCGAAATAGTGATTTGAGCGTTCACGCGCCTCAGATGATGGTCTCTTGTTGAAACGGTTGGCGGAATCAGACATTGAAACAGCTCTTGCAGTCATTGAAAAACGGTTCGACGATCGTGGAGGATGTCCCGGCTCCAAAGGCACGTGCTGGCGAGCTGTTAATCGCAACGTCACATACACTGATCTCTGCAGGGACGGAGCGAATGCTTGTCGAGTTCGGCAAAGCGGGGTTGATCGGAAAGGCCCGACAGCAGCCCGACAAAGTGAAGGCTGCTATCGACAAGGTCAAGACGGACGGGCTCGCGGCGACGATTGAAGCGGTTCGGCACAAGTTGGACCAACCGGTAGCGTTGGGGTATTGCAATGTTGGCCGAGTGGTCGAAGCTGGCAGAGGCGCGTCCGAATTCCGAGCCGGCGACCTTGTCGTATCGAATGGCAAACACGCCGAGATCGTTTCGGTTCCGACCAATCTTTGCGCCAAGGTGCCCGAGGGTGTATCTGCAGAGCACGCAGCTTTTACCGTGATCGCATCCATCGGTCTTCAAGGCGTTCGCCTTGCCGAACCCACACTTGGCGAGACCGTTGTAGTCACAGGGCTGGGGCTCATAGGCTTGCTAACGGTTCAGCTGCTGCGGGCCAACGGTTGCCGAGTTATCGGTATTGACTATGACTCGAGCCGGCTCGAGCTGGCCAGGAAATATGGTGCCGAGACAATTGATCTCTCCGCCGGCGAAGACCCGGTTGCCGGCGCTGTGGCCTACTCACGCGGACGAGGGGTCGACGCTGTGATTATTGCGGCTGCGACCGACTCGACCGATCCCGTCCGCCAGGCAGCGCAGATGTGCCGCAAGCGTGGCCGCATAGTGCTTGTAGGCGTATGCGGACTTGAGCTATCGCGCGCCGATTTCTACGAGAAAGAACTGTCATTCCAGGTTTCGTGCTCGTACGGCCCCGGACGGTACGACCCTAGCTATGAAGAAGCGGGCGTAGACTATCCGATCGGATTTGTTCGCTGGACCGAGCAGCGGAATTTCGAGGCGGTTCTCGATCTTCTGGACACGGGGAGACTCGTAGTCGACGATCTTCTTGGACACAGATTTGATATAAGCGAGGCCGCCGCGGCCTACAAGCTGATGACCGACTCGCCTGAAAGCCTCGGGATACTCTTGGACTATCCTGATTCCGAATCTGTGAAAACCGTAAGTACCCGCACAGTAGAGTTGGACACTTCATTCGGGGTCTCGAACGATTCGGGGCGTACGCCTTCCCAGCCAAACATAGGGTTCATTGGCGCTGGCAATTACGGGATGGGCGTATTGATGCCGGCATTCTTGTCTGCAGGCTGCAAGTTGTCGAGTGTCGCATCGGCCAATGGCGTAAGTGGCATCAACGCGGCCAGGAAATTCGGGATCGCTTCGACGACGACTGACGCAGAGGAGCTGATCAACCAGAAGGATGTCCATGCGGTCGTCGTCGCGACGCGTCACGACACACACGCAGATCTGGCGTCGATGGCGTTGACAGCCGGAAAGCACGTATTCGTCGAGAAGCCGCTGGCTCTGACAATTCCGGACATTGATCGCATTGCATCGATTATCGGAGAACACAACTCTATCGAGTCTCCGAGAAGTCTGATGGTTGGCTTCAATCGTCGTTTTTCACCACAGATTCAGACCATTCGTCGCGCCATAGAGAGTAACGCCGAACCCGTATCTATGGTTCTGACAATGAACGCCGGAAAGATTCCGGCCGATCACTGGGCGCAGGACCCCGTAGTTGGCGGAGGACGAATTGTTGGCGAAGCCTGCCATTACATCGATCTGGCGCGATTCCTGGCAGGCTCCCCAGTCCGGTCGTGGGATGTTTCGTTCGCTGATTACAAGACGCGTGACACCGCCAGCATATCGCTGAAGTTCGAAAATGGGTCGATTGCCGCGGTGCACTACTTCGCCAACGGCAACAAGAGTTTGCCAAAGGAGCGCATCGAGGTATTCGGCTCTGGCAAAGTCCTGCAGCTCAACAACTTTCGCGAGCTTAGATCGTACGGATGGAAAGGCGTTTCGCGCCAGAAACTGTGGCGCCAGGACAAAGGGCAGAATGCGTGCGTGCAAGCCTTTGTCGAGTCGCTTGCCACCGGCGAGGCCTGCATCCCATTGGATGAGATTCTTGAAGTGAGTCGATTGACGCTGGAAATCGCTGAAGCGAACTGATGTCTCGCGCAACAAGATATCTGGATCGAAAATTCTATCCGACGGTCCTGAATAACTGGGATGACGAGCTTTTCCGCTACAGGATACTCGAGTCTGTCACGGCTGGTTCCGTGGTTCTCGATCTGGGTGCCGGCGCGGGTATCGTCGAGAGCATGAATTTTCGCGGTATTGTCGATCGAGTGTGTGGCGTCGATCTTGATGAGCGAGTACTGAGCAATTCGGCGCTCGACGAGGCAAAAGTAGGATCCGGTGAACGAATCCCCTATGACGCAGCCAGCTTCGACCTGGTAATCAGCGACAACGTTCTGGAGCACCTTGACGACCCGGAGGCGGTTTTTCGAGAAGTTGCCCGAGTATTGAGACCGGGCGGCCTGTTCTTGTTCAAGACTCCGAACAAGTGGCATTACATGCCCATAATCGCGCGGCTGACTCCGCTAGCCTTTCACCGATTTGTCAACCGGATCCGGGGACGGCGGGAAGTTGATACGTTTCCCACACGATACCGCGCCAACAGCCGGGCGCAAGTTGCCGATATCGCATCGCGTTCGGGCCTTGAGGTGGTGCACCTCGAAACCGTCGAAAGCAGGCCGGAGTATTTGAGAATATCTGCTATCTCCTACGTGTTCGGCATAGCTTACGAGCGTATCGTCAACTCGTCGAGTTTGTTTGCTGCTTTTCGAATTCTATTGATGGGAGTGCTTCGCAAGCCGGTAGCGGAATGATCAACACGCTGTCCCGATACTTTCATACGATTCGGCACCTAAAGCCGCGTCAGATCACGTCCCGCCTGAAACGGCGAATCCGACCTGTAGGGGTTCCGCAGCTCCCGAGTTTCTCTCCGCGACCACCGATCGGGAATTGGCAGAAACCGGCCGCTCGTCTGCAGTCAATGTGGGGGCCGAGCGAGTTTCGTTTCCTGAACCAGAACGTTTCTGTTAACGACGCGAGTGCGTGGATTGATCCGTCCGCTCTTCGACTGCTGCAATACAACTTGCACTATTTCGACGATCTCTCGGCGCGCGGCAGCGTCGAGAGAGTTGAATGGCACAGAGAGATAGTTGATCGATGGATTCAGGAAAACGCACCTGGCTCCGCACCTGGCTGGGAGCCCTATCCGACTTCGCTTCGAATCGTGAACTGGATCAAGTGGCACTTGGGTGCTGGTGACCTTACTAGTAACCAGTTGAGATCCTTGGCATTACAAGCCGAATGGCTTAGTCGCAACATCGAATACCACCTGCTCGGTAATCACCTTTTCGCGAATGCCAAGGCACTGTACTTCGCTGGCTGTTTTTACGCAGGGGGCAGACCGGATACATGGCGCGGGACGGGACTTCGAATTATCTGCGAGGAGATTCAGGAGCAAATTCTTCAGGATGGCGGACACTTCGAACTAAGTCCTATGTATCACTGCATTGCGCTCGAAGACATTCTCGACATTCTCAATATCGGCAATGCCTTCGATAGCTTGCTCACGACTGAAACTCACCGAGACCTCGTGTCCACCGTGACTCGGATGCTCGATTGGCTCCAGTCGATGTGTCACCCTGATGGGGAAATCGCCCTTCTAAACGACAGCGCATTCGGCATTGCTCCCTGCGCCGAGGAACTCTGGGACTACGCTTTGCGATTCGGATTGGCCAGCGGAGGTGGGAAATCCTGCGTCTACCTCGAAAACAGCGGCTATGTGAGTGCCCGCACGGGGGAAGCATTCATCATCGCCGATATCGGCCAGATAGGTCCTGACTATCTTCCGGGCCATGCTCATGCCGATACTTTGTCATTTGAGCTGTCGCTGTTCGGCGACCGTTGGATCGTTGACACCGGCTGCTCGACATATGAAGCCAATTCGGAGCGGCTTCGGCAGCGCGGCACCGGTGCTCACAACACAGTGATTGTGGACGATTCGGATTCATCCGAGGTTTGGTCAAGCTTCCGCGTGGCGCGGAGGGCGAGACCCTGTGCTCAATCGGTGAAGCAAGAATCCAACGAGGTGAGGATCTCCGGAAGTCATGACGGGTACATGCGGCTGCCCGGCAGAGTCAGTCACACACGAATCTGGCGGCTCGGCACTCGATCCATACAGATAAGCGACTCGATTTCGGGAACATATCGGCAAGCAGAATCCAGGCTCCTGCTGCACCCGGATATTCGAGTGGAAGAGGTAGACCAGTCGTTGGTGCTTACCCGCGAGGATAGATCTGCTCGACTAACTGCAGATTCCCGACCATGTGTCGTCGACTCCACGTGGCACCCCGAGTTCGGCCGTTCAATACCCACCCGACAAATCAGAGTTCCTATCGAGAACGGCCACTCGAAACTGACTCTTGCCTGGTAGTTGGCCGACCTCGACGTGAAGATCCTTTTCATCTCAGACAATTTCCCGCCCGAGGTGAATGCGCCGGCGTCAAGAACCTACGAGCACGCGAAGCGCTGGACAGAGGCTGGCGCTGAAGTCACGGTGATTACCTGCGCTCCAAATTTTCCGAAAGGCATCGTCCACGACGGATATTCGAATGCCTGGCGATTCGTCGAGAACATCGATGGCATCAGGGTCGTTCGTGTCAAAACATACATTACCGGCAACGCCGGCTTCGCAAAGCGGATCCTGGACTACTTGTCCTTTATGGTTTCTGCCGTCGTTTTCGGCCTGTTCGAGACTCGTCCTTCGGTGGTCGTGGGAACGTCACCCCAGTTCTTCGCGGCCCTGGGCGCATGGTTGCTCAGCGTCGCCAAACGGCGTCCTTTTGTTTTCGAGCTACGAGATCTATGGCCTGCATCGATCGTAACCGTCGGTGTGATGAAGAAAGGGTTCCTGATTCGGCGCATCGAAGACCTTGAACTGTTCCTTTACCGGCGTGCAGACTTGATCATCTCGGTAACCCAGTCGTTTGTGGAGGACCTTGTAGGCCGGGGTGTCGATAGGGAAAAAATCCGGGTCGTGCGCAACGGCGTCGATCTCTCACGCTTTCGTCCGAAGCCGAAGTCCGAATCAATGGCAGATGCGCTCGGCGTGCAAGGTTCATTCGTTGTTGGCTATCTCGGTACGCACGGAATGGCCCATGCGCTCGGCAACATAATTGATGCAGCAAAACTACTCGAATCCGAAAACGGCATCGTTTTTCTTCTCGTCGGAGACGGGGCGGAGAAGCCCGGCCTCGTAGAGCGAGCCGAGCACGAAGGAGTCCGCAACGTCATGTTTCACGATTCGGTGAGCAAGTCGTTGATGCCTGACGTCTGGAGCGTCTGCGACGTTTCTCTGGTCCATCTTCGCAACGACCCGGTTTTCTCCAAAGTGATCCCGTCGAAAGTCTTCGAGTCGTTCGGTATGGGCAAGCCCATCCTGATCGCGATGCCGGATGGTGAAGCAGTCGATATGGTGAGATCCACCGAATCAGGCGAGTGGGTGCGACCCGAGGAACCGCGGGCGCTTGCCGATACCGTATTGAAGTGGCGTGACAGCCCGGAGCTTGTCGAGCGATTTGGTAGGAAATCGGCCGAGACAGCTGAGCGCAACAACAGGGATGCCCTCGCGAATACGATGTTGGATCTACTCAATGCTCTGGCAACCGGACGCCGCCAAGCTGAACCTGATCCGCGTGAAGACGAGTAGAGAGCGCTGTCAGAACGGGCCCGCTATGCCGAGGGGCTACAGCAAGATCGCATTCCGTCTAGTTATCAAACGTCCGAACAGCCGCCACCGCAATCGCCGCCTGATACAGAATCTGGGAAACGTTCGTCCACAGCGTCAGCGGCCTGACGCGGTCGGTATCTGCCGGAACGACGATCGTATCGCCGGGGCGAATCTCCAGCCCCGACGACCTTCCGATCCATCTGGACCGATTGCCGTGCGCGACGGCGCCGCTCGCCCGGACCACGTAGATCAGCTTCTTGTCTGCGCGGCGCGTCAGTCCGCCGCTCAGGCCGATGTAGTCGTCCCTCGAAAGCCCTTGCTGGTACAGGTGCGAGGTATTTTGCTGGGTCTCGCCGATCACGGTCACTTCGTCCGGACTCTTGGGTACGAGCAGGCGATCGCCGTCCCGGAGTTCGATGTCACTGCTGTCACTATCCCGCGGACTCTGATCCGGGTCCAGGTCGATGACGAGGCGGCCGACGGCCCGCGTGGACCGGAGTTGTGCCAGCAACGATTGCCCGGTCGACAGGGTATCCGCGGAATCGATACCGCGATCCTCGAGCGAGAGCGCTGTCAGATCGGCTTCCATGCGCTGTGCGAGAACCTCGATCTGCTCCTGCTCGCGCTGCCTCAGATGTTCTCTCAGGAAGACCGCACCCGCCGGAAAAGCATCCTCGGTCAATCCCCCTGCCCGCTCGATGATCTGACTAAGCGTCTCGCCGTTCCTTATCCTGTACACGCCGGGATAGGTCACCTCGCCTTCGAGCGTGACCGACCAGGTTTCCGCCCACTGCGGCAGGCGGCTGATGCGCAGATTGTCGTATTCCCTGATTTCGATGTCGGCGGCGGCGTCGCCGGCCATGACCGCGGCAAGATCGACGTCGATGATTTCCGTCTCCCGGTACGAGTCGTCGACGATCTCGTAGCGGGCTATCTCGGCGCTCAGTGTGAACGCGTCTTCGGACAAGCTGCCCCCGGCTCGCAGCAGGTCACTGACGCGCATGCGGGGCTCCAGCGGGTAGGCGCCCGGCGCCTTGACTCTGCCGGTGACGCTGGCCTCCCTGAGCGGCTTGCCGAAACGGGATTGTGCCGTGAGCTCGTCGAGAATCGGTTCGATGACCAGCTGGCGGTCAAACTGCTGGTTGAACACGTAGACTGTATCCCGAGGCTTCAGTGGTATGTTCGCCTCGGACTGAGGAGCGTCGAGCGCCCGCCCGAGATCGGCAGACAAAGCGGAGATCTCGCGGGTTTCCGCATCTTCACGCCGAACGAGCACGTAGCCAGCGTCGGCCGCCGGTTTCAGGTCGCGACGAGAACCGATCAGGTCGGTCAGCCTGAGGCCGGGGCGCCACTCGTAGGGGCCGGGCCGTTCGACCTGGCCGATGAGCGTGATCACATTGTCCATTTCCGGCAGGACTCTGGGGACAACAACCACGTCGCCGGGCCGCACCGAAGATGTCTTCGCTTCATCACCGTCAGCGTCGATGGAGACGACGACACGGCGCTGCGCTTCCGAAATCCGCTCGATGCGGGCGCCGTTTGCATAGGCGTCGTCGGTCAAACCGCCGGCAAGCTCCAGGGCCTCGGCGAGGGATTCCTTGCCTCGCATCTCGTAAATCGCCGGCCGGTTCACGGCGCCGCCGATACTGATCCGCGGGCCGACCGGGTTCACGAATACGGCGTCGCCGGGCATCAGGCGCTCATCGCCGGAACTGTCGCCTTTCAACAGGAGATCGTACAAATCGAGCGTCGCGACCGTCCTGCCGTCCCGCTTCAGCTCGATGTCCCGCAACGAGCCGACCCGGCTGATGCCGCCGCTCCGGTACAGCGCGCTGCTCATCGTCGCGAGACTGCTGACGATATAGGATCCTGGACGGTTCGCGTCGCCGACGACGAACACGCGAATGTTGCGCAACTGACCCATTGTTACACTGACTTCCGTCCCGAGCAGTATTTGGCCTACACGCTGCCTGATCTCTTCACGAACCTCCGAGAACGGCAGCCCGGCGACGATGACCGGCCCCACCTCGGGCAAGTTCAAATGGCCGTCGCGCGTGACGTCCAGTTCATGGACCTGGTTGTCTTTTCCGTAGAGCTGAATGCGAACCGTGTCGCCCGTGCCGAGAACATAGTCGGGGGGCACGGGTCCCGACATCGGCGGATCGAAGCTGACCTCGTGCGGTTCGAACAGCTCGTACCCGAAGTAGTCGAGTGCATCGACGCCTGTCTCGGCGACGCTTAGAATCCGCACATCGATGTTGAATTCGGTCAACAACGGCTCTGCCTGCAGCCGTCTTTCGATGTCAGCCTCGTTCAAGCCCAACAGCGGAATGAATCGAACGTTGAACAAGGACAACACGCCGACGTCGTCCAGCGTGTAGCTGCGGTTGCCGACCAGGCTGCTCTTGACCTGGTTTTGCTCAAGCGCCTCGCGCTGCTGTGCGGTCAGGTCGTTCCTCGGCGTCATCCGGATGACGAGGCTGCTGTTGGGCGATGCACGCAGCTCTTCTTCCTCGGCGATCTCTGGAATGGGGGACAGGGCCGGCGTCTGCGTCGATGGCGTTTCTCTGACGGGCCTTGGGGCCGTCTGCGGCCGGGAAGTCTCGTACTGTTCCAGCGCCCGTAACGCCTGCTCGCGCTGCGCGGGCGGCAGCTGCTCGAGCATGCGCTGCTGCTCGGCGGAGAGCCGGACCGATTGGGCGTTAGCCGAAAGCGGCGCCGAGAGAAGGCCGAATGCCAGAAGAATGAGAGCGGTCACGCATCGCAATGTTCCGCCGCCACCGCGAGATGCGCGGTGGCTAGTCCTGAGTCCCATGAATGCCCGAGTCCTGCCAGTCCAGTGCTGCAATCGACGTTCTGGTCCGAAGTCGCGGCTCATTGTAGCAGCACTCGCCCTGCAGGCCAGACGTGAAGCCCAATGCGCTATCCCGCGGATCACTCGACCGGCAAGCCGACGTGCTCGAGCAGTTGACCGTAGCGCGGGTCGCCGGCCAGGCGGCGAAAAACCGGGTTCACGCCGAGAAAGATCAGACCGCGCTCGCGGTTCGCGAGCGCCAGGGCGAGCTGTTGGAACGTGTCGTCGGTTCTTCCGGCCGCAGCGTACACGGCCGCGACCTGCACGGCGGGCACGTATTGCCGCCTGGACATCGCGACCAGCTCCTCGAGCAGCGCGTCGGCTTCCAGGCGGCGGTCGGCGGCATACAACGCGTGCGCGAGATTCGCGATCTGGGTCGGATTCCGGCCGTTCTCGGCAAGGTCGCGCTCGAAGACGTCGATTGCGGCAGCCGTATTGCCTCGCTCCAGCAGCACGTGGCCGAATACGCTGGCGGCGTCCGGGTGTCCCGCGGCCGCCCTGGCCGTCTTGAGCGCGTCGTCCAGCCGGCCCGCGCGCAGGTAGCGCCAGGCCGCGTTGACGTTTACGTAAGCGTCGCCGGGCGTCGCCGCGAGCGCTCGCTCGACCATCGCGACGGCCTCATCGTGTCGCGCCTGCGATGACAGGAACAGCGCATAGCCCAGCACGTTGAGCGGATTCAGCTCGAGCGTTCGCCGGTACTCGCTTTCGGCGAGCTCGAAGGACCAGTCGTACCAGGTAAGAATTTCGGCGTACAACGAACGCGCGTCGGCCAGCGTATCGTCGAGCGACAGCGCCTTGAGCGCCGCCTCACGCGCGAGCGGATAGACGTCGCGCGGCCGCTTTCCGCCGTAATTCGTGCCCTGGAACGCCAGCGCCAGGCCCAGCGCCGCGTAGGCCTCGGCAAACTCGGGATCGATGTCGATGGCCGCCTCGAGATTCCGGACCGCACGTTCGAGATCCCGGGGTGTCTGCCGGAACGTGTGGTAGCGGCCGAGCAGGTAGCGATTGTAGGCGTCGAGGCTCTGCGTCGGCAGCATGGGCTCCGCGGGGCGCTCGAGAGCGAGCGCCGCCGCGATTTCGCCGGCGACGCGGCGCTGGATGTCGAAGATGTTCTCTACCGACAGCACGTCGTCGAACGAGTCCGCCCAAAGGTGACGGTCGCTGCGACCGTCGATGAGCTGCACCGTGATTCTAAGGTCGTCGCCCGTGACCCGTATGCTGCCTTCGATTACGGCATCGGCGTCGAGTGCGGCGGCGATATCGGGTATGCCGATTTCGGTGCCGCGGAACCGCTCGACCGAGCTGCGGGAAAGCACGTCGACGGCCTCTATTCCCGCGAGCCGGGTGAGCAGTTCCTCCTGCATGCCATCGGCGAAAAAGCCGTAGTCCCGGTCCCGGCTCAGGTCCTTGAAAGGTAGGACGGCGAGGCGCTCGATGTCCCGCAAATTGTCCGAGCCCTGCCAGAACACGAGCGCTCCGAGCGCGAGCGCCGCGACGAATGCGAGCAGCGCGGCCGGGCCGCGTCGCGAATCCGGCGTGTGACGAACGTCCAGCGGGTCCGGATCGATCGCCTCGACGGGCGCGGTAAGCCGGTAGCCGCGGCCGCGCACGGCCGTGAAATAGCGCGAATCGCTGCCGTCGTCGCCAAGGGCCTGGCGCAGCAGCCGGGCGCGCTGCGCCAGGGTCTCGTCGCTCACGACGACATCGCCCCAGACCGCCTCGATCAGCTCGTCCTTGCTGACGAGCCCGGGCGCGCGCTCGGCGAGCGTCAGAAGCAAGCGAAACGACAGCTCGGGCAGATCGACGACCGCCCCGTCGCGCCACAGCGTGCCCGACGCGACGTCGATTTCGAGGTCGCGGATGCGCAATCGGCTCGCGGACGTCGATTTCACCGGGTTTTCAGCGTTCTTCATCAAGGCTTCAGCGAGTTTAGCGGCATCGCCGGGACACTGCCGACTCTATGATTAGCGACCGTGAGGTACCGACCATGCACTGCAAACTCCTCGCACCGGGGCTCATCCTGGGCGCCCTCTTCCCGGCCATGGCTTGCGCCGACCCGGGCTTCTTCGTCAGCGCGAGCGTGGGACAGTCCGAACTCAGTGAGAGTTTCGACGGTTTCGACGTCGACGACGACTCGACGGCCTGGCGGCTGTCCGCGGGCTGGCGATTCAGCGACTACTTCGCGCTCGAAGGCGGCTATCACAACTTCGGCCGTTTCGAAGAGGAGTTCGACATCGACGGCGCGCCGGTCCGCGTATCGCTCAAGGCCGACGGCTTCATGCTCGGCGGGGTCGGCAGCTTGCCGGTGGGCGAGCGCGTCGACATCTTCGGCCGCGCCGGCGCATTCTTCTGGGACGGCGACGCCGACCTGAACGGCGTGACTCGCGCAACGCCCGAGGACGGCAACCTGTACTTCGGGCTCGGCGTGCGCTTCGGTCTCTCGGAGCGCTTCTCGATCACGGGCGACGGCTCGCGCTACGACCTGGACGGCACGACCGGCACGGTGTTTTCCCTGGGCGCCGAGCTGCGCTTTTGACGCCGCTCGGCCGGTCGCGGCCGGTCAGACCCCCTCGGGTGGGGCCAGGACACGCACGAACACGAGTTCGCCCTGCTCGTCTTCGGTCTGCCAGTCGAGAACCAGTCGCTCGCCGTCGATTCGCGCAGCGCGGACGCCGCCCAGCGCCTCGAAGTACTGCGCCTCATACCGCATCTGCGTGTCCGGGCAAGCCATCCGCGTCGCGCCGACGGGACCGAACAGGGATGGCAGGTTCGGGTTCGTGTTGCGCGCGCCGAAGTACCGGTTGCAGGGCCCCTGACCGCTGAACCCGTCGCCCTCGAAGCGGATCGTAACCTCGACGTCGCCGGGCAGGAGCACATTGTCGCCCAGTGACAGGAGGCGCCATTCGACGTCGACGGCGGCGGCGAGCGCCTGGCCGGCCTGCCATGGCGTGGAATCGGCCGCATCCCGTGCCGTCCCTGCTTCGTTCGAGTTGCCGGCCGGGCCCGCATCACCGGTACGGTCGCTGCAACCGGCGGCCATCCACGCCGCGGCCAAGGCGAATAACAGGCGGAAGAACAGACGCATCGCTAAGCCTCCTTGCGTTTCCCGGGTAGCGCCGCGGACGAGAATAGCAGCCGTGGTCCGGCCGGGGGAAGCCGGCGCCGCGTCCACCCCGGGATCTGCGGTTTTCCCTGATGCAAGCGCCCGATACCTATGATAATTCTTGCGCATCGATCAGGACCTTCGACGGGTGACGCGCAATGAAACGAATGGCACTGGTGGCCCTGCTGGCGACCCTTTCCGCGGCCTGCGAACGCGACATGATGTCGGAGCGCGGCTTCGTGCTGCCAGAGGGCGACCCCGAGGCGGGACGGCAGGCCTTCCTGTACATGCAGTGCAACCAGTGCCATACGATCGCGGGCGAGGACCTGCCGCCCGTGCCCGGCTACGAGGCGTTCGTTGAACTCGGCGGCCTGAAGACGCGCGTGACGACCTACGGCGAACTCGTGACCGCGATCATCAACCCGTCCCATAAGCTCGCCGAAGGCTACGCCGAGGACCAGGTGTCGGAAGACGGCGAGTCGAAAATGTACGTCTACAACCGCTACATGACGGTGCAGGAATTGACCGACCTCGTCATGTTCCTGCAGCCGCACTATGACGTCGTGATACCGACCTACTCGTACCCGATATATCCCTAGCCCGCTAGCGGGCGCCGACCTCGGCGTCGTGCTTGAGCCGCATCACGAGGCCACGGCTTACGTACAGCAGGTCGCTGATTTTGAGCACCAGCGAGTCCTCGAACTTGTCGAGGCGGCCGTCCGCGTAGGCTACGCGCCACAGCATCGCCACGACGCGCGCTTTCTCCGTCTCGCTCAGATGTTCGTGCAGTTTCTTCGTGAACTGGTGCACGTCCACGGCTTCCTCGGCGTGTTCGGAGGCTGTGTTGGCGAGTTCGTTCGCCTCGTCGGGCGTGAGTTCGAGATGGCGCTCGAGCAGGTTCAGCAGGCTCTCGAATTCGCTCTCCTCGAAACTGTGGTCGGCGCGTGCCACCTCGACCATCAGGCAGGCCGTGGCGAGATCGAGGGCATGCTGGCGCTCCCGAGCAGGGTCTTCGGGCGACGTCGCGGTGACGGCACTCGTCACCTGTTCCAGGAGTTTTCTGATCATGAAGTCGGCTGTGCGGCAAACGGCGGTCGATTGTACGACTTTATTCCGACCGCGCGACCCGGAGCGGGGTTCCGCCTGTTGCTGCTACGCAGGGCGCGATGGCGCTCGCAGGCACGACGCTTGCGGAGTCAGGCCTTCCGTCTGCGCCTCGCCGTTCCGATGGCCGCGAATCCGACACAGAGGAGTGCGAACGTGGCCGGCTCGGCAATCGCGGCGGGTGGTTCGCTGTCGTCAGCGACCAGGTTGACAGAAATGCTGTCCGTCACCGGTGTGTCGTCGAAGCAAAAAAACCTGCACCCTGACTTGTCTACCGATGCCCGGGCGAAAATTTCCAGCACGGTGTCGGACGCGGATTCCGGGAAGAAGGGCGACGGATCGAAAAGCACATCGAACGTGCGGTCGACGAAGCCGTCGAGCACTTCGTCCGCGGTGACTTCGAAGAAGGTGCTGAACAGCAGATCGTCGTCCAAGAGGTCATCCTCGAAGAGCTCGATGAGGACAGAATCGCCTAGTGTGAGCGGAACGAAAAGGCTGTCGACCTCGATTCGGATGGACGTCGGCGGGGACGAGCCGATCAACGCCTCGTCGAACATCGAGAGCGTGAGCGTTGCGTCATCGACGCTGTCCCTGACCGTAACGAGATCGGCGGTCGGCGTTGGTCCGTCCGGCGGCTCGGGCGGCGGGTTAGCCGGATCGACGACCGAGACGATTGCGAGATCCGTTTCAGGGTTGTCGTTGAGGCAGGTGAATCCGCATGCATCTTTGTCGACGAGCGCCCGGGCGAAGAACTCCAGCGTGTTGCCGATTCCCTCGACGAGCGGCGAGACGTCGAACAACACATCGAACGTCCGGTCCACTATACCTGCCGCGACTTCTGCAGCGGTGACCAGAAAGCTCGTGCTGAAGATCTCATCGTCGTTGAGCAGATCGTCTTCGAAGAATTCGACGAATATCGAATCACCCGCGCTCAGTGGAACGTCGTCGTCAACGACCTGTATGTTGATCGATGCGGAAGCCGTCGAACCGAGTTCGGCCGTATCGTCGATCGACAAGGTCAACGTGGCATCGTCGACCGTGTCGGTCAGTACGAGCAAGTCTGCGAGAGCCGTGAGCGGATGCAACAGAAGTCCGGCCAGTAAGATCGTGAGCGAGCTTTTCATTGCGGCCTCCCGTGGCGCAGGCGAGATCGACGGTGGGTTGCTTGAACGGCTGCAAAACTCATGCCAACCCGCCGCGCTCGGCATCCGGGCGGCTCATCGCGGGCTGAGCCCGGTCTGCCGGTCCTTGATCTGTAAAAAAATCCGACGTCCCGCTGCCGCGATTGCTGCTACCCTTCGGACAATGAAGATCACGCGACACGACGAGGCCAGCCGCGGTCGCTACGAGGCGCGCGTCGACGGGCACGACGAAGCCGCCGAGCTCACCTTCTCGAAGCTCAACGAGACGACGATCATCGCGGATCACACCGGCGTACCGGAGAGCCTGCGTGGGCAGGGCGTCGGCCAGGCTTTGGTCGAACGGCTGGTCGCCGACGCACGCGAGACCGGTGTAAAAATCGTGCCGCTCTGCCCGTTCGTCCGGGCGCAGTACAGCCGTCACCCGGCATGGTCGGACGTGATGCAGGCGGTTTAACGGTTCCTGGCCGCTTCCCGGCCGTCTCTTTCCGCTTCCGCCTGGCTCACCTCGGCCTCGACGTCCTCGAGCGTCGGCGGCACCCAGCCGCGCTCGACGCGGCTCGCGAACGAGGCGCTGTGGCCGCGCATGACGTCCTCGGTGCGCGCGATGTATTCCTTGGTGCGCTCGACGTAGGGCTGGTTCTCGTGGACGGGGATACTGGGGTCGAACAGATCGGCGACATCGCGGAGCTGCGCCTTGTCGTTGGCGACGAAGCCCCGTACCTGGCGTTCCGCGTCGTAGGGATGCAGGCCGAGTGCTTCGAGTGCCGAGCGCCCGGCGCGCACGGCGCTGTCGAAGCTCTCACGAATGATGTCCCGGCAACCCGCGGCCCAGAGCTCGTAGACGTGCAGACGGTCGTAGGCGCGCGCGACGACGTGGACGTTCGGATAGTTGGCGACGACGTAGCGCACCATCTCGGTGATGTTCTCCTTGTCGTCGATCGCGATGATCAGCATGCGTGCGTGCTCGATGCCGGCCGCGTGCAGCAGGTCCGGCCGGGTTGCATCGCCGAAGAACACCTTGATGCCGAACGCCCGAATCACGTCGAGTTGCTCCGACTTGTAGTCGAGTACGGTCGTCTTGTACCCCGACGAGGTCAATATGCGGTTGATGATGCCGCCGAAACGGCCGTGCCCGGCGATGATGATGTCGCCGTCGGAGTCGATCTCGTCCGCCTCCCGCTCCTGCGCGGTTGTGAACCGCGGCGCGACCAGCTTCTCGTAGACGATGAACAGCAGCGGCGTGAGCAGCATCGACAGCGCGACGACTAGCAGCAGCTGCTCCGCGAGCGCGGGCGGAATTACATTGCTTGCGACCGTGAACGACAGGAGCACGAAGCCGAACTCACCAGCCTGCGCGAGCCCCAGTGTGAACAGCCAGCGATCGGCGCCGGCGATGCCGAAGGCGCGGGCAAGGGCGTAGAGAATCGCGGCCTTGAGCAGCATGAGGCCGAGCGTCAGCCCCGTGAACAACCCGACGTTGGCAAACAGCAGATCGAAATTGATGACCGCGCCGACCGTGATGAAGAACAGGCCGAGCAGCAGCCCCTTGAACGGATCGATGTTGCTCTCGAGCTCATGCCGGTACTCGCTGTTGGCCAGCACGACGCCTGCGAGGAACGTGCCGAGGGCGGGCGACAGGCCGACGACGATCATCAGGAGTGCGATGCCAATGACCATGAGCAATGCGAATGCGACGAACAGTTCGCGGAGACGCGCGAGCGCGATGTAGCGGAACACGGGCCGGGTCAGCACGCTACCGCCCACGACGACGAAGGCGATCGCGGCCAGGGTCACGAGCCCGCGCTGCCAGCCCGGAAGGCGTTCGACCAGGCTCATCGAATCGCCGCCATCGCCGCCCGCGGCTTCGGCGCCGACGTCGCCGTCCGAGAACCACGCCGCGAGGTCGGCGAGCTCCGGCAGCGCCAGGAGCGGGATGAACGCCAGCATCGGGATGACCACGATGTCCTGGAACAGCAGCACCGAGAAGCTCGACTGGCCACCGGTACTCTTCATGAGGCCCTTCTCGTTCAGGGTCTGCAGCACGATGGCGGTCGATGACAGCGCCAGTATGCAGCCGACGGCCAGCGCCACCGACCAGCGCTGGCCGAGCAGCATGGCAATACCCATGACGGCGAGCATCGTGATGCCGACCTGCAGGCCACCGAGTCCCAGCAGCTTGTTGCGCATCTGCCAGAGCATTTTCGGCTCGAGTTCGAGACCGACCAGGAACAGCATCATGACGACGCCGAACTCGGCGAAGTGCTGGATGCTGACGACGTCCACCTCGAGGCTTGCGAGGATCGGGCTCAGCGCAATGCCCGCGAGCAGGTAGCCGAGCACCGAGCCCAGCCCGAAACGCGATGCGAGCGGCACGGCGATGACGCCGCCCACGAGGAACAGGAACGCAAGCAGCAGGAATCCGTCCATGATCAGCTCGTCTCCCGGATCGGCAGGTTGTCGTGGTGCACGACGTCGAAGTCCGCCACCGCATCGAAGTCGTAGCGGTCGTCGCGCAGGGCCGCGAGCAGCCGGCCGTAGCCCTCCGCGTGCGGTTGGATGAGACCGTCCGCCGGCGCCCTGAGCGACGAAAACAGGACGTACGGCGCCGGGAAGGTCATGTCGCAGAGATGCGCCGTCTGTTCGAGCGGCGTCAGGAAGGTGCGGATGTCGTAGTGCTGGTAGCCGGCGCGCGCGTAAGCGTCTTTCGGACCCGCGGCCGTGACCGCGAGCATCATCGTCTTGCCCTTGAGCGCCGTACCGCCGCTGCCGTAAGCGAATCCGTGTTCCAGAACGAGGTCCTCCCACTCCTTGATCAGCGACGGCGTCGAGTACCAGAACATCGGGAACTGGAACACGATCACGTCGTGTTCCACGAGCCGCTCCTGCTCGACGTCGATATCGATCTCGAAGCGCGGGTACTCCGCGTACAGGTCGACGTGGGTGATGCCGTCGACGGCCCGCGCGCGCCGCCACATGGCCTTGTTCGCGCTCGAGTAGCGGTGGCCCGGATGGGCGTAGTAGACGAGTAGCCTGGCCATCGCGCGAGTCTACCTCAGGCGACGACAATACTCAGGCGCCGGCCTCTTTGCCTTTATATTCAATCTGGTGTCCGGTCACAAAAATCTCGCCCCGCTGTCAAAATCGACGTTTGTCAATCGTCGTTATCAGGAAAGCGGGGCCGTTCGGCGCCGCAAGAACCACTCAAGCGGAGAACGACACGATGAATACCTACGCACTTTTGCTGCCACATGCGGCCGATCGGTACGAGGGAATGGACCAGGAGGAATACATGGAGATCATCAAGGACTACATCGCGTGGTCGCAGGACCTCGGCGCTCGCGGACTTTACGCCGGCGGCCACAAGCTCGTCGATGACCCTGGCGTCACCCTGTCGAGCAAGGGCGAAACCATCGAAGTCCACGATACGCCGTCGGCCGAATCGGCCGAGATTCTCGGCGGGCTGATTCTCGTCAACGCGAAAAGCTACGAAGCCGCCGTCGAGATCGCCAAGAGCTGTCCACACCTGACCTACAACGACAGGATCGAAATCCGCCAGGTTGACGAGGCCGGCGAGGACCAGGCTTGATAGAGCGGCTCGATCTCGACCGGATCGTCCGGCGCGAACGGGGTCGGCTCGTCGCCGACCTCGTGAAGCGCCTGGGCGCCGGCCGGGTCGATCTCGCCGAAGACGTCGCGCAGGACGCGCTGGTCGCGGCAATGCAACACTGGCCGTATCGTGGTGTACCGGACAACCCGGGTGCCTGGCTGGCCACCGTGGCCCGCAATCGGGCCTGGGACCGGCTGAAGCGCGAGCGCCGCGAAGTACCTTTGGATGACAAGGACTCGACCGGTCCGGCGCCGACGGGAGCAGATGGCCTGTTCAGCGCGACAGTCGGTGACCCCGAGCTCAGGCTCATGCTGGTCTGCTGTAACGATGCGCTGAACGAGCTGGAACGGCTGACGCTGACGCTCAAACTGGTCAGCGGATTCACTGCGAGGGAGATTGCGCACGCGCTGCTCGAGAGACCCGCGGCGACCGGGCAGCGAATTGCGCGACTGAAGCGAAGGCTGCGTGCCGAGAGTACGGCACTGGCCGATCCGCCGTCACGTTTCGGCATCGCCGAACGACTCGGCAGCGTGCACAAGGTGATTTACCTGATGTTCAGCCTGGGCTATGCCCCGCGCAGCGGCGATCGGTTGCTGAACCGCGAGGTTACCCGCGAGTCGCTGCGCCTGGCCCGTGAACTGGCTGACCGGGAACCGACCGACACGGCACAGTCAGCGGCGCTGGCCGCGCTGCTCTGTTTCCAGTCTTCGCGGCTCGATGCCCGCGAGAACGCGTCCGGCAGGCTCGTCCTTCTGGCGGACCAGGACATGGGGCTCTGGGACCGGGACCTGATCGATCTGGGTCTCCGCTATCTCAAGTCCTCGCAGCGCGCGAGCGCGCTGACACGCTACCACCTGGAGGCCGGCATCGCGTCGCTGTACGCGACCGCCGAGAGCTGGGACCGCTGCGACTGGCCGGCCATCGAGGCGCTGTACGCCGAGCTCGAAACGCTGACCGGCTCGCCCGTCGTCACGATCAACGCGAGCGTGGCGCAGGCGATGGGAGGCAAGCCCGAAATCGCTTTCGAACGGCTCGAGCGGATCTCCAGTCTCAAGTCACTGAGTGCCTTCCCGCCGCTGCATCTCGCTCGCGCGGAGGTATACCGCCTGCTCGGCGACCGGCGACGGGCAGCCGAGTGCTACAACGCCGCGCTCGAGTGCGGGCTCGCGTCGCCGGTTGAAACGCACATTCGCGATCGGCTCGCGACCTGTCTCTAGCCCGGATCCGGGCTATCAGCTACAGAATGCTCCGCCCGAAGGCGCTCTGCACGAGCGTCACGGCGCGCTCCGCCGAGACGTTTTCCTGGTCCAGGAACGGATTCAGCTCGACGACGTCCATCGAAAGCATCTTGCCCGTGTCGGCACAGTTTTCCAGCAGCTGATGCGCCTCGCGGTAGTTGATCCCGCCCGGCACGAGCGTGCCCGAGCCCGGCATGACGGACGGGTCGCAGCCGTCGACGTCGAAGCTCACGTGAAAGCCGGCCGTGCCTGCGGTAAGCACCTGCATCGAACGTCGGCATACCTCGGTCATGCCGAGTTCGTCGATGTCGCGCATCGTAAACACCGTCAGGCCCGACTCGCGCACGAAATCGCGCTCACGGCCGTCGATGTCGCGCACGCCGATCAACACCGTGTTCTCGGGCTTGACGGCCGGACGGCTGTTCTCGATGTTGTTCAGACGATCGTCGCCGTAGCCGAGCAGATGCGCGAGCGGCATGCCGTGGACGTTGCCGCTCGGCGACGACTCGGGCGTGTTCATGTCAGCGTGGGCGTCGATCCACAGCAGGCCGATGTCCTCGCCCCGCTCGCGGTAGTGCGCCGCCACGCCCGCCACCGAGCCCATCGCCAGCGAGTGATCGCCACCGATGATGAGCGGAACGTCGCCGGCGGCCAGTGCGGCGCGCGTCTGAACGGCGAGATTCGTGCAGACTTCGAGAATCTCGTCGAGAAAACGCGCGCTGTCGCTTTTCTCCTTGCGCGTCTCCATCGCCGGCACGTCGATATCGACGTCGCCCGCCACCGTATGGCCGAGCCTCGCGATCGCGCCGTTCAAGCCCGCGACGCGCATGGCCGACGGCCCGGCGTCGGTGCCGCGCCGCGAGGCGCCGAGATCGATCGGGACCGCGAGGATGCGGACCGACTTCGAGCCGCGCTGTGGACCCACGGGCGTCTCTGTCGCGGCCATCAGGCGGCGTCCCGCGCCGGCCGCTCGCCGAGCGCCGAGTCGACCAGGCCGTACAGGTTCTTGTTGTCGTCGAGATTGGGCACGAGGTGGATCCGCTCGCCGATATCGAGCGACTCGGCATAGTGCCCGACCTGCCTGAGCATCGAGTAATCCTCGAGCGCGAAGCCGACCGAGTCGAAGACCGTGATCTCCGAGTCGCTGACGCGGCCGGGATGCGCGCCCGTCAGCACCTGCCACAGCTCCGTGACCGCGAAGGACCCCGGCATCTGCTGGATATCGCCCTCGATGCGCGTCTGCGGCTCGAACTCGACGAACACGCTCGAAGCCTCGAGGACGCCCGCCGCAAGTTCGGTTTTGCCCGGGCAGTCGCCGCCCACGGCGTTGATGTGCAGACCGTTGGACAGCATGCTCGTGTCGACGATCGTGGCCAGCGCCTTGTCGGCCGTGGCCGTCGTCAGGATGTCGACGCCCTCGGCCGCGGCCCGTGCGGAATCGACGACCTCGACAACGAGATCCGTGTGCCGCTCGAGGTTGCGCCTGAGCTTCGCCACGGCCGCTGCGTCGATGTCGTACAGGCGGACGCGACGAACGCCGAGCAGAGACTCGAACGCAATCGCCTGGAACTCGCTCTGCGCGCCGCAGCCGATCATCCCCATCGTTGCGGAATCCGGACGCGCGAGCACGCTCGCGGCCAGCGCCGACGCAACGGCCGTGCGTACACCCGTCGCGAGCGTCAGCTCGGACAACAGCGTCGGGTATCCGGTCTCGACGTCAGCCAGCGCGCCGAAGGCCATGACGGTCGGCAGCTCGTACCGGCCGTTCGACGGGTGGCCGTTGACGTACTTGAACGCGTACTGCGAGGCGTCCGAAATCGGCATCAGCTCGATGACGCCGACGTCGCTGTGCGCCGCCAGCCGGGCCGACTTGTCGAACTCGTGCCAGCGGCGGTAGTCGTCACGCATGGTTACGGAGAGTTCGCTCATGAAACGCCGGACGCCAACCTGAGCGAGCAGCGCGGCGAGCGCGCGGGTATCGATGAATCGGGTCATGACCAGTTCCTGGCAGATGAATGATGAGCGTAGTCTATGTACAATCTGGGCCAATAAACAGATGACGTTCTGTACAGAATTGTTCTCATATTTTTCATTTTGATAGATCTATGTATCTATTTGGTAAAGACCGGACGTGATCACACTGGATGCCACCGACCAGGCCCTGCTGGCCGTATTGCGCAAGAACGCGCGCCTGCCCGTCGTCGATATCGCGCGCCGGCTCGGCGTGTCGCGCGCCACGGTGCAAAACCGCATGAAACGGCTCGAGAAGAGCGGGATCGTGCTCGGCTATACGGTCTCGGTTCGGCCCGAGGTGCAGCCGCACCCGGTCCGGGCGCTCATGAGCATCGCGGTCGGCAGCCGCGAGGAGAAAGCCGTGATCGCGAAGCTTCGCGGTATCCCCAGCGTCGTGGCCGTGCACCACACGACCGGTCGCTGGGACCTGATCGCCGAGATCCGCACCGACACGCTCGCGAGTTTCAACGCCATCGTCGGCGAAGTCCGGCAGCTCGACGGCATCAAGTCGACGGAAACCAACCTGCTCCTGGACTCGGCTGACTAGGTCGGGGCCGTTTCCGCTACGGGCCGGCGAACGTTTAGAAACTGCAAGACCAGCGCCGGCAGCACGCTCGCGACCAGGATCAGCGCCCAGCCGGCAGGGCCCGGGGCCGTCAGCGACAGCACGTCGGCGAGCAGGGGTACGTAGACGGCGGCAAAGACCAACACGAGGCAGATGGCCACGGCGGCCCAGACGAACGGGTTGCGCGTGATTTCGTTCTTGAAGCGCGGCGACGTGCCATCGCGCATATTGAAGACGTGCCAGACCTGCGCGAGCGCCAGCGTACAGAACGAAACCGTCGTGGCCGCCGACGTATCGAAGCCGAGTTTGACTGTTGCGACCGCCATCGCGCCGAGTACCGCCGCCGAGATCGTAAGCGCGCGCAGACCGATGCGGATCCAGTGGCGACGCATCAGAATGCGTTCGGAAGCCGGCCGCGGCCGCTCGCGCATGAGCAGGCCGCCGCCCTCGCCGAGTCCCAGCGCCAGCGCCGGGAACACGTCGGTGACGAGGTTCAGGAACAGGATCTGCAGCGGCAGGAGCGGCAGCGGCGTCCCGGCAAACGTGGCGAATGCGACGATCATGACCTCGCTCGCGTTGCAGGCGAGCAGGTAGACGACGAACTTGCGGATGTTGCCGAAGATGGCGCGGCCCTGCGCGATCGCTTCGACGATCGTGCCGAAGTTGTCGTCGAGCAGGACCATCGACGACGCCTCGCGCGCGACGGCGGTGCCGCGCTTGCCCATCGCGATCCCGATGTCCGCCTGCTTGAGCGCGGGCGCGTCGTTGACGCCGTCGCCGGTCATCGCGACGATATGGTCGCCGCGCTGGTAGCGCGCAATCAGCTCGAGTTTTTGCTCGGGCGTCACGCGCGCGTGCACGTCGTCGATGCCGAGTTCGCCGGCGATGTGCCTCGCCGTTGCCTCGTGATCCCCGGTCACCATGACGACGCGAATGCCGGCCGAACGGCAGCGCTCGACCGCGTCCAGCACCTCGGGACGCAGCGGATCCTTGAGACCGACGATTCCCAGCAGTTCGAGGTCTTCATAGGCCTCGCCGTTCGCATCCGGCATCGTCTTCCTCGCGATCGCCAGCGTCCTCAGTCCCTCGGCGCCCATCGCCTCGGCGCGCCCGGCCCACTCGCGTCGTGCGGAGTCGTCGAGCCCTTCGCTACCGTCGGGGCCGCGAACCGTGCTGCATAGGTCGACGATCGCTTCGGGCGCCCCTTTTACCGCTACCAGTACTCGAGCTTCGGTCGCGTGCAGCGTGGCCATACGCTTCTCATCCGGATCGAAGGCAAGCTCCTGCACTTCCGGCATCGCGTCGAGCAGGGCCCGACGTTCGATGCCGCGCTCGCGCGCCGCGAGCAACAGCGCGACCTCGGTGGGATCGCCGACCGTGGTCAGTTCGCCGGAATCGTCTGCCGCGATGGCGGCGTTGTTGCACAGCGCCGCGGCTTCCAGGAGCGCGTCCAGCTCGGCGTTGGCGCCCGCCGGCAGTTGGATCTGTCCGCCCGGCAGACAGGCATGGCTCACGGCCATTCGGTTCTCGGTCAGCGTGCCGGTCTTGTCGGTCAGGATCACGCTCGTTGCGCCGAGCGTCTCGACCGCGGGCAGGCGCGAAATCAGCGCGTTGCGCTCGGCCATCCGCCACATGCCGCGCGCGAGCGCAATCGTTGCGACGATCGGCAGGCCCTCGGGGATCGCGGCGACGGCCAGCGCGATCGCGACCTCGATTGCAAGAACCGTCTCGCGTCCGGCGAGAACGCCCGTCACGGCGATCGCGAGCGCGAGGATTAGCACCGCCCACACGAGCCGGTGGGCCAGACGATCGAGGCGCTTCTGCAACGGCGTGCGGTGCGTCGCCGCCGTGGCGACCAGCGTCGATATCCTGCCGAGTTCGGTTTGCGCTGCCGTGCCCACGACGACACCCACGGCCGTGCCGCGTGAAACCGACGTTCCCTTGAAGAGCATGTTGCCGCGGTCGGCGAGCGGCGTATCGGCGGCGAGGACATCCGTCTGCTTGCTCACGGGCAGCGACTCGCCCGTCAGTGCGGACTCGTCGACGCTGAGCTTCGCGGCCTCGGTGAGGCGCAAATCGGCCGTCACGATGTCACCCGCATCGAGCAGCACGACGTCGCCCGGCACGAGCGCGGCCGCCTCGATGGCGCCGGCCACGCCGTCGCGGACGACGACGGTCTCGACGCCGCCCAGCCGGCGCAGCGCCTCCATCGAGCGCACCGCGCGCCACTCGGTTAGGAAACCGATGGCCGTGTTGATGCCGATGACGACGAAGATCGCGGCCGCTTCGAGGTTGTCGGAGAACGCCAGCGCGAGCAGGCCGGCCGCCAGCAGCAGCAGTACGACGATGCTCTTGAGCTGATCGAACAGTATCGATGCAAGACGCCGCGGCCGCAGAGCGGGCAGCACGTTGGGCCCGTATCGATCGAGGCGCCGCGCTGCCTCGGCGCGGCCCAGGCCGCGAAGCACGTTCGAGCCGAGCCGCCCGAGCGTCTGGTCCGCGGTCTCGGTCCACGGCCGGGCGTCCGTCGCGGCCTCGTTCGGCTGGGTGACGGCCATCAATGAACGCTAGAGACGGACGGTTTCGAGGTGGCGCGCGATGTGCGCGGGCGCCGCGAGCTCGCTCTTCAGGCGCGTAAGCAGCGGCTGTTGCGCATCCGGCTCACCGTGCACGAGGTACACGTCCGGACGGCCGTCGATACTCGCGTACCAGTCGACCAGCCCGTCCTGGTCCGCGTGCGCCGAGAGGCCGCCGATCGTATGTACTTCGGCGCGCACGTCATAGGTCTCGCCGAACAACCGCACCTCGGACACGCCGTCGACAATGCGCCGGCCGAGCGTGCCGCGAGCCTGATAGCCGACGATGACGACGTGGCACTCGGGCCGCCAGATGTTGTTCTTCAGGTGATGATGAATCCGCCCGCCGCTGCACATGCCGCTGCCCGCGATGATGATGGCGCCCGAGTGGATCGCGTTGATGCCCATCGACTCCTCGGTCGTGAGCGTCGCGTGAAAATTCGGCAGGTCCGGCGCGCGACTGTCGGATTCGAACAGGTGCACGTCGTACAGGTGGCGGAACCGCGCGTAGGCCTCGGTGGCCTCGATCCCCATCGGGCTGTCAAGAAAGATCTGCCAGCGACCGAGCTCCCATTCGTCGAAGTGCCGGGCCATCAGGTACAAGAGATCCTGGGTCCGGCCGACCGTGAACGCCGGGATCAGGATGTTGCCCTTCGAAGCGCTGGCCGATTCGAACACGCCCTTGAGTTCCTCGAGCGTAGCGGCGAACGGCCGATGGCAGCGATCGCCGTAGGTGCTCTCGAGCAGCACCGTGTCGGCTCGCCCGGGCACGGCCGGGTCGTTCATGACCGGCGACTCGCGATAGCCGAGATCGCCGCTGAACACGAGACCGCGCGAGCCTGAGCCGTCGTCGTAGTCGAGGCAGACGATCGCCGAGCCCAGGATGTGGCCGGCGTCGAGAAACCTGAGCGTGAGCCCGGGCGCAATCCCGGTCGGCGTGTCGTAGGCAAGTCCCTCGATCCGGGCGATCGACTCTTCGGCCTCGAGGCGCGTGTAGAGGGGTTCGACGCCCGGTTTGCCCTGTCGCGCACGTCGGCGGTTTTCGTGCTCGGCCTGTTTCTCGTTCAGGTAGCCCGAATCCGGCAGCATGATGTCGCACAGCGCACGGGTCGCGCGTTGCGCATACACCGGGCCCTCGTAGCCGCGCTTGACCAGGAGCGGTACGCGGCCCGAGTGGTCGATGTGCGCATGACTCAGGACGACGGCATCGATGGAGTCGACCGGGACCGGGAACGGATCGGCGTTGCGTTCCTCCTCCGCGCGGCCGCCCTGGATCAGGCCGCACTCCAGGAGCACGGTAGCGTCCCCGGCCCGGAGCAGGTAGAGAGAACCCGTGACCTGCTCCGCCGCGCCGTGAAACGTGAGCTCGAACGTCATCGATGTCTCCGGGCCTTAAGCGGCCTGTCGCATGCAGTGTGCGAGGCCCGCCAGCCGAAACAATACGTAAATCTACCCCTTGAACCTGCCACGCCCGGCGCGACTATCAGGGCATTGCGGACGACTAGCTAAGGAGGCCGCGATGCAGAAACACTTCCTGGCGGTTGTCGCCGACGAGGCGAAAGCCGTTCTTTACACGCACGAGACCCGCAGCGGACCGCTCTCGCGCTGGCAGAGCTTCGAAAACAGCACGGCGCATTCGAAGAACGCGGATCTCGAGAGCGACCGCGGCGGACGCAGTTTTGACAGCCACGGCCAGGGTCGTCACTCGATGACGAGCGACAAGAAGACGCCGAAGCAACAGGCGGCGACCGTGTTCGCGAAACGCATCGCACATGAGATCGCGGCGGACGTCAACTCGGGCCGTTGCCGCGCCTACGCGCTGATTGCGGCGCCGAGATTCCTGGGCGAACTCAGGGACGCGCTGGCCGTCACCACGTCCGTGGAACCCTACGTGTCGATCGACAAGGATGTCGTGGCCAGGGAGCCGAACGTTATCGCCGGGCTGCTGGCGGACGCGCGGCGCAACTAGCTTATCGACGTCACGAACTTCACCGCGACGTAGCCGAAGTACATGAGCAGCACGATAATGGCCTCCGATTTCTGGATGCCGCGCCTGTGCCAGAAGAAGAACATCACGACGATCGTCAACAGCAACAGGTAGGGAAGCTCGTAGGTCAGGAGCCCGCGGTCGAAGCGAACCGTCGATATCGCCGCCGCGACGCCGACCGGCACGAGCGTGTCGAACACGTTGCTGCCGATCAGGTTGCCGACGGACATCGACTCGCGGTTCTTGAGCG
Organism: Woeseiaceae bacterium; assembly: GCA_028280615.1. Classification (GTDB taxonomy): domain Bacteria; phylum Pseudomonadota; class Gammaproteobacteria; order Steroidobacterales; family Woeseiaceae; genus UBA1847. Next base: position 51,704 of record JANQLK010000018.1, on the reverse strand, counting down.
CCGCGCCGAGGGAAATCGACAGCTCCGGCAGGCTCGTGCCCATCCCGATTAAAACGATCGACACGAACGCCTCGCTGACGTCCAGCGCCTTCGCGAGATCGATGGCCGATGACACGGTGAGCTCGGCGCCGACCACAACGACGACGAGGCCTGCGCCGAGCAGCAGCCAAGCGCCGGTGAGCTTCCTGAAAGACGTCGCGCCCTCCTCGGCGGAAAACGTACTCCCGCCCGCGAACATCGCGAAAAAATAGCCGGCGTAGGCGATGACCATTAGCGCACCCTCGAGACGCGACACGTCGCCGTCGTAGCCGAACAGCCCGAGCAGGAGCAACGCCGCGATGAGCGCCGCGCCATGCCGCCAAACGGTGCGCTGCTCGAGGGCAAGCGTCTGGAAAAATGCGACAAAGCCGAGCACGAAGCCGAGCTGGCCTAAGTAACTGCCGAGCGAGGTGCCGACGATGACGTCGGAGGCGTCACCGCCGGCAGCCGTCATGAGCGCACCGTCGACGGCGATCGCGAGTTCGGGCAGATCGCTGCCGACCGACAGGATCGCGACGCCGATGACGAACTCCGAGATGCCGAGCCGGTCGGCGACGCGGACCGCACCGCGGATCGTGAGTTCGGTGCCGAACCACAGGCCGGCAAGGCCGATCGTGAGCAGGACGAACTCGTAGAAGGTATCCACGGACAGCGTCTATGGAGCCCCTGAATCGTCCGTGGGAATGGCGGGCGGTGAGAGCGTCGATCCTTGACTGTGGGCTTCGGGCATCGGCGGATTCTATACTCTGGCGGCGTCGCCGTTAACGCGGCGCTGACCGCGAGGACAACCTGATGCCCGACCTGCGCTTCATCGCTGTGATCCTGTTGCTATGCGGATGGGCGGATTCGCACGCCGAATCCTGCCCTGAGAGCGGCGTCGCTGTCCAGGTTCTGGGCTCGGGCGGCCCGATCGCCGACGACGACCGCGCCGGGTCGGGCTATCTCGTCTGGATCGACGGCAGGGCCCGGGTAATGATCGACGCCGGCTCGGGCAGCGTGCTGCGCTTCGGCGAGGCCGGCGCGCGCTTCGAAGACCTCGACTTCGTCGGCCTGAGCCATTTTCACACTGACCACTCGGCTGATTTCCCGGCGCTGCTCAAGTCCGGGCTCTTCTCCCCGAGACGGCGTCCGCTGCGCATCGCCGGGCCCTCCGGCAGCGCGCGCTTTCCAGGCCTCGATGACTACCTCGACGGTCTGCTGAATCCCGACAACGGCATCTACCGCTACCTGTCCGGCTATCTCGATGGCAGCCGCGGCGCGGCTATGATCGAGCCGCGCACGGTGGGTGGAGATGCGCCGCGGACTGTTTTCGGCGACGCCGACAGCGCGCTCAGGATCGACGGGCTGCGCGTCCCGCACGGCATCGTGCCGGCCGTGGCGTTCCGAATATCCGCGATTGGACGGACGATCGTCTTCGGCAGCGACCAGACGCTGTCGAACGAAAACTACGTCGAGTTCGCCCGCGGCGCCGACCTGCTCGTCGCGCACATGGTGATCCCGGAAGAAACGACGGGCACGGCGAACCAGCTGCATGCCAAACCCTCGGCGATCGGCGAGGCCGCCGCCGCTGCCGGACCCGACACGCTGCTCCTGAGTCATTTCATGGCCCGCAGCCTCGAGGATATCGACGGCAACGTCACGGCCGTCCAGCGGCATTTCGACGGCCGAGTCGTATTGGCCGAAGACCTCAGCTGCGTGGCGGTGAACGGCGGCGACTGATGCAGCTGCTCGATACCCCGGCGGCGATCGGGATTGGACGATCAGTGCCTTTTTTCGGCGATTTCAGCCATAGATGAACTCATCTCCGCGGGGGATTATAGCGCCCGTAATGATCACCCCGACCCCGATCCCAAGGAGATTCTCATGTTCAAACCAGCCCGCCTGATCGCGGCCGCTGCGATGCTTTTCGCCGCGAACGCATTCGCCGGTGTAGACACCGAAACCGACGCCAACGAGGTCATCCTCGCGGGCCATGACGCGGTGGCCTACTTCACCGACAACCGGCCCGTCGCCGGTTCGCCGGACTACACGGCCATCTACAACGGCGCGATCTACCGTTTTGCAACGGCCCGAAACCGCGACACGTTCAAGGCCGACCCGGCCAGGTACGCGCCGGCCTACGGCGGCTACTGCGCCCTCGGCACGTCGTTCGGCAAGAAATTCGAGGTGGACGGCAAGGCGTTCCGCATCGTCGACGGCCAGCTCTACGTCAACAAGAACCTCAACGTCTACGAGACCTGGAAAAAGGACATCCCGGGCAACATCGAGAAGGCCGACGGCCACTGGCCGGCGATTCGCGACGTCGCTGCTGACGCGCTGTAGGGTGATGTGAGATGTGGACAGGCACGGTCGGACCCTCTACCGACGTGCCTGTCCACAATGCCTACTCCACGATAGCGTCGAATCGCTCCTCGAGCGCGTCAAGTCGCGCGACCAGCGCGTCGGCGCCGGCCATCGCCTGGTCGGTGGGTCGCGCATCGGCGCCCTGGAACACCTTGAGCAGGTAGATGAACTTCTCCTGCAGGCTGACGACGGTTTCCTCGGCCACCGGAACGTTGGTGATGCTGCCGTAGCTGACGTTCGGGTTCTCCGCGTCGCCGGCGCCGCGTAGCGCCGCCAGGCGATCGCGCCGGCTGCCGCTCGCCGGGACAAGCGCGCGATCGATGCGCTCGCGCAGCGCCTGCGCCTCGGCGTTGGCCCTGTAGACCCGCATCGAGTAGCGCGTGTTGAGCTCGAGGTCGCGGTCGGATATCTCGACGCGCGGATCGAGCCGTACGTCGATCGGCCGCTCCTGCTCGCGTCCATCAACGCTCAGGCGCACGGTGTAGCGGCCCGGATGCACGAACGGCCCGACCGGGTCGCTCGGCGTGTTGCGATAGGTCGCGGCGATGTCATAGCTGCGCCGGATGCCCGGCGGCGGCGCGTAGCGCAGATCCCATACGATGCGGTGATGACCGGGCGCCGTGCCCGGCAGGCGCGGTGGCCGAATCCAGTAGGTCGGATGCGGCAGCGTGACCGGGTCGAGTGATTCCGGCTCATCGCCGCTCGAATACGATCGAACGAGGTCGCCGGATTCGTCCAGGATATCGATGCGTACATCACGAGCTTCGGCGGGCAGGTAATAATCCAGCGTCGCGCCGTCCGGTGGATTGTCGCCGGTCGGCTCCTCGGGCGGCAGCGGCGTGTCGGAGAACATGTTCCAGCGCACGCGGGTCGCAAGCGCCGGCGAGAACAGGTGAGGCGTCGTTGCACCTTGAACGCGCGCGAGCTCCCGGAGCGGCGACAGGTTGTCCATGATCCAGATCGAACGGCCGTGCGTGCCGATCACGAGGTCGTCCTCGTGCACGACGAGATCGCGGATGCTCGTGGCCGGCATGTTCATGCGCAGTTCGTTCCAGTGCTCGCCGTCGTCGACCGAGAAGTAGACGGCGCGCTCGCTGCCCGCGAACAGGAGGCCCGGCTGCATCGGGTCCTCGCGGACGACGTTGATCGGGCCGGACGCCGGCAGCCCGTTCACGATTTCGCTCCAGGTTTCGCCGCCGTCGTGCGTGCGCAGGATGTGCGGCCGCATGTCGTCGAGCCGGATCGCGTTTATCGCGGCATAGGCCGTGTCGTCGTCGAAGTGCCCGGCATCGAGGTTCGACACCTTGTCCCAGGCGCGGAGACTCGGCGGCGTGACGTCACTCCAGCTGCGGCCGCCGTTTCGGGTAACGTGGATGAGCCCGTCGTCCGTGCCGGCCCAGATCAGCTGCCTGTCGAGCGGCGACGGCCCCAGCGCGTAGATCACGCCGAGCCGCTCCATCGTCCGCATCTCGTCGGTCTCGAAGTCGCCGATGCTCTCGGGCAGCTCGGGCCGCTCGCGCGACAGGTCCGGGCTGATGATGTCCCAGCTCTGCCCGCCGTTGCGGGTCCGCCACAGGACGTTGGTGGCGTACAGCAGGGTCTTCGGGTCGGCCGGGTGGAACGTGAGCGGCATCGAGCGTTTGACGCGATAGTCGCCCGAGCGCAGCGCCTCGGGCGCGATCTGCTCGGTCTGCCGGGTTTTCTTGTTGAAGCGAACGACGCGGCCGCCGTAGACGAGGTCGGGGTTCAGCGGATCGGCAACGACGTAGGCGTACTCGTCCGCGCCGACGCCGTGCCAGTCGCGAAACGAGATCTGGCCGCCGTCGCTCCGGCTCGCGACGCCGATCGCCCCGCTCTCCTGCTGACCGCCATACACCCAGTACGGAAACTGATTGTCGGTCGACACGTGATAAAGCTGTGCCGTCGGCTGGTTGTACCAGCTGCTCCAGCTGCGGCCGCCGTTGACCGTGACAACGGCTCCCTGGTCGGCCGAGTAGATGCGGATATCGGGGTTGTCCGGGTTGATCCAGATGCGCTGGTAGTCGTCGCCGCCCGGCGCGCCCTTGTTCGACGTCCAGGTCCGGCCGCCGTCTTCGGACACGTAAGCCGCGACGTTGGCGACGTAGACGAGGTCCTCGTCGTGCGGATGCACGCGTATCTCGCCGAAGCCGCCGCCCTGGCGCCACAGGCGGCGGTCGGTGCTCATGAGCGTCCAGCTCTCGCCGGCATCGTCGGAGCGGTAGATGCCGCCGCCCTCGGTCGCATCGACGACCGCGTACACGCGATCGGAATTACCCGGTGCGACGCCCATGCCGGTCTTGCCGAGGCCCTGCTCGGGCCCCGGAAGGCCGTTGCCGAGCTTCCGCCAGGTTCGGCCGCCGTCCGTGGACTTGTAGAAACCGCTGTTCGGCCCCGAGAAGCGGGCGTTCTCCCATGGCCCTTCGCGGTGCTCCCAGAGGCTTGCGTAGACGATGTCGGGATCGTTCGGGTCGAACTCGACGCGGTTCGCGCCCGTGTTGTGATTGACGTACAGGACCCGGGTCCAGCTTTCGCCGCCGTCGTCGCTCAAGTAAACGCCGCGTTCCTCGTTGGGGCCGTAGGGATGCCCCATGCCGGCGACGAGCACGATGTCCGGATCGTCGGGATGGACCAGGATACGGCCGACCTGCTGCACGTCGCTTAAGCCCACGTGCTTCCAGCTGCTGCCACCGTCGTCGGATCGGAAGACGCCGTCGCCCGTGCTGAGATCGGGCCGGTGCAGGCCCTCCCCGGTGCCGACGTAGAGAATGTCGGGATTCGACGGCGATACCGCGATGTCGCCGACCGACCCGGTCGGCGCCGAGTCGAAGATCGGCCGCCACGTCCGGCCGTAGTCGTCGGTTTTCCAGACACCGCCGTTGTTCACGCCGATGTAGAACACGTTCGGCTGCGACGGTACCCCGACCGCGCCGACCGTGCGGCCGGCGCGAAACGGCCCGATCAGGCGATAGCTCAGGGACCGGTAGTAGCGCTCATCGATTCCACCGTCCGTTTGGGCAGGAACCGGCGTCGAAAACGGCACGAAAACGAGTGCGATGGCCAGACGAGCGAAGCGCTTGAGCGAGAACACGAACATGGGCGGCATCCGGTGGCTGCGGGCGTCGGGCAACGATGCGACATCGGCTGGTCGAATGCAAAGAACGATTGGATTGGGTGACGGTGTTACCACCAGCACCTATTGTCCCGAGTCTTGCCGACCGGAGCTAAACCGCGCCCCCAGGCGCGGACCGACGGCGAATATCAGGCCAATGGCAGCCAGCCACCACAGGCCTGCCAACGTCCAGTCGAATCCGGGCTGAAAGTCCGCCTCGGCTTCAAGGGCGGGATACGCGTCGACCAGCGTGTAGAAGGACGCATTCAGGGATGCATGCATCAACACGGGCGCTAGCAACCCCTCCCCCGACCGGTAGTAGGCCCAGGTCAGGAGCATCGACAATGGCAGCATGATAGCGGCGAAGGGCAGGAACGGGTCGGCTTCCCCTTTGTCCGCGAGCAGGAACGCAGGGCCGTGCCACAAGAGCCACGCGAGCGCGACCCAGAAGGTCGCGAGCATGACGCCGTGTCGCTCAGCGAGGCGCGGCAGCATGTAGCCGCGCCAGCCCAGTTCCTCGCCAATCCCGGCGCCGACAAGCGCGATGGCTGCGAGATTTACGGCGAAGGACGTCAACAGCGCTGCATAGCCGCCGTCCGGAGCAGCACCGCCATAGCCCCGAAACACGAATGACAACACAACGATGAAGGGCGGAAGGAAAACCGCTGCGAGCAGCAGCCAGACGGGCCCCGGACGGCGGACCAGTCGCGACAGGAGTTCAGTGACCCCGGACCTGCCGGCAACCAGTGACAGCACGAAGACCGCGGCAAGGCTGGGGCCGAATCGCATGACGCTGTCGTTCAGGCCGTCGATCTCGGTTCCGAGAGCCGCCTGCAGGCTGCTCAGACCCAGGTAGGCTGCGAGACCGAGCACATAGGTAATCAGAAAGGCCGAGATGACATAGATCGTCACAGGGTAGCGGCGAGCGAGGTTCATCAAGTCTTCGAATCCGTCGGACGAAGACGTTCGATACTAGCGACTCGCGCCGAAACAGGTGAAACTAATAGTCCCTAATACTTTCCATTTGTTTCACACGCCTATGGACAATACGGATCGTCAGTTGCTTACGCTCCTGCAGGCGAACAATCGCCGCCCATTGCGAAACCTGGCCGAGGAACTCGGCATCTCAGCACCGACCTGCCTTCGCCGCTTGCGTCGCCTTGAGTCGAGTGGGGTGATCAACGGCCACGCTGCACGCGTCGAACCCCGACTTGCCGGATTCGGAGTCACCGCCTATGTCGAAGTCTCTCTTGCCAATCCCTCGGGCGCGCAGATGGCGGCGTTCGAACGCCGTATCGCTCGGTGCCCGGAGGTTTTAGAGTGCTCCGAACTCGCCGGCGATGTGGACTATCTGCTACGTGTCGTCGCCCGCGATATGGAGGCGTTTGGCGAGTTCGGCCGCCGCGAGCTGGCCAACGACAAGCGAATTGCCGCGTATCGCTCCCTGATTGTGCTGAAGCAGGCGAAGAAATCGGACGTGCTACCGATGGCACTACTTTGAGCAGTTAGTCAGGTGGAATGTGCCTGTCCGCTACTGACGGCCACCGGCGCCGTCTACCGTAGGATGCCTGTTTGACTATTCCGACCGGTCTCGAATCAGGTCCTCGATTAGTTCGTACGTTGACTTCAGCAGGTGCTCCGAACTCACGACATACATCTTTGTATCGAAACAGGTTTCGCCTTTGGCCTTCGCTTTGGTCAGGGCTTCCGAAAGAACATTGCTAACCGATTCAGCTTGTTCTCGAGAGCCCACTTGAACCACGACGTAGTGGTACAGCATTAAGAGCTCCTGCGTAGTTGATCCAGACGTTGGATTATATTCTGCTGGCTTCGAATTCCGAATGTGTGAAGAAGTGGTCGGAAGAGATCACGACCGGGTGCCGGTGGTTACACTGAAACTTATCGAATTGCCCCTAGTGCGGGATTTCCGCAAAGTGACCCCGGGGCTTGGCTTCGTATCTTTTTGAGAAGGCGACGCTGGCGAAGACAATATAATGCCTGAAACGCGTGACGCATTAAGTGACGGTGCTACTACCGGCACCCTGTCCGCGGCTCTCTGCTCAACACACGACAAGGACTCACACACATGACCGAAGTTAACCGAACTCTCAAGATCACACTCGTCGTATTCTTGTATCTAGTGTCCGATGCTTTGTTCAATCCGGCTCACGCCGTCTGGATAAACGTAACTGGCAGAGTAGATATGGTGTCGCTCTACACGACCACGGACACGATCGTCGTAAGACTGAGTGAATCCGGGAGTCAAGTCGCCGCGTGTTCGAACACAACAGAATTCGCAATCGACGGCGCGATACCGGAAAACCGCCGCCAACAGCTTTTGTCTGTTTTACTTACGGCGAAAGCATCTGATAGCGAAGTGACAATCGCATACAACGATACCGGTGGATGCGTTGCCTGGGGTGCAGATCCGAACGTCTACCGCGGTGCGTTGCGGGTGAACTATTGACAAGATGCTGCGTCCACCGCCGCTGACGACGCCGTCGCGGGCTTGGCGAGCCAGACCGGAGGTTCGACCCACGTCCGTTTGCCGCTAGAATGCGCGCTTCCCCGAGGCCGGCCGCCGCTCGTGTCCGGATAGCCTCGTCCCGCTAACGGCAAAAACCATCGTGAAGTTGTCACTCTCCCGCCAGCAGAGCCGTGGTAACCCCCTCGAACAGCCGGAACTCGTACTCGCCGGACGTGGCCGGCATCGCTACGGTCCAGTCGAACGTTTCCGCGGTACCGCTGACCGAGTCGGTGATCGTCGTATCCGCCGACCCGACCGGCGCCAGCACGAGCGTGGGCCGCGGCGGGCCGACGACGTAGTCGTATTGCACCGTCTGCTCGGTCAGCGTCTCGCGGTTGCCGTTGCCGTCGTAGCTGAAGTCTTGAGCGATCAGGCTTGAAAGGCGCGATTCAGATAAGTGACGGTGTTACCCTCGGCAACCTCCTTCTATGAGCACGCTCTTCCCACGAGAGAGACTCCGGTATTGCCGGGGCGGTTCAATGGGTGCCGTGCAGACACACCTAATCGGTGCCCTGATCAAAGCTTGGCACTATTGTGAGAACCAACGCTGCGATCCATACCGCCGCGACTATAAGAAACTCAGTAAACGAGCCGTCCAAAAGACTGTTGAGGAACCAAAGACCGGCAATACTAGAAACCCCGAATACACCCTTCCAAACGGGGGCGTCATGAATCCCCGCAATCGCTCCACCGATACCGAACAAGAGTACATTTGCGGCGACTGCAATCGTGGCCGCAAGCACTGGCGAAATGGTGGCCTCCCAGGCAGCAAGACCCCACATCGGCCAAAGGGTCGCGGCCACTCTGTGAAGTGCCGAACTCTCGGTGCCGAATGTGAGCTCCAGCAATGGGCCTACCAACCCTGCGGAACCGAATACCAAGATTGACCTCATCATTCGTCCTTTCCGCGAGGTTGAGTTACAGTCTCCAGTTCGTCGAATAGCTTTTTCGGATCTGGGCCGCCGTACCGAGAATCGTGTACGCCGCAGATCTGTAGGCAGCTACGTACATGACTTGTGCATTGATTGGTGAATACCTTGTAGATGCCAGGATCGGCGATTCTGAAGATTCGACAGACTCGAAGACACTCGTCTTGATCGTCGTGCGTATCGGTCCCGTCCCCATCCGCCGAGTCCTCGCCAAGTCCAGGTTGCCCAGGCCGTCGTGTGGCAGCTACTTCAACGGCGCCTCTCGATGGCTGTCTCGCCGCTGCAAAAACGCCTGTCCAGTCTGAGTGTTTCGCGTGTGCCTCGGCGCCACTCAAATACTGCTCTACCTTCGCTTCAAAACCACAACAATAGGCACAAGAATCAGGGCTCCGAGAAAACCTACCCACCAAGGCGCGAAGGGTCCGATGACTTTGAACGCCACCAGAACGATCAGTACAAGTGCGAGCGCCATCGCTGTTTTGTCGACCGTACGCATCTATTTCTTGCACTCGCAGTCTCGAAATACGCTTCGAACAGAAAGCAATCCAGTAACTACCGTGCCTACCGAGCCGGTCGCGATTCCGGCGACTTGGGCAATCCCTTTCTTTCCAGCTTTCTCTGCAGCTGCTCCACCCAGGTAGATCGCAGTGTTTGTGAGTGCAGTCTTACCGACTTCTAGGAGGCCGAGCGTGAGTAGACAGGACTTAGAGCACTCGATGGTTTCACAGGGCTTGATCGGAGTATGGTATAGCCCGCAATGATACGTGTCAGGAAACGGGTCATTACATCCATCGTTGCAATCAATTTGACTAGCAGCGCCCTTGATCACGCTGACGACACTATCGCCTATGTCGTACAGGAGCTTCGCGAAGCAGTTTTAGGGTCGTATATCGCCCTACATGGTCAAACACCGAATGAAATCACCCTCGCCGGGATATAGGCCGAAACGTCGTCGTACATCAACGGATTTGCCAGACCGTAGTCGTAGGTATTCAGACCACCAATTAACCAGATCGGATCACTCTCCAAACATCTCCCGCTGCTCGGATCATACGTCCTGAAATAGTTGTAGTGAAAAAGCGCAAGAAATCATTAGATCGGGCGTGCGCCTATCAAATCATCCCCCGTTCGCCGAGAAATTTCGTAGTTCGATCAACACGTCCAAGTCTATAGCGGATTTATGCTTGATTGAAACGTCTAGTGGGACAGAAAAATCCTCAGAAAAACTAGCCGAGACCTTAACATCGTCGTCAGAAGTCGATGATCTGAGTAGATCGAATACTTCAGAAACCGTCATCCCTCTGGGGGACTCAGTGGCATCGGACCAATCGGAATAGTTTGCGGTGATGACAAGCCCATCCTCGACGACAACACTTATCGTCTTTCCCGAACCTTCGCAGTAACACGACTTGACAAGATCATACGAATAGTCAGAAATCTCTGCCTCAGTCCAAGTCTTGTGGTGCTCAGACAGCGCTTCCTGAGATAGTTGATCGGAACAGGCTCCGAGTACCACCAGCAAGATCAGGAGGCACGCTCGCAGTACTGTATCTAGTCCAAGCATCCGCAAGCCTCCGGGTACCCCCATTCCGGATCCAAGTAATCTTCTCTGTTTTTGTTGAACAGCTCGCGTCGAAGAGCCTGAAACTCCCTGTTCAGCATAAGCGCGTACGCTCCCGATTGCCTGTAAACACTATCGTGGATGCGGTCACCGATTCCACTACCGCTACCCTCGATCGGGTCATCTTGAAAATGCCTCATGAGAAGACGCTCTAACCTAGACTGATTGAAGTGAATTGTCTCATGGATGTAAGTCTCTAGAAGCTCATTTGCTTGCGCGTCGCTTAGGCATTTCTCATAGTAGCGTTCGTGAATCTTCACGGGACGATCCTTGTCGGACAAGTCCGTTTCGCCCTTGGCCTCTATTGCGGCGTACCTGTCTGATAGACCGATCCCGTATCTGTCAGGTGTGTTGACCCCAATTGCGTCTGAGTACTTCCGAACTATTTGCTCCGCAGCATCGTAGTCGCTTGGTAACAAACCAAAACGATCGCTGTACGTTGTAGGCATATTTCCGACGTAAGCATACGTATTGAGCCCACCGTTCAAGCCAATGGGGTCGGATTCGAGGTAGCGTCCCGTACTCGGATCATAGGTGCGGTAGTAGTTGTAATGCAGCCCCGTCTCCGCATCATAAACCTGCCCCGGAAACCTCAACCCGTACTCGAACAGCACCCCGTCCCCATCCACATCCTCATCCGCCAGATCCTCACCAAACGGCCGCGACTCCCAGCGCCACAGCACCGTGCCGCCGTCCGTGATCGCCCGTGGCGTGCCCAGGTGATCCGTGTGCACGTAGTACGCCGACGTCGCATCGAACACCACCACCGGCGCACCGTCGAACCAGCCGTGCTCCGCAATCACCGTGCCGCTCGCATCGTACTCGCCGATCACCCGCCCCGACTCGTCGTACACGTACAGCCGGCTCGTGCCCGATACGGTCTTCTTCACCCGCTGGCCCTGGCCGTTGTGCTCGTAGCTCGCCAGACCCGCATCGACACTCACCAGCCTGCCACGATCGTCATAGCCGTAGCTATGAACTCCGTCCGAGATTACGTTACCTGCCGCATCGTAGCTGTAGCTCTTCGCTACCGGGCCTGAGGTGCTCGAAAGGCGGTTGGTGTACGTCAGCGGCGCTACCTCGGCACGCGCGTCCACCGACGTGGCCGGGCGCACGGCGGCTGACAGGGCGTCGAGGCACGGTGGCACACCGCACGGCGGGGGCGAGGCAAAAATCGACAGCGGCTCGCTCTGCGCGAGAATGGTGTAGCCGTTGTTCTCATACAGCCGCCACTCGTAGTCACCCGGCGCAAAGCCCACCGTCGTCGTCCAGACGGCAGACGTCTGGCCCGAACCGACGTAGGTCCAGGCGCGGTAGCTCGTGCTGGAACTGCCGACCGGTGAGATACCGAGCCAGTCTTGCGCGTTGCCCGGACCGCCCGTCAGTGTCGCCGTCACCCACGCGCTGCCCTCGACCTGGATGACGCTCAGGATTACCTCCGGCGACTGCGCCGCCGGCACGGCCTGCACCCTCACCGAATCGCTGGTCGCAAGCCGCGTCGTGCCGTCGGTATCGAACAGCCGGAACTCGTACTCGCCGGGCGTGGCCGGCATCGTTACGGTCCAGTCGAACGTTTCCGCGGTAACGCTGACCGAGTCGATGATGGTCGTATCCGGCGAGCCGACCGGCGCCAGCACGAGCGTGGGGCGCGGCGGGCCGACGACGTAGTCATACTCCACCGTCTGCTCGGTCAGCGTCTCCCGGTTGCCGTTGCCGTCGTAGCTGAAGTCCTGTCCGATCAGGCCGGACAGTCCGGATGGCGTGAACGTCTCGAGGCGGCCGGTGGGGTCGTAACCGAATCCCAGGTTGTTGCGGCTATCGACCAGACCCGTCAACTCGCCGTTGTCGCTGTAGCTCAGCGTGCGAGGGTCTCCCGCGAGAGTCTGCGAACTCATGAGCCCGCGGCTGTCAAAGGCGCGGCTCATCCCAGAGCCGTTGCCCCAGCTCCAGCCGACGGCCGGACCGAAGGGCTCATAGGTCGCGAGCGTCAGTATCGGGATCGAATCGAGGCTCAGGCTGTCCGGCAGATGGGCATTGTAGGTGTAGCTCACCACCCGGCCCGACGGATAGGTCATGGACGCTAGCCGGCCGTCCGCGTCGTAGCCGTAGACCACATCCAGCGTGACGCCGCCGATGGCCTGCGTCTTCTTCGTTACCTGGCCGAACGCGTTGTACTCGAAACGAGTCTCGCCGCTCGTGTCGGTTATTCGCGTAAGGCGCCCGCGCGCGTTTGTCCCAACGTCGTATTCCAGCGAGATAAGGTCGCCATTGTCGAGTTCGATCCCGGTCAGGCGATTCAGCGCATCGTAGGTGTTTTCCGTGACCTTGCCGCGAGCATCCGTATGTCGCGTCAGGTTGCCGGCATCGTCGTAGTCGAAGTCGATCAATCCGCGGTCGGCGCTGTCTTCGAAATCGACGTTGCCGAGCCCGTCGTACTCGTAGTCCGTTGTCGTGCCGTTCGGCGCAATCACGCGCAGCAGATTGTCCTGCGTGTCGTACTCGTACTGAGTCGGGTTGGTCAGCGCGTCAGTGACGAGCGCCACGCGACCCAGTGCATCGGACGCGCTCGTCGTTGTGTTCTGGTCGGGATCGACGACAGCCAGCAGGTTGCCTTCGGAGTCGAAACTGTAGTCCGTCAGGAAGCTGCCCGAGGTGATGCTGTCGACGAAGCCGAAGTTGTCGAACACCGTTTCCATGTTGCGCTGCAGCGTGCCCGAACCGTCCCTGACGTCCTCCGCGGTTCGCCGGCCATGCGCGTCGTAGCGGTACTCGATGCGGTTGCCGAGGCCGTCCTGGACCGACTTGAGCAGATGCGCACTGGTCCAGTCGTAGTCGAGCACGAGGCCACCGGGCATGGTGACGATGTCGAGCAGTCCGGCGCCATCGTAGGTGTACGTCGTAACGCGCGTATCGACGCCATCCGCCACGCTTGTCCTGGTCAGGCGGCGGCGCGGGTCGTACTCGTAGTCGGTGACGAGGCCATTCGGGTCCGTCGACTTTTTCAGCTTGCCGTCCGGATAGTACTCGTTGAAGTCGGTACGATTGCCCGCGGCGTCGACGATATACGCGAGCTGCCCGCACTCGCCGTTGCCCGATGGGCAGGCCGGGTCATCGTAGTAGCCGAGCGTCGTGACGTCCGCGACGTCCACGCGCGGACCGTCGATGCTCGTGACCTGGCCGTATGCGTTGTATTGGTATTGCCAGACGCGATTGCGGTTGCCGTCGGTGGATGCGTCTTCGCTCGCGGCCGGATTGGTCGACGTGATCGTAACCTTCTGCAGATCGCCGTTAGCGTAGTAGTCGTAGTCGATCGTGCGCTGCGGCTCGGTGACGACGTCGCGCAGGCGGTAGTTCGATTCCCAGGTAATCGTCGTGTCGCGTTCGACGGCCGTGCCTTCGGCCTCGCGAATCAGCGTCGGCAGGTTTCGCGAATTGTATTCGCGATAGGTCCTGGTGCCGTTCCAGTCCGTGACTCGCTGGACGTTGCCGTTAGTATCGTAAGCGAACGATTGCTGCTCACCGTCACGAACGGAGTACGAGGTCAGGTTCCTGGACGTTACCGTTGTGAACTGGGTCGTCTGCGTGTAGGCCTCGGGAGTGCCGGCACCGTAGGTGATGGTGCCACTCGAGTGAAGGAACGCATGGTTCGAATTATAGCTGACGTCAACCCGTCCGCTTACTTCATTGCCGATACCGTGGTAGGAGAAACGGGCCCGACCGTAGGCATCGTATCCGTACGTCGCGTAGGTCTCATCGTTGCCATCGATAATGCCGGTCAGCACGTAGTGAAAGCCCGAGTCGCCGTAGCTGTACTTCCGCTCCGACAGGTCCGGATAGATCACTTTGATGAGATTGCCCACCGCGTCGTAGCCAAACTGGTAGACGCCACCCATCGGATCGGTCATGGACACGATTCTCGACATCAGCGAAGGGTCCTCATACCACCCCACGCCGGCCTGCGGGTCGGCCGCGTAGTCGAAGGTCAATTGACGGCCGAAATGGTCTGTGACCGTCGCGAGCCGACCTGCCGTGTCATAGCCAAGCGTCTGAGTCAGGCCCGCGCGGTCCTCGATCGACAGCAGTCTGCCATCCACCGAATAGGTCTCGGTCGTATCCGACGGCGTGCGGACTTCCCAGCCCACCGTCTGGCCGCCGCTCAACAGCTCGGTAAGCTCGTAGACGATGTCTGCATCGCTCGTCCAGGATGCCCCGTTCTCGGTAAACGTGAGAATCCGGCCGTCCTGCCGATACAGCATGGCGTTGCGAATCAGCGAGTTCGATCGCAGAACGACGGCACGCTGGTAGGTGTGCCGCCAGCTAACCCCGATCGCGTCAGGCACGATCACCTTCGGGCCTTCGTCCTGTTCGGGGTTGAAATACGAGCGCACGGTAACCGCGCCGCTCGCCCCGAAGCGATACAAGCCGTTCGCCGAGTTGTCGACGCCGGCGGCGCTGTTGTAATACCGCTCGAAGCTCAGCGGATTAGGGCCCGAGCCTTGAAAATCGCGCTCTTTCTGGAACTTGTTGCCGACGCCGACGTTGATCGGATTGCCGGCAACGCACTCCCCTTTCTTTGGGCATGCATCACCCAGGTTTTTGGCGAGATTGGTCTGCGAGTCTGCGACGCGGCAGATCGTTCCCGCATAGAATCTGTAGCCGGTCGGGCAAATAGCTTCACGAAATCGTTTCGCGAGCGTCACCGTTGTCAAAACCGGTGCACAGCTCGCATCGTACGTCGTCCGTTCGTACAGCGAGTAGTTCTCAACCTCGATTTCGCGGTCGATATCCGGAAAGAGGGCGGCATAAGGACCCTTGCAGGAGTAACGAAAATCCCAGGTGCGCATCTCGTTGTCGGCCCAGCGTAACCGTGTCACGGACGGCGCAGGACATCCCGGTGTACTTCCCACAGAGGAAGAATACGCCCATTCGTAGGCGTAGGCGTCCTGCTCGGAGTTGAAACCTATGTTCGGCACGGCACAAATCGCGACATAATGGAAATCCGTCGCCACGGGCGACATGCAGGACCACTCGGGGCCGAGGTTCAGGTTCGCCGGGCAGCCGTCCGCGCCGGCGTCCTGTGGCGACAAAGTCGCGCTGATCAGCAAGACGGCGAGCATCAGGCGAAACACTGGCGGCATGGTTCTCTCCTCGGGCGCTTGAGCAGCGATGCGGCGTCGGGCATCGCTGCCGTTAGGTCGGATTTACGGCTTGATAGCGCCTTACGTGCGCGCCGTCAAATGTGAGCTAAAAAAACTTGATACGATTTTTCCAGTGGATTTTTCATTTTATTTGCGCGTTTTCACGCACAGGCTGCTAAGACTTCGGAGCCCGTCAACGGCAAGTCGTTGATTTCCCGGACCGCGCCAAACCGAGTCGAGATTCTTCTTTGCCTTCGTCCCGGACAGGTGTAGTCATGACCGGCTTGCACCTGGTTTTCCGATCCCGGTAGGCCACCCGAAAGCACTGCCACTATTGGCACGAATGGATCAATAGTGACCTCGATATCCGCCGCGAGCATGCCGCGCACCTGCACAGCCTTCGCAATATGCGCGTAACCTGATTGCATTCGCGATGCGGCGGCAGTTGCCGAAGTCGGCCCCGCTTCCGTTTGCCGCTAGAATGCGCGCTTCCCCGAGGCCGGCCGCCGCTCGTGTCCGGATAGCCTCGTCCCGCAAACGGCAAGGACCACAGCCATCGCCTCAGGGGCAACATAAGGACGTATCGATGCCGCACCGACTGTCTCTCATCCTCATTCTCCTCGCCACGGCCAACGCCCACGCCGCCGAAATCCGCTTGAAGGACGGCAGCGTAGTCATCGGCACGATTCTGTCGCTCGTCGATGGCGAGGATCTCGTCGTGGACACCCGGTACATGGACGACGTTACGATCGAGTGGGAAGCCATCGCCAGCATCGAGGGCACGCAGATCGTCGACGTCGAGCTGTTCGACGGAACGCGCATGCTCGGCACGGTTGCGTTCGACGACTACGGCCTCCACATCGTCGGGGAGGATACGACGGACGTCGATCCAGGCCGCGTATTCTCGATTTCGGAAGTCAACGAGACGTTCTGGGAGGCGATCGACGCCTACACCGATCTCGGCATGAACATCGTGCGCGGCAACAACCAGGTGACGCAGGTCAGTTTCGGCGGCGGCATCGGCTACGACGCCACGAACTTCGAGTTCGCGATCGACGCAACCTCGATCACCAACGAACAGACCAACGCCGAGGACACGAGGCGCGACACGCTGAGCGCGGAATATACGCAGAAGTTCAGGAATCGCTGGCGGGGATTCGCGTCCTACTCCTTCGAGTCCGACGAGCAGCAGAACCTCAACGGCCGCTCGCTATTGAGTCTCGCGGTGGGCCGGCAGCTCACCAACAGCCGGCGGCAGCGCTTCCAGCTCGCCGCGGGCGCCGCGCTCAACTCCGAGGACTTCGCGGGCCAGCCGACCGAGGAATCGCTCGAAGGCG
The DNA here is from genome assembly GCA_028280615.1 of Woeseiaceae bacterium. Taxonomy (GTDB): domain Bacteria; phylum Pseudomonadota; class Gammaproteobacteria; order Steroidobacterales; family Woeseiaceae; genus UBA1847. Next base: position 34,640 of record JANQLK010000018.1, on the reverse strand, counting down.
TGCTGAACGCGCAGTACCGGCTGCGTTCGAAGGTGGACTTCGACCTGAGCTATACGTACCTGCCCAACTTCGAGCAGAGCGGCCGCTATCGCACGCAGCTCGATGCGACGCTGTCGCTGGACCTGATCGCCGACTTCGACTTCAAAGTCATCGCCTACGATCGCTACGACAGCCAGCCGCCGGCCGGCAACGACAAGAACGACACGGGCATCACGCTGGCACTGAGCTGGGACTACTGATGGCGCGTGGACGGGCCTTGACGCCATGAAACCCGACCTTGGCGCGGAGGTCCGGGACGCCATGGACGCCGGCCGGCCGGTCGTTGCGATGGAGACGACGGTCATTACCCACGGCATGGGCTGGCCCGACAATCTCGAGGTCACGCGCGAGATGCAGGCGGCGATTCGCGACGCCGGCGCCTGCCCGGCGATCCTGGCCGTCGTCGACGGCCGGGTCACGGTCGGCCTCGACGGCCCTGAGCTCGAACGATTCGCACGAACGGACGATGGCTCGATCGCCAAGTGCAGCCGCCGTGACCTGCCCGGCGTCGTCGGGCTCGGCCGTTCGGGATCGCTTACGGTCAGCGCGACGGCCCTGATCGCACACGCGGCCGGAATCGAGATATTCGCGACGGGCGGCATCGGCGGCGTGCACCGCGGCCATCCGTTCGACGTGTCCGCGGACCTCACCGAACTCGCCCGGACGCCCGTCGCGGTCGTCTGCGCGGGCGCCAAATCGATTCTCGATCTCGAGCTCACGCTCGAGGTGCTCGAGACCCACGGCGTGCCCGTGGTCGGCGTCGGCACCGACACGCTGCCGGCGTTCTACACGCGCTCGAGCGCTCATGCGGTGCCAACCGTGGCCGGTGACACGGCCGAGGCCGCTGCCATCCTCGGCGGCTGGCGCGAGCTCGGTGCGGGCAACGGCATCCTGTTCGCGGTACCTGTGCCTCCCGATGCGGCGCTGGCCGAAGACGAAGCCGAGCGCGTGATCGGGCGCGCCGTGGCCGAAGCCGACGAGCGGGGGATTCGCGGCAATGCTATAACTCCATGGATACTCGCGAGATTGGTCGAGCTGACCGGCGGGCGTGCGCTCGCGGCCAACAAGGCGCTGCTCGTGAACAACGCCCGCGTTGCCGCCGAGATCGCTGTCGCCGCTCGCGGGCCGGTCTGAAACTCGAGGGGAACACGATGAGCAAACCTGACGAAGAAAACGCGGTGGACCGGCAGCGGCGCCGGGTTGTAGGCGCCATCGGCGGGGGCACGCTGGCCGCGGCCGCGGGGGGTGTACTCGGCGCAGGCTGGCCGCGAGCCGGCCGCGCACAGACATCGGCCACGATCCGCTGGGGCATCGTGGGCACGGGCTCGATCGCCAACTCGATGGCGCGCTCCATCGCGGCCGCCGGCACTGCGACAATCGGCGCCGTGTCGAGCCGGCGCATGCAGACGGCGAAGGCGTTCGCAGAGACTCACCGTGTGGCGAATGCGTTCGATTCCTGGGCCGAGATGGCCGAGTCGGACGTGATCGATGCCGTGTACGTCGCGACGCCGACGAGCGTCCGCGAGGAGATCTCGATCGCGGCCGCGAATGCCGGCAAGCACGTCCTCGGCGAGAAGCCGTTCGCGACGGCCGAGTCGGTCGAGCGCATCACGGACGCGTGCCGGGCGGCGGGCGTCGGCTTCATGGACGGCACGCACTTTCCGCACCATCCGCGCACGTCGCACATAAAGGACGCGATGTCGGACGAAATCGGCTGGCCCTGGTCGGTCGCCTCGGCATTCCAGTTCAACCTCACGGACCGCGGCAACATCCGCTACAACCCCGAGCTGGAGCCCTACGGCGCGATCGGCGACGCCGGCTGGTACAACATGCGCGCCGCCGTCGAGTACCTGTCGTCCGAAGTCGAGCTCGTCTCGGCCGAGGCGATCCTGAGGCGCGACGAGCAAACCGGCGCGGCGATCAGCGGCTCGGGCGTGCTGCTGTTCGACGACGGCTCGACGTCGACGTGGAACTGCGGCTTCGACTCGGGCGGCGTCGTCATGGACCTCAGGATCACGGGCGGGCGCGGCGTCATCAACGTGGACAATTTCCTGTCGCAGGACCCGGACGGCTCGGCGTCCTACCAGTTCAAGCGCGGCGGCTGGGGCCCGAATGCCGTCAAGCGCGAGGCGACGATCGACTCGGACAAGCCCGGCTCGGTGCTCATGTTCGAAGACTTCGCGGCGATGGTGGGCGACCCGGAGTGGATCGAGCGCAGCATGCGGGCGAGCCTGCGCACGCAGAGCTGGCTCGACGCGGCCTGGCAGAGCGCGCTCGAAAGCGAGGCTTCTGGCTAGCGAATCAGGCCCTGTTCCTGCATCGCGCGCCTGACGCCTTCATCGGCTTCCATGCGCCCGAGATAGGCATGGAGCGCCGGATAGTCCGACAGCGGCTTCTCGAGCAGCCGGCCCCAGCGCAGCATGGGCACGGCATAGGCGTCGGCAATGCTGCGCCTCCCGCCCGCCAGGAATTCACGGCCGTCGAGATGCCTATCGAGGTAGGAGTAGAAGTGGTCGACGCGAAGCTCCGAGGCGGCTTTGACCGCGTCCCGCGCCGACTCGCTATCGTCGGTCGTGTAGCGCGCCGGGCTGAAAAACGGGAAAAACGCCGGGTGCAGATCGCCGGTCAGAAATGCCATCCACTCGTTGAGCTCATAGTTCTCGCCCGGCGTTCCGTGACCGCCCAGACCGGCGTTCGGGTGTAGCGCCGATATCAGGTGCAGGATCGCATCGGCCTGCGTGTGAATGCGGCCGTCGTATTCGAGCGCGGGCACGACGCCCAGCGGGTTGATCTCCAGGTAATCCGGGTCGCCCTTCGTGACTCGAACCGCCTCGAACTCGGCGCCGAGCCACTCGAGCACGATATGCGGCGCCAGAGCGCAGGAACCGGGGAAATAGAACAGGCGCATGGAGCTCTCCTCTCTACGGGGGTTGGACGGCTACGATCAGAGTTCGTCGTTGATGCCCAGCCGGCCCAGGTCGACCGTCGCGGCATCGTAATTTGCGCGCGCAATGCGCGTGGTCAGCTCGGCATCGAGCAGCGCAATACGCGCATCGGCCTCGGTTTCTTCGCGGGCGTTCAAGAGGAAGAACTCGCTGGCGCCGCTTTCGAAACGGCGCACCTCGGACCTGCGCATCAGCTCGGCGTTTACGAGTTCCTGCTCGGCGATCAGCAGGAGCTCCTGCGACACGGTCAGGTCGACGAGCAGGTTGCGAATCTCGAGCTCGATCTGCTCGCCGCGCAGCTGTTGTTCGAATTCGCGCGCGCTGATCGCAGCCTGCGAGCTGTCGATCCGGCCGCGTGCCTGACGCCGCTGGAGCGGCACCGAGAACGTGAAGCCGACGATCGTGTCGGTGCTGTCGCGCGAGATTCCGCCTTCGCCGACCGCCCCGAGCCCCTCCTGGACCTCGAGGTTCAGGTCGATGCGCGGCTTGAGGTCGTTCCGGGCGAGCGCGAGTCGATTGCGCTCGCGATCGATGGCGATGCGGAGCCGGGCAAGCTCGGGCCGGCGCGCGAGCGCCTCCGAGGTACTGAGCGGCGGCGGCTCGGCGATGCCCGACACGTCCTCGATCGGCACGGGCGGCGGCACCCGGCTTGCCTCGGGCACCGCGGGCAGCCCCTCGTCGTCGCGGTAGTACAGCGACAGCGCGTTCGCCGCGATCTGCACATCGCGCCGCGCCGAGGCCGCGAGCCGCTGGCGGCGGTTGATGTTCTGCAGGTTCTCGGTCAGAAAGATCTCGGCCCGCGCGCCCTCGCGCACCTGGCGCTCGAGGCCGTTCTGCCGATCGATCGCGATACGCAACAGGTTCTCGTAGATCTGCAGGCGGCGGCCCGCCATTACCCACTGCCAGTAGGCAACCAGCGCACGCTCCTGCACGCCGATCTTCGTGAACAGCACGTCGATCTCGGCCGAGCGCAGCTTGAGGCGCGCATCGGTTTCGGTGAAGCGCTCGGTGTCGATTTGTCGGTCACGCAGCAGCGAGAACAGCATCCCGACTCTGACGGCGCCGCCCGTGTTCGTGAAGTTCACGTCCTCGTAGATCGGGAAATCGCCGTCGGAAATCTTGTAGCCCGCATACAGGCTCGCACCGAGTGGCCGGATGCGCTGCCTGGCCGTACCGTCGACGGCGATGCCGTCGTAGAACCCGGTGGCGCGGCTGAAACCGTCGGCGTCGAAGACCAGGTCGAAGGCGCCGGCCGCCGTCACGGTCTCGCCCTCGGCCTGGCTGCGCGCCGCCATGCTTTGCAGGATGCGCGGAAAGTGCCGCTCGGACGACGCGAGGACTTCCTCGACCGTCAGGACGTCAGGCGAGGGCCCCTGCGCGAACAGCAGCGCCGGCGCCAGCAATAAGAAGAGCGCGTTTCGCGCCCGGCGTGACGTCATGGTGCGTTGCCGGTCCCGTTCGATGCGGCCTGGAACCCGGGCAGCTCGGCTGGAAAATTGTTCAGGCGCCGCCAGAGCTCGAAGCCGACCGAGACCTCTTCGAGCAGCACCCAGCCGCGCGCCGTGGAGCCGAATCGCACGAAGCGCGTGTCGGGCCAAGGGTCGATGGCGCTCTTGTCCTCGATGACGAGGATGCGGAAGCGGCCGTTGGTTTGCGCCGACGGATCGACGGCCGTGACGATGCCCTGGAAGGTGCCGATGGCCACCGACGGCCAGCCAGAGAATTGCACGGCCGGCCAGCCCTCGAACTGCAGGCGCACCCTGGCGTCGGGGCGCACCAGCGCGACGTCGCGGCCGTCGAGGTACAGCTCCACGGCGCGCTCGACATTGTCGGGGACGAAGGTCGCGACGACGTCGCCCGCGTTGACGAAGGTTGCGGCGTCGCCGGCATTGACACGCAGGATCACGCCGTCGCGCGGCGCACGCACGATCTGCACGCTCTGCCGCGACAGGTTGACATCGACGCGGGTGAGTTCGGCGGCGGCCTCGGCCACCTGTGCGCGCAGCTCCTCGACACGAATACTCGCCTGCTCGAACTCGCGGCGGGATGCGAGGCCTTCGTCGAACAGGCCGCTCGTGCGCCTCAGGTCGATCTCGGCCGTGCGCTGCGCCGTCTCCGCGGCTTCGAGCTTGGCGACGACCTGGCCGCGCTCGGCCTCGAGCCTTTGGATGAGCTGCGGATCGATGTCGACGATGCGCACGATGGGATCGCCGACCGAGACGTGACTGCCGTCACGCACGTACCACTCGTGGATGCGGCCCGGCACGAGCGCGTTGATCTCCTGCAGCCGGTCGTTCGGGTTGAGCGCCGTAACCATGCCGAATCCGGACGTCGTCTGTACCCAGGGCGTAAAAAACAGGAACGCGCCGACGGCGAACACGGCGACCGTGAGCATCCAGCCGACCGTGCGCATGACGTTTGGCACCTTCTGGTCGTGCAGCGTCTTGAAACAGGCCAGATCTTCTTCGCGGTAAGCCGTTCTCGTATCCATGGGCTCTACTCGACCGACGACAGCGAAACCGAGGCCACCTTCTGCAGCGGCTGATCGGCGGCGCAGGGCTCGTAGTTGGCATACTTGCAAAGCGCCTCGAACGAGTCCAGCACGCGCTGCTCGTCATTCCCGAGGTACAGGTAATGAGTGAAGCCGAGCTCGCGCGGCCGCGCCGAGAAGTTGATGATCGTCATTTCGTTCTCGGCCTGTAATGCGTCCAGCGAGGCGAGCAGCGACTTACCGGTCATCGTGTCATACAGCGACCCGAGCACGAGGACCTTGGGCTTTGCGATCATGGCGGCGGCCAGTTTGAGCTGCATCGTCTCGGTGATCGTCAGCGGCCAGCCCGTGGACGCGATGCGCGTGTCGAGGCCGTCTTCGAGCTGGGCGACCGCGCGGTCCATGCCGACCACGCGTAGCGCGTCGAGAATCTCGCGTGCCGATGCGTCGTCGCCGCTCAGCATCAGGTACTCGCGGATGCTCATCTCGATGGCATTCGGCCGCGTCAGCACGATGATCTTCTGGCGGAGCTCGTGTGCCGCGAGCCCCATGATGTCCTGACCGCCCAGCGTGACGTAACCGGACTGCGGCCGCTCCAGCCGGCGCAGGAAATTGATGACCTCGCGTTGAATGCCGTGCGACTCGGCATGGCCGAGCACGCGGGCGCCGCTCGGGATCGTGAAGTCGCAGGTGGCCATGAGGCCGCGCGCGTCGCCGCGCGCGCCGACAAACTGGATACTGGCATCGCCGTCGATCGGCGCGGGATCGTCGACGGGCGGCTCCTGCTCGACGTCGTAGAACAGGGACAGCTCCTCGAGCGCCGCGCACAGCTCGTAGAAATACGCCATGTAGATGCCGAGCTGGGAGAGTCCGAAGAACGCGACCGACAGCACGAGTTCGGCTGCGACGAGCTGGCCGAGCGTCAGCTCGCCCTGGATCACGAGCCAACCGCCGATGCCGAGCAGGCCCGCGCTCGCGGCCGCATAGAGCAACAGGAAACTAATCGTCTGCGCGTAGGTATTGCGGAAGTGCTTGACGTGCTTGTCCATGTACTCGGCCGTGACCACGTCGGTCCGGCGCATGGCCTCGGCGATGTGCCGTTCGGACTTGAAGAAGCCGTGCGAGGCGCCGAGACCTTCGAGCCACGCCGCGGCGGCGTGCTTCTTGTGCGACACCTCGACGGCGCTCTTGATTGCGCGGCCGCCCCAGATCATCCACACGAGCCAGATGATCGCGGCGATGATCAGCGTGTAGCCCAGGAACAGCGGGTGATACAGGGACACGAGCAGGAAGCCGACCGCGATCTGCAGCACGATCGTGAAGCCGCCGATCATGAGATCGGGCACGGTCTTCTGCACGATCACGATGTCGAAGTAGCGGTTGAACAGCGAACCGAGTTTGCGGTCGATGAAGAACGGGTTCAGCGCATACACCGAGCGCAGCGCGATCTCCGACACCATGCGCGCATAGAAGCGCCGGCCGAACAGGTCCATGAGATGAATGCGCAGCGCATTCAACATGCCGGCCGCGAGCAACAGGACGAACAGCGTCAGCGACAGTACGACGAGCGGCGCCGTGAGCCCGGTGTTGGCAATCGTGTTGACGAGCATTTGCACGGATACGGGCAGCGCGAGCGACAACAGGCCGATGCCGACCGCGTAAATCATCGCCAGGTAGTAGTACTTGCGCTCCGCGCCGAGAATCGAGCCGAAGAATGCGAGAATTTCTCGCACGGTCAATTCCTTCATCAGCGGCTCATTGCTCATCGCCCAGGCTCCATCGCTTCGATCCCTGCCGGCGGGATCGCCTAGCGCGCGTCTTCGGCAAGCTGCCGGGCTTCGATCAGTTCTTGCTCGAGGCGCTCGGCTTCGTGCGCGCGCGCATCCGAATACCGTGCAATGAGAATATACAGCGACGGCGTCAGGTACAAAGTAAATACGGCCGCGATGCCCAGCCCACCGAACACAACCCAGCCGATCGAGGAACGCGCCTCGGCCCCGGCGCCGCTCGACAGGATCAGCGGCAGGCCGCCGAGCACGGTCGATACCATCGTCATCGCGACCGGCCTTAAGCGCACGGCCGCGCCGGTCTCCACGGCCTCGCGCAGGCCTTTGCCGAGGTCCCTGAGCTGGTCGGCGAATTCGACGAGCAGGACGCTGTTCTTGGCCATGAGGCCGATCAGGAGCACGAGGCCGATCTGCGAGTAAATGTTGATCGAGGTGCCCGTCATGACGAGCGCCACGATCGCCGCGGCCAGCCCGAACGGAATGATCAGCGTGACGACCACGGCGCTCGAGAAGCCCTCGAACTGCGCCGCGAGCACGAGGAAGATCACGGCCAGCGCGATGGCGTAGGTCAGCAGCACGTCGCGCGACGTCTCTTCGAGCTCGGCCGCCTCGCCGCGCAGGACCATCGAGACGTTTTCCGGCAGCACGTCGGCCGCGACGGCCTCGAGGTCGGCGACGGCGTCGGCCAGCGTCGCCGAAGAGGACAGCGACATGTCGACCCCGATGGCGCGGCGCTGCGCGACGCGGCCGAGCTCGGCTGCGACGCCCTCCTCGCTAATCGTCACGATGCTCGACAGCGGCACGAGGTCGCCGCGGCTCGTACTGACGTACAGGTTGACGAGGTCCGACGGGTCGTTTATCTCGCCGCTCGAGGACTCGAGCAGGATCGGCACGGCCTCGTCGTCGACGTTCAGGTCGACGAGTTCGTCGCCGTTGACCATCGCGCGCATCGTGGCGCCGAGGTTGGCGAGATCTATACCTAAATCCGCCGCGCGGCGGCGATCGATGCTGACCGAGAGCTGCGGCTGGGTCGGGTCGTAGTCGAGGCGCGGCTGGCGTACGCTCGTGAGCCGGTCTTCGACGCCGGCGACGAACAGCTTGGCCGCCTCGAAGATCGTGTCGTAGTCGTTGCCGACCAGCGCGACCTCGACGCCGCCACCGGAGCGCCTGAGATTCAGGCTGTTGCCGCTCCTGACGGCGACGAATGCGCCCGGGATCTCGGACAGCGGGCCCTCGAGACTGGCCGTGATCTCCTGCTGGCTGCGTGCACGATCGTGCCAGTCCGCAAGCGGCAGCGTGACGATGCTGCGGTTCGGGTCGTAGGCGCCGACGAGCGTGAGCAGCGCCGTCGCTTCGCCGCTCTCGACGATCGGGCGCACGATGTCCTCGACCTTGTCGGTCTGGCGGTCGATGTAGCCCAAGCCGACGCCGTCCGGCCCGCTCGCCCAGATAGAGATGATGCCGCGGTCCTCCTCGGGCAGGAGCTGGCGGTCCACGCTCGGTAACAGCGACAGCATGCCGGCCCCGAACAGGAGCGCGACGAAGAGCGTCAGGAGCGGATGATCGAGCGTTTTCGAGAGCGTGCGGCGATAAAAGCCGTTCAGCCAGTTGCCGACGCGCACGACGAAACGCCGGAATCCGTGCCTCGCGTAGTCGGCGGGCAGGCGCGAGGCCGCGGCAGGCACGAGCGTCAGGGATACGAAGCTCGAGATGATGACGGCCGAGGCGAGCACGAGGCCGAACTCCCGAAACAGCCGGCCCGCCGTACTCGGCAGGAAGGCGATTGGCACGAATACGGAGATCAGCACGGCGGTCGTCGTCACGACTGCGAAAAACACCTGCCGTGTGCCGAGCACGGCCGAGGCGCGCGCGCCCAGACCCTGCGCGCGGCGCCGCTTGATGTTTTCGAGCACGACGATCGCGTCGTCGACGACCAGCCCGGTCGCGAGCACGAGCGCGAGCAGGGTCAGGATGTTGATCGAGAAGCCTAAGCTCCAGATCGCGGCGACCGTGCCGATCAGCGCGACCGGTATCGCGATCGCGGGCACGAGCGTGGCACGGATCGAACCGATGAACAGCCAGATCGTCGCGATGACGATGGCGACGGTCAGCGCCAGTGTGATCAGCACCTCGCGCACCGAGCTGCGGATGAACTCGGCCGCGTCATCGGTAATGACGAGCTCGATGTCGTCGAAGCGCCCGTTGATGCGCGCGACGGCCCGCTTCACGCCGTCCGAGATCCGAATCGTGTTCGACTTGGCCTGGCGCACGATGCCGATGCCGATCACGGGATTGCCGTTCAATCGTGAGTAGGAGCGGGCGTCCTCGGGGCCGAAGTAGACGTTCGCGACGTCGCCGACGCGGATCGAGTCGCGGATGATGATGTCGGCGACTTCCCGAGCCGACACGACCGACGCATCGGCGCGCACGATCAGCTCCTGGTCCTCGGAGCGGAAGCTGCCGGCCGGGATGTCGAACGGCGCGGTCACGAGCACGCGCGATACGTCGGTAACCGACAGTCCGTAGCTCGCGAGCCTGAGCGGATCGAGCACGACCCGCAGCATGCGCTGGCGCGCGCCGCCGAGCCGCACGTCCGCGACGCCGTCGATCGAGACGAGCTCGGGCACGATGTCCTGTTCGACGATGCGCGTGATCTCTTCCTCGACGAGCCGGTCCGAGATCACGGCGATGTTGACGATCACGCGCGAATCGTCGTCGGCCTTGACGACGACGACCTGCTCGAGCCGGTCCGGGAGCTGCCGGGAGACGCGGTTCACGGCCTCGCGGACATCCGATGCGGCGCTGTCGAGATCGACGTTGGGCCGGAACTCGATACGCATACGGCCGTTGTTCTCCTCGGAGGCCGAATCGATGTTCTTGACGCCCGAGACGCGTGCGACGGCGCCTTCGAGGATGCTGATGACCTCGGTGTCCATTGTTTCCGGCGACGCGCCCGGGTACTCGGCCCGAACGCTGACGATCGGCCGGTCGACATCCGGCAGCTCGCGCGTCTCGACGGCGAGAATCGCGGCGATGCCGGCGAGGACGATCAGCAGGTTCAGGACCAGCACGAGCACCGGCCGGCGTATGCTGACGCTCGGCAGGTCGTTGCTCAGGGGCGGCGCCTCGTTCGTGCCCGGCGTGTCGGAGTCGTTGCTCATGTTGGCGCCGCTCAGTGCGCGGCTGAGCGTATTCCGGACGGCCGGGTCGGTTCGCGCCGTGCAAAGCCGCTGCGCTCGTAGTCCACCTCGGAGCCATCGCGCAGCCGCTGCACGCCTTCGACGACGACGTCGTCGCCCGTGCCGAGATCCGCGTCGATCAATGCGCGGCCCTGGCGCCGCTGAATGATGTTGACCGGAACGCGCTCTGCCCTGCCTTCGCGGACCAGCCAGATGTACGCGCCGTTGGCGCCCCACTTGACGGCGGTTTCGGCGACGACGGCGTACTCGCGGCCGGCCACGTCGACAGCCACGCGAAAGCTCATGCCGGGCCTGAGGGCGTCGTCGTCGTTGCCGACCGTGGCGCGGACGTTGAAGGTTCGGGTATTCGGGTTGATGCGGCTGCCGATCTCGACGACGCTGCCCGCGAATTCGGTCGACGTACGATTCCACGCGGTCACTGATACGTCATCGCCCATATCGAGCTCACCGACCATGACCTCGGGCACGTCGAAGCTGACCAGCAGCGAGGTGCGGTCGTCGAGCGTCGTAATCGCCGTACCCGTATCGATGCGATCGCCGGGATCGACATCGGTAACGTCGACGTGGCCGTCGAACGGCGCCTTGATGTAGCGGTCGTCCAGCGCGACCTGCGCCCGGTCGAGCTCGATGCGCGCGGCCTCGACGCGGGTCGCGGCCGCATCGATCTCGGTCGGCAGAACGGCGCCGCTCGAACCCGTGGCTTCGTAGCGGGCGTAGAGCCGTTCGGCGTCCTTGAGCTGGACCCGCGCGAGTTCCACGGCGAGCTTCTGCTCGCGGCTGTCGAGTTCGACGAGCACGTCACCCGCGCGCACGAGCTGGCCGGATTCGAAGTTGACGGCGACGACCTCGCCGGATGCGGCCGGGAAGAGCTCGATCGAGCGCAGCGCCCGCGAGGTGCCGACGGCCTCCACCCGGGTGCGCTCGCGCTCGAACGTGATCGGCTCGGCGATGACCCGCACGGGCGCCGCCGCGGCGCGTGACTCGGGCGCCTCGGGCTCGCCGCAGCCGCCGGCGAGCAGCAGGAACGCGGCGCCGGCCGCCGCAACGGCCGACTTGGATATTCCCTTGCTGCCCTCTGCCTGCATCGCCAGACTCTGAAAAGCCGAAAGCTCATCATTGTACTGAATTCGGGGGCTCGGAAGTGTATCCGTCTGTATTTGTTCGACATGCGAACGGCACGGATCGCCGTGTTTTTAGCTACCCGCTGTGGCACTCTCACGCCCCGGGGACGATGCAAGCATGACAGTCGACGAAATACTCAAGCTGGGCCAGGAATACGGCCTCCTGGCGCTCGACTACCTGAAACGGCCGGAAGTCGGCATACAGGCAACGGTCATCGTGCTGCTGTACGTGATCGCGCGGATCATCGGCCGCCGGGTCGAGCCGCTGCTCAGGGAGCGGGCGAAGTCGATCGAGGACATGCCGGGGCTCTATCGCGTCTCCGACGCCTTCCTTCAGCACCTCAACTGGTTCTTCTACGCCCTGCTGCTCGCATTCGCGCACTCGGCGATGACGGCGCTGGGCTGGGAATCGCAAAAACACCTCGTGTACGTTGCGCTGGTTTTGTCCGGCGCCTGGCTCGTCATCTCGACCGTCTCGTACGCGATTCGCAGCGCCACGCTGAGGCGGGTGTTCTCGGCCGTCGCCTGGGGTTTCGTCGCCGCGACGATCCTCGGCATCACGGGCGAGATCACGGGCTTTCTGAACAGCGTCAGTTTCAGCCTGGGCGAGGATGAGCTGTCGATACTCGACCTGATCTACTCGGTCTGCCTGTTCGGCGTCCTGCTCTGGGCCGCCCTGTCGCTCGGCCGAATCCTCGAGAACCGGCTCGACAACATCGACGAACTCACGCCGTCGCTGCGCGTCCTGATCGGCAAGGTCTTGAGAATCAGCCTGATCGTCTTCGCCGTATTGGCGGCGATCTCGAGCGTCGGCATCGATCTCACGGCGCTCACGATCTTCTCGGGCGCGATCGGCGTCGGCCTGGGCTTCGGCCTGCAGAAAGTCGTCTCGAACTTCATCTCCGGGATCATCATCCTGATGGACCAGTCGATCAAACCCGGCGATACGATCTCGCTCGGGCCGAGCGGCGAGACCTTCGGCTGGATACGCGAACTCAGAGCGCGATTCGTCTCGGTCGTTACGCGCGACGGCCGCGAGTTCCTGATTCCGAACGAGGACCTGATCACGACCCAGGTCGTCAACTGGTCGTTCTCGGACAAGTTCGTGCGTCTCGACGTGCCGTTCGGCGTGTCCTACGACTCGGACCCGCACGAGGTGTCACGCATCGCGATCGAGGCGGCGAGCGGCGTCGAGCGCGTCGACCAGAACTACAGGATGCCGGTGTGCTGGATGACCGAGTTCGGCGACTCGTCGATCAACTTCCTATTGAGGTTCTGGATTCACGATCCGCAGGAGGGGCTGACCAACATCCGCGGCAAGGTGCTGCTCGCGCTCTGGGACGCGTTCAAGGAGAACGGCATCGGCATCCCGTTCCCGCATCGCCAGGTCATCATGAAGACGCCGATCTCGATCGAAACGCGCGGCCAGCCGCTTCCGAAAGACTAGCTACCGTCGCCGGGCTTCAGCCCCCGTTCCTGAGCGCATCCACGAACCGCGTGCGCCAGGCCGTAATGTCGTTCCTGCCGAGTACTTCGATCATGGACTCATAGCGGCGCTTGCGCTCGGCTAGCGGCATGTTGATGGCCGTTGCGAGTCCGTCGGCGACGTCATCGCGATCGTGGGGGTTGACGATGAGTGCGTCGGTGAGTTCGACGGCCGCGCCCGCGAGGCTCGACAGAACGAGCACGCCGGGATCCTCCGGATCCTGTGCCGCGACATACTCCTTGGCAACGAGATTCATGCCGTCGCGCACCGGGGTTACGAGCCCGATGGCGGCCTTGCGGAAGAACCCCATGAGCGGAACGCGCGCGACGCCCTTATTGAGGTAGCGGATCGGCACCCAGTCGGACTCGGCGAAGCGGCCGTTGATACGGCCCGAGACCTGCTCGAGCGCGTTGCGGATCTCGTCGTAGGCGCGCACACCCGCGCGCGTCGGCGGCGCGATCTGCATCAGCGTCACGAGCCGCTGCGAGTTGGGGTATTTCTCGAGCAGGCGCTCGTAGGCCAGCATGCGCTGCATCAGGCCCTTGCTGTAGTCGAGCCTGTCGACGCCGATGATGAGCTGACGTTCGTCCAGGCTCTTGACGAGTTTCTTCACGCGCTTCGTTCCGCTGGCCTCCTCGGCCATGCCGCGCACTTCGTCGACGTCGATGCCGATCGGGAACACGTCGGCGATCAGTTTGCCTCCGGGCACCCGGATGACGCGGTTGTCCTCGAACTCGGCGCCGACCACGGGCTCGCGGATGCAGGTCTCGAACGCGGCGAGATCGCGCGGCGTGTGGAAGCCGAGCACGTCGTAGGCACACAGGCAGCGCAACAGGTACTCGTGGCCCGGCGCGGCACGCAGCGCCTCGTAGGCCGGGAACGGCACGTGCAGGAAGAAGCCGATGCGGTTTTCGATGCCGGCGCTCCTGAGTTCGCTCGCGAGCGGGATCAGGTGATAGTCGTGCACCCAGATGATGTCGTCGGGTTGCAACAGCGACATGAGCTTGCGCGCGAACATCGCATTGACGCGCCGGTAGCCCTCGAAGTCGGCCTGGTCGTAGCGGATGAAGTCGAGCAGGTAGTGGCAGACGGGCCAGAGCACGCGGTTGCTGTAGCCGTTGTAGTACTGCTCGTAGTCGCTTCTGTTGATCTGGATCGTCGCGTAGTCGGTGTTACCGATCGTCGTGATGTCGGGCCCGCCGCTCTCGCGGTCGGTGACCTCGCCGCTCCAGCCGAACCAGATGCCACCGTGGTCCCTGAGCGCGGCCAGCACGCCGACGGCGAGCCCGCCGCCTGCCGGCTTGTTCTCCTCGGGGATCGCAACGCGGTTGGAAACGATGACCAGGCGTCCGTCCGATGTGCTCAAAGCGCCGACTCCCAGGGCCGGCTTAAGCGAACGGCCGCGTTGATGATGCCGGCCATGCTGTAGGTCTGCGGGAAGTTGCCCCAGAGCGTGCCCGACCCGGGCTCGATGTCTTCCGACAAGAGGCCCAGCGGGTTCCTGAGCGACAGCATGTTCTCGAGCAGTTCCCTTGCCTCGCCGACGCGGCCGATGCTCGCGAGCGCGTCGATGTACCAGAAGGTGCAGATGTTGAACGCGTTCTCTGGGCTGCCGAAGTCGTCGGGCGCGTCGTAGCGGAACATGTGATCGCCGCGACGCAGGTGCTTGCCGATGCACTCGACCGTCGAGATGAAGCGCGGATCGTCGGCGGCCGCGAAGCCCATGACGTGCATCGTCAGGAGGCTCGCGTCCATCTCGGGCCGGCCGAAGCTCTCGGTGTAGGCGCCCTGCTCCGCGTCCCAGGCCTTGTCGTGGATTACCGCGCGGATTTCATCGGCAGCCTTTCGCCAATAGCCGGCGCGATCGGCCTTGCCGAGCGACGCGGCAATCTTCGACAGCCGGTCGCAGGCCGCCCAGCACATCATGCTAGAGAACGTGTGCACGCGCTTGCGGCCCCGGTATTCCCACAGGCCCGCGTCGGGCTCGCTGTAGTAGCGGCGGGCGTGCTCGCCGAGCACCTCGAGGCGCTCGAATTCGGCCACGGTGCCCGAGCGAATCAGGCGCTGGTCGAAGAAGAACTGCGTGGCCGACAGCACGACCGCGCCGTAGACGTCGTGCTGGACCTGTTCGTAGGCCTGGTTGCCGCGGCGCACGGGGCCCATGCCCCGGTAACCCGAAAGCGACTCGACGATCAGCTCGTCGGTTTGCGAACTGTTGCTGATGCCGTATAGCGGCTTCAAGGGCTCGCCGGCGGCGTCGGCGACGATGTTCATGATGTAGCTCAGGTAGCTCTGCATCGTCTGCGTCGCGCCGAGCCGGTTCAGCGCCTGCACGACGAAGTAGCTGTCGCGCAGCCAGCAGTAGCGATAGTCCCAGTTACGGCCCGAGTCGGCGGCTTCGGGAACCGACGTGGTCAGCGCCGCGACGACGGCGCCGGTGTCCTCGAAGGTGCAAAGCTTGAGCGTGATCGCGGCGCGAATCACGGCCTCCTGCCACTCGAACGGAATCGCGAGGCTGCGCGAGAAGGTCTGCCAGTAGTTGAGCGTCGCGCGGTAGTTGCGATGAAATTCGTCGTCGCAGGACTCGCGGATCGTCTCGTCGGGGCCGAGCACGAGGTGCAGGTCGCGATCGAGCACGAAGGCGGCTTCGTCGATGATGTGGGTCAGCGACGCGTCGGTCGTGAGCCTCATGGTCACGTCGCCTCCCTCGTAGCGGATGTGGTTGCTGCCGCGCGTGAAGTCGCAGGACTCGGCGCCATAGTTGCGCGCGGGCCGCAAGCGGATGCGGATGCGCGGCCGGCCGCTCGCGAGCTCGATCCGGCGCATGAACATCACCGGCGTGTAGCTGCGCCCCACGTAGGAAAAGCGCGGCGCGAAATCGGTGATCCTTACCGCTCCGCCGTCGGTGTCGGTGAGCGTCGTGGACAGGATCGCCGTGTTGGTCAGGTAGCGCTGTTCGCTGCTCGCGAAGTCGAGCAGCTCGATCTCGAAGAAGCCGGGTTTGGCCTGCTCGTCGTCGGATCGCAGCAGATTACAGAATGCCGGGTCGGAATCGAACTGCGGAAGGCAGGCCCACACGATGCGCGCGCGGCTGTCGACGAGCCCGGCAACCTGGCAGTTGCCGATGAGTCCGAGGTTCAGATTGCTCAAGTGTCGTGCTCCCTCTTGCTTCGTGGTCCCCGCAGCACGCTCGCGGCGAGCCAGGCGTGGACGGCCGCGACGTCGGCCAGCGAGTAGCGGGCCTCGCTTTCTTCGTTGCCACCCACGCGTATGGATGTGCCGCCGAGTTCATTCGCGGCCCGGAAGCCGTCCTCATCGGTAACGTCGTCGCCGACGAACAGCGCCGTGCGTCCGGCGAACGGCAAGCGTGTCATCAGAGCGTGAATGGCCGCGCCCTTGTCGTGCCCCTGTGGTGTTATTTCGAACACCATCTTACCGACAATCAAACGGTAGTCGTCACCGAGCGCGAGCATCGTGTCGGCGATAAGCTCACGACAGGCGGATTCGAGCGCGGGTGCACCACGATAGTGCAAGGACACACCGTTCGGCTTGTGCTCGAGTAGCAGGCCCTCATGGCTGTCGGCGAACTCGGCCAGGCGGGCCGCAATCCGCGTTGGCAAAGGGCCGGTTTCGTGCATCGGCAAGCGCTCGCCCGCGAGCCGGATTTCGGCGCCGTGCGCGCCCGCCGCGTTAAACCGGCCGTTGCCGAACAGGCGGTCGATCTCGCCGAGCGACCGGCCGCTGACGAGTGCAAGCGCGCCGTCGAGTTCCCGCTCGATCCCGATGAGCAGTTCCTTGAGCGCATCCTCCACGACGACGTCGGACGGCCGCGACCGTATGTCGAGCAGCGTGCCGTCGATATCGAGAAACAGGGCGGTCGTGTCGGCCCGGAGGCCCGGCGGGTAGTCGTTCATCCGCGAACACTAGCAAACGCGGCAGGGAAATGGGTTCCGACCGCGACCGGTTCCTGCGTCAGCGCCGTCTAAACCGGACAACGGTTTTCGAGGGCTCTCCGTGAAGGTATTTGTCATCAGCCTCAAGCACGCCGCGACGAGGCGCGCGTCGATCGCCGGTCAGCTCGAGCGGGCGGGAGTCGAGTTCGAGTTCTTTGACGCGATCGAGGGCGCTGACCGCAGCTCCGAGTTCTTCGACGGCATTGATGCCAGACGCTACAGACTGAATGCGCTGCGAGACCCGCTGCCCGGAGAAGTGGGCTGCTACGCAAGCCACCTCGCACTCTGGCGCGACTGCGTTGCGTTGAGGCGGCCAGCCGTCATCCTCGAAGACGATGCGCGGCTTACGGACGGTTTTGCCGAACGGCTCGAGCTGATCGACAGGCTCGTACGGGAATACGGATTTGTTCGTCTGCAAGGCATCGACAGGCGGCGCGCGCCTCTCAAGGCGCTGCGGCCGGCAGCGTACCGCGTGCGGAGCCTTGAAGGATCGACGCTGTCCTACGTGTCCGACGTACCCCTTTGCATGCTGGCGTACGCGATCAGCCCGGCCGCTGCGTCGGCACTTTGCAATGCGAGCACTACGCTGACGGCGCCCGTCGACAAGTTTCTGCAGCAGACCTGGGTGCACGAAACGCCCGTGTTCGCCCTTGAACCGCCGCTGGTCGAGCTGTCGGCGCTCGCCTGCGAGACGACGATCGGAACGAGGCCCAGGAAGAGTCTCAATCCGCTGCTGCTGCTCGCGAGGGCAATGTACAAGGGCTTCGGCGAGCTTCGTCGCGTGGGATTCGACAGGCGGTATCTGAGCCGGCTCGAGCTCGCCGGCCCTTCGGTTGCACCGCTGGCGGATCGTCGCTAGTGTCCTGACTCATTACTCCGCACTATGTCAGAGGCACCGCCATGCGCCTGACCTGCCTGTTTGCATTGCTTGTTTCGCTTCCGGTCACGGCCCAGGAAGAGTGGCCGGTGTTGTCCGGCCCTTACCTGGGCCAGAAACCTCCGGGTATGACGCCGGAGGTTTTCGCGCCGGGACTCGTCTCGCTGCCCGGCGAGCGCGAGCTCAACTCCGTATTCTCGCCCGACGGTAGCATTTTCATGTTCACGCGTTCGGTCGACGGCGTATTCAAGATGTTTTTCAGCCACCAGCAGGACGATGGCAGCTGGCCGGAACCGCGCATGGCGCCGCCGTCGAGGACGTATCCGGGCCACGGTGACGTCGACATGGCGTTCGCGCCCGGCGGCGACTGGGTGTACTTCATCTCGAACCGGCCGCTGCCCGGCTATTCGCTCGAGCGATACAACATCTGGCGCAGCAGGATCACGATGGACGGCCTGATGACGCCGGAACCGCTCGGGCCGCACATCAACGGACCGGGTCATGAGCTCTACCCGATGCTCGTCGCGGACGGCAGCCTGTATTTTTCGGCCGTGCGCGACGATACGCTGGGCGCGCGCGACAGCTATCGCGCGCAGTACGCGGACGGTGAGTTCGAGGAGCCCGTAAACCTGGGACCCGGAATCAACGGCCCGACGGACGAGGGCGACATCTACGTAAGCCCCGACGAGGCCTACGTCATCCACGTGGCCGCCGAACGGCCGGACAATCTCGGCAGCTCCGATCTATACGTGAGCTTCCGCCTGCCCGACGGATCGTGGGGCAAGGGCATCCACATGGGCGACGTCATCAATTCCGAGGAATCCGACTATTGCCCGGTAGTGACGCCGGACGGCAAATACTTCTTTTTTACTCGCGGCGACGACGTCATGTGGGTTGACGCCGCGATCATCGACACGTACCGCCGGTAGGAGACCCTACAACGACCCCGTCAGGTTCAGGAAAAACCCATGATGGTCGTAGCTCAGATCCGTCAGGTCCTCTGAGAAGTCGGTGAAGTTGTAGCCCAGGCCGATCTTGAGGTGATCGCCCAGGTAGCGCGAGATCGTCAGGAGCGCGCCGCTGCGCGATTCGTTGAGGTCGCTCATGTCGAGCAGGCGCATCTCGCCCAGGAACTCCCAGTTCTCGCCTAAACGATAGTCGCCGCGGACCACGTACAGGCTCGCGTTGTTGTCGAAGAACAGCGGGTCTTCGCGATCGAGGCTGACCTGCGCGAGACGGTGGGCGTACTTACCGCCGATCGTGAAGTTGCGGGTCAGGTCGTAGTTCACATCGACGGCGGCGATGTGGGTCTTTTGCAGGAACTGGGCCGCGACGTCCTGCAGGGTCTGCTGGCCCGTCGTCGGCACGTTGTAGAAGTAGGTGTACTTGACCAGCGTGTTGATGCGGTCGTGCCTGACCGGGCGCAGCGCGTAGCCGATCACGGCCTCGGTGAAGCCGCCGTCGTAGAACGTGCCCTGCGAGCTCTCGCTGGTCGAGTGGTTGAGCTTGCCGAGCAGGCGCGCGCCCGGGTTCATCTGGAAGCGGAAGTTGTTGCGGAACAGCCAGGTCGTGCGCTCGCTGCGCGAGAGATCCGGCTGCTCGGCGTCGTCGTTGCGGTATTCGACGCCGCTCGAGAACTGCAGCCTGTCCGAGTTCCAGCCGACCTGGACGCCACCCGCGAGACGCTCGGTCTCGGCGCCGGTCTGCCGGTCGCGGAGCGTGCCGATGTCGCTGTTGATGCCGAGGTTCCAGTTGTTGCCCGGCGCGAAGTTGATGCCGGTCGCGTGCGTGAGCCCCGTCATCGTGTCGTTGGTCTGGTAGCGCTCTTCGAGGAACACGCTCGTCGAGTCGGCGAACCGCGACTTCACGCCCGCGACGAGGTTGCCCTCGTTACCGCGGCGCGCGCGCAGGCCGTTGTCGGTGCGCTCGTTCTCGAGCGAGTAGTTCAGATACATGCTCGTGCGATCGGACAGCAGGTAGTTGGTGCCGATCCGGCCGCCCTGCCCGAGGTCGCCGTCCGACACCTCGGCGTCGATGTTCAGCGTCTCGGATACGCGGAACGAACCGCCGACGCCCAGGCGCGCGTTGGTGCTGCGCTCACCGGTCGTCTCGAGCGTATCCTGCGAGTAGGCGTACACGCTCCAGTTCTGCTTCGAGTCGTAGCCGAGCTGCACGATCGCGTCGGCGCGGTCGCCCGTCTCCTGGCTCAGCGGCACGTTGATCGAGCGGTCGATGCGTGAGTCCTCGCGATAGCCCGCGCTGATGTCCCAGTGATACGAGAGCTGATAGCTCAGGTTGTACTCGGTCGCGGTCGTCTCGATGCCATCGACCTGCTCGAGCGCGTCGTGCTTGGCGTTGATCGCGAGGCGGTCGCCGATCGGCAGGGACAGGGCGCCGCCGAAGTTGGTCGTGTCGGTCAAGGCCGTCAGGCCCGGCGCCGAGTAGCCCGCGCCGACTTCCTGCGAGTAGGCCGACAGGCGCGCATTGCCGAAGCCCACGATGTCGCGCATGCCGACACTCAGGTCGGCACGATTGGCATCGGCCTCGGCGTTGACGAACGACGAGGAGTTGAACGACGAGAACTCGAAGCCGCCGTCCTGCGACACGGTCGGCATCGACACGAGTCCTTCGCTGCGGGCGCTCTGCACCTTGACCCAGGTATCGGCCGACAGGCGCAGCGTCAGGTCGGCGGCGGTCAGCGTGCTGTCGCCTTCGTCCTGCTCGTTCATGTTCGCCGTCATGCCCAAGCGTACGAAATTGCCGAGCCAGACGTGTCCCTGACCGCCCGTCGACAGCGCCGAGACGTCGTCGAAGCCCGGCGTGTACTCGTAGCGCACGACGAGGTAGGCCTCGTCGCCCGACATCGCATCGTTTCTGACCAGCAGGTTGTCCTCGGCCGTCGATGCGAGCGGCGTTGAAAGCAGGATTCGGCCCTGCAGGTAGTCGATGTCGTAGTCCATCGACGGCGTCAGGTTGACGACGCCCGTGACGATTCCGGAGGCCTTGTCGCGCAGCTCGATGCGCAGCCGCTCGGAACCCACGAGAATGTCCTGGCGGCTCAGGTAGTACAGCGAGCCGCCCGTGCCGCGGAACTCCTCGCGGCTCGGCACCGTGCCGGGCTCGGCGCCGAAGGCATCGAGGGCGTATCGCTGATCGCCGAATTCGGTCGTCGTCTTGCTCTGCAGGTGGACGTTTGCGCCGTACAGGCCGCGATCGACCTGTGCGAGCTCGTTGTTCATGTAGCCGATCTTGAAGTTGCCCCACTGGCCGTAGTTGTCGCCGTCGCTCAGGCGCACGAAGAACTTGCCCATCGTCGGCGCCATCTCGGTGACCGTGCTGTCATCGCCGAAGGTCGGATAGTAGTAGTCCGGATCGATACGGCGGAACAGCGAGGTCGGGTCCTTGGCCATGAAGTTCGAGAAGATGTCGGAGATCGCGCCCTCACGCGTGTCCGCGCTGGCCGACAGACGCCAGTGGTCGCCGAACTTGCCGTTCAGGAAGAACGCGAAACGTCCATCGACCGTCGAGTCGGGATCGAAGGCCGGGTTGTCGCCGGCCAGGAGGTCGGCGGCGCCGCCCGCGCCGCCGTCGGAGACCGTGACGTCGGCCATCGCGACGTAGAACCAGTCGTTGGTCTCGAACTCGAGGTCGCGCAGGTACAGCTCACCGTCGCCGTCGGGTTCTACGACGGCGACTTCGACCGTGTGTGCGCCGTCCGGCATTACCTCTTCGGTGACGAAGCTGCCGCTCTCATCGACGGGCACGCGGCGGCCCGCCACCCAGACCTCGTGGCCCTCGGGAATGCTGTCACCGCGCACGCTGACCGTGCCGCTGCCGAGCCCGATGTTGTGCAGGCCGAGATCGTTCTCGCCGTAGCCCGCGAGCAGGACCTCGGCCTCCTCGGCCTCGAACGGGTCGACGTTCTCGAGCGGCTCGATCGCGGCTTCGTCGTCGTACACGACCCACAGCGGCTGCGCGTGGGTCTCGTCGAAGTTTCCGTCTTCGCCATAGGCGCGCAGCACGTAGGCCAGCTCGTAGGTCGGCGCCTTGAACCAGGCCGCGGGCGGCTGCCACTCGGCCGTGCCGTCGGCCTGCATCGGCACGACGGCGAGCGGCTCGGACTCGGCGGAACGGCCGGCCTCGAATACCCGCACTTCGGAACGTTCGATGAAGTACGAGTAGTTCGTGTACATGCGGAACTGTACTTTCGAGACGTGCGTCTCGTTGTCGATCTCGCGCGCGACGATGATGCGCGGCGACTGCGAGCTGACCGACAGGCGCGGCGCCGAGGTCAGGTTGTCGAAGCCGAAGCGAATGTCCGCGACCTCCATCGCGACGTCGGTACAGCGCTGGATATCGGAGGAGCTGCGCTCGGGATCGTCGATCGGCACGCCGTCGACCGTGATGCGCATGAGGTTCAGGCCGAGCGGGTTCTCGGGCTTGAGCTCGCGGGTCAGGCGGGTGATGTCCACGCCCTCGTAGTCATCGAGCACGGCGAGTTCGTCGTAGACGACGTCGACCTTGACGTAGGAACTGTCGCCCTGGACGAAGCCCGCGTTGACGACGTCGGCCGAGTGCACGTAGCCGCGACCCTCGAACTCGGCCTGGCCGGGCTCGAGCCCGAGCTCAGCGGAGACGAGTTCCATGACCCGGCGCGCGCGCGACGCCGAAAGCCCGATGTCGTCGCCGTACACGGCGGCCGTGCGGCGCTCGAGACGCTCGTTGGCCGTGTAACCCGAGAAGCGCAGCCGGACGTTGGCCTTGTCGGCCACCGCCGCCATTGCCTGACCAAGCCGCGCCGCGTAACCGGCCGGCAGCACGGCGCGGCCGTCCTCGAAAGGCACGAAGTCGAGCGCGCCGCCCGGCGGATCGTAGACCCGCGACACGGTCTCCGCGCCGGCCTGCTCGGGGCACATCTGCGGTTCGTCCGGGAGCTCCTTAAGCGGATCGTCGTACCAGAACTCGACCTCGACGCGGCGATTCGCGGCGCGGCCGCCCTCGGTGCGGTTCGAGCCCAGCGGCCGCGTATCGCCACGGCCGTCGCTCAGGATCATATCGGTCGGTAACCCCAGGCTGTCCTGGACCGTCAGCGCGACGCGGCGCGCACGGGCTCGAGACAGGCCGACGTGATCGCCGTAGATGCGGCTGTCGCGCTCGTTTAGCGGCGCGTCGTCGCTGTAGCCGACGAAGCGCACGGCCACGTTCTGCTTGTCGACCAGGTTGGCGAGCGCCTGGCCGACGCGGAACACGAAGTCCTCGTCGACGTCGATGCTGTCCGCGCCGTAGCGCAGCGGAGCGACGAGGTTCTGCACGCGAGCGCGGCGCGCATGGCCCTCGACGTAGCGCAGCTTGCACACGGTCTCCATGCGGCAGACCTTGGCGCGCTTGATCTGGTGCGGCACGAGAAACTCCTCGAGCGCGACGCGCTCGCCGGGCTCGTCGTACCAGACCTCGACTTCGACGCGGCGATTCAACGCGCGGCCGTCAGGGGTCAGATTCGAAGCGACGGGCTCCTCATCGCTGCGCCAATCGTAAGTAATCGACTCGGGCGGCAGATCCAGCGCGGCCTTGAACAGCTCAGCCACCTCGCCCGCGCGCTCGCGCGACAGGCCGGCGTTGTCGCCGTACACGGCCTCGAGCCGCGGCGACAGCGGCTGATTGTCGGCGTGACCGATCAGGTGCAGGCGCACGTTCAGGCGATCGCGCATGCGATCGAGGATCTGCGCGAGCGAGGCGACGGTTTCGTCGGGAATCGAGGCGACGCCGGTCTCGAAGCGGATCGGCTCGACGAGATTCGAGAGCTTGATCGTTTCGAAGGCCTCCTCGGTCGTCTCACGCAGCATGATCCGGTCTTCGAAGTCGGTCTCGACGCGGCTGGGGTCGGTCACCCACTGCATGTACGGCGTGTCGGTCGGCAGATGCCGCTCGGCCGTTTCGCCGATCGCCGTTTCCTCGACGCCGGCCGCGAGGGCTCCCGCGGGCAGCAGCAGGCCGAGCAGCTTGAGGCGTATCAGGGTTGAGGCACTCATGGCTGACCTCCACCGTCGCGTTTGACGGGCTCACCGCGACGCCAGTAAATCTCGGGCTCGATCGCGAGCTCATAGCCTCTGTCTTCGGCCTCCCAGGCCCGCATGATCGTCTTCTTGATCGACTCGAGGCGCTGCTCGACGAGCTGCTCGTTTTCCACGTCGGCGACGTAGGAAAGGCGCAGTACCGCGGGGCTCTTCCCGAGCTCGTCGATCAGGAGGCCGATGCGCGGCTTCCAGAGGCCGCGCATCGCGACCGTGCCGGGTTCGAACACGGCGTCGGCGATATCCAGGCCCACGACACGGTGGATCGACGCGCCGAAGTTCATCCTGAGCGCCTTACCGCGCGTGGCTCGCTGGATCTGCACGGGCCGGGTCGACGCGCGGAAACCGCTCGGCAGCGTGCGGTCGTCGATCTTGAGCGCGAAGTTGCTGCCGCGGGTCTCGTTCGGCACGATCGCGCAGGTAATGTGATAGCGGCCGTAGTTGTCGGTCTTGGCCGCGAGGCCGCGCGCCGTGACGAGCCGGACGCCCGCGATGCCCGACTCGCCCGGATCCTGGTAGCCGTTGCGGTTCGCGTCGTCGAATACCTTGCCCGTAACGTCCGTGCAGTCGAAGGTCGGGTCGGGGACGATGCGCACGGTCGCCATCGCCTCTTCCGACATCGCATTGCCCGTCAGCGAACTCACGGCCTGCGCCCGGTTGATGAACTCGCCCTCGGTGACGCCCGCGCCGACCGCGAGCAGGAGCTTGATTTCGTGCGTGCCCGAGCGCGCGAGGAACAGGTCGTTCCAGTAGAGTTCGCGGCCGATGATCTCGGGTTCGAGCGGCTCGCCGTCGTAGCGCGCCGAGCTCTCGACGTAGCGGAAGCCGGCCGGGAAGCGGTCGACGACGCTGACGTCGGGCAGATCGGCGCCGAAGGAATTCGAGACCGTGATCACGTAGGGCACGAGCTCGCCGCGTACGACATTGAGCTTCGGCGTCGTCTTCGTGATCGACACCGCGCCGCCAAGGATCGGGTCCAGCGGGATGTGGTTGTTGAACAGCTGCGCCGACGCGGTGCCGCGGCTATCGTCGAAACGAATCCGCGAGTAGTACGCCGTCGTCGCGCTCCGCGCCTGCGCCGAGGTCGGCGGCTCGAACTCGGACTCCTGTACTTCGCAGAAGTCGGTCGTCGACGGAATCGCGTCGCTCGTCGAGCCGCCGCAGGCGCCGACGTCGAACGGCCGCGTCGAGCGGTCGGTCGCGGGCGGGATCAGTTCGGACACGCCGCCGACAAAGTTGCTGCTCGGCGGCTCGAGCGTGATCATGTAGTCCCCGCCGCTCGGGCAGCTCGGGTCCGAGAAGTTCAGGTCGAACTTGTAGTAGCCGTTGCCGACCGTTACCTGGTTCTGCTGGTTCGGGTCTTCGAAACAGCTCGCGGCGACGGGCTGCTGGCTCCTCGCATCGATCAGCGTCAGGATCGCGCCGGCGAGCGGCAGGCGCACGACCGAATCGTAGACGATGCCGTTGGGATCGATCGGCAGGTTGAGCGCGCGCAGGTTGCTGCCCGAGGTCACGACGATGTCGTAAATCCGCTGCAGGTCGTCCGTGAAGTCGGAGTCGGTCCGGCCCATCAGAGCCGTGCGTGAGCCGGCGCCGGGCGCTGCGAAGGTCAGCGAGTACTCGTCGGCGAGCAGGTAGTTCGGCGGGATACCCGGAATCGTGTAGTTGCCGTCGGCGTCCGTCTCCACGGTGCGCACGGGCTCGTCGTTGCGGTTTAACGTGACCGACCAGCCCTCGAGCAGGCGCTCGGCCGTGTCGGGCGTGTTGTCGAAGTCCGAGTCGTGGAAGACCGTGCCGGATACCATCCCCGAGCCCGGCACGCCGCCGATGTCGATCGAGGCCTGCGCCTCGAGGTACTGGGTCGGGTCGTTCCAGGCCACCTGCGAGATGTTGGTAACGGTCGTCCCGTCCTCGAGATCCGGGTTCAGCACCGCCCGGAACCGCACGATGGCGGTTTCCGCCGGCGGAAGCGCGCCGTACTCGGTGCCGTAGTCGGCCGTGATCACGGTGCCCGCGAAGCTTACGCCGTCGGCGAGGCCGTTGAGCGTCGCCGAGCCGTCGACGTAGGCCAGGTAGTTCGGCACGGGCAGGTTCAGGTCGTCGGTAATCACGACGTACTGCGCCGGCACGGCGCCGATGTTGGTCACCGTGATCGTGTATTCGAGTTCGCTGCCCGCGAGCGCCGCGCCGCCGTCGACGACTGCTACGTCCTGGATGATCGCGAGCTGCTGCGCGTCGCCGACCACGACGACCGTGGGCTCGGGCCCCGTCGCCGGGTTGCCGTCGCCGTCGGTCAAGAGCTCGCCGAGCTCGTCGGAGCGGACCACGGCCTGGTTGCTGATCAGCGTGCCCGTCGGGACCCCGGCGTTCACCTGCAGGTCGAAGGTCACGACCGCGGTCTCGCCGGGCGTGATGACGCCTTCGTTGCCCGTCGGCACCGGCGGCGTCAGGTCACTCGAACTGACCGGCAGGCCGTCCTCGAGCGGGAACAGGCCCGCGTCCGGCTGGCCGACCGGAATGCCGTTCAGCGTCGTCGAATCGGCGACGTAGGTCGTGTTCTCGGGCAGCGCGTCGGTCAGGTAGGTCGCCGTCGCGACGTTCGCACGGCTCAGGTTGTCGATCGCGATCGTGTAGCGCAGGACGTCGCCGGGATCGACGATGCCGGGCGAGCCGTTGTCGATCTCGAGCGCCGCCGACTTGGCCGCGAACAGCAGCGGCAGGTTGCCGACGATGTCGAGCGTCGGGTCGTCCTCGGCCGGCGTGCGCGGGTCGTCCGACGGCTGGTCGAGGATGCCGTAGCCCGGCGAGCTTACGAAGGCCTGATTCGAGATGATCGTGCCGTCGAGCACGTCCGGGTAGACCGTGACGTCGAACGTGATCGTCGCCGTGTTGTTGGCGACGCCGGCGTTCAGGACGCCCGGGGTCGGGTCGTCGGCGCCGTTGATTTCGATGCCGTCGGTCAGCGGCAGCCCGCCGTTCGCGGCATCGGCAACCGGGCTGCCGTTCAGCGTCGTGCTACCGGCGACGTAGTCCGTATTCGCCGGCAGCAGGTCGACCAGGGTCACGCCGTTGGCGTCGTCGGTGCCGATGTTCTGCGCCGTGATCGTGTAGCGCATGCTGTCGCCCGCGAACAGGACGTTCGGGTTGCTGCCGAGGTAGGTCGAGATCTTCTCGATGTTGAACTCGGGGGCCGACTCGATCAGGAACTCGGTCGGATCCTCGTCACCCGCGACACCCGGCAGTGCCACCCCGTTCACGTTGGGGTCGTCACTCAGGGCCACGACGATGCCGTTAAAGACGATCTCGGACTGGTTGCCGACGATGCTGCCGTTGGGCAGCGACGGCGCGAGCGTCACCTCGAACTCGATGAGCACGGTGTCGCCCGTCGGGCCGAGACTCAGGCCGTCGACCTGTAGCAGGCCGGTACCGGCCGCGCCGCCGCTCGGGTCGGTTGCCGTGAGGTTTGCCGCCGGCGGCGAAGTTACGACCGTCAGCGTGCCCGCTGCGAACGACGGCTCGGCGTTCAAGCGGTCGATCTCGTCGACGATACTGAACCCGTCGAGCGGCGTATCACTCAGGTTTTCGAGCAGCAGGCTGTAGCGCAGGACGTCGCCGGGCGTCGCGACGGTCGCCGGGCTCTCGCCCGTGGTGAGATTGACGACGGTCTTGTCGAACTGAAGCTGCGGCACGAACACGACCAGCGTGTGCTCGTCCTCGTGATCGAGCGTGCCCGGCGTGCCGTCGCCGACCACGCGCGTGTAGCTGCGCGCGTAAGTGAGATCGGCGGGATCCGAGACGTCGATACTGAACCACTCGGTCGCGCCGGCAACGTTGGTCAGGTTGGTACCCTGCTCGCTGTCCGAGTCGAGCAGGGTCTCGTAGTTCACGATCAGCCGCTCGGTCGGACCGATCGCGCCGGCCGGCGTTGTCATCGTGAACGTGGCTTCGCAGGCGGGGTCGCCGGCGTAGCTCACGGTGAAGTCGGTGTCCTCGACGAGCACGCCCGAGACCGGCGTCGTACCGTCCGACTGGAACACCTGCGCAGTGACGGCGCTCGGGCCCGCGTCGCAGGTGCCGCCCGTCGCCTCGTTCGGCAGACGGTCGACAAGCGTGACGTTGAAGGCCGGCGAGTCGCCCAGGTTCTGCACGTCGAGCGTGAAGGCGCCGGGCAGCGACAGCTGCATCTGCGGCGGACCGGTCTTGACGAGCGTCAGGTCCTCCGGCTCGACGATCGTCATCGGCGCCGACGTCCCGGGCGCACCCGGCAACACGGTCGCGGGCGCGTCGTTGATACGGTTGTAGGTGTAGTCGGCCGTGTTCGCGAAGCTCAGGCCACGGACATTGGTCGGCGTGTTGTCGACGCGCACCGTGATCTCGATGGTCGCCTGCTCGCCGATCGGGATGTCGATGCCGCCCGTCGGGTCCTCGATGACGAGATTGGTCGGCGTGCCCGTGTTCTCGGGCTGCCAGTCGCCGGAGCCCGAAACCTTCGAGACGCTGACGAACGTCAGGTCAGCGGCCGATGCGCCAAGGTCGTCGAGAATGCGGACGTCGTTGAGCGGCAGCGGGTAGCCCGCACCGGGCAGCGTGATCTCGTAGCTGAAGGTCTCGCCGATTGTCGCCGTGGCCTGCGTGTTCGCTTTCACGAGCGCGTCCGGCGGGCCGATCGGCAGCGGCGTACCGCTGGCCGACGCGGGGCCGAAGCAGTAGTCGTCGGGCGCCGTGACGCTCGGGCAGCCCGCGCCCGTGCGTTCCCACGCATCGACGTCGTTGAGCGAGGTCCAGTCGACCCAGATGACGTTGGTCAGCGCGATACCGGGCGGCGCCGGATTGATGACGTTGACCCGGTAGGTGACTTCGAGCACGCGCCCCGGCGTGAGGTCGAGGCTGCCGTCGCCGTTCCCTGCTCCCCAGACCAGCGGCCCGGCCGGTGCGCCCGACGGGTTGCCGATGAAGCCCGCGACGTCGATACCGTTGATCTGCGCGATCGGGGTGTAAGCCGTGTCGAGCGCGAGCTCGGGCGGCAGCGTGTCGACGATGTTGATGTCATGGGCGATCGCGTTGCCGAGGTTCTCAATCGTCAGGAGGTACTCGACCGTGTCGCCGAGGGCGATCGGATCGGCGTCCGCCTTGCCCGATGTGACGTTGCGGATCGCCTTGGTCGCGGTCAGCGCGGACTCCTGTACCGTCACGGCAGCGGTCGTGTCGTTGACGGACTCGGGCGCTCCCGTCTCGCCGTTCGTGAAGGTCGCGGTCGCCGAGTTCTCAAGCGTCGTGCCGAGGTTGGTACCGAGGTCGTTGTTGATGCGCGCCGTGTAGCTCAGGCGGATATACGGCGTGACGTCGTTGACGGCGCTGTCGTCCTCGGTCAGCGTCACGACGTCGCCGATGTCCCAGCTGATGACGCCGCTCGCACCGTCGACGGGCAGCGCGTTCAGGGCCACCTCGGCGGGCGTCTGGCCGTTGATCGTCGAGAGCCCCGAGAACTCGTAGAGAATGTCGTAGTCAGCGTTGTCGGCCAGCACGTAGCTGCCGCTGCCAAAGCCCAAGTCGTCATCGAGGCGTACGGCGTTCGTGGCGCCCTCCGGCAGGTCGATGCGAACCTCGAAGCGCTTGTGCGCGCCGATGACGGGGATCACGCCCGGGTCGAGATCGGTCTTGTCGATCGCGGCGCTCGGCACCGACACGTCGGCGCTCGCCTCGGCTTCGTAGTTGTTGATCGGGTCGGCCGCATTCGGCAGCGCGCCGATGCGCATGCCGTCGACCTGGCCATTGGTACCGATGCTGCCGCCCGTGTTGAGCGCGGTCGCATCGGAGGGCAGCGACGTCCAGTCGATCTGCACGGTATTGGGCAGCACCTCGAGGGGTTCGACGTCCGGATCGACTTCGACTACGAATGTGAAGCTTAAGCTGGCGCCCGGCGCGATCGCGTAACCCGGCGCCCACGTGAACAGCGGACTGTCGGGGCCGTAGGTCGTCGTATCGACCGCGTCCGGCGGATTCGCGCCGCCTTCGTTGCCGAGGTAGCTGAAGCGCGTGCCCGTGAGATCGTCGAGTACGCGCGGGTTGTAGGCCGTCGCGGTGCCGTTGTTGGTGGCCGTCACCGTGACCACGAGCCGGTCGGCAGCATCGGCCTCGGCGACCGCGAAGCTCTTGGTCAGGTCGAGGAGCGGCTCGCTGACGAGCATCTCGGCCTCTTCGAACTCGAGCGTGACGGGGTTCAACAACTCGTCAACGTAGGTCACGGTCGCGTCGGTGTAGGTGCCGCCGTTGCGCAGGACGAGTCCGTCGCGGTTCGCGTCGGCGTTGTCGATCCGGGCGATGAACTGCACGCCGAAGTCGAAGCGCGGGGCGCCCGCGGGCGCCATCGTGATCGTCTGGTTGCCGAAGCTCCAGACGACCTCGGTGTCCGTGCAGGTCGGAGTGAACGTGCCGCCGGGCACGAAGCCACCCGCGTCGTACGGCGGCGCGTCGAGATTGACGTCGGGCGCTTCGGTGCAGCGCATGCCGGCCGGCAGCTCGTCGCGGATCGTGAAGTTCCTGAGCTGCGCCACCGGGATCTGCGTGCGCAGCTCGAACTCGACTTCCTCGCCGATCGAGAGCGGCTGCGGAGCGCCCATGCCGATGAGCGGCGTGTTCGAAGTCCTCAGGATCTGCTTCGGCTGTACCTCGACCGGGATGATCTGGATCGTCGCCTCGGCCGAATCGGAGGTGTACTCGCGCGCGCCGCCTAAATCGCCGTTCGGCCGGGTCGGCGCGGTCTGGTTGCCGAAGTCCCCGGCCAGGCTGTCATAGGTTGCCGTGACCGTGTTGGTCAGCGTCTGCAGCGGCGCGACGTCGTCCCACGGATCGACGCGGTAGTACAGGTCGACGGCGGCGCCCGGGTCGATGCGTTCGAGTGCCGTCGAGTGCGTGTACGACGCGACGATCTCGGCCGGCGCGCCCATGAGCACGTCGTTGTCGGGAACGATGACGCCCTCGCCCGCGGGCTCGTCGACCGCGGCGTTGCCGTCGTTGTCGAGGCCGTCGGAGTCGAGCAGGTCGACTTCCTGCAGATCGGACGGGTCGGTGACGCTCGTCACGGTGACGTCGTAGGCCGGCGCGCGCGTGACGCCGCCCGAGGTCTGCTCGTTCAGGACGTTGATGCGCCAGACGTAGGTGTCGTAGGCGTCGCCGTCGTCAGCCAGCGGCACGAAGTTGGTGCAGGCCGGGCCGACGCCGTACAGCGTCTCGTTGCAGACCGTCTTGGTCAGGATCAGGCGCGGCTCGGTGACGGTCAGGTCCACGCGGCGGCGGAATTCCGGCGGGTAGCCGATCGTCGACGTGTCGAGCCCGTAGATTTCCTCTTCGCTCGTGAGCGGGTTCTCGAAGATCGCGTCGAACGTCGAGGTCAGGGTGTTCGAGCTGATCGCGGCGTGCTCGTTTGGCGGCGCCGAGGAGTTTTGCGGGTCGTTCAGGAGCCTCGTCTCGACCTCGGTGCGGAACCACTCGTCCTTGACGTCGATACGCTCGCCCACGGTGATGTTGTGAGTCCAGTAGAACTGGCCCTCGTCGAGCGCCGCGGGCGGCGGCAGCAGCGTGACGCCGCTGATCGCGCTCGTGCTGAAGGCCGGATCGAGCGGATTCGCGGAGCGCAGATAGCCCTGGCCGTTCGGCAGATTGTCGTTGACCCGTATGTCCTGCACGGCGATGTAGGTAAAGCCCGGCGTGTTGAAACCGAACCAGCCGCCCGATTCGATATCGAATCGGCACTCCTCGCCGATCTGCACTTCCTCGCCGGGCGCCAGGTTCTCGGTACAGATGCCGTCCTGGACCTTGCGCAGGTTGTAGCCGACGATGCGCGCCCGCAGCGCATCGACCGTATAGTCGTTCGCGTCGCGGGGCTCGCCGTCGCCGCGCACGGCAGGCGTCGGGAAGAACAGCGGGCGGCCATCCGACAGGGTCACGACGCCGGTCACGTCGGCGCGGAAGGTCAGGTCGTCGAGCGCGCCCGGGTCGGGGTTCTTGCGCACCTCGAAGTTGAGCCGGCGCTGGCCGCCGGCGGGCACGAACGCGGGGGAGCACTCGTACACGGTCGACTGCGGCGGCAGGCCGACCGGGATCTGCCAGGGCGTATAGGTCGGCGAGGCCGTCAGCGAACAGCTGGCCGGTGCGGTTTCGACGAGCATTGCGTCGCCGAACGTCACGGTGACGAGGTAGTCGTCGGCGTCGTGACCGCCGTTGTTGTTGAGGTCGACGCGCAGCGGCAGTACGTCGTCGTTGGTCAGGATGTAGATGATCGGATCGCCGGCCATGTCGAGGTCGATGTCCTCGGGGTCGGCGGTAGACGTGTCGTTGAACGTCCGGTTGTAGGCGGTATTGCTGCAGAAGCGCTCGTACCAGAGTTCGAGTTCGTTATCGATCTGGAAAGACTCGGTCGGGTCGGTGTTCGCCGGATCGCTGGTCGGCGATTCGTCGGTGATGTCGATGTACGCCTCGCGGTCGTAGTACTGCGGATCGATCAGCACCGTGCGGAACGTGATGGTCATGACGTCGCCGTGGCGCAGCATGTTGCCCTGGCCACCGCCCTGCGAGTTGGTCGTCGAGCTCGTGATCGTGAACTCGGGGGCCGTGTTCGCGAGCGGCAGGAGCGGATCGATCGTGGACGCCATCGTCGGGTAGGTGCCCGCGACCGGGTTGTCCCAGGTGATCGTGTTGAACATGCCGTCGTAGTCGTTGCCGTAGGCCGGCGCCACGTCGACGTCGGGCTCGAAGGTCGGGTCGATGACGTACTCGACCGGCAGAACGTTACGCAGACGGAAACCGCCGGCGCCGCCGATGATCGTTCCGCCCGTATTGTTCGTGATCGTGATCGTGACCGTGCCCTTGCTGCCCATGGGCTGGCCCAGGTTGGTGCCGGTCAGGTCGACGTCGACGTCGAGCAGGTTGCCGTCGGCAAGCGTCGACAGCGTGGTCGTCGAGTCGGCCACGCCGATATTGGTCGAGGTCTCGAAGATGCCGCCGGCCGGGGCCTGCACTTCGCAGCCCCACTGCACGTCGGTGACGGTGTTGGTCTCGTTGGAGCAGGAGTCGGTGACCCGGCCGACCAGGTAGAAGAAACCGCTGCCGCCGGCGGGCGCCGCGATATAGGGGCCCGGACCGCTGCCGAACAGCGCGGCGGCGTTGACGTCGTTGAGCGTCGTGGTCGGCCCGACCGAGGTACAGCTTCCGCTCGGCGTCCCGTTCGCCGTGAGATCGGCGTCGCCCTCGTCGTCGCAGATGTAGTCTATGACGAAGTTGCCCGGCGTCATGATGTCGTCGAAGCGCAGATCCTGCAGCGGTGCGTCGCCGCCGTTGATCACTTCGATGCGCCAGATCACGTCGTCGAATTCGTGGCCGTAGACCGTGGCCGTGTAGCTGCCGGCGTCCTGGCCCGCGTCGACGTTGCGGCCGAGTTTCTCGACCTGCGGCGCGGGCTCGCGCAGGTCGAGGATGTCGTTGCCGGTCACGTCGAGCTGTCTGTAGCTCGTGTCGCAGCTCGGGGCGAATTCAACCGACGCGTTGATCAGCCGGGTCGCGGAGACGAGGCCCTCTTCGTCCAGCGAGCTGGCGCGCCGGACGAGGAACTCGAGCCTGAGACGCGGTGTGTTGCCAACCAGACCGGGCGGCGCATCGATCGTGACCGAGCCGGGCAGGGTCCAGGTCAGGAAGGAACCGTTGACGCCCGTATCGACGGGTTCGAAGTCCACGGGGCTCGGCATGTTGATGCCCGTGAAATCCGTCGACCCCGGCACATACTCGAGGCCAGGCGTCTGCAGGTCCTCGGTGATGACGATGTTCGTGAAGTCGGCGTCGTCGCTCTGGCGATAGGGATTCTCGATTTCGAGGCGAACCGTGCCGACGTCGCAGAGTTCACAGAAGCTCACGGCGAGGTCGTGGCGAATGAAGTCGGTGCTATCGAGGTCGCTCGGGCAGACGTCTGGTACCTGCGCCCGGGCGGCCGGCGACCACAGGGCGATGCCGGCCGCGAGCAGCAGCGCTGCACGCGCGGCGAGCGATAAGTGATTGAATTGTTTGCCGCGAACCCGAGCCATGTCGTGCCGTTGTTGCCTTCCCTGA
Source organism: Woeseiaceae bacterium (assembly GCA_028280615.1). Classification (GTDB taxonomy): domain Bacteria; phylum Pseudomonadota; class Gammaproteobacteria; order Steroidobacterales; family Woeseiaceae; genus UBA1847. The sequence continues at coordinate 572 of JANQLK010000018.1, read as the reverse complement.
GCGTTGCTACACGAACGAGGGCCGCCAGCTCGAAGAGGAGCCGAACGGACCTTTTACGCTGCGCTTCCCACGCGCCTGAGGCCCCCCGATTGCGCGTCGCTTAAGTCAGCGACGCGACGGTGCCTGCCCTGCCTGCTCTCGGACTATGCGAAACACTGCCGGCGGGTTGGTGTGACCGGATTCACACCTTTGGGAGTCCGGGCGAGGTGCACGAAGGCGCTCTGAAGGCGTTGCGGCGTGGACGTTTCGGCGCGCGCCGCGGTATTTTTCGGATTTGACGTAAGCGTTTGCGGGGATTTGACGAACAGATACTGATTTATGGGCGTTATGTTCAACGTTGATGCGCCCTGCTGCCGTGCCGATCGACAGACGTGGAAGGTTGTCCGCCCGATCCGTTGCCTCGGGACAGATTCATGCCCCCAATCTTGTGCTTTTGGGTACAAATTAATCAAGCATTATCAGCGGCTTGGGCATATAGTGCTGGATATCCATTCAGTAATATTCCACGGAGGGAACCATGGCCGATTCCACGCCGCCCAACCCCCATTCCGAGCTGTCCGAAAGCGAGCGGC
>JANQLK010000009.1 GCA_028280615.1 Woeseiaceae bacterium | reverse complement strand
AACGCGGCCCAAGACCGCGACCCGAATACGGCCAGGTAGCTCAGTTGGTAGAGCAGCGGACTGAAAATCCGCGTGTCGGTGGTTCGATTCCGCCCCTGGCCACCATAAAATCGAAGGTGTGAAATCCTAACAGATGCGTGACACATTCGGCTCTTGTCTCAAAGCTTCGGTGAGAGGAGAGCAGCATGACAAAGGCGGAACAAGCGAGGATCGTTACCTGGCGGCTTAGAATCCTGCAACACGCAGAGCAGGAGCCGCGGTATGTAGCCCAGACCTGCCGGTATTTCGGCATCTCGCGAACGGCTTTCTATCGTTGGAAGAAGCGCTACGACAAGCATGGGGAGACCGGCCTGGCCGATCGCCCAAGAACACCACGACACTCGCCACGAGCCACGCCTTCTGCGGTCGTCAGCAAAATCCTCTATCTGCGCCAGAACTATAACTTTGGGGCGTATCGTATCGCCGCTTACCTGCAGCGCTTCCATCAGATCGAAATCGCCAGGTCAACGGTGCATCGAATCCTGGTGAAGAACGGTATGGGACGGCTGCCGGCCAACCAGAAGCACCAGCCGCATCGTAAGCGCTGGAAGCGCTACGAGAAGGCTCAACCGGGGCACCGGCTGCAGATGGACGTGAAGTTCCTGGAGCGTATCCCGAGGACCGGTAAGCGGTTCTACCAGTTCACCGCGATCGATGACTGCACCCGGATCCGGGTCCTGAAGGTCTACGATCGATGCAATCAGCGCACGGCGATCCGCTTCCTCAACGAGGTCCGCCAACGACTACCGTTCCGAATCCTGGCGCTGCAAACGGACAACGGTGCCGAGTTCCAGTCTCAGTTCCACTGGCACGCTGAATCGCTGGATATCCGGCACATCTACATACGCCCAGCGTCACCCCACTTGAACGGTAAGGTCGAGCGATCACATCGGATTGACGACCAGGAGTTCTATCAGATGGTCGACCAGAATGGCATCTCGGACGACATACACCTGTTCAACGAAAAACTGCGAGAATGGGAGGACTACTACAACTACCATCGTCCTCACGGGGCGCTGCGGGGCCGGACCCCGTATGAACGACTGGTCGAAAAATCTCGAGCTGACGTGTCACAGGGGTCTTGAGACCCTACACTTTCCAAAGCCAACGCACGATCTTGATTGGGATGTGCCTAGTCCGAAAATTGTCAACATTTGGGATGATCGGATTGACAGCGTCGCGTTCTGGGCCAGTTCCGACTGGCTTCAGCTAGAGCGATGGATTCCCCAACGGCTGTGGTTGCAGACGCACTGCGGCACCCAGTACATCAAGAATTTGCACGGATTTTGATGAGTACGTTTGATCTCGGTGACCGTCGACGCGTATGGCCGCACACTCGCCGGGCCCTATCACGGTTAGAGTTGCGCCGGTAGGAATTCGCCAAGCTTGAAAACAGTCAAGGCTTTCATCCTCTCACTTTCGGCCGACGAAGTGGTGAATGACGCCACGCTGGTCTTGGATTGATATGGCAATATTGCGCGCACAGCCGTATGCTGATCGCGGCTAGATATCTAAGTCCATGAGCAAAATGTACTTTTTGCTTCACAACGGCTCCCAAAAGAGGCATTCTTAATACTGTAGATATATCCAGTATCATGCTGACGAGGAGGCAAGATGGCGGCTAAGAGCAGAAGGTCCAAGAAGGCCAGCCTATCGGAAGGAGCAAGCGTAGCTCGTCTTCAGGCTGACGCGGCTGCGAAAGTCGAATGCGAAGATAACCTCAGATTTATGAGGAAGCTGCCCGACGAATCAATGGACCTAATAGTTACGTCTCCCCCATATAACATTGGAAAAGAATACGAAGAGCGTAAGTCACAAGAGCTATATATTGAGGAGCAAGCTGCTTGCATTGCCGAAGCGGTTAGGCTTCTTAAGCCATCAGGTTCGATTTGCTGGCAGGTTGGCAATCATATCAATGATGGTGAGGTGGTCCCTCTAGACATCATTCTGTACCCATTGTTCAAGAACCATGGCTTGACGCTGCGTAATCGAATCGTTTGGACGTTTGGTCATGGGTTGCATTGCCAGAAAAGGCTGTCTGGTCGGCATGAAGCAATTCTTTGGTTCACAAAGAGTAATGACTATACGTTCAACTTAGATTCGATCCGGATTCCTTCAAAGTATCCGAACAAGAAGCATTTCAAAGGGCCAAACAAAGGCAAGGTGTCGGGCAATCCGCTTGGCAAGAACCCCTCCGATGTATGGGATATTCCCAACGTGAAGTCTAACCACGTTGAGAAGACTGATCACCCCTGTCAGTTTCCCGTGGGCTTGGTCGAGCGCCTTGTGTTGGCGCTAACTGAGGAAGGTGAGAACGTGTTGGACCCGTATATAGGTGTTGGTAGCACTGCAATCGCAGCGTTGCGTCATCGACGAAATGCATATGGATGCGACCTGGACAAGAGCTATATCGACATCGCGTGGCAACGAATACATGATCTCAGGGCCGGCAAGTTGCGAACTCGGCCGATGAACAAACCTGTGTACGAACCTAACTCGACCAAATCTAAATGAAACTCGCATTCACGTACGACGAACATCATAGCGCTGGGTCGGTTTGGGAAAAGCGCGACCTAAAAGACTGGCTTACGGATGTTTTCGAAGCACCGGACATTCCGATCGAGCCAAGGTGCACGACAACGATTCGCGATCATGTTGAATCGGAATTTCTGCAAGAGGGTTGGGCATTAAGCGTGAGCCTTGATCAGGGTCTGGGTCTCAAAGTTTTTGCCGAGAAAGACGATCTTGCTTTCCAGCTCCAAACTGGAAATATGAGTCGAGCTCCATACGATCTTTTGAAGCTTCAATATCTCTTCCAAAGCGAGCGAATCGAAGCGGCGGCTATTGGGTTGCCAACACAAGATGCCGCGAAAGCAATAGGAAGCAACATCGCATATGCCGAACGAGTGATTCGCGAGTTAGAACTTTTCGATCGAGTTATTACAGTCCCAATACTTGTTGTTGCGTTTGAGTAGGTTGAGCAACGAATGGCTTACAAGGTAGAAATCGTACCGCGCTCAGAGCGCGAGGTTCTCATAGCGAAGCGTCTAGAAAGTAGCACTGAGAAGGGTGAACCGATTTACGATTTTAGGGGAGAGGTATATACGCCATCTGTAATCTCAATTCCGATCGATGTGCCTATCTATCGGTTGGAGAACTGTAGAACGTTCAGCGCGCAGCAAAGCGAGATCGCCACGCACGGCCATCCGGCAGATCACTTCTCAAAGGGTCAAGAAAAGTCTTCCGTACAAGCTGAGCAACATGAAATACTGAAAGTTCTCGCCAAGCGCGGAACTGGATCGGTCACGCCGATCATTGATGTACTCAGAAAAGATGGCCAACGAGAGACGATCTTGATATCGAGCACCGGCGTTGTCGTGAACGGCAATAGACGACTTTGCGCGATGCGCGAGCTCTACCGGGGTAGCGACGGTTCAGTCGACGAGCGGTTCAGCCACGTGAAGTGTTCTGTCCTTCCACCAGATACTTCTGCCGACGAAATTGACGACATCGAAGCCGATCTACAGGCTCGTCCACAGACGAAACTAGATTATGACTGGATTGGCGATGCTCAACTTATTCGGCGCCAAGTAAATAAAGGTCGAACATCCAAACAGGTCGCCGACCGGTTGCGTCGAAGTAAGAATGAAATCGAGAATGTTTTGCAGGCACTCGACGAGGCAGATCTGTACTTGAGCGAATGGGCTGGAAAACCGGGCCAGTATGAGCTCGTAAGTGCTGATGGTGAGCAGATATTTGCTGACATACCAAAACAGATTGCTAGGAAAAGTCCGACCTTGCAGAATGCCAGTCGAGCGATAGCATGGTCGCTTTTTGACAACCGTGAAAGTATCGAAGGGCGTGTTTATAGACTAAATGCCGCCTTCGGAAAGCTGGCGCCACAAGTTCTTGAGACGATGGCCGAAGAACTAGACCTCAGCACTGATAATAGCGTTTCCGACGAAGATACTGATGATGACTTTGCTCTCGAAATAGACTCAGATGAGTCGAACGTTGACTATCAACCGATTATCGACGCCCTCAAGAATGAGGAAACCAAGGACGACGCTGTTCAGGTTTTAATTGATGCCAGCGAGTCGGCAATCGAGCGAGACAAGGGACTAAAGTCTGAAAAAGCGGCGCTCAAAGCTCTATCGCAAGCCAATGCGAAGATATTAGGCATTGATGTCAATATGGCAGGAAAGGACACTTTGCCTGCAATGAAAAAGCAAGCTGAATCAATTCGCAATGCTCTTAAAAAGATCGAAGACAAAATTGAAGCGCGGCTCGAAGGCTTGTCCGAGAGTGGCAACACTGGCGGCAAGGGAGAATCATGAATGATTCACCAACGAAGGTCTCAATTTCAGTAAATGCCGATCACTCCGGTAGTTTCTCTGTTGCTGAGTCAGAACTAAATACTTCGATTTGGGCCAGACTAAAACTATCAATCAGATCAAAGAAGATTGATCACTCCATAAGCGGCGGCACGATTACGCTGTCTTGGCCAGATGCTCTTGGCATTGTCCGCGAACTTGGGAGCCGTGAGAGTCAAAGGTCGCTTAACTTTCGATTTGCTCCTGAAGGAGCCGCCAAACACAAACTCCAAGAGTTCGCCGAACAGGTTAGAGCCGCGCGCGCTCAGCGAAAGGAGCTCACAGCCCTTATTCCCGAAGAGGATTTGCAGGCGCATCTAGTCGCTCGAGGATTTACGAAGCGAACTCTGAAGCCATTCCAGCTGCGCGATCTATCGCACCTATTATCCCTATCAAACGGAGCGAACTTTTCAGTTCCCGGCGCAGGAAAAACCACAGTAACACTTGCATTGCACACGCTCATACGTGAGCCAGGTCAACATTTGGTCGTTGTTGCTCCTAAATCGGCGAATCTGGCGTGGATAGATATTGTCTCGGAGTGTATGGAGCCTGATGCGCCATTAGATGGAGGCGAGCCTTTCACGCTCTTGGACGGAACGGAGGGGCAGAATCTCGCGAAATTGAGATCGGGTGCCACGCGGTTCATCATTTCCTACGATCTAATGATTCGTCAGCAGTCCGCGATTGCAAGTCATTTCACGACAACCCCCACGCATCTCGTCCTCGATGAATCGCACAGGATGAAGGCAGGGTGGAAATCACAACGAGGTGCGTTCCTACTAAATATTTCCGCCTTACCGGTTCGCCGAGATATTTTGACCGGTACGCCGATGCCGCAGGCCGCATCAGACATTGAATCCCAACTTGATTTCTTGTGGCCAGGACACGGTCTGGGCTTCGACGTTCTGGCCGGAAAATCCCCACGCGAAGTGCTGGGCAACTTGTATGTCCGCACAACCAAGAAAGAGCTTGGTCTTCGCAAACCGATCAGGGAGTACATCGATGTTTCAATGAGCAAAGGACAACTCGCCCTCTACTCCGTCGTTCGAAATGAATTTCTGAGGGATTTTTCCAAAAGAATCAATGCGAGCATGGGCGAGACACAGCTCTTGAAGGCGCGACGTTCGGTTATGCGCCTTCTACAATTATCCGTAAATCCCGTTCTTGCTCTTACCGCCATGGCGAACGACGACTTTAGCGTTGATTCTGGTATTGCAGACCAAGTAATAGACGAGGGCGACTCGGCAAAGATGCAGGCCGTTGCGGATCACGCTCGAGCACTGGCCAAAAACGGAGAAAAGAGCGTCGTTTGGACAATCTTTACCGACAGCATACATGGCCTCGTATCATCCCTTGCTGATATAAATCCGGTTTATGTTCATGGCGGTGTGCCATCGGGTTCGATACAGGATCCGGGTTCCAGAGAAGGGCGAATCAAGAGATTTCATGAGGACAAAGATTGTTCGGTCCTTGTTGCCAATCCTGCGGCTGCAGGAGAAGGGATAAGCCTGCACACCGTATGTCACAACGCGATTTATCTGGACAGAAGTTACGTCTCAACCCACTACATCCAATCCATAGATCGCATACACCGTTTGGGACTTGCTCCCGAGCAGGATACGAACATTTTTATTTATCGCTCTAAAGCGCCTCCAGAAGTCGGCAGCATTGACATGTCTGTGAGTCGACGGCTTGCGGAGAAAGTCCGAAACATGCAGCTATTATTGGATGATCCAGATTTACACGAGTTGGCTCTCGACGAAGAGGAAGCTGTTGATCCAATTGACTACGATATCGGTCTGCAAGACATCATCGATCTGATATCAGAATTGGAGGGGAGCGCGAACAAAGATTTCTCGGACGAGATATGACGGGGGCAATAAGTACAGAGCGGCTGTTCTCCCTCCCCTCTTTTGAGGGCCTAAGGCTCTTCAGGAACTACGCCGAAAAACAACCTAATTTGCCCACCGAGGAAATAGTACAGCTAATCGAAAAGGTCGACCCGGATGGCGAGCGTCTTGACCTGGAAGCTGGTGCGTATCTCGGTACGCTTGTCGGATCAGACTGTCCGATGGAGGGTGGCGAGTTCTACCGGGCGTGTATCAAAGTCGTAGTAGTTCAGCATCAGCCCTTGTGGGCAAAAACCATGCGGGCAGGTCGCAAAAGGTTTGTATCGTCTCTGAGCCAGGATGACCAGGATATTTTCAAAGCGGCAGGTCTTCTAGAAGATCCGCCTTCAATCGATATCGTAAACTGGTGGGATGATGTGGTCGGTCACGCTAGATTGATCGCTGACTACCAAAAGATGGAGCAGGCGAGAGCCGCTGAGATGTTAACGATCGACCATGAGCGCAATAGACTCGCGTCATTTGGTATTCAAAAAGAGCCCGAGTGGCCCGGCCTGGATAACAACTATGCGGGATACGACGTACTGTCATTTGACAAAAGAGATCATGGTCTAGTGAACATCATGATTGAGGTGAAATCTACAGTCGCCTCACCATTGCGTTTCATTATTAGTCGAAACGAATGGAAGCAGGCCGAAAAAGTCGGGGCGGCATATATATTTCACATCTGGGATATGGCCCAGGACCCTCCGCGGCTATATGTTCGTACTGTCAATCAAGTTGCTGCGCATATTCCGAGCGATAACGAGAAAGGACAGTGGTCAAATGCTGCGATTCCGGTTGGCATATAAATTCTAGTCGCATTGAAAACAGAACAGTCGCTATCGGGTCATTGCGAGTTTGTCGTCGAATTAGTTGTAACCACTTTGACTCTAACGCCTCCTAATACTAGCTTGTGAAAGAACGATAGTGCGCAGTGGTTCTTGAAAAATCATAAGACATGAGTCTATCCGAGCAGAGGCATTCGATCGATTGGCTCCGTCAGTTTGACGAAAGCGATCAAACCTTAGCCGCGAGGCTACTTGATTCAATGTTGCTCGTAAGTCATGATGATTTCTTTGAGCGACTGTACGCACGTGTGGCAATGGAGGGCGACCGTATAGATGGCTGCGTCGGATTATTTGCAGAACGAGAAATTAGGAAGAGACTCGGCGTACCCAATCGCTTGTTCAAGGAGCCTAGAAGGAAGTCTCGTCGACGAGCAACGGGAAGTAGTACGCAGAAGGTATTTCAGAAGCGAACTGTGCGGCCAGAATATGGCAGCGAAGCGTTAGTTGGCAATGTAATAACACAACTTTGCAGGGCTAATCCGAGCAAGTTCGTAAGTCACCCGGGACCGGATCTGATTCGCACGCGCAATGTTCGTGCTCTTTTCATAGTTACCGACTTAATTGGTAGCGGAACGCGTGTAAGAAGCTATTTGGACTCCGCCTGGCGCGTTGCTTCGGTCAGAAGCTGGCATTCATATCGTTTAATCGACCTCCACGTCGTGGCTTATGCGGCAACTGATCGAGGGAAAGGGGCCGCTGAAAGGCACAAGGTGCAGCCTCAGGTATCGTTCGAGGCGATTTGCCCGACTATTGAGACCGCGTTTGATGGGCGAGTGGCGAGTGCTATACCGCAGCTATGTGTGAAATATGATCCCGTCTTCGGTGATGCAAAAAACTCTGTGGGGTTTGATGGGAGTGGGGCCCTTATTGCTTTCGCCCACGGATGTCCAAACAATGCGCCGAGACTTCTCCATCGAGCTGGTAAGTCCTGGAAACCGCTATTTCCCGCTCGCGTAACGGCTAGCAGCCGAACTGTTTTTTCCGATGATCGTGACGATGATACTCTTCGATCTCGGCTTCAGAAGCTGAAAGAAACCAGGCTAACTCGGGGCGGTTGGCTTTCGAGGTCGACAAAAGAAGGTCGCTGGATGATGCTTTTTCTGGCGTCGTTGCGCCGTGGCCCCAGGTTTGATGAAGCGTTGGCCCGAAAGACTGGATTGACCATATCAGAAGTGCGCCAAATGGCTACTCGCGCTACAGAATGGGGTTGGCTAGATAGTAAGAGACACCTGACAGACGAAGGGCTATCACAGCTTGTCAAGGCACGAATCTGGCGGCCGGCCCCGAGAAAACTTTTGGAAGAAAACACGAACTTTTATTATCCAAAGTCGCTGAGGGCGCCATAGTGGTACATCTAGTTCATTCCGGCCTAGGACCGGAGGCGACGAGTCTATCGCTTGACTCGGTTGCGGGGCGCAGATTACTGCAGCTCTACGGACGAGCACTCGCTTGTGAGCGAGTCTATGTACGCCTTGAGACGGGCGGAGCCTTCCTTCAAGGCGCACTTAGACCCGCCCTCCGGGCGTCAAAGTAGATGACTGCTTGGCGTCCTCAGCACTACCGCCAACGCGGGCGCGATAGTGGCGTCCCGGACGTCATATTAGATAACGCAATTGAAGCGGCAAAGCAGGTGAAGGCCGTAAATGCAGCACTTCCACCAATATTCTCCTTACGCCATCTTGCACACATTCTTGACGTTGACTTTGGATTTCTTAGAGCCGTTGCTTCACGGAGGCTCGCCGAGCCGTATCATGTCTTTCGAGTGAAAAAGCCGCGCAAGTATGTCGATCGAGGATTTAGGGTGATCTGCATACCCAGCCCCGCACTCATGACAGCACAGCGATGGATTTCTAACCGAGTCTTAACCCACGTCGAGCCACACTCGACTAGTTTTGCTTACGCCAAAGGAAGTAGCATCTTTGAAGCCGCAGAGCAACACTGTGGCAGTCGTTGGTTGATAAAGCTCGACGTACGTCGATTTTTTGAGTCGATATCAGAGATCGCAGTCTACCGAGTATTCCGAAAGCTCGGATATCAAGCGCTAGTGAGCTTTGAGCTGTCCAGAATATGTACGAGGTTGGGAGGTCCGACGCACTATAGATCACGGCATAGATGGCAGGCGAAATGTTCCAGGTACTTGGGAATCGAAAGCTATAAAAATCACCGAATTGGGCATCTACCGCAGGGTGCGCCGACAAGCCCTATGCTGTCGAATCTTTGTATGCAAGGTTTTGATGAGAATGTTGCGAGAATCGCAGAAGACGCTGGATTGATCTACAGTCGATACGCGGACGACATCTGCCTTTCAACAAAGTCCCGCGATTATTCTCGCAGTCAATGCCGCCAAACAGTTGGGAATATCTACAAGGAAATGTCTCGCCATGGACTTACGCCAAACATAGCGAAGACCCGCATAGTTCCCCCTGGCGCAAGAAAAATGGTCTTAGGGCTGCTAGTTGACGGTGAAGAGCCTCGGTTGTCTCGAGAATTTCGATCACGAATTCGCCAACATCTTTACTACCTAAGTCACAACGATATTGGACCCGCGAAACACGCGGCCAACCGAGGATTCGCATCCGTGATTGGCCTGCGGAATCACGTTTCTGGGCTAGTTTCTTTTGCAGAAAGCGTAAGTCCGGACCTTGGAAAAAAATATCGTGAAAACCTCAATATGGTTCACTGGCCGATGTAATTTGGGCTTCAATAGCAAATTGCGGAGATAAAGACAAAAGAAACTCGTAATCGGTCACCTTGAAGGCCTCTCTGGAGATGTTTTCGATCAATATCCGACCGTCATTCGTAACATGATCAAAGGCAAATCAGGCGTCTATGCGCTCTATCGCAACGACGCGCTCTACTATGTTGGTCTAGCCAAGAATTTGATGGGTCGGCTGAAAGCGCACACGAGAGATCGATACAAAGGTAAGTGGAATAGATTCAGTGTCTACTTAACTGTTCACGACGATCATACAAAAGAGCTCGAATCGCTGATGCTTCGAGTGGTGAGGCCGCGCGGTAATCGGCAAAGCGGCAAGTTTATGGCGTCGAAGAATCTTCGGCGAGAGCTAAACAACTCTATTAGGGCGCACGACGCTGACCGCCGGGCTCGCCTTCTGGGAGGGCACTACACCAGGAGGAGAATCCGGTCCAAGGCCGCCAAAGACTCCCGAAAGAATATTCTATCTGGCGTATTTGACCGCGGAATTCAGCTGCGAGGGTGGTATTTGGAATGGGAGTACCGGGCACACCTGCGCAAGGATGGTCGGATCTCTTACAATCGGAAGATTTGTGAAACGCCGAGCGGGACCGGGAAGGCTGCTCGCGGCAGGTCAACCAATGGCTGGGCCTTCTGGCACTTCAAACGCGGAAATGAGTGGGTCCCACTTCGGACGCTTAGGCGCTAAGGAGCGAGTCCCAGGCGCGTAATCGCCGTAGAGTCCGTCACTAGCTGACAATCAGGAAATAAGAGTGAACTGGGCAGAGTGGACAAACAACCATTGGCTTGTTGCTGTTGGAATTCCTGTGCTTGTTCTGCTCTTCAGGTTCTTTTCCGTCTGGGAGAAGATTCTCGTGTTAATCGACCGTTATCGAGAGCCGATTAACGAGCATGACATCGCGTTGTTCAAGAAATATAAGGCTATTTTTGTCGATAATGGTGTAGCAGAAACGTATCGACAGCACGATTTCCTAGGTACATTTGCGGAAGCCGATTGGCGCCCGCTGTCTAGATTTGTGGACACATGGGGCGCGGTTGAATATGAGTTCGTAGACAAGAAACTCAATTCGGACCTGAAACGTGTCTATGTAAGCGGGAAGGATTTAGCTGAGAAGATAGCTCGTTGTACAGTGCCGATTGGGTCAGAAGGAAGCCTGAGATCTGTAAAGCCAGATGGATTGCCTGGCGGATCTATCCCGGAGGATATAAGAGAGCAAGCAAGGTTGATCAACGACGCGGTTCCGCCATTTGTGACTGCGCATAAGAAATTTGTGAGACGCGCCAATCGGAAACTAAGTCGCGGTTCGAAGTAAGGTAGGCCAGGCCCTGAGGCGACGCTCGATTATGCCCCATGACGACAAGGTCCTTCACAAGCTTCTTGATCTCGTTCCAACTATTCGTCCCCTTAGCCAGACAGCCCCATGAGGGAAGCGCGACCGATTACACAGTCGAATAGATTTTGCGTGAACCTTGCGTAGTTTGGCTTTCTGTTGTCATGCAAAGTACCAAAAATCACGCAACGAACGCCCCGGTAACTCGTTAAAAGATATGGTGATAGGGGCTTCGCAGTCAAGCTGAAAATCCGCGTGTCGGCGTCAGAAGAACTGTGCATTGAGATCCGGACGCGGTCAGGCGACTCGATTGGCAGCATGCAGGTCTCAGAACTTGTCGTAGACAACAACCGCAAAAGTCGAAAGATCCTCGACTGCCGGGCGCCGGCGCTTTAATGCTTCGACGGAACCGCCGATACGGCGTCGGGCAAGACCGGCAGGCCGACGTCACGACCTGCCAATCCTCGCCTAGCGACCCGCTACTTGAAAATAGCGCGGATTTGATTGAACGCGTATGGCGCGAAGAGTGCTGAACCAACAAGGAAGAACGTCCCGAGGTCGTTGAGTTTGCTCAGGTTACCGCCGGTGAACAGGGCATGTTGTGCCCAATAGCTAACGCCTGCAAAAAACGCCGCCAGCACTACGGCTCCAATCGCGCCGGATATGCGACTGAAGCTGCCCGATCCGTTGTTGCTCCCAATCCTTCCATCTTGAGGGTCACTGGTCTTCTCGATAAGCATCTGCACACCGAATGTTGAGCCATTCTCGGACGTCTGCGTCTTCAGAATCGCCGACAAGGATCTTAGCCCCCAGATGAGAAGGGCCGTCTGGACGACGGTTGCCAGAATCAAATACGCCGTACTTGTGTTCATAGTACCTCCCCCTGCGTCGCACTATTTTTTACCGTTGCTGTTCGGTCATCCTCCAGTCGGAACGCGTCTGATAGAGAATGCCCCAATTGGCCACAATACCTCTACGCTAAACTGCAGGTGGAACACATTCGATCGTCTTGTGCCGTGAAGCACGCGCAGTGCTGAGGGTCCTAGAATTCCCTGATGTCGAGGACGTCGCCGCCCTCGCGAAACCGTCTGAATCACATCGACGCTTGAACGGTCAAGTTCACAGACCGCTATCGCCCAAACCACCACGCACCGACGCTCACAACGACAGCGCGACAGTGGTCGGCCAAACGGCCGGTCTGTCCTTAGTCATGGTTCGCGGCTGATAGCCAGCAGCCAAGTAGTGTTCGGTCGCACCGGTCGCCCTTGGAAAACGTCACTACTCTCTCTGTCGCGAGTTCGCGAATCATCTCAGTGCCAACTGAGCTCTTCCGCACCGGTCTGCGACTAACGGGCGTCCGGCGACAGTACATAAGTCTGGCAGGGGCGGAGATGATTCACAAACAAGCCGGCGTCGGGTAAGCCGTCGTCGTCCTATCGCCTCGGTGAGTGGGTTGAAAGGCAAGGACACCCACGCGGATGGTTCTGGCACGTGGTTCGGTCATAATGAATTACCTCGCCGTTCATCAGGCAACGCGGTAGGCACGCATAGCCTTCTTGATACAGCGGAGGCTTTCGTCTCTCACCCTGTTTGGATTGGAAAGCTGTTACGAAAGGAGAAGAATATGAGACGCGTATCGAAAGCTATTGTCAGCCTCTTGAGCGCAGTTACCGCAGCATCCGCATCGGCCGACACCTTTTCCCTGAGAGCCGACCAAATGGAGTTCCTTCGGGTCGCCGTCACCGAGAGTAACTTCGCCGCCCTCGTCCCGGCTGTTGATGATATGTGCAGGTCGCTCGACGACGAGGCCAAGGATCGGGAGAGATACACCGTGGAGCAACGTGTAGCTGCAGCCACGAAGGCGCGGCAGTGTGCAGAGGTAGCGCGTGCCGCTGCCGCAGCGAGCACACCGTTCGAGATGCGCGCCGTTGTAAACGAGGTCCTCGCGCCGGCGGTTGAGGTTCGAATGCGGGAGGAGGAGGAGCAAAACTCAGAAAAGGACTATCTTGGACTGAAATGGGGACTCGGCGTCGGCTATTCATTCGGCTTTGATGATGCAGTTGATGAGGCGGAGATCGTTGATGGTGTTGTGCGCGTGAGTTCGAATAAGCGAGATCAGCCGCGTGCGCTCCTCGAATTCCATAAGTATTTCTGGTGCAACGACAACGGTCGTGACGGAACACGAGGTTGCGGGCCGTTTGTGGCGGTCTCCGCGACGAGCGACGACGTCCTGGCCGGAGTGGGTCTCGGCTTCATGTGGGGCCGTAAATCCTCGGCCGACGACACCGAGGGTTTCTCGATAGGCATCGGCGCAATGCTCGACGCAGACGTGAAGGATCTTGCAGACGGGTTCGAGGCCAACCAGCCGCCGCCAGGGGCGGAGATGGAAGTGCGGTTTGAAACCGAATCCAGGTGGTCGGCGATACTGTTCGTCACCAGGACGTTCTGATACGTAGGTTTGGCCCGTCCGGTAGACCGCCGCCGAACCGCCTTCAGTGACCAGTCGTTCTCGGAACTGCAAGACCACCTCGGCCAGGGTTTCGGGCTGAGACTATCCGCGCGCTCGCGGCAGTTCAACGTACAGCCAACAACAACGCAAGCCGCCCGCTGTGCAAACGATCGGATCGCGGCTCGGCATACAGCTGCCGCCCGCTTCGGATGCGCAGCGAACAGGCGATCGAGGCCGTGAACTCGCAGGGAAAGATATGACAGGACAAGTCGAACTGGCCCACATGTTCTATTTCGAACTGACGGACAAATCCGACGAGCTGGCGGAAACCTTCACTCGTCTGTGCTGGGACTACCTGGGCGGCCACCCCGGTCAGACGCATTTCAGCGTCGGGCGTCGGGCGTTGAGTCAGGAACATTTCAGGCGCGCGGTGTCGGCGCTGAATTTCGACGTATCAGTCCACATGGTTTTCGAAGACCTTGATGCCTATGCCAGGTACCGGGAAGACAAACGCCACGACCAGTTCATTACCGAAGTTGCCGGGATGTCGATCGGCCGGGTCGTGTACGACTCTTTTCTGACGGCACCGCCGCCAAAAGCGAAAAAAAGAAGGGGTCACGGTGGCTAACAAAGACAGCACTACGTGGTTTAAGGACCTTTCGAAAAAGATAGCGGGCATCGTCCTGGACGATGGGGACGAAGGCTATTTGTCGACGATCGCCATCGACAACAGTCGGGTATCTCTCGAGCCGAAGCTCGTCGTCCGGCCCGAGCATGAGAAAGATGTCGAGGCGGTGCTGAAATACTGCAGCGGCCGACACTCGATCCCGCTGACGGTGAAGTCCGGCGGTCACAGCGCGACCGGCTATTGTCTCAACGCCGAAGGCATTGTCCTCGACCTCGTGCGGATGAGTCACGTGCAGTACTCGAAGGACAAGACCCACCTGATCGTCGGCGCAGGTACGCGCTGGATCGATGTCTACAATTTTCTGCACCGGCAGCAGGACAAACGCATCGTCGTCGGCGGGGGTTGTCCGGGGGTCGGCGTCGGCGGTTTCCTGCTGGGCGGTGGTTTCAGCTTCCTTTCCCGGTCGTTCGGGCTGGGGTCGGACAACGTCGACGGCATCGAAGTCGTCACCGTCAACGGCGCGTGCACGATTGGGTCGAAAAGCCAGGGAGACGAAAAGGATCTGTTCTGGGCCATGCAGGGCGGCGGCGGTGGCAACTTCGGTATTGCAACCAGGTTCCGCCTGCGACTGAGGGAAGTACACCACCCACTGATGGTCGGTCAGATAGTGTTCCCGTTCTACCGGATAGAGGAGGTGCTCGGGTTCTATGACGAGTGGATCGCCGGCGATGGATTCCCCGACGAGTTGGCCGTATACGGAATGATGCGGACCTTTCCGGATCCGCGCAACGAAGGCCGGCCGATACTCACGCTGCGGTTTACACCGATCTACAACGGGCCGTATCAGCGAGGTATCAACGCCGTCAGGAAACTCACCGCGTTGAAGCCCATTACATCCGAGTTTCACGCCATGACTCTGCCGCAGTGGGAGAATTTCATCGGCTCTGCAACCAGGGTCGCGGGCAATTCCGCGTACATCCGGTCGGTCGTCATGGGGAAAAAAAAGATGTCGGGCGCCTCCGACGTCTTCAAGAAGTACATGGTGCGGCGGCCGTCACCGGATTCATACATTGTCTGGACACACACAGGCGGTCAGATCGCCAGAAGCCGGCGCGGCGCCTACCCGTGGCGCCGCGCTCAAACGGTGGTCGAAGTCAAATCACTGTGGGACCAAAAGCAACCGCGAGACATGCGAAAGAACGTGGAGTGGGCACATCGATTCTTCGAGGAGCTCGGCGGGCACGGTATGGGAGCGTACATCAACTACATCGATCCCCTGTTACCCGACTGGCAGCAGGCCTACTACGGCCGTTCATGGGACCAGCTATGCAAGGTGAAGAAGCGCTGGGATCCGAAAGGATTCTTCGATTTTCAACAGGGGATCGACTCGAAGTTTCAACCTGACGTGAGTAAGTATCCCCTCGATCTGAGCCCGCTGCGACGGACGTTTTAACGCTACAGATCGCGGGAATGGTTTTACCGCTGAGTGGAATGACGTAATCAGAAAGATGATTGAGCAACAGAGAAGTGCAGTATCAACATTCTCCCGGTCGGCGTGCGCTGCACTGTGCCTGCTGTTCGTCAGCGTGGCCACGCCCGCCAGCGATCATGCGGACACCAACCTGCTAACCCAACTCAAACGTCACGACGCCCGGATAGGCGACTTCTACCTGTTCACCCGGGGCGAAGGTCTCGTCATGGCGATGACCATCTTCGGCGCACCCGACGACGGTTACGACGGCTTTCACTTTCATCCGGACGTCGTCTACCGGTTTCATATCGACCGCGACTCGCCGGTCACGTTCCGCGACGGCGCGGACCTTCGCATGCACGGCGGGACGATCATCAACCCGGCAGGCATTGCGGAAGACGTCGTAGTCACGCTGCGGTTTCGCGAGGATGGTGCGAGCTATTCACTGGAAACCAGCGGTCTGCTCCCGGGTCCGGGCAACTCGATCAAAGTGTTCGCGGGCATTCGCGACGAACCGTTCATCCGCGGTACGCGTATCGGCAAGAACATGGCGGCCATCGTCGTGGAGCTGCCCCTCAGCCAGATCGTTGGCAGTTCTGAGCACGCCATACTGCTGGGTTGGTCGACGACGGACCTGTTGCGTCACGGCGATCCACAGGACGAATTGGCCGGCCGCGCTTACCGTTCGCAGTTTGCCGAACAGCTGAATTTTCTGCACCCCAGCGAACACGCGGAAAAGCTCGGGCTACCGCCCGACGTGGTCATCTTCGACACGCGGAAACCGGCTGCATTCCCCAATGGGCGCGATCTGGTCGACGACGTGCTGGATTTGCTCGGGCGCCAGGGCGCGCCGAATAACCCCAGCGAAAACGACGTCGAATTTCTGACCCGATTTCCGTACCTGTCGCCGCCGCAGACGCAAAAACACTAACCCGTCCAGGAGGATGTCCGTGATGTTCGAGTTCCCGATTCCAGCCGTATCCCGAGACAACAAAGCTCCGCTCTGGTTTGCCGTTCTACTTCTGTGCACGCCGGCAAGCCTCACATTTGCGCACGACCCGGACAGCGCGTCGCCGAAGTGGTGCGGCGACCTCGGCGACGGCCTGCCGCAGGGAAAGGAGGTGCCCGGCCAGTTTCCGGGGCCCAAAGAACACTACCGCATGAACAACCAGGAAATCGGTGGTTTCGAGATGGATCGCGAGATTCCGGGCTTCTCCGGGCGCGATTTTCGCGTTCGGTTCTGGCTCATGGAACCGGAAGGGCTGATCGCCGAACACTGCCACGAAGATCGGCCCGCCTACGTCTACATCCTCTCGGGCCGGGTAGTTGAAACATACATGGACGAAAACGGTACGCCACAGAGGCGAAGGCTGAAAGTAGGGGATGCGATACCTGAGGGAAACGGGACTCACCACTGGTGGAAGAACGATGGAGATGAAAACGTCACTATGGTGGCGATCGACTTCCCCAACCACATCGTCCCCGCGCCGCAGGGAGTCGTAAAAAACGCGTTAGACGACGGTGTCAGCCGTAGCGATCTCGCGGAAATGGATATGGCGAGACAATACCCGCATATCTCGGCGATGTCCGGGTACAAACTGAAGGGCCGTCTGTTG
This sequence comes from Woeseiaceae bacterium, assembly GCA_028280615.1. Lineage (GTDB taxonomy): Bacteria > Pseudomonadota > Gammaproteobacteria > Steroidobacterales > Woeseiaceae > UBA1847. The sequence goes on along the minus strand of JANQLK010000009.1, from coordinate 88,314 downwards.
AAAGTCGAGCAGGGGGGAGCCGTCAGGCTCGAGCACCATTACGGGCACCCCGGCATGGTGTATGTCATCAAGGGAACGCTTCTGGAACACAGAAGTGACGGGAATGGCAGTCCAGTCGTCCGGCGAAACAACGATCTCAGCCTGACCTATGACGGCGTATGGAACTATTGGCAGAACCGCGGCGACGGTGATGCGGAGCTGTTGGTGGTGAGCTTCGAGAAAGAGGAAGACTGAGACTTCCGGTGGTTGGAGCGGAGCGCGGCGGTATGATTAAAACGGACATCATCGAAACACTCGGCCTGTTCGAAAACGAACAAGAGGGCGGATACCTGTCGCCGACATACGAGGCCGATTTGGCGGTGCCGGACAATATCCTGCCCGGTTTCGAACTCTCCGGTGACGCCCGGAAGGTTTGCAATGCCATCTACTACTACCTTGGTGCCGACGACGTGTCCGTAATGCATCGTGTTAAAGGCGATATGTTGTACCACTTCTACCGGGGAGATGCCGTGGAGCTCTTTCTCCTGGACTGCCGGGGCGGGAGCTGCCGCCCGGAGACGTTCACGCTGGGAATCGTCTTGGAGGCAGGGCAGCGCCCGGTAAAGAAGATCCCGGGCGGCGTGTGGCTGGGCTCGCGGATCGCTCCGGGCGGCACCGAAGCGTTGATGGGGGTTACGATGGCGCCCGGTTTCCATCCGGCAGATTACGAAATCGGCAGCCGGGACGACCTCGTGCGGCAGTGTCAGGGCGAATGGGCAAAGATCGTTCAATTCTCTCGCCCATCGTCACACCCGGATCGGCCATGACCGGGTCGGTCGGCAAACTTGATGGATTCATCAAAGCGTCCGCGGTGCTCGTCGGCTATCCGCAGTCGGCTCTCGCGCTGACCGGCGTCGGCTCGGACTATCTGACGCTCTGTGAGGAGCGCGTGGGCACCGCGATCCTGGCCGAGTTCCTCGAGGCCATAGCCAAAGCCGTTGAAAAGCCGCGCGACGCCAGCGTGGCGATCGAAAAGATACTGGACGATCACAAGCTGGGTCCTGTCGGGAGAAACATCATTCAGCTCTGGTATCTCGGCGGCTGGTCGGCCATGCCGGGTGACTGGCGCGAGACCTATCGTAACGGCGCCGCAGACGAAGACATGATCCCGTCGGCCTTGGCGTACAAGCAAGGGCTAGTGTGGAAGACACTGAAGACCCATCCCATGGGCGCAAAAGCACCGGGCTTCGGGTCTTGGGCCTTGAACCCACCCGGTGAGACTGAATGACTGCGTTGCACCACACCTCTGACCGCAAGTACGACGTCGCGATCGTCGGGGCCGGTATCGCCGGCTCGATTCTGGCCCGCCATCTCGTTGCGGCCGGCAAGTCCGTCGTAATGCTGGAGGCCGGCGAGAGCGCCCTGGAGCCCGGCCGATTCGAATCGTTCGTCGAGCAATATCACAAGGCATCGATGAAAGTTCCGAGTTCGCCGTATCCGAACAACTACAATGCGCCTGCTCCGACGGTATTGGACCACTCCTCGAATTCGGACGCGTACGCCGTGCAGCGCGGCAAGCATCCTTACGGAAGCACGTACATCCGTAACACCGGTGGTACCACGCTGCACTGGCTGGGCACCTGTCTGCGGATGTTGCCGAACGACATGCGTCTGCAGACTGAATACGGCGTCGGTGTGGATTGGCCTCTCAGCTATGGCGAGCTCGAGCCGTACTATCAGAAAGCGGAGTGGGAGATCGGCGTTGCCGCAGATGTGGCCGACCAGGAGGGGCACGGCGGACAGTGGTTCGCCAGCGGCTACGAATATCCCATGTCCAGGATACCGCAAAGCTACTCGGACCAGCTGATTGCCGAGAGCCTGAAGGGCAAGCGCTTCAAGTGGCACGAGGACGAAGACCTGGAGCTCCAAGTCGTCAGCACACCGGCCGGGCGCAACTCCACGCCAAGGAAGGACGTGCGCGACCCCCGATACGTTAACGCACGTCCAGGTGCATACCGTCCAGTTGGCGCCCTGCACAGCCCGGATGAGCTGGGTGAGCGGTGCGTCGGAAACTCCAGCTGCGTGCCGATCTGTCCCGCGCAGGCCAAGTACACGGCGCTCAAATCCCTTAAGGTCGCAGCGGATGATCCACGGGGTCTGTTGACGCTGATCGACCAGGCGGTGGCCTATGACGTCCGGTTGGAGGCGGACAGCGGGCGCGTCGAAGGCATCAGCTACAAACGGTATGAACGATCCGATCGTGCGGTCCATACGAAAGGCACGGTCAGGGCGACTATCTACGTTGTGGCAGCGCATGCCGTCGAGACTACAAAGTTGCTGCTGGCGTCCGATATCGCCAACTCCAGCGGGCTCGTGGGCTGCAATTTGATGGACCATCCGTCGTTCATAGCCTGGGGCCTGATGCCGAAACCGATCGGCAGTTATCGGGGACCAGGTTCGACGTCAGGGATCCCGGCGCTTCGGGACGGGAGCTTCAGAAAAGACCTCGCAGCCTGTCGAATCGAAATCGGCAACTGGGGTTGGAGCTGGCCCACCGCGGCACCCTACACGACGGTGTTCGAAGCAGTTGGCGAGGGCAAGTTCGGTGAAGCGCTGAGAGACGAGATCGGCGACATCGCCCGGCGCCAGTTCAGGATCGCCTTTGAATTCGAACAGATTCCTAGCTGCTCCAATCGCGTGAGAATCGACCGGCGTTACAAGGATCGTTTGGGCAACTATCGCCCAGTGTTCGAGTATGAAGTCGCGGACTACTGCCAACGCGGCCTTGCTGCCGCGAGAACGCTGTCCGGCAAGATGTTCGACGTGCTGCATGCCGAGCAGAAAACGATGGTCAAGAAAGACAGCCCCTACTACCTGGAGGAAATCGACCTGGACTATCATCCGCCAGGTCATGCCGCCGGAACCCACCGCATGGGTCTCTGGCGACATTCCTCCGTTGTCGATACCGATCAACGCTCCTGGGATCACGACAACCTGTATCTGGTCGGCGCCGGCAGTATGCCCACCATCGGCACGTCGAATCCGACACTGACGCTGGCGGCGCTAACGTTCAAAGCCCACGACGCGATCATCAAGCAGCTGGAGCGGGGGTAAGCCATGGTCGGCTCAACGAGAAGAAGGCCGCGTAGCAGCGTCTCGGAGTTTACCCGGTCAAAAGGCAAGAACGCCGCAGAAAGGCGACGACAAGAGCTTGTCAAGCATCTCGAAACCGCGCTGAGAGTGGAACACGCGACCATCCCTCCCTATTTCTTTGCGCTTTGCTCCATAAAGGACGGCGCCAATCCGGTAGCTGCCGGCCTGCTGCGTGCGGTGGTCATCGAGGAGATGTTGCACATGGTCCTCGTGGCCAACGTGCTAAACGCTATAACCAACGGTTACAGGTTCGAGCTGTATCGCAACGACTTCATGCCAGATTATCCGGCGCCCCTACCCGGCAGCAACGAGTGCTTCAAAGTCTACCTGCGCCCGTTTTCCGAAGCCGCCATCGAGAACTTCATTCAGATCGAACGACCTGGCGATGAAGAAGATCCTCAGCACAGCGAGTACGCCACCATCGGTCAGTTCTACGCCGCCATCAAGGACGAAATCGATCGTTATTGCGAAGACTACGATGAAGACACACTGTTCATAGGCCACTCGAGCAGGCAGGTCGATTCCCAGTACTACTACAACGGGGGTGGCGAGATCGTGCAGGTGTGCGACAAAGCCACCGCCCGTTTCGCAATCAAGGTCATCGTGGATGAAGGTGAAGGCTTCTCCGAATCGATATTCAGCGGCGATCACGCCAACTTCGGAGAGCGTCCGGATCCGGCCCACTACTACAAGTTCCGAGAGATTCTCCATCAAAGGAAATACCGCCCGGAAGATCGACCGAACGAGGGTCCGACCGGCAACCGCTTCCCGGTCGACTACAGCGATCAATCGGTCTATCCGGTGATAGTGAGAAAGCTTGCGGAGCTCACGGAGCACAGGGACACAGTCGAGACATGCAACGCGGCGTATTGGGAGATTGTCCGGTGCTGCGAAGATGCCTTCAACGGCAAGCAGGAGCGGCTCGAAGCCGCGATTCACGCGATGTACGAAACCAAATACCTGACTCAAGATCTGATGCGAGTCGGCATAGGTCCGGCGTTCGAGTTTCCGAGCGAGTCGGCTACGTGAGCGGCATCACTGTATACAGCCAGGAGGGGCTTTTGAACAATCGAGTCAAGCATATCCGGGGGTTGCTGCTCTCGTGTCTGATCTTCGGCGCCGGCTGTGCGTCGGCTCCGGTCACTCAGCCGGCTACAACGGAAAGCAGTTGTCCGCGAGCAGAGGAGCTTGGGGCAAACGTGCGGTGCAGCGATGATGTGAAGGACCTCGGTGTCATGGAAAGAGACGTCGCGATGCACAGCGCCGGAAATCCGGATGACCGGATTCTGGTGGTTTTCGATATCGACGATACCCTGTTGACCAGTACGCAGTTTTTCGGCGGTGATCGCTGGTTTCGCTGGCAGGACGGGGACCCCGTCAACACCGATGACGGCCAGACTATCATCATCGACCAAGACGACGTCCTTCAATGCATCTATTCGAAGCTGAACGCTCTTTATGAACTAGCCCGGTTCCGGCCGACACAGGAAGACGCGCATGAGATTGTCGCCCGACTGCAGAAAAATCACAGTGTAACGGCCTTGACCTCGCGTGCTCCCGGAGCCCGAACTGGAACCGAACGGGAGCTGGAGCGGGCTGGGATGAACCTTGCAACATCCCACCTCATGCCACTTGACCACAGCCTGCACTACCAGATGAGTGGCCGCGGAGTTTCCTATGCCAACGGCATCGTCATGTCGACGGGTCTCGACAAGGGCATCGTGCTGGATGCCGTCCTGACGAAGGTCGGCAAGTCGTATGACGCGATCTTCTTCATCGACGACGGCGCCGAGAACCTCGCGAACGTCAATGCCTTCTGGAAGGACAGATCAGCCCCGGTCCGGCTCTATCACTACACGAGAATAGACAAGGCCGTTACCAACAGGGAGCTGGCTGATGCCGTCGCAACCAACCGCAAGCTGAACGATTTCCTGAAATCCGCGTACCCCGACAGGCGACGCGACTTCGGCAACGACATCTGCAACTGAGGTTCAGGCTGGTGCCCGTAAGAAACAGAATCGCCTGCGTTTTCGACAGCACGCTAACCACCGATTCGACCAGCGAGCTGCTGAAGCGGCCTAACTAGAAGGAGCGTAGCTGTGGCACGGACTCAACTGTCGTTTGCTTCGTGCAATCTGTACAACCTGAATCTCGCCAATCTACCCATGTACCGGGACAAGAAGGGTTGGAGCAAGGACCAGTACCTCAAGAAGATAGAATGGCTCGCACACAATCTGCGGTACCTGCGCGCTGACGTTTGGGGTTTTCAGGAACTCTGGCACCGGCAGGCGCTGGACGCAGCGTTCGCGGAAGCAAAGCTCAAGTCGAGCTATCGCCTGCTGGTACCAAAAGGGCACGCCGGGGGGAGAATCGTCTGCGCGGGCGCAGTTCGGAAAGATATTCTTGATCAGGGACCGGAGTGGATTGACGATTTCCCAGACGGCTTTCGTTTAGAAAGCCAGGGTGATGATCCACAGACACCGAGTATCGACACTGCCATAAGGAGTTTCTCCAGGCCCGTTCTACGGTTTTCTGTCCGACCCAAAGTAAACAGCAAAGCGATCACCGTGTACGTTGTGCATTTCAAGTCGAAGCTGCCCACGGGACTGTACAAAGAGCCTTGGTACCAACAGGACAAGAGTTTCTACTCAAGACACCAGTCGGCAATCGGTGCCGGCATCTCCACGATACGCAGAACCGCCGAAGCAATCGCGCTGCGAATGATTCTCACCGAGGACATGAAGAACAACGACAAACCGGTTGTTGTCATCGGTGACATGAACGATGGTCAGCACAGCAACACCCTGAACATCATTACCGGTCAACCGCGATACCTGCTAAGCGGGTCGAAAGGGGGAGGAGATACGAGTCTGTACGCCTGCGGGTCCCTCCAGGAATACCGCAGCCACAGAGACGTGTACTACACCCACATGTACCAGAATCTGCGCGAGTCCCTGGACCACATCCTGGTGTCGCAAGAGCTTTATGACAACTCGAGGAAACGGGTATGGGGTTTCAAAGGCCTCGAGGTGCTTAACGACCACGTGGATCTGGGCGATCACAAACAAGCGGGCACACCCGACCACGGCGTGATTCGCGCGAGTTTCGAGTATCGTCCGGCGCCAAAGCCGAAGAACACAACAAAAGGGAAAGCAGTCAAAGAGAAGACTGCATGAGTTGACGGAAGGAATCGCTCATCCAGAGGAACGAACGATGACTCGGCCGGCGGGATGCTGCGAAAACAGCCCGCGTGTAGGCGGCCCCGGCGGCATTAACGTTTTGTGATGAGCTTGAGTGTAAACGCGAGAATCATTTTAGTTACACTCGACAAGTACTCGTAATCGACCGTGGAAGGAAGATCCCGAACCGTATGGTTCGTATCGAGATCCTTGTTGAACTCTTCAACTTTAATCGCGGCATAGTCCTTCTGCCAGAAGGACCAGTGGTCGCTGTCAGGTGAGAAATCGCTCAGCCACGGACGTAGTTCCGTGTATTCCTCGGCAGTTTGCGCGAGCAAGTGCGCACCTGCGCGGGAGACAACGGTGTCGCGCCGGCTGGATCGAAAGTTTTCGTACCGAACTCGGATCTGGTTACCTCGACCGATCGGGTTGTGCCCGATCATGTCCATATTGACGACGAGTTTGATTGGCCATTTCTGACTAACCGCGGCGCGAGCAGCCTCGATTGAACCGCAACGACCGGGTTCTTCGGCGGCAAACGCGGCAAACAGCACATCAGCTTGAGATTCATCCGGGCCGGGGCACAACCTGGCTAGTTCGAGTAGGGCTGCAACACCGGTCGCGTTGTCGTTGGCGCCGGGCGCCAGAGTGGCATCTTCGTCGTCTTCGGAAACACAACTATTCTTACTAACAGAGTCGTAATGGGCGCATATCAGAATCAGACCCCGCTTACTGCAGTGAAGAGTGTCGAGATTCGGCCCGAGAAATATGTTGCGCTGCAGAGGCGGCTTCAAGCACTCTGCCTTTGGAGTGAAGGTGAACTCTTGACACTGGGTGAGTCGCCCGTCAGCGTTTTGAATGCATCGAAATCGGCGGGTCAGATACTCCTGTACGTCGAGCGTTACGGGTTGATGTGCATCTCTGGTACCGAATTCGACAAGTTCGCTAACGCTTTTGTTTAGCTCCTCCGGGCTTACGCGGTCTATCAGCCCTCGTATCGGATCGACCGCGCGAGCCGGGTTCGCGAACGCAGTTATGGCGCGACGAGGAAGGTCGATGTCATTGTTCGACCCAGGGACAACCGACAACGTGAGAAGCTCAAGCTCCCGGGCTCTACATAACCAGGTTTCGTCTGCGGAGACCAGCAGGACGTCGCGCAGCCGCCACCGCTTTTCCATGGGTGATAGAGTTTCGTCCAGTCGCTCGAGCGTGAGCTCATCAGGTCCGCAAAGACGTAACAACTGCGGAGACGCGTGACAATCGTCGTTGCGAGTATCGTCTGTCAATGGCTGCGGTTCATATCCCTCCCCCGCAAGGAGTAAGACCGTTAGCTTGATATCTCGTCCCGAGCTTTCCGCTTCCAGCGCCTGGAGCAACTCGCGAAGCATAGTAGGTGCGCCGTGATCGATTCCGGACGAAAACGCTAGAGTATCCAGGATTACTGTTTTCATCGCAGCGCCTACTGGTCGATAGTGGTTGCACCCGATCGTAAGACGAGCAAACTGCGTCTAGTCATCCGCGTGCCAGGTACCGGCGTGTGCTTCCGCAAACATCTGCACATCCGGGAGAGTAAGCTGACCGGCGTCGATGTGTATGCCGTCGTGATAGTTGCAATCAATTCCGTTTCTCGATGCGACGATTTGCAACGTGTGCGGATAGGTATCTTCTCTACAGCGATCCCAGATATGCCGTAGCGCATACAAAGTAACGCTATCGTCCGAGCCAGCAATGCTAAAAGGTAACCCATCCCACGAAGGACTGCCTCTCGTCGAACCTGAATCGCCGAACCGTCTCGACACAACTTGCGCTCGAAGTATCCCGGGACCGCCCTCGACGAATCTCACCTCCTCGCCAACGTCGACATTGTCAGGCGGAAGCTTTCTGTTTCCAGGCTCACCAACGGTTTGGACTATCCAAGTACGATTTTTGTAGTAGTCAACATTCATCTCGTTTTTCCTGTTGTTGTACGGTCCACGCGAACTCCGTGATCCGGTGTCGTCGAAACTTAGCTGCTCCTTCTTAATGTGTCTTTAGAGCGGCGCCAATCCCAGCGCCAGGTCAATCTTTGACGGTTGGCGGTGTCTCAGCGTGGAGTTACTTCCAATCCCCCTGCAATACGAACGCCGCCCAGACATGCGGGTCCCGCCACCGGCGCTCGCTCTTCAGCGCCTGTTGTGCCCGGTGAAGTGCCGCGGCCGGTGTAAGCTGATACAAGAACACGCCTTCGTAGAAGTGCTCCATCAATACGGCGGTTGACCGGTCCGGGACAGTCCATAGCGTCGCGACGACGCGGGGTGCACCCGCATACATGAACGCTCGCGTGAGTCCGATGAGACCTTCACTACGGATCTCCTCACCGAGAGCGGTCTGACAGCCGCTCAGTACGACAAGCTGGGCTGACAGGTTCATGTCGTGGATGTCGCGCAGTCCCAGATAGCCGATCTGCTGCTGTCCCGTCGGCGACACCATGGACAGCGCGAGACCCGACAACAGCGGGTATCTCGCATCAGCGAACCCGTGCGTCGCAAAATGGATCACTGCGAAGTTTCGCAGCGAATCACCGAGCACGGCGTCCCTGTTCGCGTCGAAATCGAGCGCGACCATCGTCCTCTCACCGGTCAGGCTGCGGATCGTCTCGGCTTCTCTTCGTGTGGCGGGCAACCGATCGAGTGCCAGTAGTGAGTTGCCTATCGATCTTTCGACCGGGGAAGCAGACACATATGCCGCCGACGGAACCGGAATCGCGGCCTTGGCGAGGCGCCGGTCCTCGGCGTCGAAGACGGGGTCCGCGAACACGGCCACGGGAGAGAAGGCGGATGAGGCCGCGGTACGACCGCGCAACTCTCGCAGTACCGACGCAGAAGGTAGGTAGGAAACCTCGAACCAGTCGATCAACCGGGTTCCGCGGCCCGCGCCGGATTCCTCCGAACCCACGAGCAGCGCGGCAAACGGTACGTAGTGAACGAGACGGTCCGCGATGACGACCAGCCGCTCAGCGCCGCTATGGAACAGCGCCGAGGGCAGAAGCGTCTCTGATAGCGCCGATAGTTGCGTCGTCTGGCCCCGGTCGGGGAACGGCTGATAGGTCGATAGTGACTGGTAGGCTGCCAGCGCCATCCTGTCTATCTCCGTGCCGGCGCCCAACTCGAACGACTCGAACTGCTCTTTCCCGACGACCCATACGAAACTCTCGTCTCGCCCGATACTGTACTTGAGCAGCAATGTGTCTTCGTCGAGAAGCTGTTGCAGTTCGCCGACCGTTACAAGCCGTTCCTTAGCAGAGTCGTCGTCGACGAGCGCGCTGCGCGCGTTGTCCTCGATCAGCTCCAGCATACCGAGCGCGATCTTCGTGTTCAGACGTTCGCCGGCCAGGGCATCATGCTCCTCTGGCGCGCGAGACATGATCTCTCGCTGCCGGTTGAGGGTATGCGTGTATTCGGCCGTCCATCTTTGCCAGTCGTCGGCATCGGCCTGATCGGGCCTCGCGGGCTGTCCGCGAGCGGCCTCGGTGCGGAGCTGGCGCAGCGCACGGGCGCGCCCTCGATCGGCTACCTCGAACGCCCGGACGTTGTATCCTTTGTCCGGTTGGCTTTGATGCATCGCCATCAGAAGCTCAATGTGCAGCTCCATGACCTCGCTCCGGAAGCTGAACAAAGACGCTCCGAGCTGCGGGTCCCGTACGCGGTCGTCCATAGACTCGACAACGTCGGAAGCCGCGACAATTGTCGCCAGTGCCTCGTCCGGTCCGTCGATCTCGTACTCGAGCCGGGCTTTTGCGTACAACGTCTGAGCCTCGCCGCTCAGGTTCGCAACGAGGTCGTGCAGTGCCAGGGCCTCGGCAAGGTCGGCCTGCCCGCGTTCCCCGTCGCCGGTCCGCGCATAGGCGACACCGCGATGTTGCAGGGCAATCGCCTCGTGGCGCCGATCGCCGACCTCACGGGCTATGTTCAGAGCGGAGTCAAGCGACCGGATTGCGTCCGCCGCCATCGCCTGCCGCTCCGTTTCGTCGAAACCTTCTATAAGATCGAGCATGGCGCGGGCTTCACCGATCAGCGCGCGAGCCACGCCGCTCCTGTTCTCGAGCTGCTCGCGCAGCAGACGAGCAGCCTGAAACCGCTGCAGCGCCGCCGAGGGATTCCCTCTACTTAGGTTCAAGGCCCCGAGGTTGTGAAGACTGTTCGCACGGCCGCGGAGATCCGCGGAATTCGTCCGCAACTCGAGGCCAGCGTTGAGAAACGTCGATGCGCGGTCGAGCTGACCCAGAGCGTGATAGGCCACACCTATCCGGTCAAGCGAGCGTGCAGCCGCGGCGTCGTCAGAACGCGATCTGGCATAGCCGAGAATCGTGAGGTGGGCGCCGAGCGCGTCCTGGAGATAGCCGGTGAACCGATCGAGGGCGCCTATGTTCCCCAGCGCGTTGACTTCTGTCTCCCGGTCGAGAATACGACGCCCTATGTCCGCAGACTGCCGAAAATGCTCGAGCGCCGACGCGGGTTCGCCGCGCATGTAGAACACCCCGCCGATATTGTTGAGCGTGTTCGCCGCGGATTTCAGCTCTCCGGCCTCACGAAACCGGGACAGCGCCTGCCGGTAGTATTCCTCGGCCTGTTCCAGATCGCCGCCGTAGTGCGCCACCAGTGCAATATTGTTCAGGGTCGTTGCGGTTTCCGTCTCGTCACCGCTCGCCTCATGGACCGCCAGCGCTTCCATCAACAGCTCCCGAGCCACGTCGGGATTGCCGGTGTACGAGTGGATCAGGCCGACATCGCTCAGCAGATGGCCGGCCAGCTTCTGCCGATCAGCTCTGCGGTATAGCGACAGCGCGCGTTCCTTTGCGGTAAGAGCGGCCGAGAAATCGTCGAGCTCTTCGAGGATTGCCCCAAGGCAGAAGAGAGCCCGCGCTTCCTCCGCTTCATCACCTAGTTGCTGCCAGCTGCCAGCGGCCTCGCGGTAGAGAGACGCGGCATTCAGTCTGGACGCCTCCGAACCCAGCCAGTATGCTGCGGCCGCTCTGTTAATCTGTTCGAAAACTTCGGCGCGGGGCAAGTCGTCGAGCGGGGTCAGAAGGATCTCGTACTCACCGCGCGCACCAGCGAAACCTTTTCCCGCGAGCTCCACCACATAATCGCCGGTCGCATCGGATTCGAACGCCAACGTTTCACGTTCGTAGGCGCCCAGCGGGCTGCTTATCGTGGACGAGTAACCCGCTGCCTCATTGCGCAGTGTGACGACCGTATCGATGCCGGCCTGGTCGATCGAAAGCAGCCAGCGTTTCCCCGGCGCAACCGCGAGCAGGTAACGGTGACTTTCACAGGAATCGCCCGCCCGGGCTTCCCGGTCTCCGCAGCCGACCAGAACACCGCGAGCGGCCTCGTCGGTCTCAAGCACGGAAAGCGCGCCCGCGTTGGCCGCAGACGCCGGGGAGGGCGCCGACAGGCAGGCCAAAACGAGACCTTTGATGTACAGGCGAATGCCCTGGTTTCTGCTGCTCACGTCCGGGGCGCCGAAGTCTTTTTGGAGTTATTGGGTCCAAGATTAGCCGATATTGCTTCCGGGGTCTCGAATTGTGCGGCGCAACAATCGCGACAAGTTCTCGACAGGCGCGGGCAGTGCAGTAAAATTGCGGCTACACATAGATCGCCCTTGACCAGGCTGGCAAGGCACCGTAAGCGTAGGCGAGCTGATAAGTACTGCTGACAAGAATAACGAAAAGGATATTGCTGCCCGCTTGGTTCGCCGCGTCGTATCGGGCGACAGGAACGCAGAGGATGAGCTCTATGCGCGCTATTTTCGCGGTGTGTTGCGCTTTCTGCGGAGCGAATTGGGGCGGTTGGGTGTCTATGCCCCCGAACTTGCCGAAGATCTGGCGCAAGACACGTTCGTTACCGTGCTGGGACAGCTGCGGAATCCCAAACGACGGCTCGCGGATTCAACGAAGCTGAACGGATATATAATAGGGATCGCACGCAATCTCGCGAGGGCCTGGCGCAGAAAGCGCAACCGGCAGCAGACGGAACCCGACCTGCAGCGCATTGCGCGGGTGCGCGCCCGACATGGTGATCCAGTCAGGCAGGCGGAGCGCGGTGAGCTTGCAACGCTGGTACGCAACGTCCTGAAAGAGCTACCGGTGGAGCGCGATCGCGAGATTCTGCGACGCCTGTACCTGGTCGAGGAGGACAAGAGCCAGATCTGCGAGGACCTGGCGATAGAGGAGGTCCACTTCAACCGAGTGGTCTACCGTGCAAGGAAGCGCTTGCGGGAGCTGATCGAGTCGGCTCGGGTAGTTCAGCGAGATGATAGCGCACCCGGTGGCTACAGTTGAATAAGGGAAGCGGCAGGAGTGTTCGAGTATATGAGCGGCTCCGCAAAAGTTGAATGAACCACGAATACATCAACACTAATCAGGTCGTTGAGCGCTATGTAATGGACAAGCTCTCGGTGGAGGAACGCGAAGCCTTCGAGCTCCACTATCTTTCCTGCGCAACCTGCATCAATGACATCGATGCGGCCGAGGTTTTTCGCAACGAGTTGCCTAACGTTTTCGAGCCGCGCAACAGCGATACGGTCGACCAGCGAGCCGAATTGACTCCGCTCTGGAGTTCGATGTTGCGGTCGCCGGCATACAGCGTGGTTGCCACCGTACTGCTCGGTGTTGCACTTGTGGCTAGTCTTTATCTCTTACAGAGTCGCAACGAAGAGTCGGCTTTGCGCGCGGTACTCGAGGCCCGTCTTGCCGATCTGGTTGCACCGCAACCGAATACGCCGGTCGTGGCGCTCGAGACAAGGCGAAGCGGTGTGGAATCCATTGTCGAAGTACCGCTGCCGGCGAACCCCGGTCTCGTCATACTGACGCTTTCATTGGACGAAATCGGTCACGCTGAGTATCGGGCTACTTTGATCGAACCAGTCGGGGTCGCCGCGTGGACAGTGGAATCCCTCCTTCCCGATAGCACCGATTCCCTTGTCATCGCGGTGCATAGCACCACCCTTGGTCCCGGTGACTACCGCGTGAGTATCCAAGGACGTATGACAGGTGGCGAGTGGCAGAACGTGTCTGCCTACGACGTTCGATTCCGCACCGCAAATGAATAATACGTCAGCGGTCGCGAAGCCCGCGTATTGTTCCAGCTGAAGGGAACCAGAGTTTTGACGTTCGTTGGCACGCCACGCCTCCAAGTTCTCCACTAGTTGCTGCTATACGTCGGCTGAGTGCTCTACCATTGCATTTGGCAGATCGGTGGACGAATCCGGGGCTCGGGATGCATCGCACTATTTGTGTATTGATACGGCTGCGCGAATTCCAGGTGAATGAGCCTCGCAAATCCCCGTGTCAACCTGCAATTCACGCAACGAACGTTCCGGCAACTCCTTGTAAATATAGCTAAGGGCGGCGGACTTCCGAACTGAAGATGCGCGTGTCGGTGGTTCGGTTCTGCCACGACCGAGTATCGGGTACGCCGAAAGAACATCGTAGATTGGTGTGAGCCGAAACCGACCGTGCGCTTCGATGAAGACACTGAAATTCTCCGCGTCCGTCGGTGACGCATAGTAGCCAGAAAAGCACCTTAGTCTTGAGGAAGTTTCTCCTGTCCGTTTTGCCATTTCTCGACCCCAGAAGCAGGGAGCAGATAGCCGAGATCCCGGGGTCGCCGTAAGATTCGTAGCGCAGTGCCGGTGGAGTACCAGTTGCGTGTCACATGTCTTCTTGTGGGAGACGTATCCACCACTGCTTGTCGTCAGCCAGCCGTCTGTCAAACCGCTCCACGACCAACACATGCTGGTCGACGAAATCGTCTTCAGCAGCAGCCCGACCTGCTCAGCCGCTTTCTTCTGGGTGAACTGCTGGAGCTTTCGCTGACCTTTGAGTACCCGTCCAAGCTGTTTCGGAATGTGCATAGTCGTGCTCACCGACATCCACTTGAGGGTATAAATCGAAATGCACCTCTCAGGGTACGAAGATGCAATATACCCCTTGGGGTACAAATCCAAATGCTGGCGACGGCGAATGGCGTTATCGACCGGAGCCAGTCCGAATCATCAGCTGCATCCCGGCCGCCGACAGACAAGATAGTTGAGACAACGCAACCCTCTGATCTTCCACAGATCCCCCATGCCGGCGCCCGGCTGTCAATACGCTACCGCCGCGCCCCTCAAGACATATCCAGCCCGGAGTCCAGGAAAACCTGTTCTCTATGAAACTCGAGATACCTGGCCTGTTCGGCAGAAAAACGGCCAACGTTCGTCGTTCGGTCCGCAATACCCATACGCCGAACCGATTCCCGATGAACCACCGGCGAAACAAGCAGTCTGCCGTCGTTTTCGAACGAGATGAATCCGCGGTCGAACAGATGATCGATCGTCGGCGTGAGCAACAGTCCGTTGTGGCCGTCCAGACGCTCCTCGTTGGAGCTACAGTCTCGCCAGGGCTTGCTATGACTGGCCACCAGATGCACGAGCCGGTCTACCCGCGTAACGCGACATCGCTTCTCTATCTTTGCTACATTCCGGCGAAATTGCCCCTGACCTCGACGGGCGGTGATTATCGCTTCACGTTCGGAGTCCGATAAGTCCGGTGCATTCTGAACCTCATCGGCCAGATGCTCTTCCCACTGCGTGACCTCCTCGGGAATCTGCCCAGCGTCAAAGGATGGCAGATCGGTAACCTGTAGCTGCTCGACTATCGTCCTCGCCTGTCGGCCGACAAGCCCGACCAGTACCTGCGCCATGCCGTCCGGAATCGCCGCTAGGTACACACTCTGAAGGCCGTTGCCGT
Organism: Woeseiaceae bacterium; assembly: GCA_028280615.1. Taxonomy (GTDB): domain Bacteria; phylum Pseudomonadota; class Gammaproteobacteria; order Steroidobacterales; family Woeseiaceae; genus UBA1847. The sequence continues at coordinate 73,230 of JANQLK010000009.1, read as the reverse complement.
TCGCCAGCAAAGGTGAGTATTTTTCCGGCAGTGTGGGTGCCAACAGGTTCATATGATCCGCTGGGCGGATTGGATTTCCCAGCCGGGTATAGTGAACACGAACCTTCCAGCCGATCTTGCTCCAGTTCTGACCCGAGTCGCCGAATTCCTCGGGTTTCGGCGCTTCGAAGCCGGTGCTGAGCACTACGCTCATCGCGACAATTCGAGTCGCCTTGAACGAAAAGACGATATCGCCTGGCGCCACATCGCGCATGTAATCGTAAAACGCGTTCCGATGACCGTTGGCCTTACGTTTCGGCGACCAAAGGTATCCGCCTTCGAATTCCTGGCTGAAGGTCTGGTTTTGATTGACCCACCAAAAGCGCATTTCCGAACTCTACTGAATCCTGGTGGCTCTGTCGCATCAAATATCAAAGGATAACGCGCTTGCATTGCGACGTATGGCCGGTGCTAAGGTCAACGCCGACCTGTAAACAGAACCGCCTATGAAGCTTCACGTTCTCAGCGACCTTCACACGGAGTTCGCCGACTTCACCCCGCCGGATGTCGATGCCGATATTGTCGTGCTGGCAGGGGATATCGGGGTAGGCCTCGGGGGGCTCGACTGGGCGAGCCGTACATTCGTGGACAGGCCCGTCGTGTACGTGCCCGGAAACCATGAATACTACAGCCATGACCTGTCACTGCTGGGCGAGCTTCAGTCAGCGGCGCCCCGAAATATCCAGGTGCTGAATGACGATTCGCTAATTCTCGGCGGCGTTCGGTTTCTGGTCTGCACGTTGTGGACTGATTTCAGGCTGTACGGCGAGAACGAAGCCTGGTTTGCCCGGCAGCGCGCCAGGCGGTCACTCACGGATTTCGAGGTAATCCGAAACGGCCGCAGTCGCTTTACGCCGGAGGATTCCGTTGCGCTTCACGAGACCAGCGTGGCCTGGCTTCAAAGCGAGCTCGGAAACCCTTTCGAAGGGCCGACTGTCGTGGTGACTCATCATCTTCCGGCGGCCCCGTCCGTTGCAGAGCGGTACGCCAACGACCCCTTGAACCCGGCGTTTGCCAGCAGTTTGGAGGACATCATAGAGAAGCATCGCCCCGAGGTGTGGATCCATGGCCACACGCACGTGCCTTGCGACTACATGCTGTTCGACACCCGGGTTGTCTGCAACCCTCGGGGATATCCGGGAGAGATCAGTGCCACGGATTTCAGGGACGATCTGTGCATCACGATTCGTTGACGTTCAATGATGGTTCATGCGAAACGGGAGGATTTCGCCTGGCTCGGCGAGCAACTCGAGGCTGGCCGCCGTGAAATACTGCCGGGCCTTATGTAGCTGCCGAGTGGCGGGGTCATGGACATCAGCGATACTCGCGAGAGGATTCCTCAACCCGCCAAGGCGGATATCGCCGATTCGGCCCCGCATGATATATGCACAAGGTATTCCCGGCGGGATCTCGAAGGTACGCCTCACGCCACAGCCATTCCTGATCGACCGGTTCCGCATCGAACTCGATTCCCCGGCGCCGCAGTTGATCGACTGCCGCGTCGACATCATCGACCTCGAAGTAGACGATTATCTTCGAGTCCTTGGCAGCCGAATCCACGCTATGAATAGAGAATGTCGTGCCGAAAGCCGTCTCGAATCGGGCGTACTGCGGTGAATTGTCAACGATCTGCCGGAAGCCAAGCTTCTTGTAAAAGGAAACCGATGCGGAATAGTCGACGCAGGTAAACGTGACTTGATTCAAGTCCATGAACTCGTCCTCGTATTATTGCGATCCGCCAGTGCTCTTACCTTGGGGCTACGCCCCATCTCCGCACAGCAGGCGTTCTCGAAGCTACTCGGCTTGTCGGCCCCGGTCAGCACAGTCGCTCAGGGAGCTCGGATCGGACATTTCCGGTGATGAGCCGCGCGCCCCTCCCGTAGGTCACATACTCCCACAGCCAGCGGAAGGAGACGATAAGCGGACTCGGCAGTCCGATCAGAAAGTAAATATGCGCAATACCCCACAGCCACCATGCCAAGCGGCCCTTCAATCGCAGTCGGCCGAGTTCGACTACCGCGGATCGCCTGCCGATGGTGGCGAGGTTTCCCGCATGTCGGTAGCGAAACGGCCGCGAGTCCGGGCGATGTCGAACCCGTGCGTCGATAACTCGTGCCACGTAGCGGCCTTGCTGTTTGGCGGCTGGCGCGATGCCGGGCACCTCGACGCCGTTCGCGTCGATGACACGGGCGGCATCGCCGATGACAAACACGTCGGAGTTCCCGGCAATGGAAAGATCCGGTCCGACCTTCACGCGGCCAAGCCGGTCGGTGCCCACGTCGAGCCAGCGCGCGACGGGCGATGCGGCAACCCCAGCCGCCCAGAGTATCGTTGCTGCCGGCAGCTTCGATTCGACGCCGTTCTGGCCGATCGTGACGCCATCCGCATCGCACCCGATTACCGGTGAATTCAATCGCACGTCGACGTGCAGTCGCTGCAGCGAGCGCTCGGCGTAGCGTGACATCTTCTCGCCGAATGTCGGCAGCACCCTCGGCCCGGCTTCGACCAGAATCACCTTGGCGCTGCGCGGGTCGATGCGGCGAAAGTCCTTGGCCAGCGTATGGTGGGCAAGCTCCGCAATGGCACCTGCGAGTTCGACGCCCGTCGGTCCGGCACCAACAATCACGAACTGCAGCAATCGTTCGCGCTCGTTCGCGTCGCGGCATACCTCGGCTCGCTCAAACGCGAGCAGCAGGCGACGACGCAGTGCCGTCGCGTCGTTGACGCTCTTCAATCCCGGCGCCCATCGGCGCCATTCCTCGTGACCGAAGTACCCGTCTCGGGCACCGGTCGCGAGCACGAGGTAGTCAAAGTCGATTTGTTGATCACGGAGCAGCACCCTACGGTGCTTTTGGTCCAGGCCGTCGACGTCACCGAGCACAACCGAGATGTTTCGATGCCGCGTGACGATCGACCGAATCGGCCAGGCAACGTCCGACGGCGCCAGGCCGGCGGTGGCCACCTGGTAGAGTAGCGGCTGGAACAGATGGTAGTTATGCTGGTCGATCAGGACGACATCCGCCGGCGTTCCGGCCAGGGCCTTGGCCGCAAACAATCCGCCGAACCCCGCACCGACGATGACAACTTTGGGTCTGCGTTCCTTCATCGGTCCTTTCAATATCCCTGGCAACGCCTAGCCCGGCCGGCCGTCGACCCTGGGCCGCGTCAAAATGGGCCAGTATCTAATCAGAAAAACGACGAAGGCCAGCGACCAGAGAGTCCCCGCCACGATCGCGGACTCGCGGTACGGCAGCTCAGGCACGGTGGCGCCCAGCACTCGCGCCGCCGCGGCCAGCTGCGCGAGCGAGAACGCGATACATTCGCTGTAACCCGCCACGAGCGGGCGGCCGGTATGGCCCAGCGCGCTGCGCATCATCATCGCGAGCATCAACGAGCCCATCGCACCGATAGCCAGCGCATGCGTGGCGGCGGCCGTAGGAACGACGGCTGCATGTGACAGCGCCCGCAGGGCCAGCGCGACGGGAATCCACGCGTAGGCCATCGGCAGCATCGCCAGCAGTGCGTTTCCGTACGTACGGATCGGCTGCCACAGTGCGAGGCGGACGCCGTGCGCCATCGCGGCCACGGCGAGCAGCACAATCCAGACGGAGGACGGCAAGGCGAACCAGGGCGCGGCGGCGTCAGCCACCAAGATGACGACTAGCGTGCCAAACGACAGAAACTCCACGGCACCGCTCCGTCGTGGGCTTGCACCGGCGATCGCATTGGCCGTGAATGCCGGGATCACCCGGCCGCCCACAATCGCCATCAGCACCGTGACCAGATCGAGCGCAAGCCGAATGGATGCCGGCGCCCAGTCATGGGACAGCACGTCGAGATAGGACAGATGATAGACAACGTTGAGTATCGCAAGCGCCGCAACCACGCCCAGCATTTTGAGGTTTCGCGTATTGCGGCTCCGTAAGATGGGAAGCGCGATCGCCAGCCCCAAAGCCGGCAGAAACAGCACATCGACCACCGCTGCCACGGGACCGGGGCCGGTCACCGCCAACGCCCTCGCCAGCAGCCAGAAACCGGCCAGCGTGCCCAGCATCGCACCGGTCAATGTCGGCAGACCCGTCCAGTTCCGGACGGCTGTAAGCAGAGATCCTGCTATGACCGCCACGGCAAAGCCGTAGAGCATCTCGTGGCTGTGCCAGGCGACGCCGATCAGGTACCCGTCCAGGCGAAACGTGGCTGTGTAGACCGCGAGCCACAGCGGCAGCGCCGCCGCTGAGAATAGCGCTGCCAGCAGATACAATGGCCGAAATCCCAACGCCAGTAGCGGCCATCCGGCGACGCCAGCCTGCGCCTGGTCGGATGATCGAGTCAGTGATGTCATCGTCATTCTCGCTGCTTGCCGAGACGACAAACAGGTTTCGGACCTTGTGCCGTCTAAAAGATGTATGTATTATACCTCTTTCAGGCATGAGCTGGCAACAGGTTGCTTTCAGACGTCGCCGACGTTGGCCACAAGCTCCTGCTCAAAGGCTTCGAGAGTAACGACCATGCAGCTGACCAAACACACCGATATTTCTCTTCGTGTCCTGATGACGCTGGCGCTCGAGCCGGAGGAACTCGGCACGATCACGGATATTGCTGCCCGGCACAATATGTCGCGCAACCACGTGATGAAGGTAGTTCACCACCTGGTCGGCCTTGGCTATCTCAACTCGGTCCGGGGGCGCGGAGGGGGCATATCGTTGGCGATGCCGGCGTCCGAGATCAACGTCGGTGAGGTCGTGCGCGCGACGGAGGCAACACTGGATGTGGTCGACTGCGACGCCTATCAATGCCCCCTCGCGCGAAAGTGCATCCTCAAGGACGCGCTGAACGAGGCGACCGATGCCTTTCTGGCGGTTCTCGATGGGTACACCGTGTCCGACCTGACGCGGAACCGAATACAGCTCCGCAGGCTGATCGGCTAGTTGCGTCAAACACTCGATGAACAGCCGGACTCACACGACAGGTCACGTCATTGACGAACAGGAGACAGCCATGGTCGATCTCAGAAAACGGGAAACGCATCCGCCGCCCCCGATGATCGAGCCGAATCCGATTGAGGTGTTCGAGAATGAGGGTGGTAGAACGTACGCGCTGGACACAATGAACCGACAGAAACTCTCGTCCGAACGCCGCCTGCGCGATCGTTCGAGAATACCAGCGTAAGCGCGCGTTACAGAACTCGCCGGAAATCGGGGAACTTGGGTCCCGAACTGACGCACGCATACGCCCAGTAAGAGGCGGTCGAGCCCCGGACAGGAACCAAGTCGTCGACGTCGGCAGACCACGAGCGTCTGCAATCGCCCGAAGAGCGAGCACATCCCGCTTGCCATAAAACATGTATTCAAAATATTGCTTTTCCCCAATCCATGAGCTATGCTGTTAACATGTATTCAAAATACCGCTTTTACGGGATATTGCTTACCGCGACAACCTCATGAAACGATCACTCATAAGCCCGCGCGCGGCGGAAGCTGACGGATTCGAAGCCTGCCTGGACGCCGCTGCCTCTTGTTTCGCATGGTTCGACCGGTCCGCCGCTCTACCGATCGGCCTGGAGACGGCAGCGGAGCGCGGCACCGTTGAGCACGAACCCGAGGTTGGCGATTTCGCGTTCTACCGGCGAGCAGAACCAGGCAGCGAGCAAATCAGATGAGATCAACGATCAGATCGAACTCCACTATGGACAACGAAAGCGCGAGGAGCACTGCTTTACGCTCGGCTTTTGAGCCCATTGGCGCGCTATTTCCGGCTTTGTGGGCCGGTATGGTTCTGGGTGTGTCATTCATAGCGACGCCGGCCAAGTTCCTGGCGTCGAGCCTCGGTACGCGAACGGCGTTCGACGTCGGCCGTGCCACGTTCGAGTTGTTCAACACGATCGAGGTTGGCCTTTCCATCGTGCTGCTTGCCCTCGTGCTGTACGACCGAAAGCGGGTCAGCACGGCGGTGCTGACCGTGTGCCTGCTCACGATCACTGCCACGCAGGCATTCGTGCTTCTCCCGGTGCTCAGTGATCGTGTTTCCGCCATTGTCGCCGGGTTCGGCGTCCCGCCGTCCAATGTCCACTCGCTGTATGTATTCATGGAGATAACCAAAATAGGGCTCCTTGTTGCCGTCGCATCGCGGTGGGCGCACTACGGGTTCGGAATCACGTCCCGCGATCGCAGTGCGCGTCGTTACACCTGGGCGTCGCGATAGCCGCCGTACGTTCTGTCGAAGAGCCAGGAACCCGACGCAATGATCACAGGACCGACTATAGTAAGAGTACGGCGCTCAGGGCACTCGGGCGCACGCGGTAGGAGAAGAGGATGACACCTTCACCTGCGGTCAAACTGAGTCTTCTCGTCGGTCTAACGGTCGCCGTCATCGCCACGACGGTCGCGTTCGCCATTCTGCATTCGGACGACTTCGATTCGCGAGTGAGGTTTGCGCTGACGGATCAAACCGGGACCCCGGTATCCGAGCGAACGTATCGGGGTCGGCATCTGCTCGTCTACTTTGGTTTTACCCATTGCCCGAAGGTCTGCCCCACACAAATGGTGAAGTTGACGCGGGTCGTCGATGAACTCGATCGGGAGGAGCGCGGTCAATCGGTGTTGCCGATCTTCATCACGGTTGATCCCGATCGCGACTCGGCCACGCGACTTCGTTCTTACCTCCAGCACTTTCACCCCCGGTTTGTCGGCCTGACGGGGTCGCGTGACGAATTGGCGCGCGCGGCGCGGAGTTTCAAGGCGTACGCTGCGCAGCAATCATCGGCTGCCGACGACGATCCGGCCCGCCACTCGAGCGTCGCCTATCTCGTCGACCCGGAAGGTCGACTCGTGACCTACGTCGCCGCGGATGCCACCGTCGCGCAGGCCGCGCAACGTATCGGGGAGTTCTTACCATGAGCACGACAGGCGTCAGCCGGCGTCCGGCCGGACACGAGATCGACACCCAACGGCTGATGTTCGGGTTCTTCTGGTGGGGTGGCGTCTGGCTCCTGATCGGCACGCTATACGGACTACTCGCCGCTACCAAGCTCTATTGGCCGGACGCATTCGTGCACCCTTGGTTGTCGTTCGGCCGGATACGCCCGATCCATACAAACATCGCGCTGTTCGGCTGGTCGTCCTTCGCGGCGGTGGGTCTCGCGCTGTACGTCGTGTCGCGCACGTCCCAAACCAACCTAGCGTTGCCGCAGGCGGCGCGTCTCGGGATGTGGCTCTGGAACGCGGCGCTCGTAGCGGCGGTGATCTCGTTGTCGCTCGGCGTGAGCACGGGACCGCAGGAGTATCGGGAGCTCATCTGGCCTATCGCGCTGGTGTATGCGTTAGGCCTCGTAGCGATCGCCACCTCTGTCATCGTCACCATCGCCCGGCGCGCAATGCCGGAGATCTATATCTCGAACTGGTACATCCTCGGAGCGCTGTGCTGGATGGCGACCCTTTACACCATCGCCTACCTGCCGTTTTACCAGGACGGGCTCGGCAACATCGTCATCCAGGGCTACTTCATGCACACGACGGTCGGGATGTGGTTCACGCCGCTCGTGTTGGGCATCTTGTACTACGCATTGCCGCGCATGTTGAGCAAACCCATCCACTCGTACGCGCTGGGCGTGCTCGGGTTCTGGACCAACATGCTGTTCTATACGCTAATCGGCGCGCATCATTTCATCTTTAGCCCGGTACCGTGGTGGCTGCAGACCACCGCCATTCTGTTCAGCGTCGGCATGATGGTGCCAGTGTGGTCGGGCACGGGTAATTTCTTCCTGACCGCGCGCGGCTCGTGGTCGAAGGTACGCCGGAGCTATCCACTGATATTCCTCCTCGTCGGCGTGTGGGGCTACGCGCTGGCGTCAACCCAGGGCACGATCGAAGCGTTTCGATCGGCGAACATCTACTGGCACTTCACAAACTTCACGGTCGGACACTCGCATCTCGCGATGTACGGCTTCGTCGCGTTCGCGATCTGGGGCGCGATGTATGGGCTCGTGCCGCGAATCACCGGACGGGGCCCCAGCGCGGCCGCGATCAGCCTGCATTTCTGGCTCGCGTTCCTGGGCGGCAGTCTGTATGTCACGGCCATCTCGATCGCCGGCGTGTTGCAGGGTGCCTCCTGGGTGGCCGGCGAGTCGTTTATCGCCTCCGTCGACGCCGCGGCGCCGATGTGGCTGTGGCGCACCGTAGGCGGGTTCATGATGGTGGCAAGCCACGTCGTGTTCTTCGTCAATCTCTGGCACATGCGACCTGCGAGGGAAGAGACGACCTTGACGGGCGAGGAGGTGCCGGCATGAGTCTCCACACCGATCACCGCGCACTGCTCGCTGTCGCGTTCGGCGGTTTCTTCATACTCAGCCTGATCATCGCGGTAATGCCGGCCTACGAAGTGGAGAAGGTGCCGCCGAGCCCGGGCATCGGGGCTGTCGAGGGTGCCGTGGCGCGGGGACGTGCGCTCTACCTAAAGGAGGGTTGTGCGGTCTGTCATACGCAGTTCGTGCGCGATCTGCCGATGGACGAACCGTACGGCCGGGGCTCGGTCGCGGGGGATTACGCGCTCGAGGATCCGCCGCTGCTTGGTACCCAGCGTACCGGACCGGACCTGGCCAACGTGGGTGTGCGTCAACCCAGCGAAACCTGGAATCTCATTCACCTGTACAACCCGCGCGCGGTCGTGGCGACATCGGTCATGCCGGGGTATCCGTGGTATTTCCGGGAGAAGTCCGAGGCTGCGCCAAACGACGTGGTCGTGCCCGTGCCGGAGGGGTTCAAACCGGCAGATACGACCGTTGTAGCGACCGACGAGGCAATCGATCTCGTGCGCTATCTGCAGTCGCTCAAGCAAGTGGAGCTGGCGCAATGATCGAGCGCCTCCGGTACTACGCGGATCTCCTGGTCACGCTCTGTGGTTTCGATTCGCCCGAGCAGGTGTCACTGTTCGGTGTCGTCATCGTCGTGCTCGCGTCCGCGCTCCTGATATACGCGTGCTATCGAGCGCTGCTGCTCACGGTCTGGCCGGGAGAGCAGGAGACGCGCCACATCAAACGGCGCGTCCTCGAAGACGAGGAGACGTCCGATGCGCATTGAGGTGTATCTCGACGACGCCGTGGCGCCTTTTCAGACGATCACGCCGCCCGAGACCTTTCATCTGGACACGAATGCTCTGAGCGACGGTCATCACGAGCTGCGCCTCGTGGCCGTCGACAGCGACGGTGTGACCAGCGAGCGCCGGATGCCGTTCACGGTCCAGAACGGGCCGTCAATTGCGGTGCATGGCCTGGTCGACAACGATACCGTGGCGGGCGAAGTTGCGGTGTTGGCAAACGCCTACGGATCGAAGATCGGCGACGCGTTCGAGCCCAGGCGCATCGAAACGCCAGCGCCGATCCCTACGTGGGCGTGGGTGCTATTTCTCGGCATATTCGCCTGGGGCGCCGGCTATGTTGCCCTGGAGCTGGAGCAGCGTGACGCCCTGCCGCTGGTTGCAGAGGACGCTTCCACCGATGCGGTGGCCGCGTCGGATACGGCAACCGCCGACTGGGCGGAGCTCGGTGCGCAGGTGTACGGCAATACCTGTTCGTCCTGCCATCAACCGTCCGGTGCCGGGCTGGCCGGCGTCTTCCCGCCGTTGACCGGCAATGCGGCGGTCCTCGACGCGGACCCGACGGATCACATCAACGCGATCGTCCACGGCCTCAGCGGAAAACTGATCGACGGGGTGGCATACCCCGGTCCGATGCCACCGTTCGGTGCCCTGCTTTCCGATGAAGAAATCGCTGCAGTGGTCAATCACGAACGGACCCAGTGGGGCAACGACGCGCCCCTCGTCACTGCCGCCGATGTGGTCGGCTTGAGGAACTGAGCCAATGCAGACGCGATTTCACGCGTTGCGGCACAAATGAACCATGTGAACGGCTACTTACATTTATAGAACCGATACCGAACCGGAGCAAGACGATGACCGAAATCTGGTTGAAAACCCTGACAACGGATACCCCACAGGCAGGATTTGAGCTCGCCATCAAGCTGGCAAGAATGGGCGTCAAATACACGCAGCCATCGGACGAGGTGCGCAACAGGCTGCGGGCCGATTACGCCGAAAACGCCGACAGCCTCACCGCCGCATCACAGGTCGTCGCGATCAATTTTCAGACCGTCGCCACGGCGAACGGTTACTGGCGGTAGTCCTTTGATCGAAGCGGGACCGCCGGGATTCCGGCACACGGAGTAAGCGACATGAAACAGTTATTCGACGACCTATGGCAAACGAAACTCGAGGTGCCTTTCGGCAGCGTTCATTCGCACGCGTTCCTGCTACGGCGGGAGGAAGGCAACGCGCTGATCTACAACACCGGTCACGTCGATGAGCTCGACCACATCGATGTCCTCGGTGGCGTCGACTATCAATACCTGAGCCATCGCCACGAGACGGGAGACTCGCTAAGGCTCATTCGCGAGCGATTCGGATCAAAGTTGTGCTGTCACGTCGAAGAAAAACCCGTCGTGCTGCAGTCTTGCGAGGTCGACGTCGCGTTTTCCGGCAAAGTCGTGCAGCACCACGGGCTCGAGGTATTCCATACGCCGGGGCATACGATTGGAAGCGTTTCTTTCCTCTATCGTTCGCCTTACGGCCGCAGCTACCTGTTTACCGGCGATACGCTGTTCCTGTCGAGGACAGGCTGGGAGACGCTGGTATTCCCTTCCGAAGGCGGAAGCACCGAGGCACTGCTCGAAAGCCTGAGCACCTATCGAACACTAAGCCCGGATGTGGTGCTATGGAGCGCTTCGAGCGGCGGTGAACTGAGCTGTGTCGAGCCCACCGATGTCGAGTGGAGAGCGATCATTGACGGCGTTGTCGAGGGACTGGTTCGTAAGAGCGCAGAGGACGTGCCGATCCGAAGTTACGTCTAGCTCCCGTTTGTCAGTGCTCGCGTGACCCAAGTGATGCTTTCGACCAATCCGCTCGTGTCCGCACTCAGCACCAGCATGCTGGCAAGCCTCGGAACCATGCTCGGAGCCATCGCGGTTTGCGCGTCCGCCAAAATCAGCAGCCGACACCAGAGTCCTTTGCTGGGCTTCTCGGCCGGCGTCATGCTGGCGGCTTCATTCCTGTCACTTCTGATTCCCGCGCTGAACGACGCCGGTCGCCCATCAGCGCCAGATTCAGTATCGACCATGACGATTGTCGCCGCCTTGCTGGCCGGGGCGACGGCAATCGCGCTGTTCGAGCGGCAGCTTCCAGCGAAATCCATGCGCGAAGTCAGCAAATCAGCCGTGAAACTGACAACCGAGACCAGCTGGCTTCTTGTCCTCGCGATTGGTCTACACAACATACCCGAGGGAATCGTCGTCGGAATCGGGTTCGCTCGAGACAACGTGGATGCAGCCTACGCCCTGGGTGTGGCCATCGGGATTCAGAACATCCCGGAAGGCGTGGCAATTGCCCTGGCCATCCTGGCCTCGAGCAACTCGAGGCTCCTCGCCTTCGGTGTTGGAACGCTTTCGGGGCTCGTGGAACCCGTGGGAGCATTCCTGGGGTGTGTCGCCGCATCGATAAGCGCTGCTTTCGTGCCATGGGCCATGTCTTTCGCGGCGGGCGTCATGTTGTACGTGGTCAGCGGCACTATCATTCCAGCGTCACACTCATCCGCCTCGAGGGTTGGGTCTTCCTTGGCGGTAATTGCGGGCATAGCAACGATGGTCTTGCTCGAGGCGAGCTATTTTCCTGGCCAATGACCTCCACGTTGATCTCGGCCGGGGTAGCGTCGATGCGAATCACCTCGTGGATACGGCGGCCAGCCCGTTGCGCGACAAGCCACCGTGTCCACGGTACGTCACTGCGTCGCCGCGACTGACGGGTAAATCGCAGGAAACACGAGCTGCCGGGTTCCGGCCGGCCCGTTCTTCGATTCGATCCCGTTGCGTATGCTGCCCCTGAGTTGTCCTTCCGGCGCCTCCATCTGCACGGTGACAAATCCACCCGCAGCCGTGAGCTGCCCGGCGTGCACGGCCGCCAGGCACACGTAGCTGTTGAACGCGTACCGATCGGTGCCGTAAACACGCCGACCCGGCAGCTCGGCAGGCGCCTGCGGGCAGTGGAAGACGAACCGCTGACCGACCAGCTTCATGTTCGCGAGACCCGTGGAGGTGAACTTCGTATCCCATTTCAGCCGCGGCGCGTAGTCGTGTTGAACCGGGTCCAGGGAACTGCCGAACTTCTCGCCGACGAACACAATGCTGCGCTGCGTTTCAGGGAAGTCGGCCGACTGAATCCCGTTTCGGTCGCTGCCCGAGTAGTTCTCGATTCCCGGGTTGAGCTGCACGAGCACTACGCCGCCCGCCGGTGTGACGGCGTTCGCATGCACCGCGGCGACACAGATCGGGCTGTCACTGGGATACGTGTCCGTGCCATGCAGTGCGTCGTCACTGTCGCGGACGGTACGTTCCGGGCAGCTGAACGAGAATCGCTGACCGACGAACTTTTCATTGTCCACCTGGAAGTGCTTGAGCGAGGTGTTCCATTCGAGCTGCGCGGGCACCGCTTGGATCTCGGCAGCGTACGCACGCAGGCCGGTATTGAAGTAAATGAACAGTGCGGCGGCGACAATCCAGCCGAGGTGTTTGCCCGTCAGTCCCAGGCGCTTCGCGCGGCCCTTTATTTCATCGATGCTGTCGTTATTCACGAGATGTCTCCTACGTCGTTTGAGGTTTGTCCAGGCGGCCGGCCATCGAGCCCGCCGCTCTGGTTCTCCCAAGCGGATTCCGTGTTGCTGGACGACACCGTCGCAAGTTTTTTTTCGACCTGTCGTTTGCCCGACCTGTCGTTTTCCCGGCCGTATTCCGCTTGACGGGCCAGGTGCAAACATCAACCCTCGTTCGGAGACCGTTATGACCAGGAAAATTCTGCTGATTCTGCTCGGCGCCAGCGCTTTCGTTGCCGTGTCCGGCTGCTCGACGATGCCGCCGTCGACCCACAGCTGGACAGCCCCTGTAACCCAGGCCCGGTACAATGCCGATAATCGCGCCTGTTCGCCCGACAACCAGCCGCAGCGGCGCTTCCTCGTCGCGAGCGACGAGTTTGTCGCCTACAGGGACTGCATGCAGGGTCTGGGTTACGATTGGGTCGCTTTGCGCTAGCCCGCAGCCGTCCGCGGCTGCGCGGGGCCCGCATCGCGTGCACAATAGTCGGCAACCGGAGGTTCCCATGGCCGATGCCCAGCCCGTCGCCGAAGGCGACGTTACGCAATTGTTGCGAGCCTACGCGAACGGTAGCGATGACTCCTTTAACGAAGTCATCCCGATTGTCTACCGTGAACTAAAGACTATCGCGCGCGCGCAGCTTCGCCGCAGCGGCGTAAGCTCGCGTATGCAGACGACGATGCTCGTGCACGAAGCCTACGAAAAACTCGTGAGAGGCCGGACCCAGCACGCAAACGATCGACGGCACTTCTTCGCGATCGCATCTCGTGCCATGCGGCAGATCGTCGTTGACACCTTTCGCGCGGAAGGCGCCGCAAAGCGCGGCGGCGGGGTCATTCCCGAGGCGCTCTTGACCAATGAGATGATCGATCTCGATGCGCCCGACACCGTGCTGCAGTTCGACCAGGCCATGCAGAGGCTGGCCGCGGAAAGCACCGAGCTTGCCGAAGTGGTGGACATGTCCTGTTTCGGCGGCCTCTCCACCGAGGAGATCGCGAATCTCACGGGCACCAACGTGCGCACCGTGCAGCGCAAACTCGTCCGCGCGCAGGCCTGGATCGGCAATTTCCTCGACGATGCCGCAAGCTGAGCGGTCGCGGAGTGGCCGATGAACCCGACACCGATCTGAGTTTTGGCGCGCTCGACGCGCTGCTGGACGAGGCCCTGTCGCTCGATCCGGCCGCCCTGGCCGATTTTCTTGCCGCGCTCGACGAACCGCGGCGCGATGCGCTTCTCAAACTGCTGGCGAAAACCGAATCCGGTTCGCTGAAGCGGATCGGCAGCACGGCGCGCAGAACGCTTCGCGACGTCGCTGACAGGGCGGCGCCGGAGCAGACCGCAGGCAATTGGCAGCTGAAAAGGGAAATCGGGTCGGGCGGCACCGGGCAGGTCTTCTACGCCGAGCGGCACGAGCAGCCCGGCGAGGCGACGGCGAGCGACGGTTTCGTGCAGCGCGCGGCGGTCAAGGTCCTCTGGTCGCACCGCGTCACGTCGCAGTTCCGCGATCGTTTTCTGCGTGAGCGCCGGATCCTGGCGTCCGTCGATCACCCGGGCCTCGCGCGATTCCTGGACGGGGGCCTGCTCGGCGACGGCCGCCCGTGGTTTGCGATGGAGTACGTCGAGGGCGATGACATCGTCAGCGTCGCGACGTCGATGCCAATCGACGAACGCCTCGAGTTGTTCCTCGCCGTGGCCGACACGATCGACTACGCACACCAGCGCCTGATCGTCCACCGCGACATCAAACCGCAAAACGTGCTCGTCGACGCCCTCGGCCAGCCGCGCGTGCTGGACTTCGGTATCGCACGCATCCTGGGCGAGGTCGATGAGAAGGAGCTCACGCGCGTGCAGGGCACCCCTGTGACGCTGCAATATGCGAGTCCGGAACAGGTAACGGGCCGGTCGATCGACGTCGCCAGCGACGTGTATCAGCTGGGCCTGCTCCTCTACCAGGTGCTCACGGGCAAGAAGCCCTACCTGATCGACGAGTCGTCGCTCAAAATGGCGGTCGAGATTATCTGTCGGAACACGCCACCGCTGCCGAGCACGCACGACGATTCAATCGACCGGGACCTGGACGCGATCGTCGGCAGGGCACTGCGCAAGAGGCCGGAACATCGCTACCCGTCGGCAGCGGCCATGGCGGATGACGTACGCCGATATCTAGACGGCAGGCCGGTCACGGCGCGCCCCCGCTCGATGGGTTATGTGGTGTCTCGCTACCTGAAGCGCAACGCGCTCCCGGCCGGTGTGATCGCGGCATCTGTCATCGCGCTGACGTTCGCAACCGTATTCTCGATCCGCATGGCCTTCGAGGCGCGCGCCGAAGCCGAGCGCAGCCGGACCACGCAGCGAATCCTCGCCGATGTCTTCGAGCAGGCGGACCCGTACGGGGACGGCGGCAGCGACATCTCGCTGGCGGACGCGTTGATCCGGGCGAAGCCGTCCATCGACGAGCAGGTCGCGGGTGATCCCCGGCTTGCCTGGGAGGTGAACCGAACGCTGGCCGGGATATTCACGAGTCTCGACCTCATCGACCTGGAGCGGGAGGCTTACGCGGCGGCCTGGGACGCCGCTCTCGAGCTGGATGGCGACAACGAGCAGGAACTGCTGTTCGCGATCGCCGGCGAAGGCAACATCCTCGTCCGGACCGATCCGGCCGAAGCCGTGGCGTTCTTCGCGGAGCACCTGCCGCCGTCTCCATCGTCGGATGACGCGGCGCGGGACTGGCTGTCGGCAAAATACGCCGAGGTCAGCGCCTATATCCGCATGCGGGACTTCGAGCGCGCGGACGCTGGCGCGCGGAGCATGGCCCGGATAGCGGACCGGCATAGCGTCGAAGATCCACGGACGCTCGGCCGTATCGACCAGCTGCTCGCCGGCGCCGCACGTCGTGCGGGCGACCTGGATGCGTCGGACACCTACTGGAACAGTGCCGTCGACAACATGCGTCGCGCCGGCGTGCCGCTGGGTCTGGCGGTGACCCTCAGCAACCAGGCGCTGCACTTCGGCATGACGGATCGCTATGACGCATCCGATATCGCATTTCAGGAATCGATCGCGATCTTTCGCGAACACTCCCCCGACGATACGTCGCACGCCAACGTACTCCGGCTCTACGCTGGTCTATTGTTTCGCATGCGCCGTTCGGACGAGGCGCTGGCGATGCTGGATCAGGCCGTGTCGATTCTCGATTCCGCAAAGCACAGCTATTCCTATTTCGTCGCGCAGCTGAACCGCGCAAACTTCGCGTTCGCGTCCGGCGACACGGGCGTTGCATTCGATGCGCTGGCGCTCGGCCTCGATGTCGCCCTCGCCGAGTACGGTCCGGACTCGGACGTGACCCGGCGGCTGTTCCCCGCTTTCGCGAGGCTATTGCAGTTCGCCGATCGCGATTCGGACGCGGCACGACTGCTTGGCATAGACGACGCCGAGTCATGCGCGAGCGACGAAGCGCGGTCCCGCGCAATCGACGAGGCAGTCATCACGTTGGCCAATGCGCCGGCGGTCAACGCATCCCGGCAGGCGATCTGGGCGACAATCGATGCGGCGGCCGCAGCGGCGCGGGATGGAACGCTCGGAGCCGGGGACTTCGAAGAGGCGGTGTCCGCGTATCGCGACAACCCGAACGTGTTCCTCGACGTGCTCGATCGCTGGCGCATGGTGAAGGCCTTGAGCGACATCGCCGATTCGGCCAAGCTGGCATTGCCCGCCCACCTGCAATCCGACGTCGAGCGCCTGACCGGGCGCAAAGCCGACACTCGCCGTATGCTCAACGAATCCGGCCGCGCGAGGCTGGAACGACTCGTGGCCGCGGCGAGTTCCGGCGTCGAGATCGCCTGCGTCGGTTAAGACGATCCGCCGCCTGTCGCATTTGGCCGGATTTCCCGCTTAAGTGTTCATGGACGAGCCAATTGCACAGACGGAAAGTGATTCAGGCACGGGCTCGACCGTGCCACTGCTGGAACAGCTGGGTGGAGAAAAAGCGCTCGATACGCTGATCGGTGCGTTCTACTTCAACGTACTCCAGGACAAGCGCGTGCTGCGTTTTTTCGACGATGCGGACATAGACGCTATACGGAATCACCAGCGCAAGCTCTTCGAACTCGTCCTCGGTGGGAAGAGCGACTATCGCGGACGCCGGATCGACGACGCGCATCGGCGGCTCGTCGAAGAACGCGGCCTGGACGACCGGGGTTTCGACGTGGTCATCGAGATACTTGCGTTAACACTGGGTGATCTCGGTTACTCCGGTGAGCTCACCCGGCGTGTCGTAGGCCGGGTCGCAGCGTTCCGTGACGAGGTGCTCTGTAAAAGCAAGTCGTAACGGCACCGCGCTCGACTGTCACAGTCGATGTTCTTGCGGTGGCAGCCCTGGTGCCTGGAACGGCCCCCATGCTTTTCAGCTACTTGCACAGCCTGAACCAATAACGTGAGCTGGTCGCAGTACTGCCAGGCGCGGTCACGCTAGACTGGTCGAATAATGAACAGGCTACTTTCGTTGCTCGGTCTCGTGCTGCTGGCGTCTCAGGCCCAGGCGCAGTCCATGACGGTCATAGAGCTCGAGAACCGCCCTGCGGCCGAAGTCATACCGATCGTCCAGCCCATGCTTAAGCCCGGTGACGCGATATCGGGTGAGGGCTTCAAGATCTTCCTGCGAGCGTCGCCGGACACGCGCGCGAGCGTGCAGCGTATGGTCGAGTTTCTCGATGTTGCTTTGAAGACACTCGAGGTGTCGGTATTCCAGGGTAGCGCACGGGATCTTCGCCGACTGGCCGGGAGCGCGAGCGTTCAGATCGACAGCGACAATGTCCGGGTCGACGTTGGCGATGAGGGTGACGCCGACGCCGCTGGACGCGCGCGCTACAGCACGGCGGGCGGCAATGCCGCCGTTAGTGGCAGCACTACGCAAGGCAGCGTGCGCGACGTGCCAGTACACCGGGTCCGGGTTACGGAGGGCACCGAGGCGTACATCGAGACCGGCGAGCATATTCCTTACTTCCTTAACTCGGCGGTCTTCGGGGTGCAGGGTTTTGCTGCCGGCGTCGAATACCGGAACGCCGTGACAGGCTTCTACGTGCTCCCGCGGGTTCGCGGCGAAAACGTCGTACTCGACGTCAGCCCGTACAAGGATTCACGGGTCGACTCGGGCCGGGGCGATATCGCTGTCCAGTCAGCCAGCACGACGGTTACCGGTCGCATCGGTGAGTGGCTGATGATTGGAGGTGTGGCGGAGCAAATCACCCGCACGGACCGCACGACCGGCAGCACGGTTCGCACTGAGGGCGCCCGAGATTCCGGTATCTGGATCCGGGCTGACCTGGTTCAGTAGCAGGTCCAGGGTTCTTCCATCTCGCGTTGCCACATCGGCATTGGGTCGATCAGGGCATACATCTCCGATGCGCTGCAATGCTCTGAGAACAGGCACAGACCCCGCCCGGGCAGCCGGTCACCGAGCCGCAGGCACTCACCAGGCGTCAGCCGGACCTGTGGATACACGGACATACCCACGTCGCTTGCAACTACGAGATCTTCGGCACGCGCGTCGTCGGCAATCCGCGCGGGTACTCGTCCGAATTCTCCGGCAGGGGGTTCTTGCCGGGATGGGTTGTGGAAGAATGAGCCAACATGTTGACACACCTCCTTCGCGTACGATACTAGCGAAGCAATCGCCGGGCCGGAAGGTCAGTCCGACCTCGTATACGAACGGAGATTTCAATCGGCGCCGCGCTCGCGTTGATCCATTTCTGAAGCGCGTGCCGGGCGGGCCGTGCTCATACTGACGGGATCGATCGATGACGGATAACAGCTCTGAAGGCGACATCGATGTCGACGACGAGCTGCCAAAAGCACTGGTCAGAGTCACCGACATGATTGCGAGCGAGCTACACGATCAGGATCAAAAATCACTCAACGAACGCCACGGTAAGCTGCTGAAATAACATGTCCAACTCGCGAACGTTTACGATCTCACAGGCCCTGTCCAAAGCCAAGAAGGCTGCGAAGCGCGGAAAGACCGAATCTGCGCTGGAGTTGTACAACGCGGTGCTGGCTTACCAGCCCAACCATCCGGTTGCGGCGAAAGCGGCTCGAAGACTGCAAAAGAAACTCGCGGGCGGGCGGCCAGATCAGGTGTACGCGGCCAACCCTCCGCAGGACCAGACCGATGCGCTGTTCGCCCTGTATCGCTCGGGAGACATGCTCAAGACGGAAACTGCCTGCCGACAACTGCTGGGCACCTATCCAAATTCACTCCTCGTCATGAATCTGTTGGGGGCTGCGCTCAAAGGGGAGGGAAGACATAAGGAGGCCCTGGCGCAGTTCGATTCGGCGATAGCAAGCAATCCCGACTACGCCGATGCGTACAGCAACAGGGGAGTCACGCTGCAGGAAATGGGCAGGCTCGAAGAAGCCATAGCGAGTTTCGACAAAGCCATTGAGCTCAGACCCGACTACGCTGAAGCCCATAGCAATCGGGGACTTGTCATGCAGGAACTGGGACGACTCGAGGAAGCGATCGTGAGTCATCGCAGGGCACTCGCCATCGATCCCAACTATGCCGCCGCTCACAGCAATCTCGGCAACGCGCTTCTGCTGACGGGGCAGGCAGGTGAGGCATTCAATAGTCATCGTAAAGCGGTGGCCCTGGCGCCGCAGGTGAATTCCTACTGGACCAGCCTCGCAACGTCATTACGGGGTCTCTCCTTTACAGCCGTGACGGATGAACTGATCCGGGAGCTGTCGATTTTGTTAACCCATCCTTCGGTTGAGCTTTCCACGGTAGCTCGACCGATCCAGAGCGCACTCTGGCAGCTCCCGGGATTCGCCGAGACCATCGACGCGGTGATCAGCCGGGCATCGGAGCCGGATACATCGTTCGAGCGCTTCGCCGAGCGACTATCCGGAATAGAGCTGTTTCTCGCTCTCATGCGGCTGAGTTCGATCTTCGATCTCAGGATCGAGTCGGCGCTCACGATCCTGCGTCGGGCGATGCTTGAGAAAGCCGTGAGCGGACCGCTGGATAGCAAGGCGCTTACGTTCGCCACGACGTTGGCTCTTCAGTGCTTCAACAATGAGTATGTCTTTCCCGAAACGAATGAGGAGAGCGCTGCCGTCGATAGTCTCGAACGACAGATTGCAGAAGTGGTAGCCGGCGAGCAGCCTGTACCTGAATCGTCGATCGCCGCGCTGGGCTGTTACCGGCCGCTCCACCGGTTTTCGTGGGCCGAGACCCTGTCTGCGCGTGACTGGGAGAACGATATCGGGGAGGTGATACGGCGCCAGATTTCGGAACCCCTGGCCGAACGGGCGATGCACGATCGGATTCCCCGCCTGACACGGATGGATAACAGGGTTTCTCAATCGGTGCGCGAGCAGTACGAAGAAAACCCTTACCCGCGATGGATCAATGCGGGAATTTCGAGACAAGGCAAATCGATCGACAAGGTTCTGTTCGCGACGCTTCCGCACCTCGATCGCGGCCATTATTCTTTTCCGGAGGCGCCCCGGATTCTCGTCGCCGGATGCGGAACGGGCCGGCATGCGCTGACGGCCGCCGCCAGGTACGCAAACGCGACCGTGCTTGCCGTGGATCTGAGCCTGAGCAGCATTGCGTATGCGATGAGAAAGACGAACGAACTCGGCATCGCGAACGTCGAGTATGCCCAGGCGGACATCATGGAACTCGGATCCCTGGAGCGGCAGTTCGATCTGATCGAGTCGGTCGGCGTGCTACACCATCTCGAGGATCCGGTTGCGGGCTGGCGTATCCTGACTGAGCTGCTACGGCCGGGTGGACTGATGAAAATCGGACTGTACAGCGAGCTGGCCCGACAGGACGTTGTCGCCTGCCGGAAGTTGATCTCCGACAGAGGATACGGCGCCTCGGCCGGAGACATTCGCCTGTGTCGGCAGGACATCGTTTCACTTGCCGCCGAAGGCAACGATGATCTGCTGAGCCAGATATTCAGCAAGAACGATTTCTACAGCATGAGCGAGTGTCGAGACCTGCTCTTTCACGTACAGGAGCACCGCTTTACGCTGCCGCAGCTCGACGAAGCGCTGACAGAGCTCAAATTGGAATTCCTGGGCTTCGAAATGCGTGAGCCAGGCGCTCTGATAGCTTTCCGAGAACGCAATCCGCAAGAAACCGATCTGACGTCGCTGCGGCTATGGCATCAGTTCGAACTCGAAAACCCGGACACGTTTTCGAACATGTACCAGTTCTGGTGCAGGAAGAACCGGCAAGCTGTTCCGCATGCCTGACCCGCCGTGCCCTCGGCAGGTCTCATTGGTGAATCGGCTGAGATAGTCTCCCCGCCTCGCACCGTGGTAGCACGGTGCCTCCACGCGTACCTGTGTCAATCGGCACCGTCAGCCTGATACATCCGGTTACTTTTCGTTACAGCTTACGGAAGAAGGCGAGGGTCGCGGCCGCTACAGTCTGCGCCGTATTCATTCTCTTCTGTTTGGAGACAGCTCATGAAGAAGCAGTTTCTTGCGGTTGCCGTTATCGGCACCGCGCTCCTCGTCTCGGCCTGTGAGGGCGACGACGGTGCGAACGGCCAGGACGGCGCCGACGGTGCTGACGGCCTCAACGCGGCCGTTCGCGTGCGCGATCTCGCCGTCGGCGACGCCGACTGCATCGGCGGAGGCACCGCGCTCGACTCCGGCCTCGACGCGAATGGCAACGGCGTTCTCGACGACGACGAAGTAACGATCACCGACTTCCTCGAGTGTGCGGCAACGCCGACGCTGCGTGCGCTCCACGCGTCGCCGGATGCGCCGCTCGTCAACATCCTCGTCGATGGTGACGCTGCGCTCGAAGGCGTCGACTTCAATACCGGCTCGGGCCTGCTCCCGGTGGGCCAGGGCGACAACGTCACGGACAACGGTGTTGACGTCAACGTTCAAGTCGAGGCCATCACGCCGGACGGCTCGAACCCGATCGCGATCGACGCCGATCTCGAGCTGCCGTTCGGCACCGAGACAACGGTCATCGCGACCAACACGGTCGCCAGTGGCCTGCCCCTCGATGCCATCGTCATCGAGAACCCGGCTGGCGTGCCGGTCACGACCGGCTTCGCCCGTGTCCAGATCGTGCATGCTGCGCCGTCTGCTCCGCCCGTCGACGTCTTCGTCACCGAGCCGGGTGCCGATCTCTCCGGCAGCGCACCCGCTGCGACGGCTCTGACGTTCTCGACCGACCCCGCCCAGAGCGTCACGGATCAGATCGAAGTGCCGGCCGACACCTACCAGGTGCGCATCACGCCGACCGGTACGACGACCGTCGTCTACGACGTCGAAGTCGAGCTCGCCGACGGTGCCGACCTGCTGATCGCCGCCACCGACAACGTGTTCCTCGGCGATTCCGCGGTGCAGCTCGTCATCCTCGACGGCACGGCCTCCGCGTTCCTGCCCGACGCATCGACGCCGGCTGCCGCCTACGCCGTGCACCTGTCGCCGGACGCACCCGCCGTCGACATACTCGCGGACGTCGACGCGACGGCCGACGATGAGGCACTCGCGCTCGCCGAAAACGTATCGTTCACCGAGTTCTGCTTCATCGACGGGATCCCCGCGGCGGAACCCGACACGGCCTACACGCTGAGCGTCGTGGCCAACGCCGACAACAGCGTCGTTGCACTGCAGTTCCCGTTTGTCGCCAACAAGAACGAGGGCGCGACGGCCATCGTCTCCGGCTTCCTGACCACGGGCGATCCGGCCATCACGGCCATTCCGCTGTCGACCAACGTTCGCAGCGTCGCAACCGAAGCGCAGATTCGTCTGACGCACGGCTCGCCGAGCACGCCTAACGTCGACATCTACCTGCTCGAGGCGGGCACGACGTTCGATCCCGCCAACACGGATGCGGACTTCGCGGACGTACCGTTCGGCGCCGATACGGGCATCCTGTCTATCGACGCGTCGGTTAACTACGACGTCTACATCACGGCCGCCGGCGGCGACACCGCTGCGATCGAGGTCCTGAACTTCGATCCGGAGGCCGGCTCCGTACTCGATATCATCGCGCGCGACCCGGCGACCGACGGCAGCGAAGGCACGGCACCGCTGCCGCTGATCGTCCGCTACGACGATGGCTCGGTAGCCGCCTGCACTACCACGTAAGCTGATACGTGTTTCGCCGACTCCGCGTCGGCACGAGAAAGCCCGGGGCGTAGGCTCCGGGCTTTTTCTTTGCGTCGATGGATTCAGACCCCGGCCGCCATCCCATCAGTCATACAGCTTCAAATCCGCGAGCCGGTGCACGAACACGACCCGGTCGTCCACCGAGATCAATCCCTCGTCGCTGAGGTTTCTTAACAGCCGCGACAGGGTTTCCGGGGTAATCGACAGCCTCGATGCGATGACGTGGCGAGGCAGGGTCAGGCGCACGGTCGCCTCGCCGCCGTCGGTCTCCTCCGCGATGTGGTCCATGAGGTAGCCGATCAGGCGGCTGCGCGCGTTCTGGATCGTCAGGTGTTCGATTTCCCTGACTCGTGCGTGCAGGTGCTGTGAGATATCGGCGAGCAGCCTGAGGCAGGCATCCGGATTCGAGCGGATCAGGTTCATGTACGTATCCGTCGGAATCCGACATAGCCGGCTGGCCTCGAGCGCCTCCGCCGTGACCGGGAAGCGGTGCTCGCGCATGAATGCCACGGCCTCGGCGAAGGTCCGGCCCGGTCGAACGACCTCCAGCGTCTTCTTCTCACCCGTGGGAGAAACGAGACTCAGTTCGACGAGCCCCGTGTCGAGGTAATAGAAACAGGACGACGGGTCGCCGCGGTGAAACAGGATGGCGCCGTGGTCGACTTCCTTGATACTGGCTTCGGCCGCCAGCTCGGCAAAGTCATCCTCCGAGAGCCCGGCAAACAGGTAGTGCTGCCGGACCGCAGTTCTCACCTCGGAGCTTGCGTCCATGCGGTCGGAGTCTACCATTCCGGCGACGCGCGTCATTCGTCGAACGGGGCGGCGCCGCGTTCAGGCGGGCGCATGCTCCAGGTGGGATCTCGACACGTCCTTAACGGGCCGCTTCTCGGTGGCGCCGATCGTGAGCATGTCCCAGAACAGCAGCAATGCGCCGATCGCCGTGACCCAGCCGAAGACTACCCGCCAGTACATGCTCTGAACGAACCAGGTCGCCTGTTGCGCCTGGAAGTAGCCGCTCCACGTGGAGCCCTCGAGCGCCCGCTCGATGAACGCCTGATCGTAGCCGGCGATGAGCAGCGCCATGGTCATGCCGAGCACGCCGGTGTTCAGGAGCCCGAGCGACCATTTCCACTTCCAGCCGCGATCCGCAAGGCCGCCCGACATCCAGACGTTGCCGCGAACCCGCTGAATGGCCAGGTAGATCATGGCGATATTGATCGTCGCGTAGGCGCCGAAGAACGCCAGGTGCCCGTGCGACGATGTCCACTGCGTGCCGTGTGTGTACAGGTTGATCTGCGGCAGCGTGTGCATGAAGCCCCAAACGCCGGCGCCGAAGAAGTTGCCGAAGGCGTGTGCGATGAGCCAGGCCAGCGCAGGGTGGTTCGTGCTCTTGAATCCGTGCTTGCCCGAGTCGTACACGGCATGCACGACCATGGCCACGAGCGGGATGGGTTCGAGCGCGGAGAAGAAACCGCCGATCGTGAGCCAGTACTCCGGCGTGCCGATCCAGAAGTAGTGATGGCCGAGGCCCAGGATGCCCGAGCCGAACATCATCGCCACTTCGATGTACAGCCACGTGGTCACGATGCGGCGATTCGCGCCGAGCGTCTTGATGAGACCCCAGGCCATGATGCAGCCGACCAGGACTTCCCAGGTCGCCTCCACCCACAGATGGATCACCCACCACCACCAGTGCTGGTCCACCGAGACGTTCGGCGTGAAGTACATGCCGGCCACGTACAGCCCCGCAAGTGCGACCAGATCGAGCACGAGCACGCCCGAGATACCGCTCCACTGGCCCTTCATGAAGGTCGCGGCGACGTTGTAGAAAAACACGAGCACGCAGACCACGATGCCGATGTCCGCCCAGCGCGGCGCCTCGATGTACTCGCGGCCCTCGTTGATCAGCCATATCGTCTTGAGCTCGCCGGGCCCGACCTGCACGAACAGGTAGACCAGCACCACGACCGCCACGGCGGCCGTCAGGATCCAGAAATTGATCATCGCGAGTTTCGCGCCGACCAGTTCGGTGCCGGATTCGTCCTCGACGAGCCAGTAGACGGAGCCCAAGAATCCGTACAACAGCCAGACGATCATCGCGTTGATGTGCACCATGCGCGTGACGTTGAAGTCGAGCTGGTTGTAGAACAGATCCGGGTACACGTACTGCAGGCCCGAGATCATGCCGAACAGGATCTGCGCCGCGAACAGGACCATCGCGACGACGAAGTAGTGCATGGCAACCCGCTGGCCGGCGCTCAACGGTGCCGCGGCGGCGCGGGGTGTGGCGTCGGTGTTCATGCTCCGTCCTCCTGCTCGAGCGGCGTGAATCCGCGCGGGAAGCCGTTGGTATCGATCGAAGACATCCACTTCAGAAACGCAACGATGCCGCGGGCCTCTTCGTCCGTTACACCGAGGTTCGGCATCCGGCGACCGGTGCCGAAGGTGCGCGCATTACCCTCGGGATCGGTCAGGAACGCAAGCATGAGTTCCTCGCGGGCGTCCTCGTGCACCCATCCCGGATCGAGCCACGCCTTGGTCAGGTCCGGGGCGTAGTAGGCGCCGTTGCCGAGCAGCGTATGGCAGTTCATGCAGTTCTTGGCCTGCACGGTCAGCTTGCCCAGGGTCACGAGCTCCCTGGCCTCGTCCTCGTCGAGGTCCTCGCCGAACAGCGGCGCCCGGGCGCCGATCCGGGGCACCTGGTAGCCGCGCTCGTCGTCCAGCTCGTAGAAGACCTTGTGGTTGATCACGCTGTACGCCGGCACGCGTTCGCCGCCCTCGGTGATCTGCCGGACCGTATCGAAGGTGAGCGCCATCAGGACCAGCGCCATGAACGCCGTGACCCAGATCGCCGTCTTGCGCCAGAGTCCCTCGCGGGACCACCAGGGAATATCGTTCATCGCAAGGCTCCGTTGTTGATGCCGGCTTTATCGCCGCCGTGAGTGCCGACGCACAGCCGCCAGATCGCGCGCGGCAGGAGGAAGTAGCCGACCAGCATGACGGTTACGACCGTGATCCAGATGCCGTCGAGCGTGAGTGCATCGACGAGCACGTACACCGCCGCGACGAGCAGGGCGTAGGACGCGAGCGCGAGTGCCGAGTACGACGGGCTGGCATGCAGCCGGCCCAGGGCGAAGAACAGGGCGTAGAACGCGCCGAGCAGTACGACGGCGGCGCAGGCCATCGTGCTGAGCAACAGGACCTCGAGGTCCATCGCTTCGCCCATCACCTGGTCCATCCCGAAAGCCCCACCCGTCTTTAACCGTCTGGCCAGTGTACGGCGCGGGCGGCGATCGTCCTTGACCTGGATCAAGGCGGACGCTTGCGCGTGCGCCTAACGTGCAGGCTGGGCCCGGTGACTGCATCGCCGGGCGTTCACTCACGCGCTTTAACTCAAGGCGACGGTCAAGATGAAACTTCCAGGAACACTACTCGTGAGCATCGGCCTGCTGTGCATCGCCACGGCAGCGCCTGCCCAGGATGCAGGCTACGGCGCCAACGGCTACAAGCTCTGCGCCAGTTGCCACGGCTTTTCGGGCGAGGGCAACGAGCTCGTCAACGCGCCCGCGATAGCCGGCCTCGAGGCGTGGTACGTCGAGCGCCAGCTCCGGAACTTTCGCGACGGCATTCGCGGCCACGCCGACGACGACCAGCCGGGCAGGACGATGGCGCAGATGAGCCGGGGGCTCGCGAGCGACCGTGCGATCGCCGACCTCGTTGCCTACATCGAGACTTTGCCGGATACGAAGCCCGCCAGGACGCTCGACGGCGACAGTGTAAGGGGGCGAACGGCGTACGCCGCCTGCGTCGCCTGTCACGGCGCGGATGCGAAAGGCAACGCGGCGTTGAACGCGCCGGGACTCCTGGGTCTCGACGACTGGTACCAGGTCCGCCAGCTCAAGAAATTTCACGACGGAACGCGCGGTGCGATGGCCGCGGACACCTACGGCCAGCAGATGGCGCCGATGGCGAGGACGCTAGCGGATGAGCAGGCAATGACGGACGTCGTCGCCTACATCCAGACGCTCGACGACTGAAGCAACTCGAAATCGCACAGGGACGCGCCGCATGCACTGGCGAGGCAGTTTACGACGGGCAGGATCACTGATCTGCCTTGGCGTCGCATGCCTCCCCGGTGTCCAGGCGGCCGAAGATGCGGCAACGGCAGACGATTCCGAAACGCTCGACGAGATCGTCGTGGTCGCGCACAAGCACGCGCGTTCCCTGCGCGACGTCGCCGCCACGGTCAGCGTGTTCACGGCCGACACCGTCCGCTTCGAGCTCGGCAACACGCTCGCGGACGTGTTCCGCTACGCGCCCGGCATCGACTTCGAGTCCGCGGGCGGCCGCTTCGGTTCGGAGAGCATCAACATCCGCGGTATCAGCGGCAATCGCGTCGCGATGCTGATCGATGGCGTGCCCCTGAGTGATCAGTACAACGTCGGCAGTTTTTCGAACGCCACGCGCGACTTTGTCAACGCGGGCCTGGTCGACAGCATCGAAGTCCTGCGCGGGCCGGCCTCGGCGCTGTACGGCAGTTCCGCCATCGGCGGAGTCGTTGCGATGCGGACGCCCGATCCGCACAGGCTCAAGGGCGGCGAGCGGCAGGGCGGCACCGCGTTCGCCAACTATCGCGACGACAACGCGAGCGTCCACGCCACCGCGATGCAGGCCTTGGCGAGCGACCGTGCGTCGCTGCTGGTCGGCGGCTCCTACCGGCGCGGCCAGGAGTCCGACGCGTCCGCGGTCGATCAGAACCTCGACCAACGCGAGCTTTCCGGCCGCTCTGGCCTCGTGAAGCTCGTCATCGACGACGCATTCGGCAATTCCTGGCGTGCGAGCGTGTATCACCAGGACAGCGAGGTCGACTCGGCGCTCAACTCGATGCTCGGCAGCGGCCGCTTTCGAAGCACCACCGCGCTCGACGGCCACGACGAGTACAGGAGCGACATCCTGAGTCTCGAGTACCGTTTTAGCAGCGCCGGGCTCGCCGACGATGGCGTCCTGCGCGCCTATCTGCAGCAGGCGGACATCGCACAGCGCACCTACGACGAACGCGGCGGAGCGCGCACGCCCGTCGCCATCGACCGCGACTTCTCCTTCGAGCAGCAGATCGCCGGATTCGAGGCGAACCTGCAGAAGCAATTGACGCTCGGCGGTATGAACCACCGGCTCGGCTTCGGCATCGAGTATCGCGAACGTGAGACCGAGGAATACCGCGACGGGCTCGAGACGAACCTTACCGATGGGTCGCAAAGTAAGACGCTGCTCGGCGAAGTGTTCCCGCTGCGCGACTTCCCGATCAGCACGACGACCGAGTGGGGCGCCTACCTCGAAGACACGGTCACGCTTGGGCGCTTCTCGCTGATCGCGGCCTTGCGCGCCGACGCGTATGACCTGCGGCCCGACGTCGATGCGATGTACCGCGAGGACTATCCGTTCGCCGAGCCCGTCGCGATCTCGGAGTCGGAGCTTTCGCCCAAGCTCGGCGTCGTCTACCGGCCGGCCGCATCGACCGAGATCTGGCTGCAGTACGCGCACGGTTTTCGAGCACCGCCCTACGAAGACGTGAACATCAGCCTCGAGATCCCACTGTTCAACTACCGGGCGATCCCTAACCCAGACCTCGCGCCCGAACGCTCGGACGGCGT
Organism: Woeseiaceae bacterium; assembly: GCA_028280615.1. GTDB lineage: Bacteria > Pseudomonadota > Gammaproteobacteria > Steroidobacterales > Woeseiaceae > UBA1847. The sequence goes on along the minus strand of JANQLK010000009.1, from coordinate 44,705 downwards.
GGACTTGGGCGTACGCTGGCGCGGCACGAGCGCAAGCGCGGATATGTCCCTGTTCCGCACCGACTACGACAACTTCATAGAGTCGCGCGTGCGCCTGGGCCCGGATCCGGCCAGCGGCCGAATCCTCTTCCAGGCGCGGAATATATCGCGCGCCGTCATCGAGGGCGTCGAGGCCGGGTCGGACGTTACGCTCGAGGGCGACCGCTTTCGCGTCGATGTGGGCGGCAGGCTCTACTGGGCTCGCGGCCAGGACCACGACAGCGGCGAGGCGCTGAACTCGGTCGGCCCGCCGCAGGCCGTGTTGAGCCTGGGCCTGTCGCCCGTCGACGGAGCCTGGCAGGCGCGCCTCAAAGGCACGCTGACCGACGACTGGTCGGAGCGCGACGAGTCCGGCGGCGAGCTGTTCGAGACGCCGGGCAACGGCGTCTTCGACCTGTTCCTCGCGCGCCGGGTCGGCCCGCGGCTCACGCTGCGCGCGGCCGTCCTGAACCTCACCGATCGTACTTACTGGTCGTGGACGGACGTCCGCGGCCTGGCGCCCGATGACCCTGTACTCCCCTATCTCTCGCGCCCGGGCCGAAGCTTCTCGCTCGGCGTGGATCTGAACTGGTGAACAACCTCGAAACCTCAAGCCCCAGGAGCCCCAAGCCAATGAACACGTTTCCCTCGACCTTGCCACTGCTGGCCACACTCGCGCTGAGCGTGACGCTCACGGCCTGTCAGCCCGCCAACAGCCAGAACAGCGCCACGGTCGTACACGAGGCCGAGGCGGCCACGACCGAAGCGTTGATGACCCGGGGCGAGTCCGTCTACGCAGCCCACTGCGGCGCCTGCCACCAGGCGAACGGGCAGGGACTGGCCGGCGCGTTTCCGCCGCTGGCCGGGTCCGACTATCTCGACCGCAGTCGCGAGGAGGTGCTCGCGGTTGCCCTGTTCGGGCTCTCCGGGCCCCTGACTGTAAACGGCCAGGAGTACAACGCCGTGATGCCCAGCATGGGCTACCTGGGCGACGACGACCTGGCGGCGGCCCTGACCTATGTCTTCAAGTCGTGGGGCAACGACCTGCCGGCCGTTTCCGTAGCCGAGGTGACATCGCTACGCGAGAAGCTCGGCCATGAGGACCGGGCAACGGGCCAGCGCCACACCGGGGCCACCGAGGGCGAGATGCGTTACCAGGGCACGCCGTCGGCGATACCGCCCGAGGAAACGCGCCAGATGCAGAGCGCGGAGGGGCCGGTGCTGACCGAGGACCAGTACGCGATGGCGACCCAGCTGTATTTCGAGCGCTGCGCCGGCTGCCACGGCGTGTTGCGCAAGGGCGCAACGGGCAAGCCGTTGACCCCGGACGTCACGCGGCAGAAAGGAACGGACTACCTCAAGGCCCTGATTACCTATGGCTCGCCGGCCGGCATGCCGAACTGGGGCACATCCGGGGAGCTCAGCGAAGAGCAGGTCGAAGTCATGGCCCGATTCCTGCAGCAGGAACCGCCTTCGCCGCCCGAGTTCGGTCTCGCCGACATGCGGTCGGCCTGGAAAGTCCTGGTTGCGCCCGAGGATCGACCCGAACGGCCGCAGCATGACCGCAACATCGAGAACTTCTTCTCGGTCACGCTGCGCGACAGTGGCCAGGTGGCGATCATCGACGGTGATACCAAGGAGATCGTCAGTATCTTGAAGACGGGCTACGCCGTGCACATCTCGCGGCTATCGGCATCCGGCCGCTACGTCTACACGATCGGCCGCGACGCCAAGGTGGACATGATCGACCTGTGGATGGATCCGCCGGAGATCGTTGCCGAGATCAAGGTGGGCCTCGAGGCGCGCTCCGTGGAGACGTCGAAGTACAAGGGCTACGAAGACAAGCTCGCGATCGCGGGCGCGTACTGGCCGCCGCAGTACGTCATCATGGACGGCGACACGCTCGAACCGCTCAAGGTCGTGTCGACGCGCGGCATGACCGTGGACACGCAGGAGTACCATCCGGAACCGCGGGTCGCGGCGATCGTCGCCTCGCACGAGCATCCCGAGTTCATCGTCAACATCAAGGAGACCGGGCACATCCTGCTGGTCGACTACTCGGACATCGACAACCTCACCGTCACCGACATCGGGGCGGCCCGTTTCCTGCACGACGGCGGCTGGGATCGCAGCAAGCGCTACTTCCTGACGGCTGCCAACCAGTCCGACAAGATCGCGGTGGTCGACTCGAGGGACCGTGACCTCGAGGCGCTCGTGGACGTTGACAAGATCCCGCACCCGGGCCGCGGCGCCAACATCGACGACCCCGAGTTCGGGCCGGTCTGGGTCACGAGCGCGCTGGGCAACGCCAAGGTGTCGTTTTTGGGCACCGACCCCGAAGGCCATCCCGACAATGCCTGGAAGGTCGTACGCGTGCTGAATGGCCAGGGCGGCGGCTCGCTGTTCGTGAAATCGCACCCGGAGTCGCGCAATCTCTGGGTCGACTCGCCGCTGAATCCCGACGAGTCAATCAGTCAGAGCGTCGCCGTGTTCAGTATCGACGATCTCGAGGCGGGCTACGAGGTGCTGCCGATCGCCGAGTGGGCCGAGCTCGGCCCGGGCCCGAAGCGCGTCGTCCAGCCCGAGTTCAACCGGGCCGGTGACGAGGTCTGGTTTTCGGTCTGGAGCGGCCAGGAGGAGGAGTCGGCGATCGTCGTTGTCGACGACAAGACGCGCAAGCTCAAGCACGTCATCAAGGGCCCCGAGGTCGTCACGCCGACGGGCAAGTTCAACGTATTCAACACCGTTGAAGACGTGTACTGATGGCCCGCCGGGTGCGGGCGCGCGACCGCGGCAGAGGAACGGCAACGCTTTTTGCGCTGCTCATCTGCCCGCTGAGCGTGCCCGCCGATGAGGCGGACGATATCGTCGACGCGCTCGCCGGCGGCGACCCCGCCGTGATGGTTCGCTATCGCTACGAGTTCGTCGACCAGGCCACGTTTGACAAGGACGCCAATGCCTCGACGGCACTGCTGAGGCTCGACTACGAAACGGATACCTACCGCGGTTTCTCAGCATTTGTCGAGTTCGACTACATCGGCGAAGTGCTGATCAACGAGTTCAACTCGGGTGCCGGTACCAGCAGCCCGGACCGCAACCGCTACCCCGTCGTCGCCGATCCGAAGGGTCCCGACCTCAACGAGCTGTACCTGAGCTATAGAGCCAGCGACGACTGGAATTTTCGCCTGGGCCGCCGCAAGCTGAATCTCGACGACTGGCGCTTCGTGGGCAGCGTGGTCTGGCGCCAGAACGAGCAGTCCTACGACGGCGTCGAGTTCACGTTCACGGGCCTCGAGAACACGACGGCGTTGTACACCTACGTCAATCGCGTCAAGCGCATCTTCGGCAACACGGTGCCGGCCGGCAGTCATCGCCAGGATACGCACCTGTTGAACGTCCGGACCAAGGTCAACGACGACTGGTCGGCCGTGGGCTTCGCCTACCTGATCGACAACGAGGACGAGCCCTCGTTTTCCACGCGGACCTTCGGCCTGCGCGTCGAGGGCAAGACCGGGCTCGCGGGCGGCCAGGTCAGTCTGCTTGGCGAGTTCGCGTTTCAGTCGAGTGCCTACAACGCGCCGGTCGACTTCGACGCCAGCTTCGTGCAGCTGCAGGCCATCTGGAGCAAGGATGCGTGGTCGCTCGGCGCGGGCTACGAGCGGCTGGGCAGCGACAACGGCCAGGGCTTTCGAACGCCGCTCGCCACGCTGCACCGCTTCAACGGCTGGGCCGACAAGTTCCTGACCACGCCGGGCGACGGCCTTCAGGACACCTACCTGAGGTTCGGCTACCGCTACGCTTCCTGGGTGTTCTCGGCGCGCTTCCACGACTTCCGTGCCGACGCGGGCAGCGAAAAATGGGGCACGGAACTCGACGCGTCGGCCCGGCGCCCGCTAAGCGATAACTTGAGCCTGCTGCTGAAAGCGGCACGTTTCTCGGCCGATTCCGCTAGTTTCGATGACACGACCAAGCTCTGGCTGATGCTGACAGCCAATTTCTGACATCGAAGCAACGCCGCAGGCGGAACATGACGACCAGTATTGCGTTGCTACTGGGCGAGCTTCGCATCGATCATCGCGACATCGCGAAGGCCCGTTGTCGCGGACGCGCTCATGGCGCGATTCGCGGAGCTGCATCGGCGGATCGAGGGCGGCTAGGCGCTCCCGCGAATCGGCAGCGACCGATACCGCTTACCGCTCGCATCGTAGATCGCATTCACGAGCGCCGGCGCAAACGTCGGCACGCCGGGCTCGCCCAGTCCCGTCGAGCTGTTCTCCTGGCCGATGAACTCGACGTTGATCTCGGCCGGGGTATCGTTGATCCGGGTGACCGGGTAGTCGTGGAAGTTGGAGTTCACGACGGCGCCGTCCTTGAACCGGATCTCGGTATTGAGCGCGAGGCCGATGCCCATGATCACCGCGCCTTCCATCTGCGCGGTCGCGATATCGGGATTCAGCACGAGACCGCAGTCGACGGCGCAGTCGACACGGTGCACCTTGATGTTGTCGCCATCGACTTCGACGTGAACCATCATCGCCGTGTAGCTTTCGAAGCTGTAGTGCACGGCGATGCCTAAGCCGTGGCCTTCGGGCACCTCGCGTCCCCAGCCGCCCATGTCGGCCGCCTTCCCGAGCACCGCGAGCGCGCGCCGTGCCCGCTCGGTATGTTCGCCCTCGTAGTCGCCGTACATCTTGCGGAACACGTCCACGGTGCTCATGTTGGCCTTGCGCGCCAGCTCGTCGACGAAGGAGTTGATCGCGAAGCCGAAGAAGATGTTGTAGACCGCGCGCCACCAGCCGATCCGCGTGTGCGCCCGCGCCTCGCCGACCTCGGCACGGAAGTTCTCGATCGCGAGCGGCTGCCGGATGACGTCGCCCATTTCCCGCTCGCCGGGACCCGTGTTGCTCGGATCGAAGGTGCTGCCGATCGTCGGAAACGCGGCCCGGTGCAGCCACGCGCTGACATTGCCGTCGGCATCGATCGATCCTTCGATGTGCTGCGCGCTGCAGGAGTGGTAGTAGCCCGTGCGCGTGTCCTCCTCGCGCGACCACGTGAGCTGCACGGGCGCGCCGACGGCTTGCGACAGCGCCGCGGCCTCCTGCACGTAGTCGCATTTGAATTTGCGGCCGAAACCGCCTCCGGCCGCCATGACGTGCACGGTGATGTCCTCGGGCTCGCGGCCTAGGAACGCGCCGAGGGTTTCCTGGATGCCGCGCGGGTCCTGCGTCGATGCCCACACCTCGCAGTGATTGGCGCCGACGTCCACGCAGCTCGCCATCGGCTCCATCGGCGAATGCGACAGGTGGCCGCCGACGTAGGTCGCGGCATGACGAACCGTGCCGTCCTCGAGCGCCTTGTCGACATCGCCGCGCTCGGACACGACCTCACCGGGCGCCTCTACGCGCTCGACGAGCTGCGCCTTGTAGGCATCGGTGTCGTACCCGGCATGCGGGCCGAGATCCCATTCGATATTGACTCGCTGCAACGCCTGCTGCGCGATCCAGGTGTTGTCGGCCACGACGCCGACACCGCCAAGCGAGCCGTAAGGGCGGTCGAAGCGATCGATACTCACCACCTGGACGCGATCGGCGAGATCGCCAAGCCCCGAGGTGTCGACACGCTTCACCTTGCCGCCGAGCACGGGAACGTGCTTGATCGCGCCGTACTTCATGCCCGGCGCGACGACGTCGGCGCCGTAGACGCGCTCGCCGACGACGATGGCGTCCTGGTCATGCCGCTTGAGCGGCTTGCCGATGTAGCGGAACGCATCGCGTGACTTCAGCGTCGGCGATTCGGGCACGGGCAGCTCGGCCGCCCGGGACGCGAGTTCGCCGTAGCCCAAGCTCCTGCCGCTCGCGTCGTGGTACACCTTGTGATTGCGCGCCTCGCACTGATTGGCCGGCACGCCCCAGGCCGCGGCCGCGGCCGCAACCAGCATCTCTCGGCCCGCGGCCCCGGCCTTGCGCATCGGCTCGAACATGATGTTGATGCTTCGCGAACCGCCCGTGGCCTGCGGACCGTACTTTTCGTCGCCATCGCCCTGCAACACGGTCACGCGCGACCAGTCGGCCTCGAGTTCGTCGGCCACGGCCGCGGGCAGCGCCGTGCTGATGCCCTGGCCCATCTCGCAGCGGCCGCACCAGAGCGTCGTATCGCCGTCGTCCGCGATATGCAGGAACGCATTGGGCGCAAATCCGCTCGCGGCAGACGCGTCGCCGACGCCGACGAACAGCCCGCCCACCGACACGCTGCCCGCCGCCATCGCGGTGCCGCGCAGGAACGCCCGCCGGTCCACCTTGGTCAGTAGTAGTTTGCTCATGACTGGCCTCCCATCTCGTCGGCTGCGTCCGCTATTGCCTTCCGGATGCGGACGTAGGTGCCGCAGCGGCAGATGTTGCCGGCCATCGCGGAATCGATTTCCTCAGGCGAGGGAGAGGGATTCTTGTTCAGAAGGTCCGCCGCCGACATGATCTGCCCGGCCTGGCAGTAGCCGCACTGCGGCACGTTGTGTTTGAGCCACGCCACCTGCAGCGGATGCGAGCCGTCTTCGGAAAGCCCCTCGATCGTCGTGACGGACTTGCCGACCGCGGCGCTCACGGGCGTCATGCAGGACCGCACGGCCTGCCCGTCGACGTGCACGGTGCAGGCCCCGCAGAGCCCCATGCCGCAGCCGAACTTGGTGCCCTTCATCGACAATGTGTCGCGCAGGTACCAGAGCAGGGGCATAGACTCGTCGCCGTCGACTGTGACGGGCGAGCCATTGACGTTGAGTGTTTTGCTCATGATTGAGGCTCCGATGATGGTTTGTTGCGGCGGCGTCAGACGGTCACGATGATCCGACCGTGCCCGGCCGTCAAGTGCGGACCGAGTTCGGCACGGCCACTGATGGCAGTGCGGACGCTGTTCATCTAACCTGCTTCAAGTATAGGCTGTCCGAGTCGCAATGCTGAAAGACGTTCTGGCTATGCTTGCAAAAATCCGATGAATGCGGACGTTCGCTATCCGATCGGCGCGCCCGGCGTGAAATGGGGCGATGCCGAGAAAAAGCAGTGGCTTGGCGAACAGCAGCTCCGCCGCGAGTACTCGGTTGAAGTGCTCACGACGATCGAGCGGATCCGTAACGACTTCGACGTCGAACAGTACGGCGCGCTATCGATAGACAGCGATCGCTACCCGCTGTTCGCGACCAGGTCCCGCCAGTGGCGTGCCGGAAGGCCGGCCGTGTTGGTCACGGGCGGCGTCCACGGCTACGAGACCAGCGGCGTACAGGGCGCACTCTGGTTCCTCGAGACCGCGGCCCTGGACTACGCCGATCGCTTCAACCTGCTGGTCGCACCCTGCGTGAGCCCGTGGGGCTACGAGACGATCAACCGCTGGAATCCGAAGGCCATCGATCCCAATCGCTCGTTTCGCGACAACAGCCCGTCGGAAGAGGCGGCGGCGCTGACGGCCTACGTGCGGGCGCGTTCCGGGACGTACCTCGCGCACATCGACCTGCACGAAACCACGGATACCGACAACTCCGAGTTCCGGCCGGCCCTCGCGGCTCGCGACGGGATAGAGCACACGAGCTGGCACATCCCCGACGGCTTTTACCTCGTCGGCGATGTCGAGAAGCCGACCAGGGAGTTCCATGCGGCCGTGATCGAGTCCGTCGAGAACGTCACCCATATCGCACCGCCGGCCGTCGACGGCAAGATCATCGGTAAAGCCGTCGAGCAGTGGGGCGTGATCAGCTATCCCGCGAGAGAACTCGGGCTCTGCATGGGCCTGACCGGCGCGAAGTACGTCGGCACCACGGAGGTCTACCCGGACAGCCCGAAGACGAATCCCGAGAACTGCATCGAAGCGCAGGTTTCCGCGGTAACGGGTGCGCTGGATTACCTGCTGGCCGAAATGGACTGATCGCTGCTCAAATGGACGGGCTAAACTCCAGGGCTGAAGAATCGATCGGAATCGCCCCATGAATCGAATGATCGGCCTGATCTTCTTCGTCGTTGCACCAATGCTGTCGGCCAATGTCCCGGCCGCCACGGATCCTCGCCTCACGGCGCTCGTCGGCGGCACGGTAGTGAACCTGGACGGCGGTCCGCCGCTCGAGAATGCCGTGATTCTGATCGAAGGCGAGCGGATCAAGGTAATCGGCAGCGCGGACGATGTCGACGTCCCGGAGCTCGCGTCCGTCGTCGACACCCGCGACACCTGGCTGATACCCGGGCTCATGAATATGCACGTGCACCTGGGGCTGGTCCTGCCGGGCAAGATGGCCGAAGAGCTCGCCGACGAGACCGAAGCCGAATTGGCACTCCGCATGGCAATGGCCGCACGCGAGTCCCTGGATGCCGGCGTCACGACCATCCGCACCGTAGACCAGGACGACGGATCCGACCTGGCACTGAAGGCCGCAATCGAGAAAGGCCAGGTACCCGGCCCGCGAGTATTCAGCGCGGCGGGCTCATGGCGCAAGATCCAGATCTCGGGCGGCATCTCGGATGAACAGGGCGCGATCGCGGAACCCTGGATGACGCCCGAGGAGATCCGCTCGGTCGTGGAAGAGGCGATGCTCGCCGGTGCGAAAGTCGCTGCGCACTCCGGCTCGCCGAAGGCGACTCGCGCGGCCATCGACGCTGGCGTCACGAGCATCGAGCACGGCTACTTCCTCGACCGGGCGACGCTCGTCGAAATGGAACGCAACGGCACCTGGCTTGTACCGACGATCGTCGTCAGCCAGCCGGCGACCCAGCCATTCTTCGAAAAGATCGGTTCACCGGACTGGTACCTCGAGCGCAGAGACTCGGTCGGCAAGTCCCACTGGCAGGCACTCGAGACCGCGATAGACGTCGGCGTCAACATCGCACTCGGCTCCGACCAGATGCCGAACGAACCCAACGACGGCACGACCGCAACCGCCCGCGAGGCACAGTACTACGTCGAAGCGGGCATGACGCCGCTCCAGGCACTGCGCACAGCGACGATAGAGCCGGCCAGCATGCTCGGCGCCGAAGACGACATCGGCTCTCTCGAGGTGGGCAAGTACGCCGACATCGTTGCCCTCGAAGACGATCCGACACAAGACATCAAGGCACTGAGGACGATCCTGATGGTGATGAAGGGCGGCGAGATCCATCGCGATGAACTGGATGCCTCAAAGGGAGATGCAGCGATCAATGCCACGATCGCATTCTTCTACTACAAGGACCTGGAGTCAGCCGCGAGCTTCTACCGCGACGTTGTAGGCCTCGAAGCCACGATGGACGTGGACTGGGTCAAGATATTCCAGGTGTCGCCCACATCGTCAGTAGGCCTCGTCCAGGATGGCAAAGGCTTTCACCCGGCAGCCGATGACAAGCCCGCCATGCTCAGCATCGTCACGGACGACGTCGATGCGTGGTACCAGAGGCTCGTGGATGCCGACGTGACGATATTGAAAGCGCTACCGCCCGTAGGCAGCCCGACCGATCCGGATCGAGCTCCGGTTCGCGGGTTTATCGCCGAGGATCCGGGTGGTTATACAGTCGAATTTTTCGCTTGGCAGTAATGCAGACGACCGGCGTTCCCGCAACTCCGGCATTGTCCTGTCGGCGGTGATTTCAGCATGGGACTGAGAACCATGAGGCTAAGGATTTAGCAGGTATGGGTTCGCTCTTCATCGTCACCTTTGGCATCGTCGGCATGGCGTTCGGATGGTTCATCTACTCTCGCTTCGTCGCTGCGCGAATCTATCGGCTTGATCGGGCGTTCGAGACGCCTGCGCACCGGCTCAAAGACGGTGTCGACTACGTCCCGGCGAACAAGTACGTCCTCTGGGGTCACCATTTCACGTCGATTGCGGGCGCCGCACCGATTGTCGGGCCCGCAATTGCCGTCTACTGGGGCTGGGTGCCGGCACTGCTCTGGGTCGTCTTCGGGACGGTGTTTTTCGCCGGTGTTCACGACATGGGTGCGCTCTGGGCCAGCAACCGCCACGATGGCAAGTCGGTCGGTGCGCTGTCCGAGTCCATTATCGGGCCGCGCACGCGAGCGCTGTTCATGATCGTCGTGTTCCTCGTCTTGTTGATGGTGAACTCGGTGTTCGGGGTCGTCATCGCGGGCGCCCTCGTCGGTTCGCCGACCGCCGTGTTCCCGGCCTGGGCAGCCATTGCGGTTGCGCTCGTCATTGGCCAGCTGATCTATCGCTACAAGATCAACCTGTTCACGGTTTCCTTAGTCGGTGTGACCGCCCTGTATGCCTCGATCTATGTCGGCAGTACGATGCCGCTCGCTCTGCCGGAGTCGCTCATCGGGCTATCGGCCAACGCCAACTGGATCATCATTCTTTTCATCTACGCGGCTATCGCATCGATGCTGCCGGTCTGGACGCTGTTGCAGCCCCGCGATTACATCAACGGCCTGCAGCTCTTCATTGGCCTTGCGCTGCTCTACGGCGCAGTCGTTCTCGCGACGCCTGATATCTCCGCACCGGCATTCAATGACCTGTCCGGCACAGATGCCCCGTCGATCATCCCGCTGTTGTTCGTGACGATCGCCTGCGGCGCAGTTTCCGGATTCCATGGCATCGTTGCCTCCGGGACCAGTTCCAAGCAGCTCAATCGGGAAACCGACGCGCGCTTCGTCGGCTACTTCGCGGCGATCGGCGAGGGATCGCTCGCCCTGATCACGATCGTTGCCGTGACCGGCGCCACGCTGGCCGCGACACCCGAACTCTGGCACGCGTACTACCATGAGTTCGGCGCGGGCGGCGCGGGCGCATTCATCGCAAGCGGAGCGCAGCTCCTGGCCGAGGGCTGGGGATTACCGCCGCTCACTACCGAGACCTTGCTCGCGACGATGCTCGTACTGTTCGCCGGCACGACGATGGATTCGGGTGTTCGCCTTCAGCGCTACATCATCCAGGAGTGGGGTGACATCTACGGAATCGCGGTGCTGAAGAAACGTGTCGTCGCCACGCTCGTCGCGGTCGCGGCTTGTCTCCTGATCGCATTCGGCGCCGGCGGAAGTTCCGGCACGGGCGGCATGATCATCTGGCCGCTGTTTGGTTCGACCAACCAGATACTCGCGGGCATGACCTTGCTCGTGATCTCGGTCTACCTGATCAAGTTGGGACGACCCGCGTGGGTGACTCTGGCGCCGATGACCTTCGTACTCGTCATGTCCTTCCTTGCAGGCGTCGTAACGTTAATGAAGTTCATCGGCGAGAAGAACTACCTGCTCGCCGGCATCAATGTAATCGTTCTCGTCACGACGGCGCTCGTCATACTTGAAGCGGCGTCTGCTATCTCGGCGTTCAGGTCCAACAAGAAAGCGGCGATCAATCATAGTGCCTGATGGCCGTTGGTCGGAGGGTCCGGAGGGAATGGCCCAGCGGCTGAGCACTGGCGTGCCGGTTTCCGGGATTGTGTGGATGCCGTATCGGAAGGTCGGGCGGGGAAGGTCTGAGGGGGCTTGGGCGTGACGTAGCGTTGTTTTTCGAAAGCCAGATGCTCGGCGCACGCTTCGATGACCGCGATAGTCCGCTATAAATCGCGATTGAGTGTCTGGCTTCGAACCAGCCGGTGGGAGGTTCAATTTCTCCGGGCAAGCCGAAGAAAGCAAAAGGGCCATAGGCTTTTAGAAGGCTGATCTTTTTCTCAATCTCGGTTTGGCCCATAGTGTCGAACTCGTCCCATACGGACAAATACTCAGTAAGACTTCTCGTCAACACTTTCAAAAAGGTGTGCTAAGCGCAAGTTTTCGACCAATCAGGAGAATCGAGTGTCTACTAAAGTTGTTGAGCGAGAGATTCGAAGGTTTCTGGCGTCATCGGCTCCCGAGGTTCTGGCCGTAAGAGGCGCATGGGGCGTTGGCAAGACATTCTCTTGGAAACGGTTTCTCGAAGAGGCGAATCAGTCCGGTAAGGTTGAACTGGCTCGATATGCCTACGTTTCCCTTTTTGGGCTCGACTCGATGGAATCGCTAAAGACGGCGATCTTTGAAAACACGATTCGAAGGGAGCTAATCGGCGAGGAGGCAACCGTTGATTCTTTCGCTGAGAACTATGAGGCCTACGCGGAAAAGTTTGGTAGAAAAGGCCTGAATGCAGGTAGAGCGGTACTTGAATACTTTGGAATTGGAGAGTCTGGTGGGGCATTTCTGCGTGCTGGATCCTTTCTGACTGCCAACAGAATGATCATTTGCATTGATGACCTCGAGAGGAAGGGCGGCAATCTGGAGATCCGCGACGTAATGGGATTGGCGTCGTTTCTCAAGGAAGAGCAGCACTGCAAGGTCGTTTTTCTCTTGAACGATGGTGAGAAAGGTACTGAAGATTATTTTAGGTACAAGGAAAAAGTAGTCGATACTGAGTTGCTATTTGAGCCTACCTCCGAGGAGTGTTGCGCGATCGCGATTGATCAATCTCAACCTCGGCTGGAGATCTTCGCTGAGTATGCTGCGACGCTCGGTATTCGCAATATTAGGGTTCTGAAGAAGATCGAGCGACTCGTAAGGAACTCGGAATCAATGACGTCAGGGATGTTGCCTGCAGTAGATCAACAACTAATCATGTCGCTTACCGTCTTCGGATACAGCTGGTACTGTTCGAAGGGTGACGACGACGTCCCATCGATGGAATTTGTGCGAAGCTTTGGTGCACCTCTGTTCGGTCTAGAACAAGATGAGCAAGACCCAAAAGAAGCGAAATGGAAGGATTGGCTGCGCAGTTGCAATTACAATTATACCGATGAGTTAGATTTAGCAGTCGCGGACTCAATCGAATGGGGCTTCTTTGATGAAGAGAAACTGCTCCCGTTGCTAGAGACTAGGAACGAGCAACTGTTGGCGCACGAGGGCGCTGATAGATTCGGTGAGGCATGGAGTCTCTACCACAATACATTCGACGACAACACGGATGAATTCGTTGAGGCGCTCCTCACAGCCTTCCGCGAGGATTCAAAGTATATTTCGCCTCGTAACTTGAACAGTACTATGCACTTCATGAAGGAGCTCGACCAAGCTGAAGCTGCGCGTACGATGCTCGATTTTTGGATCGATGCCCACGATGGGAATGCGGAGGCATTTCAAACACAAGATCTGATTCTCTTCGATAAGCCATTGGACGAAGAGTTGAGGGGTGCATTCGAACGAAAACAGGAGGAGCTGAAGGTCGAAGTCGCCCCCATAGATGTTCTAACTAGACTTGTCTCCACAGATGGTTGGAGTCAAAGCGATGAAGCCGTATTGGCTGCCGTAACGGTTGACGGTTACTACGAAATGTTCAAGAGCTTTCGAGACGAACGTCTTAGCAGTGTGATAAGAAGGTGCTTGCAGTTTGGAGGCGGGAACGAGGCACGAGATACGATAGTACGCAACGCGAAGTCCGCGCTAAGGCGCTTGGCAGAAGAGGGGGGGTTGAACGAGTTTCGCGCGCGAAAATTTGGTGTTTCGTTAGAGCAAGACGACTGATCGCTCGATATGCCGAATTAGATACCTAGCCACAGTTTACCTATGTGCATTAGTAAACTGTCCCCAGAGCACCCAAGCATCATAGGTGCATATTGAACGACGTGATTGGAGCTCGTGTAAACGCGCGCAAGCTCAAGGATTTACTGCTTGATCGATACGCCGAGGAAGAGTTGTAAGCCGATGTTCTAGGGGCGCCACAAAGCGTCAATAGGCGATTGCGACCGCACCGCTCGGAATCTAGACTCAATGACATGAAGAAGCCGTCGACAGTTGTCACTGCGTTCAATTCCTACAAGCTCGGCAAGATTCTGGGGCAAGGAGGTAGCGGCTACGTTTACGCGGCAACCGATTCGGTTGGCAGCGACGTCGCAATAAAACTCCTGAATCCCGAAAGGGCCACCGAGGATAAGCGACGGAGATTCAAAAACGAATACCTGTTTTGCTCACGATGCGACCATGAAAATGTGGTTAAGGTCATCGAATATGGTGTGCACGACGGAGACGTTCCCTTCATTGTCATGCCACGGTACGACAACCCCGCGTCCAAGGCCGTAAAGCAAGCGCCGCATGATGCAATGTTCAAGGCATTTCTTAAAGTATTGCACGGTGTCGAAGCGGCTCACCTAAGCGGCGTCATTCACCGTGATCTGAAGCCGGAAAATATTCTTTGTTTGGATGATTTGTCGCAAGTTGTCGTTGCTGATTTCGGCATAGCGAGGTTTGATGATGAGGAGTATTATACTGCCGTTGAGACCAAGGCTGCCGACCGGCTAGCCAACTTCAAATATCGGGCTCCGGAACAGATGGAGCGGCGCGGTGTAATTACTCCCTGTACAGATATTTTTGCGTTGGGGCTTATTCTCAACGAGTTCTTCACGGGCAGAATTCCAGCCGGTACCGGCTACAAGTCGATCTCAGAGGTAGCGGAGGGATACGCATATCTGGACCCAATCGTCGCGAGAATGATTGACCAAGAGCCGGAGAGGCGATATTCATCGATCGATGACGTCAAAAAAGAGATTATTAAGCAGGGAAAGTTACACATTTCTCGTCAGAAACTCGCAGAACTAGATGCAGCGGTTGTCCACGTTGAAGAGCCTGACGATCCGTTGATCGCTGACCCTATGAAAATAGTCAATGTTGACTGGAATGCCGGGAGAGCATCAGTTGAGCTTAACCACGAGCCTACAGCAGGGTGGCGCGACGCATACAACAATATGGGAAGCTTCTCATACAACACATCCTTTCATCCGCACGGCAGTGTTCAGTTCTATGGTAATAACGCCGTTTTCCGGTGCGAGTCTAGGCAGCTGCAGACTTGTGTGAATTTGTTAAAGGGTTGGCTCAATACAGCGAATGAAGGCTACGAAGCGGCTGAGCAGCGGCGACTCCAAGAGCAAGAAAACCAGCTGCGTGAGAATCTAGAAAGGCAGAAGCTCGAAGAGGAGGAGCGGCAAGCAGCTCTGTCGGATCTGACATTCTGATTCGGTTTCGCAGCAGTCCGAGACTGCGGACAAGTATCTGTTGCACCTCTGAAGTTTCAACTGCCGGGAAATATTTCTGGCTTAGCCTTGATCGACGGGTACGATAACGCGGCGGCAAGCTGGAGTTATTCATCAATCGTCGAACATTGGAAGAAGAAACATGCGCGGGCCGTATACGTGCCCTCAATTCGACGAAAGAGCCCCATCCTGCAGTACAAGTTTTCTGCGATCGTTCAGTTGGGTGAAGGGACGGGTCTCTCGAATTCTCTTACGTCGATAGCAACCGGATATGTTTTCTACGACCCTGCCATCGTGATGTATGATGCTAGCCATTCTCGCCGGCCCATTAAGAGGCGTAGTCAGTTTCAAATAGCCGCCTTAAACCTCAAGAGGCTGTATGAGTCTTTTACAACCATTGACGTCTCGAATATCGATGGATTCCGGTCTCACTAAAGACTGCGTGACGTATGCGGGGATCAGCTATGCATCATTGTGCTAACTGCTGCGAATCTAGAAACGGACAGCCCGGTAACCGGTTGAAAAATATCGCCTAGCGACATTCTGCGGATTTCTGAGGATCCGCGAGTCAGAGATTGAAATCCACGCCTCATCTGCGTTCCAAAACGAACGCCTCGAAAGCCTGTTTTGACCTGTTTCCTTTATCCGAAAGGCCCGGAACTCAAGCCGACCTCCTCGTATGCAACCACTGCGGCAGCAACGACCACGCATCGAGATCAACCGCCTTGTCATAATCGATATCACCGCGATCAAATCGCTGCTGAAGCTCTCCGTTCTGGAAGCGTTCGATGACGTCCGTGCTGCCACCAACGTGCTCCCCACCTACAAACACCTGCGGCATCGTCGGGCTGCCTACGCGTTCCCCCAGTGCCTTCCGAATCTTCACGCCGCGTTCACCGTCCTGATATTCGACGGAGTCGATATCGACACTCATGTAGTTCACACTAATCGCGTCGAACAGCTTCCGCAGCGACCAGCAGAATTCACACCACTCCAGCGCGAACATGACGACGGGCTCATTGTTGACCACGTCCTCGATGTACTGCGCAGCTTCCGCGTCGATTTCGACGGGCGCCGCTGTCGCTGCCGGCTCTCCCTGAACGTCGAACCGGTAGTTCGGCGTCGATTTCGACAGCGCAACTTCTTCCTCGCTCATATCTTCGCCGATTTCGCCGAACAGCGGCGTCGACAGGTACCGTTCGCCCGTATCGGGCAGCATCGCGACGATGTTGGAGCCTTTCGGCGCGGTCTTCGCGTACTCGAGGGCGGCGGCCAGCGTGGCGCCGGATGAGGTACCGACAAAGATGCCTTCCTGCCGGGCCAGCGCCTTTGACACCTCCATCGCGTCGTCGCCGTTGACGGCGACTATCTCGTCGATGAGTTTGTTGTCGACGGCGGCCTGGGTCAGGTCCGAGATGAAGTCCGGGCTCCAGCCCTGCATCAGGTGCGGGCGGAAGTGCGGGTGGCTGCCGTCGGGTCTGCCGTCCTTGTCGCGCGGCTGGGGTACGCCGGCGCCCAGGACCGGCGAGTTGTCCGGTTCGGCCGCGACGATGCGCGTGTCGGGGCTCGCTTCTTGCATCGCCCGCGATACACCGAGCATCGTGCCACCTGTGCCGAAGCCCGATACCCATGCGTGGATGGGCTCGTCACCGAAGTCGGCCAGGATCTCGTGTGCCGTCGTCCGATAGTGCACGTCGGCATTCGCCGGGTTCTCGAACTGCTTTGTCAGGAACCAGCCGTGCTTCTCGGCGAGTTCTTCGGCCTTCTTCATCATGCCCGTGCCTTTCTCGGACGCGGGCGTCAGTACGACTTTCGCTCCTAAGAACCTTAGGAGCTTCCTGCGCTCGACGCTGAAGCTCTCCGCCATCGTCACGACCAGCGGATAGCCCTTCTGCGCACAGACCATGGCGAGGCCGATGCCGGTGTTGCCGCTCGTCGCCTCGACGACGGTCTGGCCGGGCTTCAGCGCGCCGCTTTGCTCGGCGTCCTCGATCATTGCCAGCGCCATGCGGTCTTTGACCGAGCCCATCGGATTGAAGGCCTCGACTTTGACCCAGACGTTGACGCCGTCGGGCGCGAGCTTGTTGAGCTTCACCAGCGGCGTGTCGCCGACGGTTTCGAGGATGCTTGAGAATTTCATGGTCGTTTTCCCCCCCACTGGCGCCTCAGGCGACGTGCTCGACCGGCAGATGCTCCGGTTCGCGGAGATCCATCGGGCGGCCGACACTGAGCTCCTCGCGGAAATCCGCGTCCAGTACCTGCCACACGCTGTCGGTCTGTACGCCCAGGCCATCGAGTAGTTTAGCGAAAAATGCGCGGCCCGCCGCGAGCGCGGCGATGTCGAAGACTTCCGCGTCGGTCAGGTCGTGGCGATACTTCAGCCGGTCGACCATGCCCGACGTCACCTGCGTCGCGTCCTTCGCGATCTGGCGGGCGAAGCGGACGATCGTCACATCGATGTCCGGCAGCACGTCGGCTTCGCGGCCGTTCGCGATCGCGACGACGGCATCCTCGCCGATAAAACCAGCCAGCTCCTTGCCGTGCACGAGCGCGCAGGCGCTGTTCTTGAGCGCGACGGCCGCGGCGAAGGTCACGAGCTCGAAGCGACGGTCATCGGTGGGCCGCCTGAGTTCCGCCAGCAATCGTCCCCAGCGCGCCAGCGCCTCGGTCCGATGGCTGAACGCTTTCGCGTAGTTCGGCACGTAGCCCCAGTAGTCTTCCTGGCGCTCGTACATGGCGCGCACTTCGCCCGTCGCGTCGGCCGGGCGCACCGTTCCGATGAAACTCATGATGCTCTCCTTATAGCGCTGTTCAGGTAGCCGACCAGGTGATCGGCGATATCGCGGGCATCGTCTTCAATGCCGAAGATGAAGCTCGACTTGCGGCGCCGCATGAGCGGCAGGCCGAGTACGTACAGACCCTCGCTGTCGACGATACCGCCGTCGTGGCGCAGGTGGCCCTTGCGATCGAGGACGTCCACGTCGAGCCAGCGGTAATCGGGCCGGAAGCCTGTCGCCCAGATCACGCTCGTCACGTCCTCGAGTTCGAGGCTCAGCACCGGGTCCTCATCGACGCGCGTCGGCGCGAACGCCTCCGCCGGCGGCGCACCTTCGACGTCCGCCGTCTCGTCGATGAGCTTCAGGAGCCGCTGCATCTTGAGGTCGGCCAAGGCACAGACGTTGCCGAGCGCACCCGAGAACTGGGCCTTGCCGCTCCAGACCCGCATGAAGCGGCCGACGATCCGGGCGCCTTTGTCCCGTAGATGATTGAGGTCGAGGATTGGAAGATCCGACGATCCGACCAGCTGCGGCGACGGCAGCCTGCGGCCGCGCGCGATGTCCTCGACCTCGTCGTAGCGCTCATCGTGGATGCCGCAGCGGGTCATCCAGTAAAAAATGTCCTTACCGCGGTAACGTCGCGGCATGCGTACGTGCTCGCCTGCGGCAAGCGTTACGTCGCGGCCGGCGTCCAGAAGCTCGTCCGCGATCTGCAGTCCCGTCGCCGACGCGCCGACGATCAGCGTGGCGCCTTCGGGTACGTCGTCGGGCGACCGGTAGTCGAAGGAACTCGTCTGTGTAGTCCCGGCTGGCAGGTCGCTTGCCGCCTTCGGAATGGAAGGCAGGTTGCAGGCGCCCGTCGCGAGCACGACGGTGCGGGCAAGCCACGCGCCGAGGGTGGTCGTTACGCGATAGTGTTCACCAATGCGATTGACGGACGTGACCTCACAGCCCGTGATGATCGGCGCCTTGGTGTTCCTGGCGTAGTGATCGAGGAACCGGACCAGTTCGCTCACCGACATGTAGCCGTCCGGATCGTCGCCTTCGTAGGCCTGGCCCGGCAGCCGCGTCTGCCAGTTGGGGGTCAGGAGCTTTAACGAGTCCCAGCGTTCCTTGCGCCAGGAGTTTGCAATCTCGCCGCGCTCGAGCACGACGTGCTGGACGCCGCGAGCTTGCAGGATCCGGCTGATCGCAAGGCCGGCATGGCCGGCGCCAATGACGACAACGTCAAAGACACCGGCCGTGCGGCGAGGGCTGTGGCTCAATGAGCTCACTGATTGACCCGAACGGTGACGTTGGTCGGGTTCGTAATGACGTCGAACACGGCCGAACGCTTCTGCGACTGCGCGACGACGGCAGCGATGTCTTCGTCGGACGCGTCCGCGTCGATCGTGTAGTTCACCGTGATGCCGTTGAAGCCGTTACGGACATCCTCGTCGATGCCCAAGATGCCGTAGAGGTCCATGTCGGCCTCGACCGTCGCCTTCACCGAGCGGAGCTCGATGCCGCGGTTCGCCGCGACCGAGGCGATGCCGGCCGTCAGGCAGCCTGCGAGGCCTACGAGCACGTACTCGACCGGCGTCGGGCCGTTGTCTTCGGCCGCGAACACCTCCGGGTGATCGGAGTCATACGCGAATTCGCGAACGTGCTGCTGATCTTCGCCCAGGCCGAAGAAGCCGCTGATGCGCGATTCGGAGTGCGTGCCGCTCTTCCACTCGTTCTCGGCGCGCCAGACGAACTTGGCCGCGGCCGGCATTTCGGTCAGCGCGTCGCGGGCGCCCAGCAGCGCTTCGACGTTGACGCCGTTGGGCAGTGCAATTGCTTGGTCAGTCATTTCAATCTCTCCCTTGTGGTTGTTCCCGGGCAGCGCCTTGCTGCCGAGTTGCGGCGCATCCTGCCGGGGAGAGCGCAAAAAGGAATGACCATCCGCTGACCGATTCGTGACGAATCAATTTCACGAATAGAAACAGTGCTTTGGGTGGCCCTGACCATGACGTGTTCAGGCCCTGGAGGCGTGCGGGAAGGCTAACTCGGCTGAGCAGAGGCGCCCGTCAGGACGACCGACGGGCGCTGTTCGGACGCCTTCCACGTGCCGTTCGATCGCGATTCTCCACGCCTCGATGCGCGCGTGCGGCGGCAAACGGATTTTGCCCTGCGTCTCGATCTCGTTGCAGCTCGTCTTTAACTCGCCGGATGCCATTGTCGCAAGGCCTGCACGAATCTAGATTGCGGCGCGTCCACAGGACATTCACTCACACCTGGAGAAGACCATCATGAAAACCAAAGCCATCATCGCCAAGGCCGAGCGCAACTGGCGTAAGATCGAGCACGCGGAAGCTCGGTCGCTGTAAACGATCCGGCGGGCAAGCGGGGCCCGCCGTGATTCAAAGCCGGAGACCCAAAGCCTGTGCCATCAAGCCGATCGCAAGTGCTGCACCGACTGCTCGGGGAGGCTCGCCGCTGCACGCTGTGCGACGGCCTGCCGCTCGGTCCGCGACCGCTGTTGCAGGGATCGGTGACCGCGAAGATCCTCATTGCCGGCCAGGCGCCGGGGCGTCGCGCACACGAGAGCGGCATTCCGTTCGACGACCAGTCCGGCGACCGCCTGCGCGCATGGCTCGGCATCGAACGCGACATCTTCTACGATCCGGCCGCGATCGCACTGCTGCCGATGGGCTTTTGCTACCCCGGGACGGGCAAGGGCGGTGACCTGCCGCCGAGAACGGAATGCGCGCCGGCCTGGCGCGAGCGGCTGCTCGAGCACATGCCGGCCGTCGAGTTCACGATCCTGATCGGGATGTACGCGCAGGGCTGGCACCTCGGGACCGCTAACGGCCGCACGCTCACCGAGAACGTCGCGAACTGGGAGCAGTTCTGGCCCGCGCAGGTCCCGCTGCCGCATCCGAGTCCGCGCAACGCGAGGTGGCTGAGCCGGAATCCGGAGGTCGAAGCGACGCTGCTGCCCGCGGTGCGCCGCCGGGTAGGCGAACTGCTTCGTTAGCGCTGGTCAGCAGCGCGCCGTCCGGCGCCACTCCGTCGGCGACATGCCGCAGCGGCTCGAGAAGACGCGCGAGAGCGCGCTCGCCGAGCCGTAGCCGACGTCACTCGCCACGGTCTGGACGGAAGCTCCCTTCAACAGCATCGACTTGGCTAACCCTAAGCGCCAGTCACTCAGGTACGTGCCCGGCGTCATGCCGACCACTTCGTGAAAGCGTTCCGCGAATCGCGCGCGCGACATCAGCGCCTGTTCGGCCATCCGGTCGAGTGTCCAGTTGTAATCGGGCCGCTCGTGAATGGCGTTGATCGCGCGCTTGAGTTTCGGGTCGGCAAGGCCCGCGAGCAGGCCGATGTCGAGGCGCCGCTCGTCCATCAAGTCGCGCAGGATCAGGATCAGCGCGACCTCGCTCAGCCGGTCGAGGATCGCATCGCGCCCGCAGTGCTCGCCGGCAGCCTCGCCGAACAGCTGCTCGATCGTCAGCTCGAGCGTCGGTGCGTCCTTTAAACGCAGGACGAAGAGGTCGGGCAGCGCCGACTGCAGCGGATTGCCTTCGCCGATGCCGAATTCGAACGTCGAGCAGATGATCGAAACCTCATCGTCGAGCGGCTCGATGCGATGCTTCGTCGGGTTCATATAAAAGAACGCGCTCGGCTCGTGAATCTCGAGCTCGGTGCCGTCCTCGGAGACCAGGCGAACGCTGCCCGCCCTCAAGATGTGCAGCAGCCCGGCGGCCGGATACGCGGGGGCCTGCGCGCTACGGCTCAAGGGTCCGGCCTGGAACACCTTCGCCCTGAGTTCGAAACGGCTGAGCAGCCAGACAAGACGATCCTTCATGATAAGACTCTGAATCAACAAATAGGTACTAAATGATACGCACAGTCTGACGAAGTCTGCCAGCATAAGTCTCCGCTGACAAGGCCTCGCCCGGCCCGCAAAGGAGACAGCCATGACATTCAGAATTCTTACCCCGACTCTTCACGGCGTGCTCGATTATGTTGCGGCCGCAGGCCTGATCGTGCTGCCGTTTCTGCTCGACCTCGGCGCGCACTCACCGCTCGCGGCCCGGCTGTCGGTCATCGCGGGCATCGGCCTCGTTGCCTACAGCCTGGCCACCGACTACGCCTTTGGCGTTTTCGGGCTCGTCCCGTTCCGCGTCCATCTCATGCTCGACTTGGCCGCCGCCATCGCCTTCGTGGCTGCCCCGTTCGTGTTCGGCTGGAGCGGCATCGTGCTCGGCTACTACCTCTTCATGGCGGCCGGCGTGCTTGCTGTTGTCGGCCTGAGCCACCGCGAAGAGGCCGACGGCCGTGACTTGCCCGCGGCCCGCCAACCGGCCGGCGTCGACTGAGCTGCCGACATGTTTTCTCTGGCGTTCCCGCTCGCCCCTGCCGCAATCGTTGTCCCGCGCCGCTCCCCAAGCGTTGCGGTTGCGGCAGGGGCTTTTTGGCGTCGGACCCTCACGGCGGTAACCGTCGCCGCGTTACTCTCGATGCCGTTCGGATTGGTCCGCGCGGACGGGCTCGTGCCCGAACTCAGGCTGGCGACGTCGTACCTCGGCACCTCCGACGTCACGACGTACACCGCTGCCTGGTATGGCCGGGCGCCGCGATGGACGCTCGCGAACCGGCTGGAGTACAGCCTCGGCGCGATCGACGACAGCCAGTCGCTGCGCGCGTTCGCGTTCGTCGGACCCGTATGGCGCTTCGCAGGCAAGGACGCGCCGCTGTTCGTCGATGTTTCGCTCGGCCCGACAGTGCTGGCCGGTTCGACGGTCGTCGCCGGTCGGGAACTCGGCGGTCGATTTCATTTCCGCTCGGCAGTCGCGCTCGGTGCGCGGTTCGGCGCACGCCGCGACATGGAACTGGCGATTCGAGTTTCACACATCTCGAACGGCGGCATACGGGACGCCAACCCGGGCCTCGATTCGATCGGACTGAGTTTTGACCGCGGCTTCGGCGCACGCTAGCCGGCCCGGCCGATTCACAAATTCACCGACTGCAACGAAGCCCTGGAGGCGGCGGAGCTGCTATCAGCCGCCGCCCCGGTACCCTTCGAGCGCAGCGGCGTCCGCCTCGGTCCAGTCGTCGGCGAACGACGACTTCAGCGTCTCCATGAGCTCAACGGCCCGGTCGGAATCGCCCCTCAGGTGCGCATAGCGAGCTCGGACCCTTAGGCCACCCGGCGTTTCCCCGCTCTCGATCAGGCGGCCAACCAGCGGCTCCGCCGATGCCAGGTCTTCGTTGTCGAGAAACTCGTTTGCGAGCTTGGCGGTGACGCGGTTATTCGTCACCACGAAGCCCGTTTCGTCGATGTGCCTCAGTGTCCGTTCCCAGGCCTCGATCGCAGCGGCCGTATCCCCCTGGCGCAGCGCGATGTCGCCGGCCAGTTCCATCGCTTCGATCGCGGGTTCGTGCAGCGCCTCGCGACCCGTTACAGCGAGCACCTCATCGACACGCGCCCGTGCGGAATCGAGGTCGCCGGCCTGCACGTCGATGCGCGCGAGTCGAATGTCGACCTGCGCGACTCTTGACGTATCGGCGATTCCCTCGAACAGCGCTCGCGATTCGGCATACGACGCGCGGGCGGCGTCGAGTTCGCCGTCGCTGAACTCCGCCTGCGCTAGCTGCGCCATCGCGGTCGCCATGAACAATTTGTCGTTGGCCTGACTCGCGATCTCGAACGCCTCGCCGGCCGCGGTCTTCGCATCGTCGTAGCGGCCCTCGTTCTCATAGAGAATCGACAGCATGCCGAGTATCCGGCCCTGGCCGACCGTGTCGCCGATATCGCGACGTATGGCGAGCGACTCGAGATGCAGGGGTTCGGCCTCGTCGATCCGGCCCTGGAGTCGCCTCAGGTAGCCGAAGTTATTCAGCATCATGGCTTCGTTGCGCCGGTCGCCCGTCGCCCGGAACGCCTCCAGCGCCTGCACAAGGTGCAGTTCCGCCTGATCGAGCTTGCCTTCGGCCATGTCGATGTTGGCGAGCGCCGCGGGAATGTTGCCTGGCAGGATGCCGCGCCGGGCTTCGGTGTAGGCAACCGTCGACCGCGCCAGCAGCGCACGGGCTTCATCGTGTTCGCGCCGGTCCTTGGCGTTGATCGCAAGGTTGTTCAGGATCCTGCCCTCGGCGATTCGGTCGTCGGCCTGCTGCGCAACCTCGAGGCCCGTCTCCAGCGTTGCCTGTGCGGCATCGCCGCGGCCGGTTCGGATGTACACGGTCCCGAGACCATGATGAGCAAGCGCTCGCAACGACGTGGCGGGCTCCTGCGGCGCCGCGTCCAGGATCTCGAGGAACGCCGCTTCGGCGTCCTGCCAGCGCCCGAGGATCTGCGCGCAGTTGGCCCACTCGTAGTGAGCACGGGTAATCGAGTCGGTGGCCGCCTTCACGACTTCGAACAGCTCGAGCGCATCGCCGCAGCGGCCCTCGAGCGAGAAGGCGAGACCGCGCGAGTAGGCCTCGTTGATGAACGGGTCCTCGACGAGCACGGTAATTTCGCGACCGGTATCAGTCTGTACGTCGAGCGCCGTCGTTACGCTGCGAACCATGCCGCGCATGAGCGACGTCGGTTCGGCCCCCACCATCGTGCCGCGCTCGAGACGGCCGTCAACCGAATAGAGCGAGAATGCCAGGCGCATCGTACCGGCGCTTCGCTCGAGGCGTGTCAGCAGGAGGTGACTTGCGCCGTAGATGTCCCCGAGTTCCTCGAGGGCTGCGGCCGCGCCGTCGAGGTTGGGCAGACCGTTGATCTCGACGAAGCGGACGACGTCGGATGAGCGCATGACGCTCAGTGCACTGCTTTGCGCGATCAGGTCGGACGCGAAACCCATGAGGCCGAGCCGGGTCCAGTCGTACTCGCTGTCGTCGGTCAGGTTTTCAACAGGCAGGATCGCGAGGTGTACGGTATCGGTCGGCGGTTTGCCGGGCCACAGGTACGCGATGAGTCCGAGCAGCGCGACTATGACGACGACCGCGACGGTAATCGTGAGCGGCATTGCGCGCGGCCGTGTCGCGGGGGAATCGAGGTCCGGCGATTCGGCCGCGGCTTCCTCACTCGCAAGCGTGGCTGCGAATTGGTAGCCGTGGCCGTGCACGGTGCGGATGATGGCCTGCGTTTCGGCGCTGTCGCCGACGGCGCGGCGCGCCTTCATGATGGCGCGCGTCAGGGCCGTCTCCGAAACGATCATGCCGGCCCAGACCGTGTCCTGGATCTCGTCCTTGTCGACGGCCCGGTGCCGCTGTTCGATCAGGTACAAGAGCAGCGCAAACACGCGCGGCTCGAGCGGCACGATCTCGCCACCGCGACGCAGTTCGCGACGCTCGGGGTCGAACTCGCAGTCGCCGAAGCGGAGCACGCTGGATGACGATTCGCTCATGGTTCCAGGTCGTCGGTCATCGGAGGGTCGACATGCTCTCGACGCCCGGTAATGACACGGACGCGGCCTCGCTCAAGGCGGGGCCTTAAGAGAAAGCAACCTCTGGATCAATAACTTACGCCTATTCCAATTCCGGCACCACCACGGCAGGACCGGCCACGCGGTTGAACGCCGGCAGATCCTCGGCCATGAGCTTGTCCCACCCGGCCATGGCCTCTCGCCAGGTGGGCCTCAGATCATCGAGCCGATCCGTCTGGCCGCGCGTCAGGCCGAGCACGGCCGAGTCGGCCGCCTGGTAGACGTTGGCCAGGAACGCATCGATCTCGGGGGCGAAGTTCAGCACGTCCTGAAAGGTCTCGCGCTCGGGGGTGGTGACGGCCTTCTGCCAGGTCTCGAGTGCCTCGAGCAGCGCCGCGGCCGCTTCGGCAACTTCGGTGTCGTCCGCCTGTTCGGCGATCGTCTTGCGGAGCTCCACCTGCTTCTGGATGTTCTGAAGCTGGGCCACGCGTTCGTAGAGCGCGTCGATCATGCCGAAGGTCTCTTGCAGGAACGCCTGCTGCCCGGCGATCTTCGCGTCGTCGTAGCGGTTGATCGGGTCCCAGATGACCTCGACGGTCTGCTCCTGGACGTTACCGTCGTAACTCAATCGAACCGCGTACTCGCCCGGCGCGACGCGATAGCCCGCGATCGACTTTTCGCCCGGTCCGGCGCCGAACACCATGCCGTAGTCGATCTCCGCGGTTCGCTCGGTCCTTAAGTCCCAGACTGCGCGGTTGAGGCCCTTCTGGGCGGGCAGTGCGTAGCCTCCAGGCATCTCGCCACCCTCGATACCGACGTCGGCATCGGTTTCAAGCGTTCGGATAACGTCGCCGTTGCTGTTCAGAATCTCAATTTTGAGTTGCGGCGCGTCTTCCGCGTCGAAGTCGGCTTCAGCGTCGAGGCTGTAGTAAAGAACGGCGCCATGCGGCGCGCTGGGCGCCGCGCTCTCGCCGCCGCCGTAGCCGCTGGACGTCGGCGCCATGCGATAGGCCGGCATCGGCGCGTAGAGGTGTGCGGCTGCGTTCTCATGAGCGCTGTCGAATTGGCGAAGCGCGGAGATGTCGTCCAGGACCCAGAACGCGCGGCCCTGCGTGGCAATCACAAGGTCCCGCCGGCGAATCATCAGGTCGGTGATCGGCACGACGGGTAAGTTGGTCTGCAACGGCTGCCAGTCGTCGCCGCCGTTCATGGACATGTACAGTCCGCGTTCCATACCCGCAAACAGCAGTCCCTCGCGCTCGGTGTCCTCGCGGACGACCCGCACGAAGTGGTCTTCGGGCAGGCCGTCGGCAATCGATGACCAGCTCCTGCCGTAGTTCGTCGAGCGCCAGGCGTAGGGGCGAAGATCGCCGTCCTTGTACTTCATGGCGACGACGTACACCGTGGCCGGGTCGTGTGGCGAGACTTCGATGCTGTTGACGAGGCCGCGGCCGACGCCGCGCGGCGTGATATCGCTCCAGTTCGCGCCGCCATCGCGCGTGACGTGCACGAGCCCGTCGTCGGTGCCCACGTAGAGCGTGCCGGCGCCGTGCGGGCTCTCGGCGAGCGCGAAGATCGTGTTGTACTGCTCGATGTTCTCGTTGGTGTAAGGGCCCGCGCCTTTGCCCTGCTTGTCCACTTCATTGCGTGTCAGGTCGGGGCTAGCCTCGGTCCAGTTGAAGCCGCGGTCCTCGGACTTCAACAGCACGTTGCCCGCGTGATAGATCACTTTCGGGTCGTGCAGCGACACGTGCACGGGCGGATTCCAGTTGAAGCGGTACTTCGAGTCGCGTGCTTCGACGCCCAGCGGGGCCTCTTCGTAGGCTTTCACCGAGCGGGTTGTGCGCGTCTCGGTATCGAACTCGTCGATGAATCCGAGCAGGCAGCTCCCGTAGGTGTAGCGCGGGTTGTCGGGGTCCATCGCCACGTAGGCGCTCTCGCAGCCGCCGTGTACTTCCCAGTCGTCGCGGCCGATGCTGCCGTCGCGTGAGCGGCTCCTGATCGCGACCGTCGAGTTGTCCTGCTGGCCGCCGTAAATCCGGTACTCGAACGCGTTGTCGGTGTTGACGCGGTAGAACTGCGCCGTGGGCTGGTTGTCCTGCCGGGACCAGGTCGTGCCGCCGTCGAACGAGACGTTCGCGCCGCCGTCGTTGGCGTTGATCATCCAGTCCGAGTTGTCGGGGTTGATCCAGAGATAGTGGTTGTCGACGTGTGGAACGGGAACGCTTTCGAAGGTCCTGCCGCCGTCGATCGACTTCATGAACGGGGAGTTCATGACGTACACGGTGTTCTCGTCATTCGGGTCGGCGAAGATGTGCATGTAGTACCAGGAACGCGCAATGAGCACGCGCTCGCCGTTTACCTGCGTCCAGCTATCGCCGCCATCGTCGCTGCGGTACAGGCCGCCGTCCTTGCCTTCGGCCTCGACGATCGCCCAGGCGCGCCCGGGTTTCGCGGGCGATACGGCGACGCCGATCTTGCCCATGCCGTCGGGCAGGCCCTCGCTGAGCCGCTCCCAGCTCTCGCCGCCGTCGGTCGAGCGCCAGATGCCGCTGCCCGGGCCGCCCGAGCGCAGCGCCCAGGGGTCGCGGTGGTTGTCCCACATTGCGGCGTAGAGGATTCGCGGGTTCGAGTAATCGATCGCGAGGTCGACCGCGCCCGAGGTCTCATTGATCGGCCCGAGCACGCGCCGCCAACTCTCGCCGCCGTCGGTCGTCTTGTACACGCCGCCCGTATCGGTCTCGGCGTAGGTATTGCCCTGGGCCGCCACCCAGATCGTGTCCGGGTCGTTCGGGTGAATGCGGATCTCGCCGGTCTGGCGCAGGTCCTCGAAGCCGATTCGCGTCCAGCTCCTGCCCGCGTCGGTCGACTTGTAAACGCCGTCGCCCTGCGAGGAGGCGATATTGCGAAACGGGGATTCACCCATGCCGACCACGACGACGTTCGGGTCGGAAGGCGCGACGGCGATCGCGCCGACGGCCGCCGTGCCGAAGTCCTCGTCGGAGACCGGAAACCAGCTCGCGCCCGCGTTTTCGGTCTTCCAGACGCCGCCGGTCGTTCCCATGTAGTAGACGTGCGGATCCTGCCGCACGCCGACCGCTACCGTGGCCCGCCCGCCTCGAAACGGCCCGACGTTGCGCGCCTCGATGCCGT
The DNA here is from genome assembly GCA_028280615.1 of Woeseiaceae bacterium. Classification (GTDB taxonomy): domain Bacteria; phylum Pseudomonadota; class Gammaproteobacteria; order Steroidobacterales; family Woeseiaceae; genus UBA1847. Next base: position 16,427 of record JANQLK010000009.1, on the reverse strand, counting down.
CGAAGAACGCGCGCTCGTCCTCGTCGGCGTTAGCGGTTGGGATCGGGCCTGAGACGGCCATGCAAAGGCACGCCAGGATCGCGGCTGGTTTCATGCTGACTCCCCTACTGATTCAGGTGGTTGTTGTTGGTATCGCCGATGAGCTAGCCCGGCTGGGCGGACAATATACAACGGATGGGCGTTATGAGCGTGGGGCTCGATTCGCGGCCGCCGGCCGACCCGGGGCGTATACTATGAGCGACACGGCCGGCTCCCGAGTTTGTCACGACATGCAATCGCCCGACGCTGCCCAGTTCGTCACCGCACGCACCGATAGCAGGTTCTGTTTCCACCTGCTGCTGGCGTGGGGCTGCGTGTTCGCCGGGGCACTGTTGTATTGCATCCTGCATGGACTCGTGGCCGGGGATTTCGCCTTCGAACCCGGCCTCATGCTCCGCTGGGCCTTCGTCCACTGGGGTGCGTGGCCGCTGCTGTTGCCCGCCTGCTTCTGGCTGATCCGCTTCGTGGAGCGCCGCGCGTCCATCCGGCTCGGCGTGCTGCTCGCGGCCCCGGCGGCCGTGCTGGGCGCGGCGCTGTTCGCCTATTCCGCCGATACCGCGCTCGGCGGGAGCTGGACATTCACGGCCGCGGTCTATCGCATGGCGCCGATCGCGGGTGGAACCTACCTGCTGTTCGTGGCCGCCGGCTTCTGGATCCTGTATCCGTCGTTGCGCAGTGCCAGGACGAAGGACGCGCCTGTCCCGAACGACGATCCGGTGTCGTTACCGGTCTGGAAAGGACGGGTCCGGACGCGGATCAGCGCCCGTGATATCGAATGGGCCAGGGCGGCACGCAACTACGTTGAGTTCTTCATCGACGGCAACTCCTTCATCATGCGAACGAGCATGGCGGAGCTCGAGGACCTGTTGCCCGACGAACTGTTTCTGCGGGCGCACCGCTCGTATCTCGTGAACCGGGACATGATTGCCGGGCTGCACGGCGGGCGGACGCGGCCATCCATCGTCGTTCGGTCCGGCTCCAGGCTGCCGGTCGGCAAGACCTACAGGAGCAAGGTGTTCGAGGCGATCGAGGCCCGGTCCGACTCCTGACGGCCGTCGCCGTCCCCTGGTCCCAAATACCGCATCCTTCGTCCCGGCGAGATAGCCGTCGGAGGCCGCTCGCGGCAGGCTGCCCACAGAGCTTCGTTCCCGGGGAGGCGGCGTGCACAGCAGGGTTTCCAGGCGTTTCGTGATCAAGGCATTCGGCGGCACGTCGTTGTGCCTCGCCGCGGGCGTCGTCGCAGGCCCCGTCGGGCCCCGCGAGCGCGACGCATTCCGGCCCAACGCTTACCTCGAAATCGAGCCCGACAACGCCATTACGTTCTGGGTGAAGAAATGTGAGATGGGCCAGCAGATCCATCTTGCCATCGCGGCTATCGTGGCGGACGAGCTCGGAGCCGACCTCGGGCAGATCAGCTTCCGGCAGGCGCCGACGCTCGACAGATTCGGCAACGTCGGCACGGGCGGCAGCTACGCGATCCCGGGCTTCTGGCGAGCGCACCGGCCGCTCGTCGCGACCGCGCGCGAGATGCTGGTAGAAGCCGCGGCCGCGGAGTGGCGCGTGCCTGCCGGGGAGATCGACGTTCGGGAGGCGGCCTTGCGTCATGAGGCCAGCGGCCGCACGGCGCCGCTCGGTGATTTCGCCGCGGCAGCCTCGCTGCTCGAGGTACCCGACGACGCGCCGCTAAGGAATCCGGCCGAGTTTCGCTTCGTCGGCAAGGCGGGAGGCCGTATCGACACCGACGAACTCCTGAGCGGCAGAGCCGTATTCGGCACGGATGTTCGTCTTCCGGGCATGCGGTTTGCCGTTCTCGCGCGATCGCCCGTGCCGGGCGGCACGCTCGAACGCTACGACCGGCAGGCGCCCCTGGCCGTGCCGGGCGTCGAGGCGGTCGTCGAACTCGACAACGCCGTGGCCGTCGTCGCGCGCAATTCGTGGTCGGCGATTAAGGGGCGGGATCGCCTGCATCCGGAGTGGCAGCTCGGCGGGCACGCGGATGCCAGCAGCGCCGTGATCCGGGCACGTCTCGCGCAATGGGACGACGGCGACGCGAAGCTCGTCCGGGAAGCGGGCACCGAAATCGATGCCGATGCCGCGCTCGACCTGACGCTCGTCTACGAGATGCCCATGGCGCAGCACGCGGCCATCGAGCCGGTCAACGCAACGGCCGTTCTTGCCGACGGCCAATGCACCGTGTGGGGGCCGATCCAGATGGCGAGCCTGCTCAAGCGGGAGACTGCGCAGGCGCTGGGTTTGCCGGACGAGAACGTCACGGTGCACACGACCCTGCTCGGCGGCTCGTTCGGCCGCAAGCTGGAGCGGGGCTTTGCGATCGAAGCCGCGCGAATCGCGGCACAGGTCCCATGGCCCGTGCAGCTCCTGTATACGCGCGAGGACGACATGATGCACGGCGGCGTGCGTCCGCCGACCCGGCACAGATTCGCCTTCCGGAGCAGCAGCGACAGGCGTGCGGTCGCGCTGGATCTTGCCTATTCGGCCGCGTCCGCCTTTGCCCAGCAGGACCCGACACAGCTCCGGCACATGGGCTACGACTGGGCGGCGGCACTCGGTGCGGCCGACCTGCCGTATGCGTTCGACTATCTGCGAATCCGCCAGCGGGACGTCCACGTGCCCGAAGTGCGCTTGAACTGGTGGCGGGGGACCTACAGGAACCATCATGCGTTTGCCAGCGAGTGCGCGCTCGATGAGTTCGCGCTGCATCTCGGCATCGATCCGCTCGAGCTCAGGCTGAGATTCCTGCGCCGCGATCTTCGTGTGGAGACGTATCCGAACGACGAATCGGACGTCGTCGCGGAGCGGCTGCGGCACGTGCTGCGCGAGGCCGCCCGCCACAGTGCCTATGGCTCGCGACGACGGCCCGGCAGGGCGGTGGGCCTGGCGTGCCACTGCTACTCCGACGTTCATACCTACGTCGCGCACGCCGTCGACGTGTCCGTCGAAGGGACCGTTGCGACGATCAACAAGGTCGTCGCCGTCGTCGACTGCGGGCTGGCCATCGTGCCGGACTCGGTCAAGGCGCAGATGGAAGGCAGCGTGATCTTCGGGCTGAGCTCCGCGCTGTGGGGCGATGTCGACGTTCGGCACGGGCAGCTGTGGCCGCGTAATTTCGCGAACTGCCGGATCATGCGAACGAACGAAGTCCCGGACATAGAAGTGCACATCGTGGACTCCGATGCCGCGCCCGGCGGAATGGGCGAGCCGCCGTTGCCGTCCGTGACGCCGGCGTTTCTGAACGCGGTCGCCAGAGCGGGTGGTCCGAGAATACGCCGTCTGCCGGCCGGCGATCGCATTCAGCTTGGAAAAGTGACATGAAGTACAGCCTGAACATCAATGGCGATCGATACGACGTCGACGTCGACAGCAACATGCCGCTCTTGTGGGCGCTGCGCGACGAGCTGAATCTCACGGGTACGAAGTACGGCTGCGGCCAGGGCACCTGCGGGGCATGCACGGTCCTCATCGACGGCAGCGCGCGCCGTGCCTGCCTGACGCCCGTAGCCGCGGTCGGCGAGCGTCCCGTCATGACGGTTGAAGGTCTCGGCGCCACAAGGATCGGCGCGAAACTCAAGGCCGCATGGGCACGCGAAATGGCTCCGCAGTGCGGCTACTGCCATGCGGGCCAGCTCATGAGTGCCGCCGCCCTGCTCGAGCGCATGCCCGAACCCGATGCCGACGCGATCGACGCGGCCATGTCGGGCAACCTGTGCCGCTGCGGCACCTACGACCGCATACGACGAGCGATAAAGCGGGCGGCACGCGCGGCGTGACTGCCGGTGCCCTCAAGCCTCAATGCGTCCCGACGTCCCGCAACGACCGCAGCCAAACCGGCACGGCTGCAATGCCGACGAGTATCGCGACGATACCCGGCAGCAGGCGTCCGGTATCCAGGAGCAGCCAGCCGCAGCCGACGAGCCAGCTGTATACGCTGACCGCGCAGGCGGCGAGGCCCAAGAGGTCGCGCCTGAACTCGCTGCTGCCCGCGGTCGGGTCCCGTCCGGCGGCGACCAGGGTCTGGCGCCAGGCGCCGGGCGGGCGGACTCGCTCGTAGAACGCGACGAGTTTATCCGGCTTTGTGGGCGGCGCGACGTACGCCGTCACGACGACGACGGCGAGCGATGCCGCCGACATCGCCAGCAGGCGCAGCCACTCGGCGTCGACGGTATAGATGAGTACCGGCGCGAGAATCAGCGACGTAACGATCGCCGCTACCTCGCACCACAGGTTGATGCGCTCCCAGAGCCAGCGGAGCACGAGGACCGCGCCCGTGCCCGCGCCGAACAGGAGCGAGATCTGCCAGGCGGTCTGGATCGACTTCAGGTTGACCATGATCGTCAGCGCGATCACGAGGATGACGATGTTCGATAGCCGCGCGACGACGACAAGTTCCCGCTGGTCGGCGCGGCGGCCCTGGATACCCTCGACCCAAATACCCTTGTACAGGTCGTTGCTCCAGTAGCTCGCACCCCAGTTCAAATGCGTGTCGAGCGTCGACGCCAGCGCCGCGAGCATGCCCGTCAGCATCAGGCCGCGGGCACCGACCGGCAGGAGTTCGTCCATGCCGAGCGCGAACGTCAGCTCGCGTTCGCCGATACCCGCCTCGGTCAGCGGCAGCGACGCGTCGAACGGGTAGACGACAAGCAATGCCACACCGATCAACAGCCACAGGAGGCTGCGGACGACGATCTGCGTCATCGTGAACACGACGGCCGCCAGCCGCGCCTGCCGATGATCCCGGCATGCCATCGTCCGCTGCGCGAGGTAACCCGTGCCGTCGCTGTTCATCTGGAAAAACCACTGCAGCGCGACGATGACAAGGAACGGCATCAGCGCATCCTCGGCCTTCGGCGCGAAGCTCAGGAACCGCTCGGCCGTACCCGCGCCGTAGATGTCGACCAGTCGGTCGGGCAGCCCGGGGAGGCCGCCGGCCGCGTCGAGGGCGAGCCACGCGTATATCGCCGTGCCGGCGAGCATCAGGAAAAGCTGCGCGACGTCGGTCGCGATGACACTCCGCAGGCCGCCCGTCGTCGAATACAGCGCGACGAACGCGAGCATCGCGACGATGCTCAGGACGTTGTTGGTCGTCGCGACGAACGGTTCGACGCCGGTTACGCCGGACGAAATCTCGAGGCCGGTCGACGCGATCGCGTTTGCGATGCCGTCGTAGATGCCGGCCGGCAGCCACTCGTTCCATGGCAGGAAGATCTCGAAGATCCGGACGGCCGCGATCAGCACGAACGCCATGACGACGCAGTTGATGATCGTGCCGTAGTAGATCGCCTTGAGGCCGCGCAGCGCGAGCGCGCCCTCCGCGCTGTAGCGGGTCATGACGAGCTCGGCGTCGGTCAGAATGCCGGAGCGTCGCCACGCGGCCGCGAGGATAAAGCCCATCATCAGGAACGCGAGCCCGTAGATCCACAGCCGCCATAGCGAGAAGACGCCGCCGACCGCGATCAGGCCCATGACGAGCAGCGGCGTGTCGGCCGCGAACTGCGTCGCCGCCATGCTCAAGCCCGCCTTCGTCCCGGATACGCTGCGGCCGGCCAGGAAGTACTCGTCGAGGTCCTTCGACGCCTGCTTGCGCGACAGGAAACCCACGCTGACGCTGTAGATCACGAACGCGGCGACGATCAGGAAGTCGATGTACGCGGGATTGAAACTCATGGCGTGTCTCCCGGCGACATTGTAGCGGCGATGCTACGTTTTTGCGAAGCTTGTTCGCACAGCGGTCACGAGCATAAGTACATGTTCTTATAAAGAAAACCTCTTGAACGCGTACTATGATGGGCTGTCAATAGAATTACTCTGTTGAAAGGAGTAGTTTTTTTCCCACAGGAAATCAGGCGTACGGGGGGCAAGACGTCTGCTTTTTCGCCGGCTGCCGTGTAGCCGGCGCGTCTTCGCTGCCAGCGCCGCTGGAGCGGCTCGGCGTTGTTCGCCGCAGCCGTACTCCACGACCCAAGGAGCGAAACGATGACCAAGCAAGCATTCGATGTAACCCATCGCCTGGCTGCGCTCGCAGCTTTCCTTGTCGTCTGCCCCGCCGGCGGGGCGTTCGCGCAGGACACCGGCGAACAAGAAGTAATCGAGGAGATCATCACGGTCGGCACACCCGGTGGCGCCGGCGTGCAGAAGCAGCAGGCGAGCTTCGCGATCACGACGCTGGCACCCGACGACATCGCCAAGTTCAACCCGAAGAGCACCGCCGACCTGTTCAAGAGCGTGCCGGGCGTCTGGGCCGAGAGTTCCGGCGGCGTCGCCGGCGCCAACATCGACGTGCGCGGCCTGCCTGGCGGCAGCGACGCGCCGTTCGTCCTGCTCGCGATCAACGGCACGCCGATCTATGGCACGGAGATGCTGTCGTTTTTCGAGCAGTCGTCCATCTTCCGCGTCGACGAGACGATTGCCGGCGTCGAGGCTCTGCGCGGCGGCCCGAACGCCGTGTTCGGCAAGGGCGAACCGGGCGTGACCGTGAACTTTCGACTCAAGGAGGGCGGCGAATACACCGAGGGCCGGGTCAAGTACACGACCGCGGACTTCGGCCTCCAGCGCTTCGACGGCGTGTTGAGCGGCGAGCTGTCCGAGAACCTCTACTACATGATCGGCGGCTACATCACCTCGGCCGACGGCATCCGCGACCCGCAGTTCTCTGCCGAGGAGGGCAACCAGTTCACGCTGAACCTGAACCGCGTGTTCGACACGGGCGAGATCAACCTGTTCGCGCGCGTCACCGACGACAGCGGTCAGTGGGTACTGCCGTTCGCGCTGAACACGGGCAACGACTTGGGCGAGTTCGCGCAGCTCGGCAACGCCACGCGATTCCGCGAGATCCAGGTAAACCCGGCCGGCAACACCCAGGTCTTCGACTTCGGCAACGGCCGCGGCTGGGACGGCATCGTGGCGGGCGGCAGCGTCGAGTTCGACTTCGGCGATGACTGGACGATCCGCGACCAGTTCACGTTCACGTCGGGCGACGCCAACACGTTCGGCTTCGTCCCGGCCGGCGGGCCCGTCACGGCCGCGGATCTGAGCGCCGTCATCGGCGGCCCCGTCACGACCGTCAGCGGCGCGACGCTCGCCGGCACGGACTTCGTGCAGACCTACGGCCACTGGGTCGTGCTCAAGGATCTCGAGGCGAAGATCAACGACATCAGCATCAACAAACAGTTCGAGAACCACGACGTGACGTTTGGCTTCTACCAGTCGTCGTGGTCCGCGAACGACTGGTGGACGCTCGGCAACCCGCTGCCCGTGCACAACGTCGCCAACGGCGAGCCGCTCGATCCGGCGATCACGCCCGACGACATCGCTGACGCCGGCGGCGACGCCGGCTTCCTGTTCGGCCTGCAGTCGGCGGGCGACGCGCGAGCCGAAGCGTTCTATCTCGCCGACTCATGGTTCGTCACCGACCAGCTCAGGCTCGACGGCGGCGTGCGCACGGAGTCGATCGAGGTCGACTACGTGCTCGATTCCGGCGACGGCTTCCCCGACGGCACGACCGATCTCGCTACCGAGGTCGACGACACCGAGTTCGCATGGACCGTGGCGGCAAACTTCGACGTCAACGACGAGCTGGGTGTATACGCGCGCTACTCCGACGGCTTCCTGTTTCCGCACTTCGACGACATCCGTGAGGGCAATGACACCGTCAACTCGGTCCAGCAGCTCGAGGGCGGCGTCAAGTACGCGGGCGACATGTTCGAGGTCTATGCGACGGCGTTTTTCAACACCAACGACTCGTTCAACTCGACCGTCGGCGGCACGGTGCCGGCCGCGGCCTTCGAGACCGAGTCGATCGGCATCGAGGCGGACGGCGCGGTCTTCTTCGGCGACTTCGTCATCGACGTCATCCTGACGCTGCAGGACGCCGAGATCACCGAGTCGACGACGCTGACCGACGTCGGCAACAAGGTTCTGCGCCAGCCGGACTTCCAGGCGCGCATCGCGCCCACGTGGAACTTCCTGGCCGGCGAGTGGAACGGCGCCGTGTACGGTGCGCTGACGCTCGTCGACGATCGTTTCGCGGACAACGCCAACACGGTCGTCCTGCCGAGCTACGAGAAGCTGGACCTGGGCGTGATCGTCAATCACGACTCGGGCCTGTTCTTCCAGCTGCACGCCGACAACCTGAACGACTCGGACGGCATCACCGAGGGCGACCCGCGCAACCCGGCCGCGCCGAACGGCCGCCCGATCTTCGGCCGCTCGATACGTTTCAGCGTCGGCTACGATTTCGGCGACTAGCAGGCGTCGGCCAATCGCCCGGCCTGTGTCCGCAGGCCGGGCCTGATTCCGGAGGGGCCCGTCGGGGCGGCGCCGCTCCATGTCTCCTCTAGCTCAGTCCGCTCAGGTGCCCGGCACATTCACCGGACGATAGTCAGCCACGCCAGCCATCCTCTCCTGCACCGATTCGTGCAGCAGCGCATCGTGTTCAATGAAACGAGGCTCGCCGAGCGGCAGGTAAAGGCCGAGCCGCGACTTTCGTGCGGGCCATTCGCGGCGACTCACGCGCTTTGGAAGGACTTCAAACGGGCGCCAGCCGAGCGTCATGGAATCCTTCGATCTCGCGCAGGCATCCGGTTCGGCGTACGTCGTGTCGCTGCCCCTGCGCTGTTTCCCGAGCACGATCTGGTTGACGCTCTGCGTGACGAATTCGAGCTCCTCCGGGGCTTCGTCGATCATCCACTTGAGAGACAGCTTGGCGAGGCCGCTGTCTTCCTCGGCGTGTCCACCGCCGACGTCGGAATGCACACCCGGAAACCAAACCTGTTTGACGTCCTGCGGCACCGGGTCTTTCGACCGGAAAGGGCCGCCCCAGTACTCCTCGGACTCCTTCCACAGGTAAGGTCGAAACATCCGGCGCCGCTCGTCGACCGCGAGTGCATGCCTTACGATTTCGACGCTGGGGTTGCGCGCGGTATAGGCCAGTTGCCGGAGGCTCGGCGCGTACAGACGATCCTTGCGGGGGACGATGATGCTGCTGACGGTGTCCCAGAGCCCGAGGAAACGGATGGGCGGCCGCCTGGGACGCAGTGTCTTCTCGAACAGTCGGGTGCCCGAAAAACCCTGGCCCTCTGAGATCTGCTTGTAGGCGACGAACGCGTGTCCGCACAGGTGAACCTGGTGAGTGCGCAGCAGCCCCAGGGTGTTGATGAATCCCGCCAGGACGCGGACCGTATAGGCGCCACGACTGAAGCCGAACATCGATATGCGGTCGCCATCCTCAAAATGCGTGACAAGAAACCGGTAAGCGTCCAGGACATTCCGGTCCAGCCCGACGCCCAGTGCAAGCCCGGCAAACTCCTCCATTGTTTGCCTGAGCCTGGCCCAATCGCTGCTGGCGCCCATGGTTCCGAGTCCCGGATCGTAATAGACCAACTGGCCCGATGATCGCTTGAGCACTCGATAGAGCTTCGAGATGTTCGAGTGATGGTCGTTGATCTCGTTGCCCGTGCCATCGCAGCAAATAACGATGTTCTTGGCCATTCTCGACACCCCTGAGGTTCGCGAGCCCCGGAGACCCGTCAGGGTCTTTGCAATGTTCGCGGCGATGCTGGATGACGTGGGTCAGCTCACGCGCGATGAATCGTCGACCTCGTGTCCCCGAGGCTGGCGATCGGCGGGACGATGGCAGGGGCCAATGTAGCCGCAACCACGCTACGGGCCGGCACAGGGATGGTCAAATCCTACCGAGCGGCACCGATTCGCCGAAACCTCACTATACTAGTAGCTGTAGGATAATCTGCACAGATGCGGCTGCTCCAGGCGCGCTTCCGCCCGTGATGGCGTGTGCGAAGCGACTCGGAGCGGTCGCCGGTCCGGTGTGACATGACATGGAAAATACGACGCCGATTGTGGTCCGGTTCTCTCGCGAAGGCGATCCGCAGGCGCGTATCCCGCTGAGCACAACACAGGAATATCGAATCACGGTCGACAACGGCGCCTGGGAGACTTTCACGTCACCCTGGGATCAGGCGGAACTCGACAGACATATCCAGTACCTGGGTAACCGGACAGAGGGTGACGCGCCACGTATCGAAGAGCTGAACGCGATCGGCAAAGCGCTCGGCAAGAAACTCGGCCGCGTGAAGTCGTTTACCCGCGCGCTGGACATGTCGGCCGGCAAGTCGCGCTGCATCATCTGGATACTGGGCTGGCCCGAACTTGCCAACATCCCCTGGGAGTTGGCGACGCGGTGGACCAGCCCGTACAAGCACATACTGCTCGAGGACAAAACGACGTTCGTCCGGGCCGTGCCTGCCAACGAGCACACGACGTGGCCCGAGTGGCCGACGGGGCGAGAGAATCGGCTGCGGCTGCTGTTCGCGTGGTCGGATCCCTACGGCGACGTGCCGCACAACAAGCATCGCAAGGCACTCGAGCAAAGCTGCCGACGCAATGACGTCGAGTTCGTGGAACAGAGAATCAATGACATCAGCGATCTCGAGCATCGTTGCGAAAGCAGCAATTTCGATTTCATCCACATACTCGCACACGGCGCCGAAACCGAGCGCGGCCGGTCAGGGCTGCTGTTCGAAGACGGTCCCGTCAAGGGCGAGCAGCTCGCGCAGGCGATTAAATCCACTCGTTGGACGCCGTCCCTCGTTACGCTCGCCGCCTGCGATTCAGGTGCGGAGCCGGAAGGCAGCTACGGGTCCGTCGCCTACGAACTTCACATACTCGGCATACCGATGGTGCGAGCATCGCTGTTCAAACTGCGCACGGACGTGTCCAGGTTCACGGTCGGTCCGGTTTATCGTGCGTTACTGGCGGGAGGTCATCCGCTGAACGTGATCTCGTCGGTGCGCAGAAGGCTCGCGGCCCGGGACGACGAAAGCTGGGCGAACGAGATGATCTACCTGCGCTACTTCACGGATACGCTGGACGAGGCGGCAGCCGTCGGTCGCCAGCAGGGTGCGCTACGTCGCGCGCGAGTCGTCGACAGAGAATGCGCGCTGCCCGTCGCCGACCGCAAAGAGCGACTCAAGGCCGTCGAGAAGCTCGAGCGGCAGATCCACCGGCTAAGGCCGCTGGTCGAGGAGAAATTCGATTTGCCCGAGACCTACGGTTTGCTGGGCAGCATGACACGACGCATCGCCTACCTGCGAGGGGCAAGCCCCAGCAAGGAAGGCCTCAGGGACGCCCGGGAATACTACGAGAAGGGTTTTCGATCGAACGACATATCGCATTACCCGGGCATCGGGGCGATACATCTCAGTTTGCTGCTCGGCGACGAGAAAAGGGCCCGGCAGTTGACGCACGTCCTGCGATTCGCCCTGGAGAATGAGATCAGCAAACGCCATCCGGACTACTGGGCATATGCATCCGCCGGCGAACTCGAGGTTTACGGCGGTGAGAAGGAAAAAGCACTCAAGTTCTATCGGCGGTTTGTCCGCCGCCAGCGTGAGGCGGTAACGGACCAGGGCAAGAGATACGACGAGATCGAGGCGGCGCTCGACCAGCTGCGTAAATTTCAAACCGAATTCGCGAGCAAGAAACGCAGCAGCAAGTCTCGAATCAGCGGCGCGATGAACGCGGCGATCAAATACCTCGAAGCCGAGTTGTCTCGAACCCGAAGCGACGAGCACAGTAGCCGGTCTCGCAAGTCGGCTGCCGGGAAGAAGGCCCTGGCCGGCGAAAAAAAGAAGCGCCGCAAACGGAATACCGGTAAGCCGAAACCAGAGCAGCAAATCTACGACGTGCACATGCTGCCCGCGCGCCTCGGCGACGCGCTCTGGATCGAATACGGAGACGCGTCCCGGCCGAACCGGGTACTGATCGACGGCGGCAAAGCGGACACGGCCGAGGTCATCAGGCGACGCATCCAGAGCGTTGTCAGGAAAGAAGGGCAGTGCCGCCTCGAGCTCCTCGTGATCACTCACGTCGACGCTGATCATATCGAAGGCGTGCTCAAGTTACTCGGTGATGCGCGACTCAAGGATAAGCTCCTGATCGACGATATCTGGTTCAATGGCGAGCATCATCTTCCCATGCCCGGCAGCAGGAACGGAAAACGACCGCGTTTCCTCGGCGCTCGCCAGGGAGAGTTTTTGGGCGCGTTTATCCAGAAACGAGGCCTCAAGTGGAATCATCGCCCGTGGCAAGGCGAATCGATCTACGTGCCCCAATCCGATCGGCTGCCACGTTTTTCACTCGGCGGGGGGCTGGAGATCGTCCTGCTCTCACCGACTTTCGACACGATGCTGAAGCTGTCGAAGCGATGGAAGTCCGAGCTGACCAAGGCCGGACTCGATCATGCCAGCGATGCAGAGCTGCTCGAAGCCCTGGGTCGCGACAAGCGGCTCGCCCCCGATCCGGAATTCCTGAGTGACGAGGGCAAGCTCCTGAGCGTTGACTCGACGCTCGTCCGACAGCTAACCGCGGCCAAGGTCAGGAAGGACACGAGCCCGGCGAACGGCAGTAGCATCGCGTTCCTTGCGAGCTACGGCGATCGTCATTGCCTGTTCGCGGGCGACGCGTATTCGCACGTGTTGCAGCAGAGTATCGACCGCCTGTTGAAAGAACGGCGTGAGAAGGTCCTGAAACTCGGCGCATTCAAGGTGCCGCACCACGGCAGCCGCGCAAACCTGCACGAAGGCTTGTTAAGGCGCCTCGACTGCCAACATTTCCTCGTATCGACCAATGGAGAGCAGTTTCAGCATCCGGACCGCGAGACCATCGCACGCATCGTCAACGGCGCGTGGCGGCAAGGAAACGACAAGGCGGTCGAGATTCACTTCAACTACCACACCAAATACAACCGGACCTGGAACAAGCGCGCGTTGATGAAGGAGTTCAACTACGAGGTCGAATTCCCGACGTCCGAGAACGGCGGGCTCAAGTTCTCCGTTCCGTAGACGATGCGAAGCGCTTCGTGCGGGACGGCTTGCCCGGTCTGAACCGTTGGCAAAGAGCCTATCGGCCGTAGCCGCCGCGATACTCGATGCGGACGACATCGTCGTACCAGACGTCATCCGTCAACGCCGTGCCATAACCGACATAGAGCGAACGTTGCCTGCTAAAGCCGAATCGCAGACCGAACTTGAGATTTGCGATGTTCTCCCCGTCCACTTCACGGTAGCCGAAACCCGGCACCGTGGTTCCGACCGGCGTTCCGTCAGCCGAACTCAGGGCCAGGCCGCCGAGCACGGACCAGCCGACCACCTCGACAACAGGCGTGACGACCATCCCGGATGGCCGCTCGAAGTCGTAGCTGAAGCCGAGACCATAGCGCACGACGTCGCCGGCATAGTCCTCGCTGAAACCGGTCCCGCGTCCGGTGGTTCCATCGATCGGCACCCAATAGCGAAGCTCCGCGGCCATTGCCCAGCCGCCGGACAGGCGGCCGAGGTAGAGTAGCCCCGGTTCGACGGCGGGATGATCCGTCCCGAGGCCCTTCTTTGCATCGCCGGTCGGGAAGTAGCCGCGAAACTGAAACGTCAACTGTTGATTGGGGTTGCTTACGAGACCCCATTTGAAGCCTGCGCGAACGTCTCCAAGGCCGCTGTCGCTGCCCAGTCTCTCGCCGTCGATGAAGCGAAGAGGGACCTCGGCGAAAAACGAAAAGCTGGGATGCAGCGCGTATTCGTAGTCGAAGCGGAATTCCTGGTAGTCGATATCGGTTTCGATCAGCGTCGAGGTCAGTATCGCGCCCGGAATAACCTCTCCTGAAGGGCCTGGCGCATCCGGGTTGAGCACGTCTCCGTTCGGGTTGGGGACGTTGGCCGGTGGATTCGGCACGTCCCTGGCACAACCGCACGCGCCATAGAAGAACTCCGCGCGATCCGGTGAATCCACGCCGAACCCGCCGTCGGCGCGCACGCGGAATCGCGTCCCGATCAGGGCGTTGTCGATGTAACCGGTATTGCTGTCGGAGACGAACATCGGCATCTCGCCGGTGCGTACCTGTTCGTCGGATCCCGTTCGATCGCTAGTCCCTGAATCATCGTCCTGTGATGATGTGCCCTGGCCGAATACTGGCGACGAACCGAGTAAACATGAGACGAGTATGACACTCACCATCGAAGCCAGTTGCTCTCTTGAGAGATGTTTCATCGCCGTCCCCCTTTTACCTTCACAGGTAGTTGGTGCAACGCTCGCAGTGCCGGAACGCGCTGGTTCCGGTCATTCTTGTCAATTGTTCTTGCGCTTCCCTGGTTTGTGTTTCTCGAGCTGTCCGGTCCCTAGTCTTCCCTGCTGTCCAATAAAATCTGGCGAAAATCGGGCCTGTTCCTGAGGCGGCCGAATTTTCTATCCACATCCGCTTCGAAACGCTCGAGCGGGTATCCTGCCTCGACGGCCGCCCGGATCAGTTCGACGGTGCGCGTCGAGTATGATTCAACGACTTGCTCTCGTTCTGCTGCCACGAGAGTCTCGTCGTCGGCCGCAATCTCGACGACGCGAGCGAGCAACAAAGCGGCCGAATAAACGGTCGCGCTGTCCATGGCGGCTGTTGCCGACGCTTCCGCCGCATCGGCGGCTCCGGCGTACTTGCCCGAGTCCAGCCGGATGTCCGCCAGCAGCCAGTTCGCGCTGGCCAGGTTCCGGGCATAGTCGGTACTTGGCGCCGGAGAGTTGACCGCATTCCCGAAATAGCGGATCGCTTCCGATACCTGTGTCTCGGCATCTGCAAACCGGCCCTCTTGCTTGAAGAGTATAGCAAGATTGGCATGCGCATTGCCGTATCGGCTGTTCAGCTCGGGGTCGTTGTCGAAGTCGGCGAGCTCCCGTTCCAGCTGTTGGAACTGGCGCAGCGCGGTTCGATAGGCGGACAACGCCTCGTCGTTGCGATTCATGCCGGCGAGGATTCTCCCGCGCGTGTTGTAGCTGTTGGCGAGTTCGTTCTGCAGTCCGTGCACAGGGGTCGCGAGACCCTCATACAGGCGACGTGCCTCGGAATTGGCCTGCAATGCCAGTTCCTCGTTCCCCTGCATCAGGTGGAGATTGCCGAGGTTGTTGTACATGCGCGCGAGCCCCTCGCGGTACTCGCGACTGTCCGGCGCCTCGTCGACCAACTCCGTCTGCAGTGCGATGGCTTCGCCGAACACGCGTTCGGCGTCTGCGTATCGGCGATTCGCCCGCAGCAACCTGGCCAGGTTGTTCTTCGTACGTGCGAGGCGCAGCGTAGCCAACGGCGTACTGCGGCTATCGCGCAGCGATTCGAATATCCCGATCGCGTCGCTGAAGCTTTGCTCGGCCTCGGCAGCGCGGTCGGCCTGGTTGCTTACGAGGATTCCGCGATTGTTGTAGGTTCGGCCGAGTTCATACCGATACTCGAAATTCTCGGGAAACTCGTCGACCAGTTCCGTCTGCAGCTCGAGCGCTCTGTCGTACGCGGATTCCGCCCTGACGCTATCGTAGGGTCTGAGCTGCTCACCAAACCAGTTGTATGCTTCGCCGAGGCGATAGCGGTACACAGGCTGGCCACCGAACTCAGTGACCAGATCTTCGAGCTGACTGATGCCCAGCTGGTGCGCGGCTTCGGCTTTCTGCCGTTGCCCCTGCGATTCGTAGATGTTTCCCAGCCGCCGCTGTGCGTGCGCGAGTTCCAGGCGAAGACTCGGATCCGCAGAGGGGTCCTGCTTGAGTTGCTCGAAGAACAGTCGCGCCTTTTCGAGCAGCTGCTGGCGAAGCTGCTCGGTCTGTGGAACGTCGGCGAGCGACTCCTCGATGGCCACATCATTCAACATCTCATCCACGGAGCGAACGGCCAGTTCGAAGTTCTGCTCCGCCCGAAATTGTTCCCGCTCCGCACGCTGTTGCTGCAACCATGCGTACATCGCGAATACGAGAAGCAGCACGGAAACGCCCCAGGCGGTCTGCAGCTTCGCTCTGCGCGCTCTGCGCGTCTCCGCAATCCGGCGGTCCTGCTCGGCTTTGCTCTTGTCGAGAAACGACATCGCCCTTTCGTACGCCGGGTCGTAGCGCGCGGCCCACGCCGCGGTTGGCTGCGTCTCGTCCCGCCACTCCAATGCGACCGCGAGGTCGGGGTCGCGCCACAGGCCCCCGATTCCGTGTTCGTATCGGGCGGCCGTGCTCGACACTCGCAGGTAGGTTTTCGCCGATGAGGCTTCTTCGCGGGTCCACTCTATCAGACGGTTCCACACGCGCATCAGGCTTTCGTGCGAAACGTCGACGATCGTCCCACGCTTGAGCGGACTGTCGAGGGGTGGCATCAGGAACGATCGATCCATCCGACGAAAGACATCGATGATCTCGGCAACGTCGGGCACGCTGGCTTCCGTAATCAAGCTGAGCTGTCCGACCGTCGTCGGGCGGCGAATGCCTCGGCTATCGGATATCGTATCGGTAAGCGCCTTGAATATCGTGGCGGCGATATCCCTGTCGCGATCCGACTCCAGGTCCTCGTA
>JANQLK010000054.1 GCA_028280615.1 Woeseiaceae bacterium | reverse complement strand
TGTCCCGTAAATAACGTGCATGAGGCGGCCGCGGATTTTCGTGGCTGGCAAGGCGCGGCGACGAGCCATAGCGGGGCTATGGCGAGAAGCCGCAACGCCGCCAGACGCGAAAAGACGCGCCGAATTGTGCGGGTTATTTGCGGGACACGACACTAGTCTTCGTCGCGCATGCGTTCGAAGCGGGCCTTGTTGTTCGCCTGCAGGTAGGCGTCCTTGCCGGTTATTTTTCCCCTGGCGTGGAGCTGCTCGAGCGCAATGTCCATCGTCTGCATCCCCTGCCGCCCGCCGGCCTGCATCGCCGTCTCGAGCTGTTCGAGCTTGCCCTGGCGAATGAGGTTGCCGATCGCGGGCGTGTTGACGAGAATCTCGAGCGCCGCCACGCGACCCGGTTTGCCCTTCGTGGGTAACAGCTGCTGCGAGATCACGCCCTTCAGGGAGGTCGAAATCATCGTGCGAATGTGGCCCTGCTTGTCGGCCGGGAACGAGTTGACGATCCGGTCTACGGTCTGGCCGGCGCCGTTCGTGTGCAGCGTACCCATGACCAGGATACCGGTCTCGGCCGCGGTTACGGCGATACTGATCGTTTCGAGATCGCGCATTTCACCCACGAGAATGACGTCCGGGTCCTCGCGAAGCGCCGAGTGCAGCGCCGGTGCGAAGCCATTGCTGTGGACGCCAATCTCGCGCTGGCTGATCAAACAGCCCTTGGCATGGTGTACGAACTCCACCGGATCCTCGATCGTCAGGATGTGGCCCTTGAGGCGTTCGTTCATCGCGTCGATCATGGCCGCGAGCGTCGTCGATTTGCCTGAGCCCGTCTTGCCCGTGACCAGGATCATGCCCTGCGTATGCCGGCACAGGTCGTGGATTACCTTGGGCATGCCGAGATCCTCGAGCGACAGCGCGGTCGCGGGGATCGCCCGCAGGATGGCGCCCACACCGTTCAGGTGCCGGAACACGTTTACGCGGAAGCGTGAAAGCCCCTCGATCTCGTGGGCGAAATCGGCGGCGTCGTGTTTCTCGAAGTGACGCTGGGCGGCGCCGTCCATGATCTCGACGACGCATTCTCGAACGTGGTCGACGCCGAGCTTCTCGTCGCCGATCTGGACGAGTTCGCCATGAATCCTGGCTCTCAAAGGGTCGCCGGACAGGAAGTGCAGGTCGGAGGCGCTCTTCTCGTGCGCGATCTGCAAGTACTGGTCTATCTGGGCCACCGTCTATGCGCCCCCTTCGCTGGCACCGTCCATCGGCGGCACGAGTTCGACGTCGCTCACGTAGCGCTGGAACTTGCTCTTGTCGTTGGCGAACCGGAATGCGTCGTCCGGGTCGATCTCCTTCGCCTGGATCGCGTCGAGGAGCGCCGCATCCATGAGTTGCATGCCTTCATTCCTGCCGGTCTGCAGCTGCGAGCCGATCTGGTGCGTCTGCTCGGACTGGATCATGTTGGCAATCGCGCGATTGTTGACGAGGATCTCCTGGACCGCCCGGCGGCCGCGGCCGTCCGGCGTCTTGACGAGTACCTGCGTAATCACCGCCTTCAGACTCATCGCGAGAAACGCCTTGGTCTGCTCGCGCAGTTCGCCGGGCAGGGCGTCGATGACGCGATCGATGGTCTTGACGGCGCCGGTCGTATGCAGCGTGCCGAAGACCAGATGGCCGGTCTCGGCGGCGGTCATCGCCATCATGATGGTTTCCGCATCGCGCATCTCGCCGACCAGGATGACGTCCGGGTCTTCGCGCATCGAGGAACGGATGCCGGCCGCGAACGAGGGCAGATGCGTGCCCACCTCGCGCTGAATGATCTGGCTTTGCTTGCTCGGGTGCACGAATTCGATCGGGTCTTCGAGCGTGATGATGTTGTGTGCGCGCGAGGAGTTGATGTGATCGATCATCGCCGCGAGCGTCGTCGATTTGCCCGTGCCGGTCGCGCCCGTCACGAGCACCATCCCCTGGTGGTACTCGCAAAACTTCTTGAGAATGGGCGGCACGTTCAGCTGGTCGAGAGACGGCACGTTGCCGGGGATATGCCGAAGCACGGCGCCGATCCCCGTGACCTTGCGAAACACGTTGACGCGAAAGCGGCCGCCCTCACCCGTGACGTAGGAGAAATCCAGGTCGTGGCCGCCCGCGAGGCGCTCGCGCTGCTTGCTGGTCAGGATTTCTTCGATGTAGGCCGTGAGCTCATTGTCCGACAGTTCTCGAAACTTGATCGGCAGCAGGTCGCCGTTCATGCGCAGCATCGGCGGGACGCCGACCGCGAGATGCACGTCGGAACAGCCCTGCGCAAGGCCGAGTTTCAGAAATGCGTCGATACGGGCCATGCCTACAGCCTGACCGCGTCCAGCGCCTCGGTGAGCTCATCCATCGACTGGTAGCGCTTGGTCTTGTCCACGGACATCGCCTTGTTGATGATCTCGGCGAGATCGTCCGGAATGTCCGGATTGATCTCTTGCGCCGCCGTCGCCTTGCCCTGGACATGCTGGTACATGACGGACATGTGGTCGCCTCGGCTATAGGGCGGTACGCCGGTCGCCATCTCGTACATGATGACGCCGACGGAATAGATGTCGGCCGTTTCGTCCACCTTCTTGCCGAGAATCTGCTCCGGCGCCATGTACTTCGGCGAGCCGATGACGTAGCCGGTTTTAGTTAGCTGCGTGTCGCCGCTCGACGCCGCGGCGGCGACGCCGAAGTCCACGATCTTGAGCAGACCATCGTCGTTCACGAGGATGTTCGCGGGCTTGAGATCGCGATGGATGACGCCGGCCTGGTGCGCGACTTCCATACCCATCGCGATATCGCGCGAGAATTTGAGACAGCGCTCGATCTGCATCGGCTTACTATCGGGAATCTCGCCGGATAGCGTGTGCGACGGGAAGTACTCCATCGAAATCGCGTAGCAGCCCTGCAAATGCAGGAAGTCGTAGATGCGAATGACGTTGCGATGCGTGATCATGCGCGAGTAGCGCAGTTCGTGCACGAAGCGTTTCATCATCTCCTCGTCGGAGGAGACGTTTGGGTTCAGGAACTTCAGAATGAGCTGCTCGGCGACCACCTCGTCTTCCATGAGCAGCACGGTACCGAAGGCACCCTTGCCGATCTTTTCGATGTAGCGGTAGCGGCCATCGATAACGTCACCCGGGTTGAGCTTGCTGATGTCGAGAACCGCGTGCGGCGGGGCCTCCGAATCGGGCGACCCTGCCGCGGCCGGCGACTCGATCGCCTGCGTCGCCGCGGCGCTTTCCGCCTTGACCTCGGCGAGTATCTTCTCGACCGTTTCCTCGTCGACGAGCATCGTCCGCGTCTGGTCGCCGATCTTCTCCGCTCGTCGATTCTCCGCGAGCACGGTTGCCGAAAAGCGCGCATCCAGCTCGTCCATGGCCTTGACGGCAATGTCGACCATGGTCGAGTCGTCGACTTCCTTGATCTTACCGAAGACGCCGCGAATCATTTCGGCATTCTTCTCGTTGGCGAGCTGGGCCATGGCCTTGATCGCTTCGATCTGCAGCTCGCGCTCCGGGCGCTTGAGCAGCGGCAGGATCTTGGTGACGTGCGTGGCGTCGCCGAGCTTCGCCAGTGCGCGTACGACCACGGGGTCCGTCTTCGGGTCCTGGCCGAGCATGGATTCCAGCCGGGGGAGCGCCTCCTTGTTGCCGATCCTCGACAGCGCGTCGACGGCGCGCTCGCGCACCCACCAGTCGGAGTCTTCTGTCGCCTTCACGAGGGGAACGACCGCGCGTTCGTCTTTCATCGAGTCGAGAATCTCGATCGCCGAGCGGCGTATTTCCTCGTCCTCGTCGTTGATCAGGCCGACGACGGCGTCGACCACCTTCGGCCCGCCGATCTCCGCCAGCGCGTCGCCGGCGCGTGACCGTACCCACCAGTCGTCGTCCTTGAGGACGGCGAACAGGTCCTTTATGGACTCGACGGAGCCGACTTCGTTCAGAACCTCGACGGCGGCCCGGCGCGCGAACTCGGACTCGTCTTTCAGGGCATGCGTCAAGTACTTGGCCGTGTCGGGATGGTTCATCTGCACCATCATGTCGACGGCCTGGTTCTGCACGTCGATATCGGGGTCCTGAAGCAGCTTCGCAACCGCGGCGATGTTGACATTGCCGGGCCGCTTGGCGAGTGCGCCCAGTGCGGCGCTGCGGACCATCTTGTTCGGGTCCTTGAGCTGCATCTCGAGAGCGTTGTTGATTTCGGGGCGATCAAAGCGGCTGAGCAGGCCGATCAGGTGGATTTTTATGATCGGGTCCTTGCCACCCATGCGGGCGACGAGGTCGGGCACCATCTCGGGCTTGATGACTTCCTCGATGATCTTGAATACGGCGGCCTTGTCCTTCGTGTCGAGTTCGTACGCCCGCTGCATGAGGTCGTGGACGGACAGGTCCTGCTTGTGCACGCGCAGGACCTCGATCAGCGCCGCCTTCGAGACTTCGTCGTCCTCGAAGAATTCGAGCAGCGCGTTCGCGTCGTAGTTGGTCGAGCCCGACAGCGCCCAGGCCGTGCCTTTGACCACCCGCTCGTTGCCGTCGGCGAGGCCTTCCCGATACTGGTGGAGCGTCTTGTCGCTGACCAGCGCGGTCAGGATGTCGACGAACATCATCGTGTGCGACTTGTCGGACAGCGCCAGAGCGTCGATCAGCTTCGGGATCGCCTTGGGTCCGGTTTTCTTGAGGCGCTCGACGAGGCCGAGAGCGCGTGACGACGTGGGGTCCGACTCGGCGATGAGCTGGTTGATCTGCTGGTCGGCGCGGAACTGTCCGAGGAGGCTCACCTGGCGGGCTCCCCGTCCGCCTGGCACAGGGGCGCGGCCGATGCCCGGCACGGCGACGGCCGTCGCGCCGTCGACAGAGAATGTGCATTCACGTTCAGATACTTCAATCGTCTTGCTCGTGCCCTGGCGAATCACTGATGCAGCGTGTCGAGTCGCGCGCGGGTACCGTGCGAAACCGGCGTCCCAGCGCGGCATTATGCCACATTGACTTTCGACCCCGAGCGCCTTGAAGCCTTGATTTCGCTGGCTTCCGGACACCGTCGGAATGTGCCGAAACGTCATCGCTCGTGCTTGGGTTTGATGCGCGCTTCGTTACAATGGCCGCCTTCCCGGCAGCCCCGCGCCGGGAAGTTCATGAAATTTTACCTAACGTGGGATACCGAACTGTGACGCCGTCAACAGATTCAGATGTGCATAACATCTTGTCCTCTATCGAATTAGCGGATACCGGGCTGGATATTGGCCGGGTGGCCAGGATACGTGCGGTCGAAGCGACCGGGTCGCGCATCCGGGCCGTCGTCGAGCTCGGGCTGCCGGTCGAAAAAAGCTTCGAGTCGATTCGGCGAGATCTGATCGAGACACTCAGGGCGCATAGCGGAGCCGAAGACGTCGACGTCGAGCTCGAGACCGCCATCGTCGCGCACGGTGTACAGCGCAACCTGAAGCCGCTCGCGGAAATCAGCAACGTCATCGCCGTGGCATCGGGTAAGGGCGGCGTCGGCAAGTCGACCGTGGCCGTCAACCTCGCGCTGGCGCTGGCCACGGACGGCGCGCGCGTCGGTCTCCTCGATGCCGACATCTACGGACCGAGCCAGCCGCACATGGTCGGCCTGACGGGCGCTCGTCCCACGAGCGACGACGGCAAGTCGATGCAGCCGCTCGAGGCGCTCGGCCTGCAGGTCATGTCCGTCGGCTTTCTGGTCGACCCCGACCAGCCAATGGTCTGGCGTGGGCCCATGGTGACGTCCGCATTGAACCAGCTCCTGACGCAGACCAACTGGCGGGGGCTCGACTACCTGATCGTCGATATGCCGCCGGGAACGGGCGATATCCAGCTCACGCTGTCGCAGCAGGTGCCCGTGTCCGGGGCCGTCATCGTCACGACGCCGCAGGACATTGCGGCGATCGACGCGCGCAAGGGCCTCGCCATGTTCCGCAAGGTGTCGATACCCGTGCTCGGCGTCATCGAAAACATGAGCACGCACGTCTGCACGTCCTGCGGACACGAAGAGGCGATCTTCGGTGAGGGCGGAGCGGGTCGCATCGCCGAGGACTTTGGGGTCGGCATGCTGGGCAAGCTGCCGCTGGATGCGCAAATCCGTGCGCAGACCGACGCCGGGCACCCGACGGTCGTGTCCGATCCCGACTCGGCGGCCGCGGCCGCGTATCGAAGCGCGGCGCGGCGCATGGCCGCCACGCTGGCGGCGCAGGGCAAGGACTACAGCGCAAAGTTCCCCAACATCGTCGTCGAGGAAGGTTGATGAGTATCAAGTCCGACCGCTGGATTCGGCGGCAGGCGGCCGAGAACGGCATGATCGAACCGTTCGAGCCCGGCCAGGTTCGCGAGGCCGACGGTTCGCGCATCGTGTCTTATGGCACGTCGAGCTACGGCTACGACGTTCGCTGTTCCACGGACTTCAAGATCTTTACCAACATCAACTCGGCGATCGTCGATCCGAAAGCGTTCGACGAGACGAGCTTCGTCGACGTCAGGAATGATGTATGCGTGATACCGCCGAACTCCTTCGCGCTTGCGCGCACGGTCGAGTATTTCCGGATTCCTCGCGACGTGCTGACGATCTGCCTCGGAAAATCGACCTATGCGCGCTGCGGCATCATCGTCAATGTCACGCCGCTCGAGCCCGAGTGGGAAGGCCACGTTACGCTCGAGTTTTCGAATACCACGCCGCTGCCCGCGAAGATCTACGCGAACGAAGGGGTCGCGCAGATGCTGTTCCTGCAGTCCGACGAGGCCTGTGAAACCTCGTACGCGGACCGGGGCGGCAAGTACCAGGGCCAGACCGGGGTCACGCTGCCGAAAGCCTGACACCGGCAGGACCGTGGCATGCAGCGGTCGCTCGGTCAGAAATCGCGGACTATCGGCGCATCTAGCGGTTCGCCGTCGAGCGTGGCCGCGCCCTCGCTCAATCGCAGCCTGCCCGTGGCCAGCCAGTCGGCCGCCTCCGGGTAGATCCGGTGTTCAACGGCCTGTACGCGGTCATTGAGCGATTCCGGCGTGTCGGCGGGCTCGACGGCAATCCGCCCGGCAAGCACGGGCGGTCCGCCGTCGAGCTCCTCGGTAACGAAATGCACCGTGCTGCCGTGGTGGCTGTCGCCGGCCTCGAGTACGCGACGGTGGGTGTGGAGACCCGGGTAGAGGGGCAGCAACGCGGGATGGATGTTGAGGATCCGGCCTTCGTAGCGGCGCACGAACCACGGGCTCAGGATGCGCATGAAGCCTGCCAGTATCAACAGGTCCGGCGCGTAGGGTTCGAGCGCCGCGGCGACCGACCGGTCGAAGGACTCCCGGTCCGCGAACTCGCCGTGCGCGCGCGTGCAGTTCGGAATGCCGGCCCGTTCGGCCCGCACGAGGCCGTACGCATCGGCGCGGTTCGAACACACGACGGCGATTTCGAAGGCCAGCCGACCCTCGCGCTGCCGGTCGATGAACGCCTGCAGATTGGTTCCGGAGCCGGAGATCAGAATGGCGGCCCTGGAAGCGGTCTCAACCACAATCATGATCGCGTTGATGATTGTGGTTGAGACCGCTTCTACGCAACGACCCGCTCAAAGATAGCGAACCTCGGCGGCGCCCTGCGTGACCCGGCCGAGCCGGACCGCCTGCTCGCCGGCGTCGGCGAGCAGAGCCAGAGCGGCATCGGCGTCGTCTGCAGCAACGACGGCGACCATGCCGATACCGCAGTTGAAGGTCTTCAACATTTCATCGTCCGCGATCCGGCCGTGTTCCCTGAGCCAATCGAACACGGGGCCGGGCATCCAGCTGGACCGGTCGACCTCGGCACCCAGGCCCTCGGGCAGAATCCGCGGCAGGTTCTCGGTGATGCCGCCGCCCGTGATGTGGGCGAGCCCCTTGACCCGCAGTTCACGCATCAGCGCAAGCACGGGTTTGACGTAAATGCGGGTCGGCGTGAGCAGCGTTGCCGCGGCCGGCTGGCCCGCGATCGGCTCGTCGCCCGCCCGCTCGAGGACTCGGCGTATCAATGAATAGCCGTTCGAGTGCGGCCCGCTCGATGCCAGGCCGATCAGCGCATCGCCGGCCTGGATGCTGCTGCCGTCGATGAGATCCTTGCGGTTGACGGCGCCGACGCAGAACCCGGCAAGGTCGTACTCGCCAGGCGTGTACATGTCGGGCATCTCGGCTGTTTCACCGCCTATGAGCGCGGCGCCGGCCTGCGCGCAGCCCTCGGCGATTCCGGCGACCACGCTGGCGGCGACGTCGACGTCGAGTTTGCCGCAGGCAAAGTAATCGAGAAAGAACAGCGGTTCGGCGCCCTGCGCGAGGATGTCGTTGACGCACATCGCGACGAGGTCAATGCCGATCGTGTCATGGCGACCGAGCGCGCCCGCGAGTTTGAGTTTGGTGCCGACGCCATCGGTACCGGAGACGAGCACGGGGTCGCTGAATCGCTCGGTGTCGAGTGCGAACAATCCGCCGAAGCCGCCGAGGCCCGCCATGACCTCGCCGCGCCGGGTCCGCGCCACGAGCGGCTTGATCCGGTCGACGAGGGCGTTTCCCGCGTCGATATCGACGCCGGCGTCTTTGTATGTGAGCGGTTCACTGGGCATCGGGAGGTCTCAGGCGATTGCGGCTCGTGATGGCCGACCCGCGCGATATAATAGACCTTGGGGAATCGAGGGGAAACCGCCCGCCAATGAAGTCACGTCTACTGGCGCTCCTGTGCGTCGTCATCTCGCTGCCGGCCTCTGCCGTCGAGATTCCCGGACTGTTCACCGCCGAAGTGCCGTTCGACCAGAGCCAGCGCGATGCGCATGCGCTGGCCTACGAAGCGGCACTGGCCGAGGTGTTGCTGCGAGTATCCGGCCCGGAACTGGTCAATGACGCCGATCTCTACGAGGCGCTGTTTCCGGATCCGGAACGCTATGTCGTCCGCTTCCGGCAGGGCAGCGACGAGACGCTGTTCGTATCGTTCGACGGCGAGGCGCTGACCGAGGCGCTGCGCGATTCCGGTCAGACCGTGTGGGGCGATGATCGGCCGCTGACGATCGTCTGGCTGGCCGTGGACTGGGGCCCGGGCGAGCGCCAGATCCTCGGCGCGACGGACGACCTGCTCGATGCGGCGGACGCGGCGACGACGATCGAGCGCAACGGCATGCTGCGCGACCGTGTCCTGAGCTTCGCCGGCCGAAGGGGCCTGCCGGTCGTGTTTCCGATGCTCGACTCCGAGGATCTCGCGCTGGTCTCGTTCGCGGACATCTGGGGCGGGTTTGACGAGCAGGTCCTGACGGCGTCGAGACGCTATGGCGTCGAATCAGTCCTTGTCGGCCGCATAAGCATGGGAGGGTTGGAACGTGATCGCTGGCAGTACTACTTCGGTCCCGAGCAGCGCTTCTGGACCGGGGAGCCCGAATTCGCCGTCATGCAGGTCGCCGACTTCCTCGCCGCCGAGTTCGCAATCCGCGGCGATGCGCCCGTGCGCACGGTGCGGGTCAACATCTCGGGAATCTTCACGATAGAGGCCTACGGCGGCATCCAGACCCTGCTGAACGACGTCAGCGTGGTCGATGGCTACACGATCGCCGAGGTGGACGGGGACACGCTGCGGCTCGACGTGAATGCGGTGGGCGGCGCCGAGCGGCTCGCGCGCGCCCTGAGGCTTGCCGGACTGCTCGAGGAAGAACGGATCGCGTCGGATTTCGGCGCCAATCCACAGCCGCCGGCTGCGCTGGATTTCTACTACAACCCCTGAGCCTGACCGCGCATGTCGCTCCATTGGTTACCTAACGCGATTACGTTCGCAAGGATCGCGCTGATCATCCCGGTGCTCGGGCTGATCCACCTGGGCGAGTACGCGCTGGCGCTCCTGCTGTTCGCGATCGCCGGGCTTTCGGACGGCCTGGACGGCTTTCTCGCCGTTCGCTTCGGCTGGCAGTCCCGGCTCGGCGCACTGCTCGATCCGATCGCCGACAAGCTGCTCGTGGCAGGCATGTTCGTCACCCTGACACTGACCGGCGACCTGCCGCTCTGGCTCACGGCAATGGTCATACTGCGCGACGTCGTCATCCTCGGCGGCGCGACGGCCTATCACTACCTCATCGAACCCGTGCAGGGTGAGCCGAGCCAGGTGAGCAAGCTCAACACGACGCTGCAGCTCCTGCTGCTGCTGTCGGTCTTGAGCCGGGCAGCGTTCGACTGGCCCGATGCCGTCACGGTGACGGTGCTCGGCGCGGCGACGATGGTTACGGTTGTCATCAGTGGCGCCGACTATGTGCTGCGCTGGTCGGCGCGCGCGAAACGTGGAGGACATGTATGAGCACGGACATTCGCACGGCCTGGCTGGTTGCGATCGCGATAACCGGATGGTTGCTCTATTTGCTGGCGCCCGTGCTGACGCCGTTCGTGGCCTCGGCACTGCTCGCGTACATCGGCGATCCGCTTGCGGACCGGCTCGAGCGGCTCAGGATTCCGCGCACTCTGGCGGTCGTCACCGTGTTCCTGCTCACGTTCCTGTTCATCGGACTCCTCGTGCTGCTCGTCGGACCGCTCGTTCAGCAGCAGGTTGCCGCGTTGTTCTCGGCGCTACCGGCAATCGCCGCAAACGTCGAGGAGGTCCTGCTGCCCAACGTCGTCGACCTGCTCGGCATCGAGGTGGGCGACAATGTCGGCATCGGCGCCTTCCTGTCGGACTACAAGGACATGGCAGGCAGTTGGGCCGGCAAGATCCTCCAGATCGGCGGGTCGACGGGTAGCATGCTTGCGACGGCCGTTGTGAGCCTGTTCCTGATACCGATCCTGACTTTCTACCTGCTGCGAGACTGGGACGCGATCGTGGAGCGGCTCGGTGCGCTGGTGCCCGACAGCCAGCGCGAGACCGTGTTCTCGCTCGCCCGCGAAACCGATGACGTGCTCGGCGCCTTCCTGCGCGGCCAGGTCATGGTGATGATCGCGTTATCGGTGCTCTACTCGACGGGCCTGAGCCTGTTCGGCCTCGAGTACGCCATCGCGATCGGCGTCGTTTCCGGGCTGGTGAGTTTCGTTCCCTATCTCGGTCTCGTATTCGGCATCGGCCTCGCATCGCTCACGGTCGTTTTCGAGCCGGACCCCTGGATTCCACTGGCGGGTGTGATCGGAACGTTCACCGTTGCGCAGTTTCTCGAGGGCACGGTGCTCACGCCGAAGCTCGTGGGTGACCAGATCGGCCTGCACCCGGTCGTCGTCATCTTCGCGATCGCGGCCGGCGGGCAGCTGTTCGGCTTTTTCGGGATCCTGCTTGCGCTGCCGGCCGCCGCGGTGCTGTCGGTGCTGGTTCGCTTCGCGTTCAATCGATACCTGCGCGAGCATCCCGAAATAGAGGCGACCGTCGACGGTGACGGCTGAGCGGACAGGACACCAGGGACACTAGGGACACCAGATGGCGCAGATGGCGTTGCCACTCAAGCTCGCGGACCATGCGGTCTTCGGGAGCTTCGTGACCGCCGGCAACGAGGTGCCGGTCGCCGCGCTACGGGACATTGCGGCCGGAGCGGATGCCAGCGCCTTCCTTTGGGGTGCGCGCGCCACGGGCAAGTCGCACCTGCTGCAGGCTCTGTGTGCGGAGGCCGGGGACGAATCGGTCTACGTGCCGCTGCGCGAGCTGGGCGCTGCGGGTCCGGCGGCCATCGAGGGCCTCGACCGGCGTGGCATCGTGTGCATCGACGACCTCGACTGCGTCGCCGGTAACGCGGACTGGGAGATGGGCCTGTTTCGCCTGTACAACGACCTGCAGGCGCATGCCGGCCGGGTCGTCGTATCGGCGAGTGCCGCGCCGCGCGAGGTCGACATTCGCCTGCCCGATCTCGTGAGCCGCCTGATGCAGCTACCCGCCTACCGGCTCGAGGCGCTCGGGGAGGATGGCTGCGTCGCCGCACTCAAGCTGCGCGCCGAGTTGCGCGGTCTCACCTTGCCGGACGAGACGGCGCGTTACCTCATGACCCACAGCCGCCGGGACATGGCGAGCCTCTATGCCACGCTCGACCGTCTGGACGATGCGGCGCTGCGCGCAAAGCGCAGACTGACCGTGCCATTCGTTAGTGCCGTCCTGAAGGACTAGTGTCCTGTCCCGCTAATTCCTTGAACAATTCGCCGCGTCCTTTTGCGTCTGGCGGCGTTGCGGCTCCTCGCCATAGCCCGCTATGACTCGTCGCCGCGCCTTGCCAGCCACAAAAATCCGCGGCGAATTGTTCAAGGAATT
>JANQLK010000031.1 GCA_028280615.1 Woeseiaceae bacterium | reverse complement strand
GGCAGGATTTTGTTCGCTCAAGGGTTTTTCCGAAGGCGCGTAATACTTACTGTATTGCCAACTGAGGAAAAACCCTTGAGCGAACAAAAGACAAGCGAGAGCCCGTGTAATCGGTGACGGATGCGGGCTAGGGACTGGTCCCCTCCCGCCACGGATAGAACACATTCATGGGATGCACGGTGTAGCGGAACGTGCCCGCGTCGATAGACGGGTCTTGTTGCATCATTTCGTGCACTGCCTCGGCCGAGCTTGCGGCGAATACGAGCAGACCGACGTCCGAATAGCGCGCACCCATCACGATCACGCCAGCTTCGCGCAGTTTTTTCAGGTTTGCCGAGTGCTCCCTGAAGAATGCCTGTTCACCGGGGGCCTTGCTGCTGTCCCACGAGGGACCTACCGTGACCTGCACGGCGAACAGGGTCTCGTTCTTGCCGCCAGATTTCGGTTCCTCGGCATGCGGGCCGAATGACAGGAAGGCAACCGTCAGTGCCGCGAACAGGATGACTCGGCGTTTGCTCTGTCGCATGGGACCTCCTCCGGGTGACACGGGCGCTCAACGCCCGGCACCCGGATTATGGCAGCTTGAGCATCTACCAGCTTCGTTGAATGCCGATCGTCAGCACGCTGTCGGTTTCGAGCTGTGGACCGTTCAGGTCCTGCGCCACGGGCACGACGTACTCGATCGCAGCCCGCCATCCGGCCAGCGCGCCCTGCCCGGCCAGGTTCACGCCCAGCCCCAGGTCGAGTCGCGTGCCTCCCTGGCGAGCCGGATCGGCCGTCTGAACCGGTCCCGCGATCTGTGGATCGATGCCCGAGATATCACCGCGGTCGATGAACTCGAGTCTGAGCGACGTGCTTAAGGATTCCCTGAACGCGTAGCTTGCCCAGCCGGTCAGGCGGTGTTCGTTGCCGAGCCGGTAGCCCTCGTCGTTGTCGGCGACACGAAACGTGCTGCGCCACTGAGCGCCCCAGCCGAACGCATCGCCGAAGCCCGAATAGCTTGCGCCAAGTATCGGGTCCCAGCTACCGGAGCCGAGTTGCATCGGATAGGGCACGCGGACGGTCGGTCGCATGCCCATCGGTGTCAGGATATCGTCCGTCTCGTTCACATCGCCGAGCGGGACCGACAGGCCGAGTATCGCGTGGACGCGGGCGTGCTCGCGCTCGAACAGGCGCACGAGCGCGCTGATCGACGAGTCGGCAAAGCCCGACGTTTCGGTCCTGAACCGGCCGAGCACGTTCGTACCCGTGCCGCCCTGGTAGGTCGTGTGATCCATCTCGTTGCTCAGGTAGTTGAGCATCGCCATCAGCGTGACGCTGTCGGTTGGCGCATACATCATGCCGAGCATGTGCATCTGCATGGACATCTCTTCGGGCACGATGCGCAGCGTCGGCGGCTGGCCCGGGTTGCCGAAGAATCGATTCGGTACGGTGGTTGCGATTTCGTCGGACGAAATGCTCGACGTACCCGACAGGTTGCCCTGCATGTCCATGAACATAGACCGATACGACAGCATCCATTCACCGCGCCGGTGATAGTGGTCTGCCATGACGCCGATGGGCGCATGGCCGTCCGCGCGTGCCGGCATGTCGGCGACCGCGCTGCCGGCGGCTAACAGGAGCACGCCGGCGAGAGCCTTGATTATTGGCTGCATTGAGTAAGCCTCGTCTTGCTACGTCTGGAGGTCTCCGCCGACGGGCGGCAGAGTACTTTCGAGTGGTCAGACGAAACGAGTCGGCGGTCCGCGAGGTCGGAACGCGGCGCGTTGCCGGGTGCCGACGGGAATGCCATGGCCTTCGGGCGCTCTGATTTGCGTATCGGCGGAAGCCAGATCGGCCGGTCCCGGTTGAGGGACGAAAGACTGGCTCGCAGCGACACTGAATTCGCAGGTCTGGGCCGCGGACGCGGCGGGCTCGCCGGAATCGTTGCCATGGTGCGCGTGGTGCCCGTCAGCGTGCGTTCCGATCGGCATGACCGACGGGCACAGGCGGGCGAACTCGCCTGCGAGCAGGTTGCCCGGCATATAGCCGAGCGGCATAAAGGCGCGCAGCAGGAAGCAGGCGGCGAGCGCAATGGTCAGTGCTGGGCGAATCTGCATGTTGCGAACGGAATCGCAGCCCTTACGACAACTCGTTGTTTTCTAGCCTGCGCAGCGGATATAAATGCTGTTGCGGTCGGTCTGCCAGGCCTTGACGACCTTGACCGAATCCGAAGCCGCCACCTCGCTGTCGCCGAGGACGATGCCATTCGGATCGACGATCTGGTAGCCGACGGCGCCGCAGGATTTGCCGGCCTTCTCGAAACAGTAGTTCATGCCCGCAGCCGACGCCTGGCAGTCGATACGATAGGCGACCGTGCCGTCCGACAGCGTGGTCCGCGCCGGTCCCGCGCAGGCAGACAGCAGGCTTAGGACGGTTGCGGCGATAAGGCCCGTGCAAATGCGATTCGCAGTCATGGTCATGTCCGGATGGTTGTTTCGGCCCAAGCCACAGATTAGCAGGCGGGCGGGCCCGGGTCACTTCGGTTCGCCGGGTGACACTAATGCCCGAGCAGGTTGCTCAGGAATTCGCGGGTCCGGTCTTCCAGAGGCGCCCCGAAGATCTGCCCGGGCGAGCCGACCTCGACGATCTGCCCCGCGTCCATCATCGCGATGCGCGTCGATACTTCGCGGACGAAGCCCATTTCGTGCGACACGATGAGCATCGTGATCCCTTCGTCGGTCAGCGACCGGATCGTGTCGAGCACCTCCTTGACGCGCTCGGGATCCAGCGCCGAGGTCACTTCGTCGAGCAGCAGGATGTCAGGCCTGGTCGCAAGCGCGCGAGCGATCGCTACGCGCTGCTGCTGGCCGCCGGAGAGCTCGTCGGGATAGGCGTCGGCCTTGTGATCCATGCCGACCTTCCTGAGCAGTTCGCGACCATGGTCCTCGGCCTGCGCCTTCGGCCGCTTCTGAATCTTGACCGGGGCGATCGTGACGTTCTTGAGCACGTTCATGTTCTGGAACAGGTTGTACTGCTGGAACACGATCGACATGTGGCTGCGCAGCGATTTCAAACTCTTCTTGCTGCCGTAGTCCATGGCCTCGCCACCGATATGCACGCTGCCCCCGGTCGGCGGCGTCAGCCCGATCAAGACGCGCAACAGCGTGCTTTTGCCCGAGCCGGACGGACCGATCAGGCTCAGGACTTCGCCCTTGTCGACCGACAGGGAGACGTCGCTCAAAACCTTGAGGTCGCCGTAGCTCGCGGAAATGTTCTCGATCTCAAGATGGTGCAAGACGCTTCTCCAGGTAAGCGGCGAACCGGCTGAGCGGATAGGACAACATGAAGTAGGCGACCAGGATGGCGCCGAAACCGAGCACGGGCGAGAAGCCGCGGTTGACGAGCATCTTGCCCGCGAAGGTCAGCTCGATGACGCCGAGCTGCGAGGCCAGCGACGTGTCCTTGATGAACATGACGACGAAGGCGGCTGCGGGCGGCAGGATAACGCGCCAGGACTGCGGCAGGATCACGAAGATCAGCGTCTGCACCATGCTGAAGTTCAGAATGTTCGCCGCCTCGACCTGGGCCGTCGGCACCGACTCGAGGCCCGAGCGAATGATCTCGGAGAGGAAGGCCGTCGACAGCAGGCAGACCGATACGGTCGCGATGCCGAACAGCGACGTGCCGGGCACGAGCGGTTCGATGACGAACAGCACGATGTAGAGAATCACGAGAAACGGTATGCGGCGAAAGAACTCGACGTAGCCGATCACGACCAGCCTCACGGGCAGCAGGATGCCGCTGGTCGTCTGCCGAATCACCGCGATCAGGAGCCCTGCCGTGAAGCCGACGCCGCAGCCGATCAGCGTCATGCCGAGCGTGCGCGCCATCGCCTGCCCCAGGAAAACGAGGTTGTGATAGTTGAAGAACAGCGGCGCTTCAGTGACGAGACGTTCGACCCAGGACACTAGAACACCTTCGCCTTGACGCGGAACGCCCAGCGGCCGACGAGCGCGAGCGAGGCGCTCGCGATGACCGTGAGAACGACGTAGATCCCGGCGACGACCATGAACGTCTCGATGCTGCGCAGGTTGGCCGTCGATATGTTGATGGCGCGGCCGGTCAGCTCCTCGACGCCGAACAGCGCGGCCAGCGAGCTGCCGAGGACGAGCCAGACGAAAAAATTCGACAGCGGCGCGTAGATCGTCTTGGCAATGTGCGGCAGCATGACGTAGCGCACGATCTGCAGGCCCGACATGCCGAGCGTCGTCGCCGCTTCGATCTCCGAGCGGCGCACTGACACGACGCCGGCCCGTAAGATTTCGGTCAGGTATGCGCCGGCATTCAGGACGAGCCCGATCAGCACGGCCGTCATCGGGTCGAGCAGAACGCCGATGTCGGGCAATGCGTAGTAGAGCAGGAATATCTGCACGAGCGCCGGCGTGTTCGTGACGGCGACGACGTAGGTATTTGCGATACGGCTCGAGACCTTTCCGCCGTAGACCTTGGCGATCGCGCCGAACAGTCCGATGACGGCACCGCCCCAGAACGACACGAACGCGATCTCGAGCGTGACCAGCGCGCCGCCCAGCAGGTACGGCAGTTCCTCGAAGACCGCCGCGAACTGAAAGGTGTAGTCCATCGCTAGCGCGGATCCGGGCGGCCGCTAAAGCTGCGTCTCAGAACCAGGGATTCGGCTCGATGGGCACGGCCATGGGCGCGCCGTACCAATTTTCCCAGAGGGCTTCGATCTCGCCGTTGGTATGCAGGTCGTAGAGCAGGACGTTCAGGTAGTCGACCAGCCGGTCGTTGTCCTTGCCGACGCCGATTCCGCAGTAGGACACGAAGATCGTGTCGTCAAGCACGCGCCAGTTCACGTTGCGGTAGTTCTTCGTGAAGTTCAGGAAGAAGTCGACGTTCTCGACCAGCGCATCCGCCCGGCCCTGGGCGATGGCGCGGATCGTGTCGGCATTGCCGTCGACGAGCAGGACCTTCGGCTTGGGCAGCTTCTCCTTGAGCAGCTCGACCGACAGGTTGCCGCGCATGTTGACGAGCGTCAGGTCGTCGCGATTGAGTTCCTGCCAGCTTTGAACATCGTTGCGGTCGGTCGTGATGACGCCCATCGACTCGGAGTGCAAAGGCGCCGTAAACGCGATCAGCTTCGCGCGCTCCGGCGTGCGCGTCATCGCACCGAGCGCGATGTCGATGCGGTTCGACACCAGAAACGGCACGCGCTGCGCAGCCTCGGTCGTGACGTACTCGACATCGACACCCAACGCCTCGGCGATCCGGGCGCCGATATCGACGTCGAAGCCTTCGAGCTGGTTGGTCATGCCGTAGCTGCTCATCGGCGGGAAGTTCGGATTCACACCGACCCGGAGCTTTCCGTCCTTGATGATCTCGTCGAGGCTCCGGGCGCCGGCGGGAGCCGCCACGGCAAGTGCAACAAGGGTCAGCAGAGTCAGAATCCGGCGCAGCATCGTGGTCCTCGGGTGTAGTCGAAAGCCGGCCATGGCGGCGAGGCCACGGGCGGGCGATTTGACCGCAAATGTTCGCACAGCGATCAATCGTGCTCAACTTTGACCGAATCCAAACGACGACGGTTCCGGCGGTCTCTCTGTCTGGAGCTATCGAACGTAACTCGCACCGTTGATATCGAGCGTGGCACCGGTCAGATGCCGGGCGATCCCGGTCGCGAGAAACACGCAGGTCTCGGCAATGTCCTCGGGCGGCACCCACTCCTTCATCGCGAGTCCCTTCGTCACGTCTTCCTCGCCGCCCATCGATGCCGCGAAGTCCTCGGACAGGCGCGTGCGCACGACGCCCGGCGCGATGCAGTAGGCCAGGACGCCGTCGGCGGCGTGCGCCCGGGCGATGGTCTGGGTCGCATTGTGCACGGCCGCCTTGGACGCGCCGTAGGCGATCGTGGCGGGATTGGTCACACCCTTCTGCGCGGCCCAGCTCGACAGCGTGATGATCGCGCCGCCGCCGTGGCCGAGATAGTGCAGGACGGCACGCCTGAGCAGCCTCGACGATGCCAGCACGTTGACGCGAAAGGTCCGCTCCCAGATGTCGTCCCACTGCTCGACGGGTTCGTCGAAACCGTCGCCGAACAGCATCATCGCGGCGTTGTTGACGAACACGTCCACGCGGCCGCGCCAGCGTTCGGCCTCGTCCCAGAGCGATTCGACCTGGTCGAGCTGCGTGAAATCGGCACCGACGAGCCTGTATGAGTTCGCATCGATGCCGTCCATCGCCGCCTCCGCGCCGGCGCGGTCGGAGCCGTAGTGGGCGACGACATACGCGCCGGCATCCGCCATCCGGCGCGCGGTCACGGCGCCGATGCCCTTGGATGCGCCGGTCACGAGGACACACTTATCGCTGAGGTCGTACATCGAGTAAATCCTTGGAAATCGGGTCGGCGCGGACGGCTTGACAGGCTTCGCCCTGTGAACAATTGTGCGCATACTGCCACAACGGTTTCAAAACACCATGACCGATCCCGCACCCAAGCCAGGCGCCGCGGACGCAGCGATCGCAATCGTCGGCGCCGGCAGCATCGGCTCGAGTTTCGCCGTTGTGCATGCGACCGCTGGCCGAGCGGTGACGCTGTTCGACGCGGCGTCGGACGCGATGCAGTCGGCCGAGGAACGCATGCTCCTGACGCTGACCGATCTTCGCGAGCACGGGCTGCTCGACGAAGACCCGGCCGCGGTCCTCGCCCGCGTGAGCTTCGCGGATGACCTCGAGAGCGCGGTCGGCAAGGCAGGCTTCATTCACGAGTGCGTATCCGAGAACCCGGACCTCAAGGCCCGCCTGACCGCCGAAATCGATGCCTGCGCGCGCAGAGGAGTGGTGATCGGTAGCGCCTCGTCGGCGATCCCGGCGTCGGAGTACGCGCGCGACGTTGCGGGACGCTCGCGCTGCCTCGTCACCCACCCCGGCAATCCGCCCTTTCTGCTGCGCGTCATAGAAATCGTGCCGGCGGCGTTTACCGATCCGGCCGCCACGGCGGCTGCGCAATCGATACTGGCCGCGGCCGGCCTCGAGACGATCGTCGTCAGGAAGGAACTCAGGGGCTTCGTATTCAACCGGCTGCAGGGCGCGCTCTTGCGCGAGGCCTACTGCCTGGTCCGCGACGGCGTCGTCGATGTCGAGGAGATCGATGCGCTTGTGCGCGACGGGCTGGGCCTGCGCTGGTCGGTGATCGGCCCGTTCGAGACCGTCGACCTGAATACGCGCGGCGGCATCGAGCGCCACGCAAAACTCCTGGGCCCCGCCTACGAGGCGATGGGCGCGGAACGCGGCCAGCACGACCCCTGGACCGACGAGCTGGTCGCCTCCGTGACGCGGCAGCGGCGTGCGCTGCTGCCGATGCCGGACTGGGAGGCGCGCGTGCGCTGGCGGGACCGGACCCTCATGCAGGTGCTGGCGGCCAGGCGGCGGGCCGCCGGGTAGCGCTCGAAAAAGCGTTCGATTTTGCGCATAATGTTCGCCATACGCCCGGAACGAAGAACCGGCGCATGGCCGCAGCCAGCTCCTGCGACCGCTTGTAGCCCGGCAACCGAGAGGACAGACACCGTGAAACCAAGAACCCTGAATGCGTGGCTTCTGAACGTGGCCGCACTGATCCTGCTTGCCTCGACCGCCGCGAACGCCGCCGGCAAGCGCTATGACGGCATGCCCGAAGGCAAGGGCGGCTACGACGATCTCGTCGAGCTCTACGGTGAGTTCCTCGAATGGAAGGACCCGGCCAAGGCCAACCGCACGAATTCGCTGACGGACGTGGCCGGCCAGTCGGCGGACGTCTACCCGGACTACAGCGCGAGGGCCGTGCGCGCGCGCCAGCAGACGATGGCGAACTTCCAGCGCCGGCTGCGCGACATGGCCGTCGTCGATTGGGAAATGAGCCAGCAGGTCGATTACCTGGCCGTGCGCTCGCGCTTCGACCAGCACCAGTTCGTGCTCGACATCGCCCGTCCCTGGTCGCGCGATCCCGGCTTCTACGTCGACCAGATGCTACGCATGACGTTTACCGACCTGCCCGTCTCCGGCGATGAACTCACGGACCTGAGGCGCAAGCTCGGCGCCATCCCGGGGCTCGTCGCGCAGGCCAAGCGCAACCTGACCGAGGTCGCCGCCGACTACGCCGACCTCGCGATCTTCAACCTGACCAACGCCGACGGCGTCGGCCACGGCTATCCCTATCGCGAGGTGCCCCCGCCGGGCGTGCTCGGCTGGTACGCGGATTTGCTGGGCCGCGCGGATTCGGCGCAGCCCGATCTCGTGCCGGACGTCGAGGCTGCAGAGGCCGCGATCCAGAGCTACCTCGACTGGCTCAACGAGAACCGCAGCTCGATGACGGGTCAGGCCGGCGTGGGCAAGGCCGCGTTCGACTGGTATCTGAAGCACGTCAAGCTGATGCCCTATGACTCCGACGACATCGTCACGCTGGGCAAGCGCGAGCTCGACCGGCTGTGGGCACTGTACGCGCTGGAACGGCATCGCAACCGCGACGAACCCGAGATCGTCATTTCGCAGTCGGCCGAGGAGTACCAGGGACGCATCGACTCGACCGACGAACGTATCCGCAGCTGGCTCGTCGAGGAGGAGATCATCACGATCCCCGACTACATCAACGAACTCAGCACCAACGTGCCGTGGATCGTGCGCCCGGGCGGCCCGAACTACTGGGAGGCCGTGCAGTACCGCAACCCGACGCCCGATCATCTGCACGCCGTCATACCCGGACACCGCTTCGACGGTGTCGTCGAGCGCAACAACGATCACCCGATTCGCGGCCGCCTGACGAGCGGCGCCCGCGCCGAGGGCTGGGCCGTGTATCTCGAGGAGGGCATGATGCACGCGGGGCTGCTCGAGGATGAGCCGCGGGTTCGCGAGCTGATCTACATCTTCGGCATCTTCCGCGCGGCGCGCGTGCCGGCCGACGTTTGGCTGCAGCTCAACGAGATGTCGGTCAGCGAAGTCGTCGACTACTGGATCGAACGCACGCCCTACCTCGACGAGGACGTGGCCCGGGTGGACGCGGAGATCTACCTGAGACGGCCGCCGGGCTATGGTCTGGGCTACACGGTCGGCATGCTGCAGATGCAGAACCTGCTCGCCGATGCCCGCGTCCAGCTCGGCGACGATTTCGTCCTGAAGGACTTCCACGACGAGTTCATGGCCGCCGGCAGGCTGCCGCTGTCACTGATTCGCTGGGAGATGACCGGCCTGGACGACCAGGTCGAGACGCTCTGGACGCGGGAGCCGATGCCGCGCCGTTAGAAGCTCTCGAGGCCGGCCCTGCGGGCTTACTTCTGCAGGCCGGCCGTGATGGCCTGGGAGGCTGCCTGCAGTTCGAGCAGGATCGTCGATCGCATGTCCTCGGGACTGATCCGCGAACTCGGGCAGGCGACGTTCAGCGCGGCCACGACCTTGCCGGAGCGGTCGCGGACGGGCACCGAAATCGAGCGCAGCCCGATCTCGAGCTCCTGGTCGACGATTGACCAGTCCTTGACCCGCGCCTCCTCGACGAGGCTTCTGAGTTTCACTTTCGACGTGACCGTGTTCGGTGTGAGCTTCGTGAGCTTGGCACTCTCGAAGTACTTGTCCTGCTCATCCTCGGGCAGCGCCGCGATCAGTACGCGACCGCTCGATACCGAGTGCGCCGGCGCGCGGCTGCCGACGCTGACCGAGATGCTGACGATGCGGCCGGGCGGCTCGGCGCTCGCGACGTAGACGACGTCCTGGCCCTCGAGCACGGCGGCGAAACACGACTCGTGCACGGTCTTCGCAAGCCGCGTCATGATCGGCTGCATGACGTCCAGCATCGTCATCGACGACAGCGCCGCGTAGCCGAGTTCGAGCACCTTGGGCCGCAAGCCGAAGTACTTGCCGTCGGTCTCGGCGTAACCCTCGGCGACGAGCGTCAGGAGGAAACGGCGCACCGTCGCGCGGCTCATCCCGGTCGCGCGGGCGATCTCGCTCAAGGTCATGCGCGGGTTGGCGCGCGTGAACGCCCGGATCACTTCGAGACCTCGGGCGAGGGAATTCACATGGTCGCGGTTGTTTTTCTTTTCGGCCACAGACACCTTCCTGTTGGTTCCACGCGCCTTGTTTTATCACACTTTATCGCCGGGCATCCGGCCACAGCTGGGAATCTTGGGCCAGCGCCGGCGCGCGTCGCCGTTCATCGAGCGTCGTCAGCTGTTGATTTCGGCGATACAGAGATACTTGATCTCGGTAAACTCCTCGATGCTGTGATGCGAGCCCTCGCGGCCGATTCCGGAGGCCTTGAGGCCGCCGAACGGGGCGCCCTCGTAGGAAACGATGCCGGCGTTGACGCCCATGACCCCGAACTCCAGCGCCTCGCCGACGCGCCACACGCGGGCGTTATCGCGTGTGAAATAGTAGGCGGCCAAGCCGTACTCGGTATCGTTCGCCAGGCGAATCGCTTCCTCCTCGGTCTCGAAGCGGAACACGGGCGCCAGCGGGCCGAAGGTCTCCTCGCGAGCGACGAGCATGTCGGGCGTTGCGCCGGACACGACGGTTGGCTCGAAGAACGTGCCGCCCAGCGCATGCCGGTTGCCGCCCGCGACGACGCTGGCGCCGTTGGCCACGGCATCCGCGAGATGCTCTTCGGTCTTGGCGACGGCCGCTTCGTCGATGAGCGGCCCCTGCTCGACGCCGTCTTCGAAACCGTCGCCCACTCGGAGCGCCTGCACGGCTTCGGAGAACGCGGCGACGAACTCGTCGTAGATGCCCGCCTGGGCGTAGATGCGGTTGGCGCATACGCAGGTCTGACCCATGTTCCGAAATTTCGACGCGAGTGCCCCTTGGACGGCAACGTCGATGTCGGCGTCGTCGAACACGATCACGGGTGCGTTGCCGCCGAGCTCGAGTGCGACCTTCTTGATCGTGCCGGCGGCCTTTTCCATCAGATGCCGGCCCACTTCGGTCGAGCCCGTGAACGTGACCTTGCGAATGATCGGATTGGTGACGAGCTCGTCGCCGACCTCCGAGGCCTTGCCCGGCACGACGCTGAAGACGCCGTCGGGAACGCCGGCCCGGCCCGCGAGCTCGGCGAGCGCGAGCGCGGACAGCGGGGTTGCGCTGGCCGGCTTCAGGACCATCGTGCAGCCGGCCGCGAGCGCCGGCGCGGCCTTGCGCGGGATCATCGCCATCGGGAAGTTCCACGGCGTTATGGCCGAGCAGACGCCGATCGGCTGGCGCAGTATCAGGAGCCGCTGGTCCGCGTTTGGAGCAG
Source organism: Woeseiaceae bacterium (assembly GCA_028280615.1). Lineage (GTDB taxonomy): Bacteria > Pseudomonadota > Gammaproteobacteria > Steroidobacterales > Woeseiaceae > UBA1847. The sequence continues at coordinate 274,370 of JANQLK010000031.1, read as the reverse complement.
GAATCGTCTCGCCGTAGACGCGCTTCGCTTCCTCGGCGAACCACTCGAAGAAAGCCGCGCCGTAGAGGATTTCGCCGCGGGCTTCGGCCAGCGGTTTGCCCTGCTCGGCGGTCAGTATCCTCGCGAGATCGTCGACGTTCTCGACGATCAGGTCGAACCAGTCGCGAATGATCTTGCTGCGCTGTTTTGCCGGAAGGGCCGCCCAGTCGCCCTGCGCCGCCTCGGCGGCCTCGATGGCACGGATCGTGTCTTCGCGGCTGGCCTGCGGCAGCCGGGCAAGCACGGCGCCGTTCGACGGATTGGTCACCTCGAGCGTATCGGCACCGTCGGGGCGCTCCCACTTTCCATCGATATAGAGTCCGTCGCAGAGCAGTTTCGGGTCGTTCAGGGCAAGCATTTCGTCGGTCCGCAGGGCAGTGAAAAGGGGCCGCGAATGTTCTCATAGCGCACGAGTGATCGCAAAATCGCGGTTCACCGGCTTTGGGGTAAACTCGACGCAAAGGGAAAAAACGACAATGTCGAACCTGGAAAACCGGACGATACTGCTCACAGGGGCGTCGCAGGGCATCGGCGCCACGACGGCAAGGGTATTGAGAAGATACGGCGCGGGATTGATCGCGCACCATCGCGGCGATGAAGAGCGTGCCGATCTCACGACGGCGTTGGGCGAACCCGACGACGAGCGGCTCAGGTTCGTTGCCGGCGACTTCCTCGTGGATGACGAAGTCGACCGGCTGTGGAGCGAAGCGCTCGCCTGGCGCGGGCATATCGATACGCTCGTGCTGAACGCCGCGATGATGTGGCCGCACGGCGGCGTCGATGACGACGAGGACACGTGGCTCGAGTCGTGGCAACGTCACCAGCAGGTCAACGTGCTCGCGCAGGCCAGGCTCATGCGCGCGGCCGTGCGGCACTACCGCGAGCGAGGCGGCGGCGTGATCATTCTCATGTCGAGCTGGGTGGCGCAGCGTGGCGTGACCGATCCGTCGATGCTGCCGTACGCCGCCACCAAGGCGGCGATTCGGGCGGTCGCGCAGTCGATCGCGCGCGGCTATGCCGACCAGGGCATCCTGATCTACCTGGTCGCGCCGGGTATCGTCAGCACGAAGATGTCGCTCGATTTCGCCGAGCTGCAGGGCGGCATCGACGCAGTCACCGAGACGCTCGCGATGAAGGAGTGGGTGCCGCCCGCGGAGATTGGCGAGCTGGTCGCGTTTCTCGCGTCGGGCAGGGTCAAGCACCTGTCGGGCGCGACGCTCGACGTCAACGGCGCGACCTACGTGCGCTAGTGCCACACCCTGACCCACAGCTTGCGCTCGTCGACCGGCAGTCGATCGTCAACGTACTGGTGGGCTACTGCAATGCGCTCGACCGCATGGACCTCGACGAGCTCGCATCGCTGTTCACAGAGGACTGCCACGTTGCCTACGGCCCGGACGAGAAACTCCAAAGCCGCGGTTCGGCGGCGCTCAAGAGCTCGCTCGAACGCATGTGGCGCTGGGCCCGGACCTCGCACCATCTTTCGAACGTGCTCGTCGGGTTCGACGATGCCGACAATGCGCGCGCGGCGAGCTACGTGCTTGCCTGGCACGAACGCCCCGACGGCACGACCGCAACCGTGTTCGGCCAGTACCGCGACCGGCTCGTACGAAGCGGCGGCCGCTGGCTGATTGCCGAACGCAAGATGCTCATGAACGGCAGCGATCAAGGCTTCACGCTCGAACTGTTCGAACTGGATCGACGCGACCCTCCGGCCGGCTGGACGCCGCCCGACCTCGGGTCGGTCGGCGGCCGTTAGCGCCCGATCACGGTCTCGAGCGGCGGCCGATCCCAGAACTGGTCGACGTCGTCGGTCAGTCCCGTCATCTCGTAGCGGATCAGCGACAGCGGAATCCTGCCCTTGGCGACGAACTCGTCGTGGAAACGGCCGACCGCGAAGTCGTCGCCGCGCTGGCGTTTGACGTCGGCTAAGAGCCGCCACATTTCGATGTTGCCGATCGTGTACTCGAGGCCGTGGCCCGGCATCGGCCGCAGGTAGGCATACTTGCGCGCGACGTCCGGGTCGAGCAGCGGCGTCGACTCGATCCAGTACTCGGCGGTCTCCTTCGCGGTCATCGTGTTCCACTGGTTATGGATATCGCCCATCGAACGCGCCGCGCGCCAGATGCCGAAGATGTAGACGAGTTCGCGTGCGCGCGGGTGATCCTTCAGCGCACCGGCCACGAGCGTCGCCTCTTCGAGGTAGACGGCCCAGCCCTGCCATCGCGAGCCGGAGTTGACCGTCGAACGGATCGGGTTCGGGTTGGCGCGCGCGAGCATCGCGTCGTAGCGATGCCCCGGGATCACGGCGTGCACATGATCCGGGAACGGGTCGCGGAACTGCACCTGCTCCCAGAAGTTCGGCGGCGTCGCGCGCACGATCCAGGGGACGTTGTAGCCCATCTCGCGCCAGTCGGTCGGGACGTAGTCGGGGATCGAGATGAAGTCGTAGTCGACCAGGAAATTGCGGACAAGCTCATCGGTCGCCGCGAGTCGGCCCTGGTAGTCCTCCCGCGATTTCGACAGGCCGAGTTCCGGTTCGTCGCGATTACGCTGCTGCTCGAGCGCCAGGAAGCCCCACAGCCGATCGTACTCGCGCTGGCACAGCGCCATCATCGTCTGCGACGAGTACGGCAGCAGCAGCGCGTACTGCACGAACCAGTCGAGCGCCTCCCTGCCGACGCCGTTGTTGGCGTTCATCGAGTCGCGGCTGTCGTTCAGCCAGCCGTGGAAGTCGCGCAGTGCGGTCAGCGCGTCGTCGATGGCGGGCCGAAGCTCGGGCTGTGTGGAGGCTCGTTCACGCAGGTCCTCGTACCAGCCGATGATGCCGTCCGGCGGGTCCTCGCGATACGGGTAGCCGTTCTCGACGCCGTCCGAAAGGACGAGCGACCGGATCGCGAGATCGGCATAGTCGGCGGCGACGTCGGTCAGATTGAGCTTCGCCGCGCGCAATGCCGTGGGGATCGCGGCGAGCTGCTGCTCGAGCACGTCCGCGTCGCGGCCCGCTACGGGCAAGTCCGTAAACGCGACCTCGAGGAGCCCGGCGATGTAGAACACGGGATCCCTGGCCCAGGGGCGCGTCACGTCGAGGATGAACTGCTGCTGATCGAGTTCTGCGCGAACGGTCAGCCAGTCCACCTGTTCGGGGGCACCCCACGAGGCGACGTTCATGTCCTCGATCCGCGCCTGTAGCGTCGTGATTTTGTCCCGACGGGCGGCGATCGCGGCCTCGCCGTAGTCCGGCAGCGAGCCGTCGGCCGGCGGCGACTCGAGCGCCCGCAGCTCGGCGAACAGGGTCAGGAGATCGTCGTAGCCGCCCGCCCCGTTCGGCGGGCCGGCGAGCGCTGTGGATGGCGCGCCCGCGAGCAGAAAGATGGACAGGCACTGCGCGAAGGCCGCGGCGGTGGGTGGTTTGGTCACGATTGCCCCCTGTTCGAATTGTTTTGCCTCGCCGTCGACCGCCCGGGATTTGACTTCGCAGCTACGTCGGCCGCACGATGCTCGGCGGCGGTCGCAGTGCGTACGACTGTGCGCAAATTATAGCAGGACCGCCGCTGATCGACGGCGTACACGACGGAGGCCCGCGACCATGTCTGCCCTGAACAACCTGCTCTGCACGCTCGCGCTCGTCGCCATGAGCGCCGCCAGCCACGGCCAAATCCACAAAGTCCCCGACCAGGTGCGTCGCGACGCGTTGGCGGCGGAAGCGCATATCGAACGCATGGTTATGGTGCCTATGCGGGACGGCGCCGAACTCGCCTCGCGCGTGTATATCCCGAAGGATGGCGACGGCCCTTTTCCCGCCATCCTGTGGCGCTCGCCGTACGACTTCAGTGAGAAAAAAATACCAAACCCGGCCTATTCGGACGCGAATCTCAAGTTCGCGCTCGACGCCGTGCGCCACGGCTACGTGTTCATCATGCAGAACGAGCGCGGCAAGTTTTTCTCCGACGGCGACTGGGAAATCCTGGGCCGGCCGCGTACAGACGGCCACGACACGATGAGCTGGATCGAGAAGCAGCCCTGGTCCAACGGCCGCGTCGGCACGATCGGCTGCTCGTCGACGGCCGAGTGGATCATGGGGCTCGCATCGAAAAAGCACCCGGCGCATCGCGCGGCTGTGCCCATGGCCATGGGCGCCGGCATCGGCCGTATGGGGCCGCACTACGAAATGGGCAACTTCTACCGCGGCGGAGCGATCCAGCTGCCGATGGTCGCCTGGCTGTTCGACAACCAGAACCTGATCCGGCCGACTCTTCCGGACGGGATCACACGCGAGGAACGCATCCGCGTGTCACGCTACTACGACCTGAAGCCCGACATGCCGGCCGTGGACTGGGAGAAGGCGCTCGAACACCTGCCGTCGGCCGACATCATCCGCGCCGCCGGGGGCCCGCCGGGGTTCTACGACGACATGGCTGACCGGATGCCCGACGACCCGGCCTGGTACGAAGGCGGGCTGTATCACGACAACGAGGATTTCACGGTGCCGGCGCTTTGGGTCAACTCGTGGTACGACCTGTCGGTCGCGCCCAATGCGGCCCTGTTCAACCATGTCCGCGAGAAGGCCTCGAACCGCTACGTCCGTGACAACCAGTACATGATCATCGGCCCCACCGAGCACTGCCACATGTATCGCCTGCGAGATCCCCACGTAGTCGGTGACCGGAACATGGGAACGGTCGATATCGGTTTGGATTCAATCGTTTACGGCTTTTTCGACCAGTACCTGAAGGGCAACGACACGGGTTTCGACGAGCGCCAGCCCGACGTCATGTACTTCGCGATGGGCAGCAACGAATGGCGTGAATCGTCCGCCTGGCCGCCGGAGGGATCGACGACCAAGACCCTGTATCTCGAGAGCGAGCGCGGCGCCAACAGCCTGCACGGCGATGGCCGGCTCGCGGAAATCGCGCCCGAGGGTCCGGGATCGGACAGCTTTGTCTACGACCCTATGAACCCCGTGCAGTCGATCGGCGGCAACACCTGCTGCCTGGGCGATGTCCTGCCGCCGGGTTCGTTCGATCAGCGCCCGGTCGAGTCCCGGGCGGACGTGCTCGTCTACCGCAGCGATCCGCTCACCGAGCCGCTCGAGGTGAGCGGACCCGTGTCGGTCACGCTGTTCGTCTCTTCGGACGCGAAAGATACTGATTTCACGGTGAAACTTGTCGATATCGACACCGACGGCGCGGCCTGGAACCTCGACGAATCCATCCGCCGCGTTCGCTATCGAAACGGCTTCCGCGAACCCGAATTCATGCAGCCGGGCGAGGTCTACGAACTCGAAATCGGCCCGCTGATCACGAGCAACGTGTTCGAGGCCGGGCACCGCATCGGTATCGAGGTGTCGAGCAGCAGTTTCCCCCGCTTCGAGCGGAACCTGAATACGGGCGGCAACAACGCCCGCGAGAACAAAGCGGTAAACGCTGTCAATGAGGTACACTTCGGACCGTCGCGGGCGTCGCGTATCGTCCTGACGGTGCGGTGAGCGCCGCGACGGTCCGCCGGAAGCCCCCGCAGGGCCAATCGTTTGGCTTCGCTCGCGGGCGGGTTTCCGCCCCGGGCGGGCCGGATCGCCCGCCGCGAGACTGTTTCTGTACCAACCTTTTGTTCGCTATGCTAACTTATGGGCGCATTGCGACTACAATTCCGGCATGCTGATCGTCGTAATCCGCACGAGTCTGCCCGTCGCGAGCCTCAAGAATAATGGAGGGTGCCAATGCCCAAGACGTTTCGCGGAAGCTATACCGTAGCCGTCACGCCGTTCACCGAGGACGGCGCCCATATCGATGTGCCGGCGCTGAAGCGCTTCCTCGACTGGCAGATCGAGTGCAACGTCCCGGGCGTCATCATCCTGGGCACGACGGGCGAGTTCCTCTGCGTGACGGACGCCGAGCGCACCGAACTCGTCCGTGAAACCGTCAAGTACGTCGCCGGCCGCATGGATGTGCTCGTCGGCACGATGAACGCTCACACGCCGAACGCGGTTCGCTACAGCAGGGAAGCCGAGGAACTGGGCGCCGACGGGCTCATGATCATTCCTCCGTACTACTTCACGCCGACCGAAGACGAGATCTATGCCTATTACGAGAGCATCTGCACGGCGACCAGCCTGCCGATCATGCTCTATAACAACCCGATAACGTCCAACGTCGACATGTCGGCGAGCTTCGTTGCGCGCCTGACCCGCGACCTCGAGAACGTCCAGTACATAAAGGAAGCCAGCATGGACGTCGGCCGGGTATTCGACATCGTCGAGGCGACCGGAGGCACAATGAACGTCTATGCCGGCGAGCGCCCCGTGGAGAGCTTCCTGCTCGGGGCGACGGGCTACGTAAATCCGTTCGGCAACTACATTCCGTATTCCACGGCGCGCCTGTGGGACCTGCTCGAACAGGGCAGGATCGAGGACGCCAAGGCAATCCAGCATCGCGTCGACGAGGTCAACGCGATCATTGCCGAGGGCCACCCGACCTACGGCCACCAGTGCTATTCGAAGGCACTTGCCGAGGTGCAGGGTTATCCGATGGGCGACGTTCGCGCGCCGCTGACTCGCTTCGCCGAACTGGGCGAAGAAGGCCGGCAGCGCGTGGAAAGGATGCGGCCCATGATCGAAGAGCTGGAATCCTTCGCCGCCGACCTCATGTCCAAACCCGCCAAGGCCATCAAGGCCTGAACGATCGAGCGAGGCCAGGACAGCATCCAGAAGTGAACAAGACCGACCCCGAAACCTTGCCGGCCCTGTTCCGGCCGTTCTCCCTGCGCGATCTCGAGTTTCGAAATCGCGTCGTCGTCACGCCGATGTGCCAGTACATCTCCGACGACGGACACATCGCCGACTGGCACCTCGATCATCACGGCCGCTTCGCGCTCGGTGGCGTCGGCGGCGCCTTCGTCGAATCCACGGGCGTGACGCGTGATGGCCGAATCACTCCGGGCTGTCTCGGGATCTATCTCGACTCCCACGTCGAGGGCTTGAAAAAAATCACGGCGACCTATCACCGCCACGACATCCCGGTCGGCATCCAGCTCAGCCACTCCGGCCGCAAGGGCAGCGCCGCGGTGCCGCTCGAAGGCGCGCAGCCGCTCGTCGATTCCGGCGACGAGCGTGCCTGGCAAATCGTCGCGCCGAGCCCGATCGCGATGACCGACGGATGGCCCGTGCCGCACGAACTGACCGGCGACGAGATCCGGGCGCTAATCGACGAGTTTGCAGCCGCGGCGCGGCGCGCCGTCGCTGCAGGCTTCGACTTCATCGAAGTGCACGGGGCCCATGGCTATCTCGTCAACAGCTTCTTTTCGCCGCTCGCGAACCAGCGCGACGACCAATGGGGCGGCGATCTCGAGCGGCGCATGGCCTTCCCGCTGGCGGTCACCGAGGCGGTTCGCGCCGAAATGCACACCGCCATGCCGCTGTTCTTCCGGACCTCGGTCGTCGACGGCCTCGACGGCGGTGTGACCGTGGATGACACGGTCGCACTGGCCCGGGCCCTGAAAGCGGAGGGCGTCGATATCATCGACTGCTCCTCCGGCGGGATCATCGGCGCTTCCGGCCGAGCCGACGAACGACCGTCCCCGGGCTATCTCGTACCGTATGCGAAGGCCGTGCGCGAGCGGGCGGACATCGCGACGATGGCCGTCGGCCTCATCGTTGACGGCGCGCAGGCCAACGCCGTGGTCGAGGACGGCTCGGCCGATCTGGCTGCGATGGGCCGGCAGTTGCTCTACGACCCCAATTTCGTCCTGCACGCGGCCGAAGCGCTCGATCATCCGGATCCCTGGTCGCTCATCCCGGAATCCTACGGCTTTTTCCTGAGCCGCAGGAAGATGGGCTGATCGGAGCGCCCATGACCCGGCCGGCCTCACCACGTAAGGTTTTCGACGGCGCCCGGAGCGCGCTGGACGGCCTGCTTCGGGACGGCATGCGCATCATGGCGGGCGGGTTTGGCGCCTGCGGCATTCCCGACCTCTGCATCCAGGAGGTTTGTCGCCAGGGCGTCTCGGACCTGACGGTCATCTCCAACAACTGCGGCGGCGAGTATCCGGATCGGCCGGGCGAAGGCTTCGGCCTCTGGGTACTGTTGCGCGACCGGCGCGTGAGCCGCGCGATCTGCTCGTACATTGGCACCAACAAGACCTTCGAGCAGCAGCATCTCAACAAGGACATCGACCTCGAGCTGTCACCGCAGGGGTCACTCGCCGAGCGCATTCGCGCGGGTGGCGCCGGCATCCCCGCGTTCTACACGCGAACGGGGGCGGGCACGCTGATCGCCGAAGGCAAGGAACAGCGCGAGTTCGACGGCGAGCAGTACGTCATGGAGCGCGGCATCACGGCCGACCTCGCGATCGTCAAGGCCTACAAGGGCGACACCGAGGGCAACCTCGTCTACCGGCGTACGGCGCGAAACTTCAACCCGATCATGGCGACGGCCGCGCGCATCACCGTGGCCGAGGTCGAACACCTCGTTGAACCCCGCGAGCTGGACCCTGACGGTATTCACACGCCGGGCATTTACGTCAATCGTCTGTTCGAGGGCAACGCAGAGAAAGTCATCGAGTTGCCAACGGTGCGCAAGCGGAGCTGAACGATGCCCTGGGACCGGGACCAGATGGCCGCGCGGGCCGCACAGGAAATCGAGGACGGTTTCTACGTCAACTTGGGGATAGGTATCCCGACGCTGGTCGCGAACTACGTGCCCGACGACGTTCACGTCACGCTGCATTCCGAGAACGGCATGCTCGGCGTCGGGCCGTTCCCGTACGAGGAAGATCTGGATCCCGACCTGATCAACGCGGGCAAGCAGACCGTGACCGAGCTCGAGTACTCGAGTTATTTCTCGAGCGCCGACTCGTTCGCGATGATTCGTGGCGGCCATATCGACCTGGCCGTGCTCGGCTCGCTCGAAGTCGCTGCCAACGGTGATCTCGCGAACTGGATGGTGCCCGGCAAGATGGTCAAGGGCGTGGGCGGCGCGATGGACCTCGTCGCGGGCGTCAGGCGCGTCGTCGTCGTCATGCAGCATATCGACAAGTATGGCAATGCGAAGCTCGTCGAGGAGTGCAGCCTGCCGTTGACGGGCCGCGGGGTCGTCGACCGGATCATCACCGACCTCGGTGTCATGGACGTCGGCGAGGGCCGGTTCCACCTGATCGAACTCGCGCCGGGCGTCGACGCCGCCGAGATCGATGCGAAGACCGCCGCGCCCGTCGTGCACTCGCCGGAGCTCGCGCCGGGCGGCTGATCCGCGCGAGCACAGGTGTACTATTGGGGACGTTGAATTGAGCGCCGGCGGGCGCGGGAGTGGAGTGTGAGCTTCGACAGGCAACTCGGTGCACTGCTCAGTCGGAACCCGGTGCGCGGCAGCATGAGCCGCCGCCAGTTCCTCGCGGCGACCGCGGCTGCAGCCACTGCCGCCTGTTCGCCGGGCGAGGATGCCGGGAGCGAACTGGCGCTCCTGACCTGGGATGCCTATGCCGACCCGCGGCTTTTGAACCTGTGGCGCGAGCAGACCGGCGGCGCGATCCGCTACGAGATTCACGTCTCGGACCCGACCTCGGTCAACCGGCTGCGCGCCGGGGAAACCAGCGTCTGGGATTTCATCAACCTGAACAATCCCTGGGCGCGCAAGCAGCTCTGGCCGGCCGGGCTGATTCGCGACCTGCCGCGCGAGCGCTTCGATCCGCTGTACGACGCGATGTTCGAAAAGTTCAAGCCGCCCTACCACTGGGCCATGAGCGAAGATGGCGAACACCTGCTCGGCGTCGTGCAGCGCTTCGAGACCTTCGACTTCGTCGTCAATTCGGATGTCATCTCGCCCGGGCTTGCGAAAGACGAGGGCTGGGACCTGTTCAACAATCCCGACTTCGCCGAGCGCTACGGCATCCTCGCCTACGACGACTGGAACGTCATGGACATGTGCCTGGGCGCCGGCATCCACCCGTTCCGCGACAAGACCGAGGACGACTACGCGGCTTTCGAGGAAACCGCCCGCCTGTGGATCCGCAACGCCAGGCTCATCACGACCGATTTTGCCGCGCTCAATCTCGCGATCATCAACGGCGAAATCGACGCCTACTTCACAGGCGGCACCTACTCGATCACCTCGGCGCGCATGGAAGGCATCGACAATCTGTACGCCGTGGCGCCGGCGCGCGGCCCGGCCGACGGCAAGGGCAGCATCAACTGGATCGAATTGAACTCGGCCGTCGCGAACCCGGACTTCTCGCCCGAGATCCTCGACTTCCTCGAATGGATCACGACGCCCGACGCGGCGTACATCATCGCGAACGGCAACGGCAACCTGCAGCCCGTAAGCCAGATGGCGCAGCCCGAGGTACTCGGGAAGTTCTCGAGCGAGCAGCTCGCGGCGCTGCAGTGGGACGAGTTCGAGGAGCGCATTGCCAACGCCGTCGAGTACGACGTCGTTCCAGGCTATGACCGGCTGTACGACATCTACTCGGCCGCGATTCGCGACCGCGGCTAGCACGCAATGACGACAGGCGGTCCGGTGCTTTCGATGCGGTCCCTTTCGCGTCACTTCGGCGACGTGATCGCGGTCGACGACGTCACACTCGACATCGCCGAGGGCGAGTTCTTCACTATCGTCGGTCCGTCCGGCAGCGGCAAATCGACGCTCGTGCGCATCCTGGCGGGACTCGAGCAGCCGAGCTCGGGCAAGGTGCTGCTGCGCGACGACGACATCACCGACGTTCCCGCGAACGGACGGCCGACCTGCATGGTCTTCCAGTCGCTGGCGCTGTTCACGCACATGTCCGTGGGCGAGAACATCGAGTTTGCGGCGAAGATGAAGGGCACTCAAAAGAAGGCACGCCGCGACCAGTCTATGGAAATGATGGACATCGTGCGCCTCCCCCGCGACTACTACGACCGGAAAATTACTCAATGCTCGGGCGGCGAGCGCCAGCGCGTCGCCCTCGCCCGCGCGCTGGCATCCGATCCCGACATCCTGTTCTTCGACGAGCCGCTGTCGGCAATGGACTACCGGCTGCGCAAGATTCTCGAGGTGGAGATGAAGGACCTGCACCGGCGTACCGGAAAGACCTTCATCTACATCACGCATAGCCTCGAGGAGGCGATGGTCATGTCGGACCGCGTCGCGATCATGCGCGACGGCCGCATCGTGCAGGCCGGCACGCCGGCCGAGATTTACGGCCGGCCGTCGTCGCGCTTCGTCGCGGAGTTCATGGGGGAGGTCAACCTGTTCACGGTCGAGAGCAACCGTATCGCCGAGTTGGGCATCGAAGCGCCGGGCGTCGATGACGGCTTTCTCGTCGTGCGGCCCGAGTACGTGAAGAAACTCGGCGGCGACGCCACCGCCGACATTCGCTTCGAAGCCCGCCTGGACAACGACTACATGCTCGGCTCGCGCACGCAGTTCCACATCTCGGTCGGCGACGAAACCCTGATCGCGGAGCTGCCGGCGACGAGCGCCGCGGCCCTCGGCGTCGGCGATCGGGGAAGCTGGGGTTTCGATCTCAAAGACGCGGCTCACGTCACCGAGTAGGCATGGCCCTCGCCGCCCGAAAACCGCTGGTCGCCTCGCTTCTACCGCTTTGCGTCCTGCTGCTCGCGGGCTTCGTCGTACCGATCACGATCGTCGCGATCTACAGCGTGATGCCGCCGCGCTCGTTCGAGTTTTCGAGCGCGGTCACGCTCGAGAACTACTCAAGCGCATTCGGCGACGGCTACTGGCGCCCGCTCATGTGGTCCGCGTCCGGAGCGCTGCTGACGACCGTGATCTGCCTGCTGCTCGCCTGGCCGACGGCCAAGGCACTCGAGCGCTTCGCCGGGCCGTGGGCGCGGCTCGCGACACTGTTGATCGCACTGCCGATCTTTATCTCCGAAAGCGTGCGCCTGATCGGTCTGTCGCTGTTCCTGATGCCGGGCGGCGGCATTCTGGCCGGCAGCCTCGAGGCGATGTTCGGGATCGAGATCGGCACGATCCTGAACACCCACTTCGCGGCACTACTCGGGCTCGTGTACGTGCATTTCCCGTTCGTCCTGTTTCCGCTGCTGCTCGGTTTTTCGCTCGTGCCGAAGGAACAGATAGAGGCCGCGAGCGATTTGGGCGCGAGCCGCTGGCAGATCTTTCGCGAGATCGAGGTACCGCTGACGGCACCCGGTGCCGCCGTTGGCGCGCTGTTCTGCTTCGTTCTCTCGCTCGGTGCGAACGCTGAGATGAGCATCCTCGGCGGCCAGGCGGTCACGGTCGTCACGCGCGCGATCGAGCAGCGCTTCAGCTACGCGCAGGACTGGCCGCTCGGCGCAGCCCTGACGATGCTCGTCATCGCGGTCACGGCCCTCGTCGTCTTCCCGGTGCTGAAGCGGGTGGATATGGAACGGCTGCTGAAGCAATGAGCCAGGCTCGCACGTCACTCCGGAAGCGTTTCGGCCCTGCCGCCTGGCTGACGACCGTCGTCGTCCTGCTTTACGTCCCGATCGTCTCGGTCGCGCTGGCGTCGCTGACCGACACCCGCTACATGCAGTTCCCGCACAAGGTCTGGACGCTCGATGCCTACCGCAATGCACTCGCGGATTACACGACCGCGCAGCTGCACGTGACGTCGTTCAAGATCGCGCTCGTGGTCGTCGTCCTGTCCGTGCTCATCGCGACCTTTGGCGCGATTGCGTTTGCACGCTACGACTGGAGGGGCCGCGGTGTCATGCGGCGCATGGTGCTCCTGCCCGTGTTCTTTCCCCAGCCCGTGCTCGGGCTCGCGCTGCTCCTGTCGCTGACGGCTGCGGGGATCACACCGAGCTGGCAAACGGCGGCGTTCGCACACCTCGTCTGGACCGTACCGATCGTGACCTTGGTGATCTCGATCAGGATGTACGGCTACGACGTCGCCCAGGAGGAAGCGGCGTTCGATCTCGGCGCCGGCCGCTGGCAGGTATTCCGCGAAGTAACCCTGCCCGCGCTGGCTCCAGGGATCGTGTCCGGCGCGCTGTTCGCGTTCCTCCTGTCGTGGAGCAACCTGCCGCTGTCGGTGTTTACGACGGGCGCCGACACGACGCTGCCCGAGTGGCTCTACTCGCGCGCATCGACCAACTACTCACCGCTCGTCCCGGCCATCTCGATGATCGCAACGCTGGTCTCGGCGCTCGTCATCGCAGCGGTGCTCGGAGTCGGGGCGCTGCTTCACAAGCAACCTTGGCGACTTGGCAATTCAACATAGTCTGGATGCCTTACATAGTCTTCCGACATTATGGTTAGTGTTGTCGAAGAGCTATACACTGCTCACGGGAGAGAAAAGCTAACGCATTGTTTTACAATGGATTTAGTTATTGGCATGCAACTTGCTTCATGTTAGGCAGGAGTTACCGCAATTAATCTGCACTAGTCAGGAGCACGACCAATGTCACACGGACGTTTTCTCAAATCTTGGATCCTCGGGCTGTCGCTCGTCGCGTTCGGCGGCACCGCACAGGCTGCACTGGTGACGATCACCGATCTCGACGCCTCGTGGATCAACGTCGATCCGGCCAGCATCACGCCGTCGGGCAACGGCACCGACTCGGCCTCCATCTCGTGGGGCAACCCCGCCACGAGCGCTGGCGACAGCGGCTACACTTTTACCGTTGCTTCGACACCGATTAACCGGATCCTGCCGCCGAGCCCGTCGAGCATCTTCGAGCTGGGAACGTGGATTCATCGCAACAATCCAATTACCGGCACGACGCTGAGTACGGCGACGCTGCAGCTCGACGCACAGGTATCCGTCGACGGCATCAGCCAGGGCGGCTTCAGCTTCCTGTTCGACTTCACGCATGACGAAACGCCGAACGGCGCGAATCCGTGTGCCAATGGCGGCGCGAACGGAGGCGGCGTCAACAGCAACGGCTGTGCAGACCTCGTTACGGTCAGCACCAACGGCCTGTCTGACTCGATCCTCGTCGGCGCAGACCTGTTCACGCTGACGATCGATCCGCTCACGTCCACGAGCTTCGAAACCGTTGAGAAGCGGAGCAACCGCTTCGTCATCCAGGGCTACTGGGGCCTGGACACTCGCGCTGTACCGGAACCCGGAATTCTGGCCCTCCTCGGGATGGGCTTTCTCGGACTGGGACTCGCCGGCCGACGCCGCAAGTTCGCTTAAGCCTGGCAAGGCCTGCCGCTTCGCGGCAGCTGCCCGGTCCGGGCACACCGCGTTCGCAGAAAGAACCTCGCCCTCGGGCGGGGTTTTTTTCAGGCTGCTTCCCGGGCGCGTCCGACTCGACGCTGGATGAGACAGGAAAGCTCCGCGGCGGAACGCCAGCCGACCTACGGCCGCGGCGCGTGCCGAGAAAAATCGAACGCGCGGCCCTCGCCTCGCAGCTCGGCTACGGTCTTGCCGTCGCAATCCGCAAGGTTCTTTGCATCGACGCGGCCGTCCGTCGAGATCGTCACGAGCACGGGATTGGAGGTTAGCGACTTGTAGAGCACGGAGCCATCCTCGAGCTTTGCACTGACGTAGAACACGAACTGATCCCAGCGTTGCTCATTGCTGGGGTCGTCCACCGAGCAAACGAGCACATCGGGCAGTCCGGAGAAGACGCCGGCGTTTGCGATCGCCGGCAAGAATGACGATGTGGCAACCAGGACGGACAACGAGAACCGTACGCCGGTTTTCGAACGATGATTGAAGAACACAGCCTGAACTCCGCGCGGCTCTTGCCGATGCAAGCTTACTCCAAGCTAGCAAACCTTGCGCCCCGAGACGACTCCTTCTTATTGCCTACAGCGTCGACTCCAGCCGCGTATTCACGGGCATCCACGCCACCGAGGCGTTGTTCGGCAAACTCAGCATGTTCGCGATGATGTGCGCAACGGTCGCGGGTGCGAGCTGCTGCGACTTGGGCGTCACGCCCGGGACGCCGGCGACGAGCTCGGTCGCGATCGCGCCCGGGCACAGCGCGGTCGCGCGCACACCGTCTTCGTAGCCGAAATTGCGTGCCGCATGCGTCATGGCGACGAGCGCGTGTTTCGACATTGTGTAGCCGATCGAACAGGTATTGTCGCGGAAGCGCACGCCGTCGGTGGACGCCACGTTGACGATGCGGCCGTCGCCGACTTTCTTCAAATGCGGCATTGCGAGCCTGATCAGCCGGAACGGCCCCTTGACGTTGACCTCCCACTGCGCGTCGAGGTCGTCTTCGCTGCCTTCGGCGAAGTTCACCTGCCGCCAGATGCCGGCGTTGTTGACGAGCGCATGCAGCACGCCGAACTTGTCGAGCGTCGCGTCGAGCCAGGCCCCGGCGGTCGGCGCGTCCATGGCGTCGAAGTGCGCGACGAGGAGGCGGTCGTCGGCGACGTCGGCGAATTTCTTCGCCGTTGCATCGACGTCGCGCACGCCCAGCGAGACGCGATAGCCGTCGTCATTGAGCCGTCGGGCGATGGCCTCGCCGAGTCCTCGCGAGGCGCCCGAGATCATCGCGACGCGATCGGTCACATCGAGTATCCCTGCATCATCACTCATCAGAACAGCCCCTGGTAAACGCCGCCGTCGTTGATGATGTTCTGCGCGCTCATGAAACCCGCCTGCGCGCTGCAGATGTAGGCGATCAGGTCTCCGCACTCCGACGGATCGGCGAAACGGCCCGCCGGGCAGCCCTGCTTGCGGTCTTCGACGATAGCCTCGTAGGTCGTGTTGCCGCGCTCGGCGTGCTGGTGCAGGTTGGTATGCAGCGCATCGGTATCGAACAGGCCCGGGCAGACCGTGTTGATCGTCACGTTGTTGCCGATCAGGTCGCGCGACATGGCCGCGACCGCGCCCGACAGCGCGAGCCGCGCGGCATGGGTATGCGCGAAGCCCGACTGCGGGAACTTTATGAAGCTGACCGACATGTTGACGATGCGGCCGAACTTGCGCTCGGCCATGCCTGGCGCCACGGCCTGGATCATCAGGATCGACGAGAGGAAATGGTCGTTCAGCCACTGAAGCCACTCCGCCTCGTCGATGCGGTCATACGGCGTCGGCGTCTGCCTGACACCGGGATTGTTGACCAGGATGTCGGGTTCCGGACAGGCCGCGAGCAGCCGCGCCCGATCCTCGGCGCTGTTGAAGTCGCCGGCGACGCCTTTCGCATTCACCCCGGTCGCGTCGGCGATCTCGGCCGCGGCGGCCTCGATGCTGTCCTTGGTCCGCGACAGGATCGTGACGTCCACGCCTTCGCGCGCGAGCGACATCGCCGCGGCCTTGCCGAGCCCCTTGCTCGCGCCGCTGACGATCGCCTTCTTGCCCTTGAGTCCCAGGTCCATCGAGCTAGCTCTTCGGGTTGGCGAAGGACGAGGCCAGCAGCCGCGGCGGAACGCGGAAGCGACCGACGATGTCCTGCTGCTGTTCGCGTACCGACGTGACCTCGGCCGCATCGCCGCGGACGAGCACGGTCGCGGGCAGAAGCTGGGCGTTGTAGCGCGCTGCGCAAGGTTCCGTGTAGCCCCCCGTATCGAGGAACGCGACGAGGTCGCCGCGCACTAGCGGCGGCATCTCGACGTGCTGACCCAGCTCGTCGGAGTTGCACAGCGGGCCCACGAGGTCGACGGTCTCGGTACGCTCGGCCATCGCGTCCACGACCGGAACCGGATGGTAGTACCAGTTCAGCGCCGACGACCACGACAGGTGGTTGGTCGACAGGTCGAGGTTCACCCACTTCTTTTTCTCGCCCTGTTTGACGGCGCCCACGGTGCCGACCGCGACGCCGGAAGGTCCGGACAGCGAGCGGCCGGGCTCGAGCCTGAGCTTCGGCAGCGGCAGGTCGAGCTTCTCGCACTCGGCCTGGATCTCCTGCGTGCAGAGCTTCGCGTAGTCGTCGGGCGTCGGCGCGTTGTCGCCGTCGATCTGGTTGCGCGGACCCGTGCCGTACCACTTGCCGAACGTCCAGCCGCCGCCGATGTCGATGCAAGGCGGCGTCCAGCCCGTATTGTCGCGGATGTAGCCCGACCAGGTGATCATTTCGCGCGCCATGATCGCGAAGTCCATCGCCTCATTGGACATGCGGCTAAGGTGGAAGTGGGTTTCCATGAGGTGAATGTGCGGCATCTCGAGAGCGCGCTTGACGATTTCGACGGTCTGAGCGCGCGACATGCCCCACTTGGTACTGTCGCTCTGCTCCTTGAGCGTGCCCGGGCCGTGCATGGCGACGCCCTCGCGGTCGGCGAGCGGATCGAGATCGAGCTTCAGCCGGATGCCGATGTTGGCATCCTTGCCCTGTGCCTTGCAGACCGCATCGATGCGATCGAGCTCGTCCATCGCATCGATGTTGATGCAGAGCCCGTTCGCGACGGCCATTTCGAGCTCCTCGTCCTGCTTGTTCGAACCGTTCAGGACCAGGGTCGACGGGTCCGTGCCCGCGAGCAGCGACAGGTACAGCTCGTTGACGCCGAAGCAGTCGCCGCCCGCGCCTTCCTGGTTCATGATGTGCCGGTAGGCGATGCCGTTGTTCGACTTGTTGGCGAACAGGATCTCTGACTCGCCCGGGTAGTGCTTGCGGAACGCGTCGCGGAACTGCCGGAACGTGTAGCGGAACTGGTTTTCCGAGATGATGAACAGCGGCGAGCCGAACTCTTTCACGAGCTCGGCGACGTCGCAGCCGTCGACCCAGAGATTGCCGTTCTCGCCGACGCCTACGAACTCGCCGTAGTTTTCCTTGTACTTGATCGGCGTGAGCGTCGGCGCCTCCGCCGTGTTTTCCTTCATTGCTGTTGCCATGGTCTTGACCTCCGACAATTAAAGTATGTTGAGCTCGGCGAGCCCCTGCGTGAGTCCGTGCAGGGCATCGCCCGAGAGGGGTTGAAGCGGCGGCCGCGGATCGCCGGCTTTGAAGCCGAGCGCCGTCATGGCCGCCTTGGTTGCGGGATACAGTGAGCGGCCGCCGCTCGTGAACAGGTCGGTGAGCCGCCGGCCGACGATCTGCAGCGCCTGGGCTTCGGCCGAGTGGCCGGCGGCGGCCACGTGCCACAGGTCGAGGCCGCCCGGCAGCCAGAGATTCGGGAAGCAGTCGATGAAGCCGTCGGCGCCGGCCGCGTGCGCGGGGACGCCGAAAATCGACGACGGGCCGCAGAACACGCGGATGTGCCGGTGCACCGCGAGCAGCGTCGAATAGAAGTTGTTCCAGTCGCCCGAGCTCTCCTTGATGGCGACGACCTGCTCGAGTTTCGCGAGCTTGAGCGCGAGCTCGGGGCCAATCGCGTTGATCGCGTTGCCCGGGATGTTGTACAGCACGATCGGAATCGACACCTCGGCGTCCACGGTCCGGAAATGCTCGAAGACCTCGTCGTCGCTCAGGCGGATGAAATACGGCGGCAGGACCAGCGCGCCGTCGCAGCCCGCCGCCTCGGCGGCTTTGCTTAGGCGTATCGTCTCCTCGGCCGTGACGGCACCCGTACCGCCGAGCACCGTGCCGCGCCCGGCGACGTGCTCGACGCCGATCTCCAGGAGCCGGCAACGCTCGTCGAAACTCAGTGCCCAGAACTCACCCGTGCAGCCGCCGATCAGGACGCCCGTCGCGCCGTGCTCGAACATCCGGTCGATGTTCTCCTTCATCGCGGTCTCGTCGATCGCTCCGTCGTCGTCGAACGGCGTGATCACGGCCGGCATTGGCCCCTGCCAGTCTATGCTGTTTCTGTCCATCGTCTGCCTACTCGCTCACGCCACCGATGCGCGCGCCATCGGTGCTCGAAAAAACATGCAGCCCTTCGACGCGAGGCGCGAGGCGCACGACATCGTCGGTTTCGACCCGGTCCTCCGGACTCAGGCGGCCGACCACGCGGCTGCCGTGGAGCTCGAAAACCACGATTACCTCGTGGCCGGCCGGCTCGACGAGCACGACGCGCGCCTCGTCGCCGGTATCGCTCAATACGAGGTCCTCGGGACGGAATCCGACCCGCACGGCCTGCTCGCCGCCGTCAGGCGACGGGCTGTCCGCCTCGAGGCGGAACCGCCAGCGCTCCTGGCCGAACACCGTGACCTGCCCGTCGCCATTGAGACTGGCATCGACGAGATTCATCGGCGGGTTGCCGATGAATCCCGCCACGAACTCGTTGGCCGGGCGCGCATAGATCTCGGCCGGCGTCGCCAGCTGCTGTAGCCGGCCTTCGTTCAGGATAGCGATTCGATTCGACATCGTCATCGCCTCGAGCTGGTCGTGGGTCACGTAGATCATCGTCCGGCCGATGCGGCGGTGCAGCTGGATCAGCTCGGCACGCATGTGCGAGCGCAGCTTCGCATCGAGATTCGACAGCGGCTCGTCCATGAGAAACACGGCCGGGTCGCGGACGACGGCACGCCCCAGCGCGACGCGCTGCTGCTGGCCACCCGACAGTTCGCGCGGCTTGCGCTTCAGGAGTTCGTCGAGCTGAAGCATCGCGGCCGCTGCCTGTACCCGCTCCGTACGCTCGGACTTGGGAACCTTGCGTTTTTTCAGCGGGTACTCGATGTTGCCCGCGACGGTCATGTGCGGATACAGCGCGTAGGACTGGAACACCATCGCGATGTCGCGCGCCGACGGACTCAGGTTCGTCACGACCTCGCCGCCGATCGAGATCGTGCCGCGGGTCGGGTGCTCGAGTCCTGCGAGCATGCGTAACAGCGTCGTCTTGCCGCAGCCGCTGGGGCCCAGGATGCTCACGAACTCGCCCGTCTCGACCTCGAGGTCGAGCGCCTTGAGCGCCTCGAAGTCGCCGAACGACTTGCTCACGCCGTTGAGGACGATGCCGCTCATCCCTTGACCGCCCCGGCGCCGAAACCGCGCGTCAGGTATTTCTGCAGGAAGATGAACACGAAGATCAGCGGCACGCTCATCATGACCGAGGCGGCCATGAGCAGCGACCACTCGATGTTGAACGAGGTCACGAGCATGCTCATGACGCCCGTCGTCAGCGGCCGCACATCGTCCGAGTTCACGAGTACGAGCGCGTACAGGTACTCGTTCCAGGCGAGGATCGCCGTAAACAGCGCCGTCGACACGATGCCCGGCAGCGCCTGCGGCAGGATGACGTCGATGAAGGCCTGCATGCGGCTCGCGCCGTCGACCATGGCGGCCGATTCGAGGTCGTCGGGAATGCCGGCCATGAACGAGCGCAGGAGCCACAGCGCATAGGGCAGCGCGAAGGTCGTGTACGCGATGACGAGACTCGCGAGCGTGTTACCGAGCCCCGCGCCGATCATCAGGAAATACAGCGGGATGATCAGGACCACCGACGGCAGGAGGTAGGTGAACAGCACGGCGCGGGCCAGCGCCTCGCGGCCCGGATACTTGAAACGCGTCAGGCTGTGCGCGCCGAGCGTTGCGACGACGATGACGATGACCGTGGTCGAGAATGCGAGCACGGTCGAGTTGCGCATGTACTTCAGGAAAGGCGTCTCGTCGAGCAGCCGCTTGTAGTGCTCGAAGGTGATCTCCTCGGGCCAAAAGCCCGGCGGAATCATGAACAGCTCGTGCTGCGGTTTGAGCGAGGTCAGGATCATCCACACGAGCGGGAATACGATCGTGAGCACCATCGCCCAGGCGAAGACGTTGAACAGGATACGACGCGGCAGTGACGGCTGGACGGCCATGCCCTAAGTCTCCGCCTTCCTCAAGTAGAAGAACATGAAGACGAGCATGAACAGCATCATCATGACGGCCACGGTCGATGCGCTCCCCATCTGATTGAGCGCGAAAGCCTCCTTGTAGACGAGCAGCGGCAGCGTCTGGGTCGAGATGACGGGCCCGCCGCCCGTCAGGAGATAGATCAGGTCGAATTCCTTGAAGTCCCAGATCGTCCGGAGAAGGATGATGACGACCAGCACTTCCTTGAGCTGCGGCAGCGTGATGTCCATGAAGCGCGCCACGGGGCCGGCGCCGTCCATCGTCGCGGCCTCGTACAGCTCGTCGGGGATCGTCTGCAGCCTTGCGAGCACGGCTATCACGACGAACGGGAAGTACTTCCAGGCGCCGACCAGGATCATGCTCACCATCGCGTTCGGCATGCTGCCGAGCCAGTCGACCGGCATGTCGATGATCCGTGCCCACATCAGGAAGTGATTGAGCACGCCGTACAGGTCGTTGAACAGCCAGCGCCAGACGAGCACGGCAACGACCGTGGAAAGGAAATACGGAAACAGGACGAGGCTGCGCGCCAGCGAGCGGAACACGAGATTCTGGTGCAGGACGAGCGCGACAAGAATGCCGAACACGACCTGCAGGGTCAGCGTGCCGACGGTCCAGACGAGATTGTTGCCGAACGAACGCCAGAACTCGCCGGACGCAATCAGCGTCTTGTAGTTCGCGAGTCCGACCCACTCGCCTTCCATGGTCGGCGTGTAGATCGAGAACAGGCTCAGATAGATCGCCGACGCGAGCGGGTAGACGATGACGGCGCAAAAAATCAGTACCGTCGGCGCGATCAGCATGAGCCCGAGCAGGCTCGACCGCGCCTCGGGCGACATACCCTGGTTTGGAGGCCTTGCGCTATCCATCAGGCCTCGAGTATGGATTCGATTCTGGCGGCCGTTGACTTCAGCGCCGCGCGGGGCTTCTCGCCGTTGAGCGCGACACGCTGCACCATCTCGGCGAGGATGCCGCTGTTCACGACGGCGCCGGCACGCGGATTGGTCTTGTGCGCCGGGCTTTCCCAGCCCAGGTTGTGTCCGACCTCAGCCGCCGCCGAGAGGCGTTCGACCTCGGTCGGGTAGCGCGCGATGACTTCGTTGTTGAGATATCGCTCGTCCGCCGCGACGTCGCCGACGACGGGCAGGACGTGGCCGGGTGTCGCGTTGATCTGGCGGATGTAGCCCTCCGGCTCGTAAAGCCAGGCGGCGAACGCTTTGGTGAGCTCGAGATTGTCCGCATCGGCAGGGATGAACACGCTCGGGTAGTCGTTGAAGGTCCACGGCTTCACGTCGGGCGAGATCGTCGGGTAGGCCGCGCAGGTGATCTGGTCGGCGATCCGCGGATTCTGCCGGGTCACGTTGATCAGGACCCGCCCAGCGTACAGCCCCGTTGCCGTCGCGCCGCTGACGAACGCGCTAAGCGCCTCGCCCCAGCTGTACCCGGTAGCGCCTGCCGGGCAGAACTCGCGCATCGAGGCGTAGAACTCGAGCGCATTCTCGGCCTCGTCGGAGTCGATCGCGACCTCGAGGTCCGGCGTGAACACGGTGCCGCCCGCCTGGTGGATGAAGCCGATGATGACGAGCGTGGTCATGCTGTTCCTGGCATACGGCAGCGGCGCGCCGTAGACGCCACGACCCTGCATCCGCCGGCAGGCGTCGCGCAGCTCGTCCCAGGTCTCGGGGATTGCGTCGATGCCTGCCGCCTGCATGCGATCGGTCCGGATCCAGAGCATGTTGGCCGCCGTGTTGCCGAGCGCGGCCGCCGCGTGGCCGCCGCCGTCGACGGCGTACACGGCATTGGCGCCCTCGTTGAAGCGCTCGGCGCCGATCTCATCGATGACCTCGTCGAAGGGCAGCAGCAGGCCCGCATCCCAGTAGTCGGCGACGGCGAAAGACGGCAGGTGGGTAACCAGGTTCGGCACGTTGCCGCCCGCGAAGGCTGCGGCGAGCTGGGCAGGGTATCCCTCGTCGGAGGTGCGTTCGAAGTCGACCTTGACGCCCGGATGCGCCGCTTCGAACGTCTCGATCTGGTACCGGTACGCCGCGAGCTGCTCGGGCGAGGACTGCGTGGACCACCATCTAAGCCGCGTCTCGCCGGCCGCCGAGGCCATCGACGGCAGCGCCAGGGATACCGCGGCGCCGGCCCCGGCCTTCAACGCGTCGCGGCGCGAAAGCGGCCCGGTTTTGGCGCCGGCGAGGGGTGTTTTTGGCGGCTTAGTCATTGTTTTTTATAGTAGCAATCGCTTTGTTCGCAATACGGATAAAAGTTCGCTAATGGTACGCCATTCGGTCGCCAACGCAAGTTGTGGCCGGACCATCGAAGCGCTCAGAAGCGTTGCGGCGCAAAGGCTTCGAGCGGATACCGCGACGGCCGGTCGAGCATCAGGTCCGCAACGAGCCGGGCACAGATCGGGCCGAGCGTATAGCCGCAGTCGCCCGGCACGGCGACGAACAGGCCGCCCGAGCCGGGCAGTTCCCCGAGCACGGACAAAAGGTCCACGAGCGGGTTCACGCCGGCCCAGGTCCTCAAGAGCCTCAGTCCGCCGACCCGCGGTGCGATCTCAGCGGCCAGCCTAAGGTTGCCCACGACGCTTTCGCTCAAGACTGTCGGCGGCGCTTCGCGCTCACCGGGCGCGGCCGGCCAGCCGCCGCCGACCACGACGTGGCCCGTGCCGAGCTGCTTCAAGGTGATCGGCCGGCTCCCGTGCTGCACGAGATGGCGCATGATCGGCTCGGCCGGTTCGGTGATGTTCATGTGCAGGGGCTCCGCCCTTGCGGGGATCGTGTAGCCGAGCTTTCGAGCGAGCGGCGTACTGCCGACGCCGGCGGCCAGGACGACGCGGTCGGCCTCGAGGCGGCCCGCCTGCGTCATCACGTCGAAACCACCGGACCGGGGTTCGACGGCGTCGACCGCGCTTTCGCGCAGGAGCGTGACGCCTTTCGACAGGGCCTTTTGCTCGATGGCCCGGTTGGCCTTCAGCGGATTGATCTTGCCTTCCTGCTCGCAGTAGGCCGCGCCAAGCAGCCGCTCGCTCAGGTAGGGCGCGATCTCGAGCAGCTCGTCGCGTTCGACGACCCGGCTCGTAATGCCGTGTTCGTTTTCGATCGCGCATTTCCGGGCCAGTGACTCGAGGTTCTCGGCATCCTCGGCAACCATGAGCCCGCCGGCGAAAACGAGCTCGACGTCTTCGTCGAGTTCCTGCACCAGGTCGTTCCAGAATTCGACGGCGAGCGGATACAGCGACAGCGTGCGCTTGTAGGCCGGCAGGCGCTCCGGGAACAGCCGGACCAGGCGACTCTGCATTTGCACGTGCATGCTGCCGGCGTTTGCGGTGGTCCCGGAATCGCGGCCATGGTCGATGCACGCGATAGATAGGCCCTCGTCAGCCAGGAACCAGGACAGGCACATGCCCGTGATGCCGCCGCCGACGACGATGACATCAAAGCGGCGCCGGTCGTTGTCCGCGGTCGTGGCCACCGGGCGGCGTCAGGGCAAACCGCCGTCGACGGGCAGGATCTGGCCCGTGATGCCGGCCGAGGCGGGGCTCGAGAGAAACAGCGCCGCACGAGCCACGTCGTCGACCGTGGCGATCCGGCCCAGCGCGGCGTCCGAGTCGAAGCCCGCCAGCACGTCATCGAGCGGCGGCTGGCCGTCGGCCGCCCGCGTCTCGATCCGGTCGATGAGCGCCTGGGTCGCGATCGGGCCCGGACCGATCGCGTTGACCCGGATGCCGTAGCGTCCGAGATCGAGCGCCGCCGCGCGGACGATGCCGAGCACGGCGTGCTTGGTCGCCGTGTACAGGCACTGGCGCGGATGCGCGCGCCGGGAATTGAGCGAACCCATGACGACGATCGCGCCGCCCCACTGCTTCATTGCACCGACGGAATGCTTGATCGTCGCCATGACGCCGCGAACGTTGATGGCGAATACGCGATCCCATTCGTCGAGGTCGACATGTTCGCTTTCACTCCAGCCCGGCACGACGCCCGCGTTGGCGATGACGATGTCGAGCCGACGATGCCCGTCGATGACGGCATCCACGACGCCGCGAACGTCGGCATTGTCGGCGACGTCACCGGCAAACGCCGCGAATCCGTCCGGCAAGGCCGCCTCGGGCTCGTCGAGATCGAACACGAGGCCGGTCGCGCCCGCGGCGGCGAGCGTGTCGACGATCGCGCGGCCGATGCCGGACGCGCCGCCCGTGACGAGCGCGACCTGCCCTTCGAGCGGCAAACCCATCAGTGCAAGGCCTTAGTGACTAATCGTGTTCCATGATCCGGCGAATGTCGCTGTCGTCACCCGTCAGTTCCCAGTGCACGAGCGCAGCCGGCACGCTGTCGGCGAGGTTCATCTCGTCGAAGAAGTTCTTCAGACTGTAGTCCTCACCGCGGTCGGCCATCTGTTTGGTGCGCGCCGCGAGCGTGCGCTCGATCAGGTACTTGCCCGTGACGTAGCTTGTGCCGTAGCCGGGCTGGCGCAGGTAGAGCTGCTGCTCGAACTTCATGAGCTCGGGCTCGTTGCCCATCCAGCCGCGCGGCGTCCAGGCGACGTGCACGGTGCCGGCCTCAGCCATCGTCATGTCGTTGGCGTGCGCATCGAGCGAGCCCAGGCCGCGGGCCGCACGCTGCGCGAGCATGATCCAGACGAGCTCGCGCGACCGCGGGTTGTCATTGTACAGCCCCGCGTGCATGAACATCTCCTCGACGCCCGTGGCCATGCCTTCGTTGCGGCTGTCGAAGATGTTGTAGAGGAGCGAGCCCTGACGAATCGGGCTCGGATGCGGCTCGAGATCCATGCGCGCGAGTTCCCACCAGTGATAGAAGTGCGAGTACAGCGGCAGCGGATCGTAGTGCGTCACGATCCAGAAGAAGTTCCGCTCGTCGGCGGGAACGAACTCACCCATGTGCTCGCGCAGCGCCGGCTCGAGGTAGGGTTTGATCGTCATGATGTCCTGCTCGTCGATGAAGGCCATCAGCTCCTGCACCGCGTTCTCGGTCAGCTCCGCGAATTCCTCGGGCGTGTCGGCTGCCGTCTGTTGCGGAAGGTCACGATTGTTGTGCTCGTCTAGCTTCATGGTCGACCAGGCGCGATCGAGCTCGCGCTGCAGCAGGAAGCGCTCTTCCTCGAAGGTCAGCGGCACGTAGTGCACGTGCATCTGGTACCACGTGTAGTTGTCCTTGCCGATGCCGGACGGGCCGTCCTTCGAAGGCGCCTGCTCCTCGAGCCACGCCACGAGCTCGTCGCTCGCCGCCTTGGCCTCGTCGATCGCCGTGTCGATGTCGGCATTGTTCTCGGCCGCCAGGTCGGCCTTCATCTGGTCCAGGATCTCACCCTGGCGAATGATGTTCTGAATGCCGGCAATCCAGAGGTCACGGGCGTTACCGGTCAGGTTCTGCTGCGCCTGGCGCATCAGCGGCGGGATCACCTCGAGGTCTCCGAGCATTCGCGCTTCTTCCTCGTCGGAGAGCGGCATCTCGTAGGTCCAGAGCTCGAGTAAACCGTGGTGTGTCGTGCCCTCGTGGCCGGGTACGTCGCTGCGGTAGGTCCAGATCGTCTGGTAGAACGCCGGGTCGCGCTCCCAGGGCTTCAGCACGCGGTAGTTGAAGTCGAAGCCGTTCATTTCCGCGCGCACGATGTGCCAGTCGACCTGCTGCTCGACGGGCCAGTCGTCGATGTCGAAGGCATCGAGTCGCGCCCGGAGCGCTCTGTATTCGGGCATGCGCTGCTCGAACTGCCCGGCCGTGTAGTCGGGCGCGCCGTCGAGGAGCGGCGGGCTCTCGAACTCGCGCCACTCTTCGAAGAGTTCGACCAGCGCGGCGTGCGAGTTGGCATCCATTGGCTCCTCCTGGGCGCAGGATGTGCTGATCGCGATCAGCGGAATGGAGACGAGGACCAGCCGTAGGGGGGCGGCAAGACGAGCGACGAGAGGCATCGGGCTTCTCCTGGATAGCTTGAGGATTGGCGCCGGCTTCTGCGGACCGGACGCATAACGAACATTTGTTCACATACTATATCAGGATCGCCCGCAAGCCACGATTCGCGTTCGACATGCTCGGTCCCGCTCGGCTACGGCCGTGCGCGCCAATGATCGAGGTCCGCGCCTTCCGGTGCGTGGCTGGCCACGAACTCGGCGATCACCTCGATGAACTCGCGGTATTTCATCTGCTTCGAGCGGTCCTCGGGGCTGTGGCCGATCCACGAGTGGCGGCCGCCGATGCCGTACTGAAAAGTCGCATTCGCGGGCGGATTGTCGAGCGCGGACATGCGCTGCTCGGTGAGATAGACGGCCTGCTCGAGGTAGTAGTTGTCGCGCCGGCCCACGGCGAAGTGCATGCGCCCCGAAATCTTCGGTCCGAGCGTGTTCCAGTCGCGCTCGATGATGTGGCTCAAGTCCCAGTGATCGCGCCAGTAGCGCGCAACGGCGCGGTCGATGTCGCCCGTCTCGGGATTCCACAGCGGCACGGGGTAGCCGTCGTCGCCGACGGGGCTGTAGAGCGCCTGCCAGATCGCCCACTGCCCGCCTGAGCGGTCCCTGGTCGCGACGACCTGCTCGTAGGCGTGCTCGTCGGCGACGTGGTAGTTGATCAGCCCGTCGGTCTCGCGCTGCGCGGGCAGCTCCGTCTCGATCCACTCGAGCTGGTTCACGAACGCATTCTCGAACTCGTAGATGTTGATCTGCATGAGCTTGCGGAAGTCGATCGGGTCGGGGGCCCAGGGGTAGCTCACGGCAAACAGGTCGGGATAGAACACCATCATCGCGGCCGCCTCCCAGCCGCCCGTCGAACGGCCGGCGAGCACCCGCCCCCAGCGCTCGTCGACGATGTTGAAGTTCTCTTCGAGGTAGGGAATGAGCTCCTGCGTCAGCGCGTCGCCATAGGGCCCGACGTTCGGCGTGTTGACCGAGTAGGACGTGTCGAAGTAAGGGTTGGCGTCGCGGAATGTGATGATGACGAAGCGCGGCAGCGCACCCGATGTCCAGGCTTCGTAGAAGCCGTCGAGCTGCGGTCCGACGGCCGGGTGACTCGGCTCATAGCCCGGCTTGAACCACTCCTCGGGCGCCCACGGCATCGGCGTAAGACCCGAGGAATGCCCCTGCATGTACAACACCGGGTAACGTTCGTCGCCGTCAGGATCGTAGCCCGGCGGCAGCAGCACGTTGGCGCCCAGGTACATGTCCTGGCCCCAGAACTCGGACAGCATCTCGCTCCTGATCTTCACGTAGCGGACCCACTCGGTATCGTCGAAGTTGCCCTGCTGCAGGACCTCGCCCGCCTTAAGCGGCCGCGGCGGCTGGATGACCTGGTCGATCGACAGCGTAAGCTCGGGCAGGCCGTCTTTCCCGACCGTGACCTTCTGTACGCTGCTGTGCGCGTTGCCCGGGGCCTTGAACGGGTCCTGGAATGCGCCCGAGTTCATGTGCGCCTCGATCACGTGCCCGTCCGCGCGATGAAACGTCGTATAGACGTTCACGAACGCCTGCACGTAATAGTCGCCCGCCGGCAGCTCGTCGAAGTCGGGCAGCGGGTAGCCGCTGAACGTCTCGGCGTCTGCCGAGACGACAACCTCGTCGCCCGCGGCCAGTCCGCGCACGTCGACACCCCAAAGCGGATGCCCGGTCACGCCGGTGCCCAGACGGGGTTCCTCGCCGGCGTCGCGAGAGACGATGACGAACACGCGGCCCGTCACGGGCACGTCGAGCCCGAGAGCTGCGATGCCATTCGCAGCGGACGGGGCCAGGCTCACGCGAACGGCGGCGGCCGCGGATGAGGCGCCGAGCGAGGCCATCGACACAATCAACAGGACGGCAAGGGAACGGGAGACGAAAGCGTTTGCAAACATGGTGAATACCTTTACTGGGTACCGGCCGTCGATGGCCAGGGGCGAACACTATAGAGCATGTCGCTGTTGCCCGGCTCGACCGCCGGCGGCGGAACTACGCGCAATCGACTGTTGCACGCGCGCAACAACAAGGGTGTGAAATTTGCTGCGAATCTCTGCCGCTCGGTGCGGGTGTGCAACAAATTGGGAACTTCCCGGTCCAAGAATGTTCGTATGACGAACAAGTGACGGGTTTTTGTTGACTTGATGGACAAGTTGGCTATCGTGAAAGCGTTGACCGGGGAGGTTAACGGGGCATTGGGCTAGGCTCATCGTCAGGAAAGGCAAACGTTTGGCGTATGAGTCTGAATTACATCCTACGGGGGAATACCATGAAGTACGCAGTATCTATGGCGGCGCTCGTTTGCGCCGTCGGCGGACTGGCGCTCGCACCGAACGACGTTGCGAACGCGCAGGAGGCCGCGGAGTTGGAGGAGGTCGTAGTTACCGGATCGAGAATCCGCCGCGACCCCTTGAACGAAGCAACGGCAATTACCGAGTTAAGTTTCAGCCAGATCGAACAGACCGGCCTGACCAACCTGGGCGACGCGTTGCAGAACCTGCCCATCACGGGCTCGGCGCCGAACTCGCAGTTCAACGTGCCCGGCAACTCGGGCTTCCCGCAGGACGGAGCCGGCATCGGCGCGGGATCGGTACAGCTTTCGCTCAGAAACCTCGAGGCCAAGCGTACGCTGGTGCTCGTGAACGGGCGGCGCTGGGTCGCGGGTGCCTCGGCATCGGGCGTACCGGCCACGGTTGATCTGAACACGATTCCGGACAACGTCATCGAGCGCATCGAAATCCTTCAGGACGGCGCCTCGGCCATCTACGGTTCGGACGCAATCGGCGGCGTCGTCAACATCATCACCCAGTCGGACTTCGACGGGTTCCGGCTCGACGCCCAGACGGGCGCGTACCTCGATGAAGGCGACGGCGAGGACTACCAGCTGTCGGCGCTCTGGGGCGGCGGCAACGACACGACACGATTTCTCGTCAGCGCCAGCTGGAAGGACGAAGGCGGCATCGAGACGGCCGATCGCGCGCGCTCGGCTTTCCCGAATCCGGACGCGACATCCTGCGACGTCGCGGGCACGTTCTGCTCATCATTCACGCCGCAGGGCCGCTTCGACCTGGGTCCCGCATTTGGTTTGTTTCGCGACGGAATTCTCGATCCCACCTGCACGTTGCCGGACGGAACGACCGATCCGGCCTGTAGCGGCGCCAGCATTGCGCTCAACGACGGCGTCATCAACGACGGCATGGGCAACATTCCGGTCTTCGATCCGACCAACCTGAACGGGGGCGACTTCAACCAGTTCACGGCGGACGACCGCTTCAACTACAACGGCCCGACCTACAATTACCTGAGGACGCCCAACGAGCGCGTCAACCTGTACGCGGAAGCGCGCCACCAGCTCGCGCCGAACGTCGAGCTGTTTTTCACGGGCTCCTATACGAACCGCTCGTCGGCGACGAAAGCGGCGCCGGAGCCGCTGTACCTGGGCGCGGGTAGTGGCAACCGCATTACCGACAACATCGTCATCTCGGCGCAGAATCCGTTCAACCCTTTCGGTGTCGACCTGTCGGTCGCCGACGGCACGATGTCCTTTTTCGGCCGCAGACCGCTGGAATCGGGCGGCCGCCTGTTCTTCCAGGACATCAACACCTACATGGGTAGCGTCGGGCTGCAGGGCGACTTCAGTGCGTCGAACCGCAATTTCTACTGGGACGCCTACGCGAGCTACGGCGACAACCGAGGCTTCCAGGAAAAGCTGAATTCGCATAACGCGGCGCGACTGGCGGTCGCCCTGGGCGACCCCGCGGTCTGTGATGCGACACCGGGCTGTGTGCCGTACAACTTTTTCGGTGGCCAGGGCGCGAACGGCGAGGGCTCGATAACGCAGGAGATGCGCGACTTCGTGAACTACACGCAGCGCGACTTCTCCGAGCAGACACTCGTGAACTTCGCGGCCAACTTCGGCGGCGACCTGTTCGAACTGCCGGCCGGCACGGCGGGCTTCGCGGTCGGTTTCGAGTACCGTGAACACGAAGGCTCGTTCCGTCCGGACCCGGTCGCCGAGCGCGGCGAGACGGCCGGTATTCCGTCGGCCGCGACGGCCGGCGAGTTCGACGTGACCGAGTTCTACGGTGAGGCGATCCTGCCGCTGATCGACGACAACGTGTACTGGGAGGCGAACGTTGCCGCTCGCTACTCCGACTACTCGACGTCCGGTGGGGAGTCCACGTTCAAGGCCAGCACGCTGTTCCGGCCGATCGACTCGCTGTCGCTGCGCGGCTCGTTCTCGACTGGCTTCCGCGCGCCGGGCATCGGCGAGCTGTTCGGCGGCGCCGCACGCGAGGACTTCACGTTCCTCGATCCCTGCGCCGACGTCCTCGCCCAGTTCGGTTCGGCGAACGGTGGCCGCGATACGCCGCAATCGCAGACGATCCAGAACAACTGCGCAACGCTGGGCGTTCCGGTCAACTTCGTGCAGAACAACCCTAGCCTGTCGTCGATATCGGCCGGCAACCCAGACCTCGTCGCGGAGACGTCGGAGGCGTACACGGCCGGCGTCGTCTGGCAAGGCGCCTTCGACGCGAACTGGATCGCGGGCCTGACCGCATCGGTTGACTACTACACAGTTGAGGTCGACGACGCGATCCAGGGCTTTAACCCGAGCGATGTCCTCGTGGCCTGCGTCAACACGCTGCGACCCGATCTATGCGAGCTGACACCGAGAGCCGCCAACGGCACGTTGGACGTCATCGACAACCAGCTGCAGAACATCGGCAGCGTCAACTCGTCAGGGTTTGACGTCATGGTCAGCTACTCGAGCCCGGAGTGGGACTTCGGCCAGTTCAACGTCGACTTCAATGCGACGTTCCTGACCGAGTTCGAAGAGTCCATCAACAACCCGGACGGTTCGACGACCGTCATCGACCGCAAGGGCACGCACACGAACGAGACGTTCCAGCGCGCGTTTCCCGAGCTCAGGGCCGTAACCAACATCAGCTGGCTGATCAACCAGAACTGGCAATCATCGATCACGTTCCGGTTTGACGACGAAATGGACCTCGAGGGCGGCAACAAGGTGGACTCCGCCACGTTCACCGATCTTCGCGTCGCATGGACGCCCGACTTCGGTGACGGCGCCCTGACCTTCGCGCTCGGCTTCAACAACGTGCTCGACGAAGACCCGCCGATCTGCTTCCCGTGCGGCGTCATCGGCATGAGCCAGGTCGTTCACGACCTGCCCGGCCGCACCGGCTACATCCGCGCTACCTGGCGGCAGTAAGCTCTAGGAGCTATAGCAAGGCCTCAAGCGGCCCCTCTTCGGAGGGGCCGCTTTTTTTTGGGGGCGAAGGCATACGAGCTTTCATTCCTCGCGCAGCATCATCGCCGGCTCGGTCTTGAGCGCGACGCGCGCGGGGGACCAGACTGCGAGCACGGCAACTACGAGAAGAAAAACCACGCACAAAGCCAGGATTAGCGGGTCGAACGGACTTGTCTCGTACAGCAGGCTCTGGAGTCCATGCGCCGCCAAGACAGCCGCTACGAGTCCAACCCCGAGACCGACGACGACCATTCGCAGCGCATCGCCGAACACGGCCCGCAGCAAATCCATGGGCTGGGCACCGATGGCGAGGCGCACGGCGATCTCACGCCGGCGCTGGCGCACGTGGCCGGACAGCACGCCGTAGATGCCCACGGCCGTCAGCAGCGCCGCCAGCAATGCAAAGACCAGCACCAGGCGGCTGGTCAGGCGTTCCTGCCAGATAGCGTTGGCGATCCGCTCGTCCATCGCGACCGGCTGCCAGGTGGACTGGTCGGGATCGATGCCGAGGGCGACATCGTTGGCGGCCGCCATCAAGGATTGGAGGTCAGTCGTCGATCGCAGCAGCACGAAAGCGTTGAGATCCGGAAACTGGTAGCGGCTGACATAGACGTCCATGCCCGGCTGAACCCCCACGTCGGTATGGATGACATCGTTGGCTACGCCGATCACCTGCAGCGTCTCCTGGTTGAATCCCGATAGCTCCACGCGCTCGCCGATCGGGCTCCGGCCTGGCCACAACGTCTCCGCGAGACGGCGGCCTATGACGACACCGCCAACGCCGTCGGGCTGATCGCTCGCATCGAACGATCTGCCAGCGAAAAGGCCGATACGCATCGTCCTGAAGTAACCGTGGTTAACGACCTGGAGGCTTACGAATGGGTTGCGGTCCCGCTCATGCTCGGATTGTCCGGGCAGAGCGATCGTGCGCTGTTGGCTGACACCGCCAAGCGGCATATTGCTGTTCAATGCAACGTCGGTAACGCCGGGCAGGCCTCGCAGCTGTTCCTCCAGCCGGGTGTAGTAGCTACGGGTCTTGTCCGCTTCATCGTAGGCAAACCAACCCAGGTTGACTCTGAACGTCAGCAGGTCGTCCGGATCGAAACCCATTTCCGCACGTTCAAGTCCCTGGAAGCTCTTCACCAGCAGGCTGGCCGTAATCAACAGCACTATGCTGAGCGAGACCTGTGTCGCGACCATGAGCCGATGCCAGTTCTTTTGCCCCCGGTTCTGACTTTGCGAGCGGCTGCCCGTACCCAGGCTGCCGAACGGGCTGGACCGGGAAGCCTGGCGGGCCGGCGCGAGGGCGGTCAGCAGGCCGGCCAGCAGCGAAACGACCAGCGTGAACAGCAGCACGCTTCGATTCACTTCGATGCTGATCCAGTGTGGCAATTCCATGGCCAACAGCTGTTTCAGGACATGAACGCCACCGTAAGCCACCGCGATGGCCAGCACACCGCCGGCCAAACTGAGCAGCAGGCAGTCCAGAAGCCAGGCTTGCAGAATCTGCCGCTGACCGGCGCCCAATGCCAGCCGGATCGCCGTTTCACGGTTGCGCACGAGGGCTTGCGCGAGCAAGACGTGGACGATGTTGACGCAGGCAATCAGCAGGACCAGCAGTACCGCGGCCTGAAGCAGCAGCAGGTAGGGCCGCAAATCGCCGACGTAGAGTTCCTTGAGCGGTCTGAGCTGGAAATCGATTGCAGCGTTGCTATCCGGGAATTCGCCTGCCAGCTGCCGGGCAGCGGTATCGAGCGCCTGTCGTGCCTCGTCGATGCCGACTCCGGGCCTGAGGCGACCCAAGCCATGATAGTAGCGGTCGCTACGGTTCTCATGATCCAGATCGACGAATGCAATCGACCGGTAGATGTCGACCCCACCGGGGTAGTCGAACCCGGACGGCATCATGCCGTAGACCCGGTAAAGCTCCGCGCCGTCGAGTGTGAGCGTAGCGTTTAGCGCGTCCTGGGATCCGCCCCAGTGGCGCTGCCACACTCCGTTCCCCAATACGACGCTGTGATTGCGCAGTCGATCCGCCTCTTCCGGCCAGGTGCCGCCGTGCAGCGGCTGAACGCCGAGGACATCGAACAGATTTCGGCTGCACAGCAGTGCCGGGATTTCCTCCGGTTGACCGTATCCGCTCAGGTTGTAGCCGCCATCGGTGTCGCTGTGCACGGCAATGTCCTGGAACAGACCGGTACGTTGCGCCAGGTCGCTCGCATCCTTGATCGAAATCCGGCCCGTTTCCCCACCGCGCAACGTGTTGATGCGAACGAGCTGGTCAGCGTTCGGGTACGGCAGTGGCTGAAGCAGGATGCCCTGAATAAAACTGAAGATCACCGCGTTGGCACCGATCCCCAGGGCCAGGGTCACAATGACGACCGCGCTCGTGCGCCAGCGCTTGAGCAGCGAGCGGCACGAATCGCGCAGCGGATACCAGAGATTCGAAGCAGTGTTGTTCATATCGTTCAACCTATAGATTGGTGCCGGGTTGGTGTCGCCGCCCTAACACGGTAACCACATTCGCGCACAGGCCCCGGTCTCGCCGTCATCCCGCGACTCCAGCGTGAGCCAGCCCTCATGCCGCTCGGCAATGCGCCTCGCGAGCAATAGGCCGATGCCGCTGCCGCCAGGCTTCGTGGTGAAAAACGGCACGAACAGATTCTCGGATTCCGGTGGCCCGGGTCCGTCATCGAGGACTTCGATGAGTATCCCGCTGCCGTTACGGCTCCACTTGAGACGTACTGCGCCCGCATGCGCGGCCACCGAATCGGCGGCATTCTTGACGAGGTTGATCAGGGCCTGTTCAAGCTGGTCCGGATCGGCTTCGACCTCGACGTCGGGGCCTTCGAGCGCGACCTGGACACGCGTCTCCATGGAAACCACCCGGTCGCCCAGTGCAGTCAGGCGAATCGCTCTCAAATTCGGCTCCGGTAGCCGGGCCAGCGCCGCATAGCCGCCGACGAACCGACCCAGCGCGTGGGCGCGGTTGGCGATGCGATCCAGGCCGTCTCCGAGTTCGTCACGATCGAGCTTCACATCCTCGCGCCTGACCGTGTCGCGCAGGGTTTCGGCGATCGACTTTATCGGCGCCAGCGAGTTGTTGATTTCGTGTCCCAAAACCCGGACCAGGCGCTGCCAGGCTTCCTGTCGCTCGGCCCGCAAGGCGCTGCTGACTTCGGTCAGCACCAGCAAGGTGTGCGGCCGACCCTCCATTCGGAACGGCCGTTTGCGGACAACGAAACGACCGGTCCCTCCCGGCAGGGCGAGGTCGACGGGCTGATTCCACGAGTCTCGCAGCAGGGCCTGGACGCCGATTTGCGCGGCTCTGCCTCCGTCCGCCAGCCGCGAACCCATGAGCTGCTCCGCGGCGGGATTGGCGATCACCAGTTTGGAGGACGCATCGAAGGCGAACACCGGAAGGTCGACCTCCTGCATCACCTTTTCCAGCAGGGCGCGCGACTCCCGTTCGTCCCGGGCCCGGCTGCGCAGCTCCTCAGCCAGCAGGTTTATCTCGCGCGCGAGCTCGGTCATCACTCCACCGCGATCGGTTCTCACCCGCAGGCCGTAGTCTTCGTAACGGATGGCCTCGAGGATGTTGGCGAGACTGGCCACCGGCCCCAGCACGCGGCGACGGACGCGCACCGTCAGCAGAAGCAACGATAGTGCGGCCATACCCCACACCAGCCATGCGGCCGGCTCGACGCCCGGAGTGATAGCCAACTGGATTGCCCAGAACAGCAGGATCAGCCCGCCGGAGCTCGCGACTGCAAGCGCGATCCGGTTTTCGATTGACCAGCGGGACATGGCGCTCTCGAATCAGTCGCCCGCCGGGGCGATACCGAGTTTTTCGAGCCTTCGGTACATGGCGCTACGGCTAAGTCCAAGGGCACGGGCGGCTTCCGCAACATTTCCGTCATAGCGGTCGAGCGCATTGCGGATCAGCACGCGCTCCGCTTCCTCGAGCTTCATGATCTCGCCTTGACCGATCGCGATTCCACCGGGGGGTGACAACAGTAGTTCCTGCGGACCGATTTCGTCACCGCCGCACAGCAGCACGGCCCGCTCAATGGCGTGCGCGAGCTCACGCACATTGCCCGGCCAGTCGTGGGCCCGCAGGGCGTCTATCGCCGCAGTGCCGCAGCGCAATTCGCGGCCATGACGACGGCACTGGTTCACGAGAAATTGCTCGGCCAACACGGGAATGTCCTCCGGCCGCTCGCGCAGCGGAGGAATGCGGATCTCGACGGTATTCAGTCGAAAGTACAGGTCGCGCCGAAAGCGGCCGTGTTCGATCATTGCCGGCAAGTCCGCGTTGGTTGCCGTGAGCACGCGCACGTCGGCGGTCTGGGTGCGGCTGCCGCCGACCCGCTCGAAGCGACCTGATTCCAGCACCCGCAGCAGTTTGGCCTGCTGTGATGTCGGCAGGTTGCCCACTTCGTCCAGGAACAGGGTGCCCCCATCGGCCAGTTCGAAGCGGCCGGCGCGTGACTCGCGCGCGTCGGTGAACGCGCCCCGCACGTGGCCGAACATCTCGCTCTCGAACAGCGACTCCGGGATGCTGCCCATGTTGACCGACACGAACGGCTCATCGCTGCGCCTGGACCAGGAGTGAATCAGGTCGGCGACGAGATTCTTACCGGTGCCGTTTTCGCCCGTGATCAGCACGGCGGCGTCCGAAC
Source organism: Woeseiaceae bacterium (assembly GCA_028280615.1). Lineage (GTDB taxonomy): Bacteria > Pseudomonadota > Gammaproteobacteria > Steroidobacterales > Woeseiaceae > UBA1847. The sequence goes on along the minus strand of JANQLK010000031.1, from coordinate 237,843 downwards.
GCGCCACCTGGCGGGCCAGTTTCAGCACCTGCTTCATGCGCGGCGACTCTGCCACGACCTGGTCCGCGTTAGCGGGGCCGAGTTCCTCGCGCTGAATCCGCGCAATATCCCTGTATCGACGGGCTCCACGCGCAGCGGCGCTGTGTTCGAGATGGGTGCGGATGAGCGTGGTCAGGCGGGTGTTGTCCCAGGGCTTTTCTATGAAGTCGCGGGCGCCGCCCTGCATCGCGGCAACCACCACATCGACCGATCCCCATGCGGTCATGGCGACGACGGGCAGGTCGGGATCCAGCGCCCGGATCTGTTCCAGCAGGCCCAGCCCCTCGCGTCCGCTCGTGGTGTCGCGCGTGTAGTTGAGGTCAAGCAGCACCAGGGCAATGCCGCCTGCCTGGACAGCCTGCAGCACTTCCTGCGCGCTCGCGGCAAGGCTGACGGAATACCCCGCTTTCGACAGCAGCAGTCGCAATGCCTCGCGGACGTCACGCTGGTCGTCGGCGACGAGTATCGTGGACTCGGTCCGCTTACTATTCCTTGCGTCTGAGCCCGTCCGCCTCTGTTGTCCCGCGGAAGACTGGTGTAAGCCCTCAGTGTTTTGACTACTCATGGCGCTATTTTACAGCCGCGTCGACGCGGTCTGCGTCAATGGCTGTCGGCCGCGGCCTCCCCGCGGTCGCCCGCCTGTAGAGCGGCGAGCTCACGAATGCGTTTGTCCTCCTCCTCCCGCAGACGCATAAGGGTCTCCTCGTCGACTATGCGGCCATCGAACATGTAAATCTGGCGCTTGGCAAAGTCCGCGTAACGGGGATCGTGCGTAACCATGCAGATAGTGGCGCCGCCTTTGTGCAATTCTTCCAGCAGCACCATGACCTGCTCGCCGTTCCGCGAGTCGAGGTTACCGGTAGGCTCGTCGGCCAGGAGAATGGAGGGGTCGCCAACGAGCGCGCGGGCCACCGCGACGCGTTGCTGCTGACCGCCGGAAAGCTGCGAGGGATAGTGGTTGAGCCGGTGTGCCATGCCGACGCGCTCCAGCGACTCCAGGGCCCTGTCGCGGCGCGTCTTGCGGGCGACGCCTTCGCGGTAGGTCAGCGGCAGTTCGACGTTCTCGACCACCGTCAGATCGCCGATGAGGTTGAAGGCCTGGAAGATGAATCCGATTTCCTTGTTTCTGATCCGGGCGCGTTCGTGGATGTCAATATCCTCGACCGGTACGCCGCTCAACTGGTAGCTGCCCCGGCTCGGGGTGTCGAGCAAGCCGAGTAACGACAGCAGCGTCGATTTGCCGCAGCCCGAGGGACCGGAGACCGACACGTACTCGCCCTTGTCGATGTTGAGATGGATGCCTGACAGGGCGTGGGTCTCCACCTCGTCGGCATAGAATACCTTGAGGATCTCGGTCATTTGGATAAGTGAATTCGATTCGCTCATTGGGCATTCCCTCTCGTATGCATGTTGGATGTCGCTACCGCTTTCACTCGATCCGCAGAGTTTCGAAGTCTTGCCATGCCGAGGTGTCGGACAGGATTACGCGGTCGCCCTGCTGCAATCCCGAGCGGATCTCGATCAGGTTCACCGAGGCGCGACCGAAGGAGACGTTGACACGCCGCGCCTGGCTCTCGCCGTCGAGCCGGAAGAGCTCCAACGCGCTCTCGGGCTGGCTGTAGGCGGGCCTGCCGACGAACAGCACGTCGTCGAGCCGCTCGATTTCGATCGTGCCGTCGACCGTGAGATCGGGACGCGCGCCGGCCGGCAGCTCGCCGACCAGTTCGACGTCGACCTGCACGGTGCCGTTCTGGACCGCGGGATCGATGCGAATCACGCGGCCGGCGACGATGCCGTTTCGCGTGTCGACCTTGACGGACTGGTCGAGTTGCACGTCGCGAGCCTGGGTCTCGGCGATGCGGAGTTCAGCAATCAATTCGTCGGGGCGGGCCACTCGGGCAACGTTGGCCCCGAGTTCGACCTGCTGCCCCTCTTCCACGGGCACCTGTTGAAGTACGCCGGCGATTCCGGACCGAATGCTCAGGTCGGCTACCTGCCGGTCGCGCTGCTCTCGCAGCCGATTCGCCTGCTCCACGCTGGCGCGGCGCGCGTCGAGCTGGGCCTGTATTGAGGACTCGAGACGCGTGATGCGCTTCTCCTCCAGTCCGAGACGTAACTCCAGCTGGTCGGCACGCAATCGGGTCTGCTGGTACTGCAGTGCCGAGACCACGCCGGTTTCGGCGAGGCTGCCCTCGGCGTCAGCCTGCAATCGCGCGCTCATGTAATCGGCCCGCACCGCGGCAAGCCCGGCCTGCGCATCCAGCAGCTGACGATCGAGCTCGGCTTCGAGCGAACGCCAGTCCGCTGCCGCGGCCTCGGCCTGCCAACGGGCTTCGTCGGCCTGTTGCAGGAGCTCGGGATTGGAGAGTTCGGCCAGCACCGTGTCCTCCTCGACCCGCGCGCCGGGTTTCACGAGGATGCGTTCGATGCGCCCGGCGCTGGCTGCCGGAATCCATCGAATCTCGCGCGGCACGAGCGTGCCCGGGCCCCGCACCTCGCGCACGAATTCGCCTTCGCGCACGGTGTCGGTCCACACCGAGTTGCGTGGCACCGAGGGGGTGGCAGGATCGAGATAGAAAACCGCCGCAGCCGAGGCAGACAACGCGGCAACGCCGACAGCCGCGTACAGCCACTGCCTGCGTTGGCGCTTGCGCTTCAGGTCCGGTCGTTTGATGTCTACCATCGCTCTCGTAATGCAGGAATGATGCCAGTTTCCTATGTGGTTGAACGCATTAACTATTCGTATTGAAGCTCATCGCCGACATGAGCGCTCTGTCCCGCTTGCGGGACGAGCTGTCCCGTTATCGAGCATTCGGCTGCTCGCTCCCGCATCGTGCCCTGCGTCATGGCAGCGCTGCCAGCGGGCGGGCATAATCGCGCTCCTATGGCGAACATTCGAAAACGCGGAACCGATACCACGGCCATCGCGTCCCGACCCATCAACATCGATGGAAAGGGCGTCAACGGCTTCATGCTCGACTGGTACACGAGCGAGCCGCGCGGCGTCGTCGCGAAGACGCAGGCGCAGGTGCTGGCCGAGTACTTCACGTCGATGCTCGTGCTGTCGGCGAGCTTCAAGTACAAGCCGTCGATCGGCGTCTCGAACTATCTCTATCTCATCGATGGCGACTGGGCCTTGAGCCTGATTGCCCCCGAGCAGTGGTCAGAGGAGCGCCGCGAAGGTTTCGTCGGCACCTGCGTGCTGCAGCGCGACATGACCTGGACGATCACGCCCTCGGAACGGCTCGCCGAGCAGACCGAGGTCAGCGCGGCCATCGCGCGCTTTTACGATGCCTTCGCCGAGACGCTCGACAGCGACCTGACGCTCGAGGAGATCCTGCCGTTCTACGTCGGCCGAGCGCCCTACTACCAGCGGCTGTACGCAAGCGCGCTGAGCCGATCGATACGCGCGGCCGTGACGCTCGGTGACCAGCGCTCGATGCGCGCACGAGACTGGCGGCGGGCGCTGCCTCGATATGACAGCGCGCTCCTGTTGGCGAGTGGCGCCTGACCTGGGGCGTGCGAATCGAACACGACTACCGCCGGTTGCCGGAGGTGCTCCATACCGCGGTCACACCCGATGCCGCCGATGCGCCCGAACTGCTGGCCTGGAACGAGCCACTCGCCGAGGCGCTCAGGGTGTCGGAGCTCGGCATTGACCGTCGACGTTGTGCCGAAGTCTTCAGCGGCGGGCCGCTGCCCGACGAATTCGACCCCGTCGCGTTCGCCTACGCCGGCCACCAGTTCGGCATGTTCGTGCCGGTTCTCGGCGACGGCCGCGCGGCGCTGCTCGGCGAAGCTGTCGACGAGTCCGGCAGGCGCTTCGACATCCAGCTTAAGGGATCGGGCAGGACGCCCTACTCGCGGGGCGGCGACGGCCGCTCCTGGCTCGGCCCTGTCATCCGCGAATACCTGGTCAGCGAGGCTATGCACCGGCTCGGCGTGCCGACGACGCGCGCGCTCGCCGCGGTCGCGACGGGCGAGCGCGTGTACCGGGACGGCGCCTGGCCGGGCGCCGTGTTCACGCGCGTCGCGGCCAGTCACCTGAGAGTCGGCACGTTCCAGTTCCTCGCCGCGCGCGGCCTCGAGGCCGACCTCGTCGCGCTCGCGGACTACTGCATCGACCGGCACTATCCTGACGCGGCCGGGGCGGACGACCGCTATGTCGCATTGTTTCGCGCCGTCGCGGAACGCCAGGCCGGCCTCGTCGCGCACTGGATGTCGCTCGGCTTCATTCACGGCGTCATGAACACGGACAACACGTCGATCGCGGGCGAGACGATCGACTACGGGCCCTGTGCCTTCATGGACGAGTATCGCCACGACAAGGTGTTCAGCTCGATCGACCACCAGGGCCGCTACGCATTCGGCAACCAGCCCGCAATCGCGCAGTGGAACCTCGCGCGGCTCGCCGAGTGCCTGCTGATGATCAGCGACACGCGCGACGCGTTCGAAACGGTCCTGTCGGAGTTCCCGGACCGTTACGAGGCGGCCTACCTGGAGCGCATGCGGGCGAAGCTGGGGCTGCTCGATTCCTGCGCCGGGGACGACAGGCTGATCGCCGACTGGCTCGTCTATCTCGAGGAACACGGCCTCGACTACACGTTGAGCTTTCGCGAACTCGTAAGCCGTATCGACGCCGCGGACACAGCAGTCTTCGGCGATTTCGAGGCGCGCTGGCGCCGGCGCGTCGGGGATCAGGGCCGCGATGCGAACGAGCTCGCGGCGGCCATGAATGCCGTCAACCCGCTGTTCATACCACGCAACCACCGCGTCGAGGAGGCCATCCAGGGCGCCGTTGACGGGGAGCTCACGGTGTTCGAAAACCTCCGCTCCGTGCTTGACGAACCGTTTGTGGAGCACCCCGCTCTCGCTGAGCTTGCCAATGCACCTGAGCCCCAGGAGCGAGTCCTGCAGACGTTTTGCGGAACGTGAACAAAAAGGCTTCCCTTTCGGCAGGCTTCTGTTAGAGTCCCGCGCATCCTGGCGCCCTTCGGTCTGCGCCACTCCTTCGAAATGCGCCTCTCGCTTTCGGAGCACCCCAACGATTTCCAGTCTGGGCCGAGCCGCTCGCGGCATCACCGCGATCCGGATCAGACGAATCGGAGTACAAATCCAGTGTCATTCTCAGAACTCGGCCTGTCCGCCGAATTGCTCGCTGCTGTCAAAAAGCAGGGCTACGAGCAGGCAACCCCGATCCAGCGCGAAGCCGTTCCGCCGATACTCGACGGCCGCGACATCCTCGCGAGTGCCCAGACGGGCACGGGCAAGACCGCGGGATTCACGCTACCCCTCTTGCAGCGGCTCGCCGCGCACCGGCCCAAAAGACGGGTGGTTCGCGCGCTCGTGCTCGTGCCCACGCGCGAACTGGCGGCGCAGGTCATCGAGAGCGTCGGCAACTACGGCTGCAACCTGCCCCTGAAGTCCGCGCAGATCTTCGGCGGCGTCAACATTCGGCCGCAGATTTCGGAGCTCCGGTCGGGCGTCGACATCGTCGTCGCAACGCCGGGGCGCCTGCTCGACCACGTGCAGCGGAACACCATCGACCTGTCGTCGGTCGAAGTCCTCGTGCTCGACGAAGCCGATCGGATGCTCGACATGGGCTTTATCCGCGACATTCGCAAGGTACTTCAGTTGCTGCCCGACAGGCGGCAAAACCTGCTGTTCTCGGCGACGTTTTCGAAGGACATCCGTAGTCTTGCCGCAAGCATCCTGACCACGCCTGTCGAAATCGAAGTCGCGCCCCGCAATACGACGGCGGAGCGCGTGAGCCAACTCGTGCACCCCGTGGACAAGGCACGCAAGCGCGAGCTTCTGTCGCTCCTGATCGGCAAGGGAAACTGGCGCCAGGTGCTTGTCTTTACACGCACCAAGCACGGCGCAAACCGGCTCGCCAAACAGCTCACGGGCGATGGCCTCGGGGCTGCGGCGATTCATGGCAACAAGTCGCAGGGTGCACGCACGCGGGCGCTGGCAGACTTCAAGTCCGGCAAGGTTCGCGTGCTCGTCGCCACCGACATCGCGGCCCGCGGCCTCGATATCGATCGGCTGCCGCACGTCGTTAACTACGAGCTGCCGAACGTGCCGGAGGACTACGTGCATCGCATCGGCCGGACGGCGCGCGCCGGCCAGGACGGCCACGCGGTTTCGCTCGTCTGCGTCGACGAGGACAAGTTGCTTGCAGACATCGAGCGCCTGCTGAAGACGCGCATCGACAAGCAGGTCGTCGACGGCTTCGCGCCGGATTCGCGCATCCAGCCGGAGCCGATCCAGAACGGTCGCGGGCAGCGTCAGCGCCCCGGGCGCAACCGTGCAGGCCGCAAGCAGGCGGCCGGCAAGCCGGCGTCACGCGGCGGAAAGCGGGGCGGAGGTGCCCGACGGCGGACGCACGCCTGACCGACGTCAAAGCGTCAACTTCGACCCTTTGCCGGCCACGCCGGACAGGCACTTGACGAGCGCGCTGTGTTCGCGGTCGGCGTGTCCACTGCGCACGTAGTGTTCGGCCGCCTCGTACACCGAGTCGAGTTCGCGATTGCGGTTGAATAGCGCGAGGACGGCATGCTCGGCCGCGTCCAGATCTTCGCCGCTCGCGCGGGCCTGCTTCACCCGATTGACGACCGCGATGACGTCGGCACCGACCGACTCTGTGGTCACGGCGTCGAGACCGCCGATCCGCAGTGAGCCGTCGCCGGTCGGAATACTCTGCAGCAGGTGACGAATCAGATCCGTCGAAGTGACTATTCCAACCAGCGTCCCGTCGGGTTGGGTCACGGGTAAGGCGTGAAAGCGCCCGTCCGATAGCGCCTCGGCAGCCTCGCGAAGGCTGGCGCCGGCACCAATATGCGTCAGCTTCCTGCGCATCAAGTTGCGCACGCGAATCGAGTTGAGCACCGACGAGCCCTCTTCGATCAGGGCGACACGCAGCATGTCGGATGCCGACAGAATGCCAACCAGTCGCCCGTCTTCCACGACGGGAAGGTGGTTGATTGCGTTCGATCGCAGCTTGTCCTGGGCCTCGGCGAAGGAATCGTCGGGGCCGACGCAAATGGGTTCGGTCGTCATGATTCGATCGATGCTGACGTCGCGCATGTTGCTCTCCACGCACTGTGGGACGGTTACGGTGACTTAGGCACATTCTGACCGCAAGGCAGGAGCACTGCTGTGAGCGGGTACCGATTTTCGTGCCTCGAACTGCGGGTCCACGTGCCCCGCCGCTCGACGCGTTAGAATCGACGCTCGATGTTTGCCAACGATGCCGCCAGCATGACACGTGTTTTCGTCGCACTTTTTCTGATCCTGTGCATTGGCGCATGCGGCGACAAACCGGTTTCCGGCCCTGCCGGGAAACTCGTGCTTCGCGCCGGCCATACGACCAATGTCGACGAACCCTATCACCAGGGCCTACTCGAGATGGCGCGCATCGTCCGCGAGGAAACGGACGGCCGCGTCGATATACAGATCTATCCGTCGATGCAGCTCGGCGGCGAGAAAGCCATGCTCGAGGGGCTCCTGCTCGGCGCGATCGATATCGTCGTCACCGCCAACGGTCCCGTGACGAACTTCGTGCCCGGCATGGGCGTGCTCGACCTGCCGTTTCTGTTCGAGAGCCGCGAACACATGTACTCGGTGCTGGACGGCGAGGTGGGCGATGAATTCGCGGCAAGGCTCGAGGAACGCGGCTTTCGCCTGCTCGCGTTCTACGAGGCCGGCGTCCGCCACATCATGACCTCGGAGCGGCCCGTCCACTCGATCGAGGATCTTGAGGGCCTGAAGATGCGCACGATGCAGGTGCCCGCGCACATCGCCTCGTTCAACGCCTTCGGCGCGAACGCGGTCGCCGTCGACTACAGCGAGCTCTACGGCGGGCTACAGACCGGGCTCGTCGACGGCGCCGAGGCCGCGAACACGAACTACAGCAACAAGAAGTTTTACGAAGTCGCGCCGCACTGGGCGCAGCTCGGCTGGGTCATGCTGACGGCCGACGTACTCATGAGCAGCAAACGCTTCGAGTCCCTGCCGCCCGACGTGCAGGCCGCCCTCGAGACGGCCGCCCGGCAGTCCGCGCATCACGAGCGGCGTCTCTACGCCGAGAGCGACAACAGCCTGCTCGAAACGCTCGAGGCGCAGGGAGTCGTCGTCACCTACCCCGACCCGGCGCCGTTCCGCGAGGCCTCGGCGCGGGTCTACGAGCAGTTCGTCACGAACGACGAGGACCGCGCGCTGCTCGAGGCCATCCTCGAATGAGTCGTGGCTTCACCGTTGCCCGCGGGATCGTCGATGCGCTGCGCAAGACGGTTGCCGCCTTCGTCGTCGTGTTCTTCGGCTACATGGGCATCGCCGTACTCGTGCAGATTGCGGGTCGCTACGTTTTCGACTACTCCATCGACTGGACCGCCGAAACGGCGACCTTCGCGCAGATCTGGATGATTCTCCTGGCCGGCGGTCTCGCGATGCGCGACCGGTTGCACGTGAGCGTCGATGCGCTGACCCACGTGCTGCCGGAAACGGCGCTGCGCGTCCTGACGATCGTGATCGCGGTACCCTGCCTGTGGTTCCTTACGCAGGCGATCGCAGGCAGCGTTGCGCTTATCGACATCGGCCGCATCCAGTCCTCGCCGGTGCTGCAGGTGCCGATGTGGATTCCCTACCTGTCGCTGCCGATCGGGCTTGCCTATTTCGGTCTCGAGTTCCTGCTGATGCTTGCCGAGCGCTGGCGCGACCCGAAATCCGAGCGGCTCCCGGCGCGATAGTCCCGTGACGCTGACGCTGATCGCCTTCCTGCTGCTGATCCTGATCGGCACACCGATCGTGCTCGCGCTCGGCGTATCGGCGGCATTGTCGATCTATCTCGCCGACATCCCGGCCGGCATCATCGCGCAGCGTATGTACGGCGGACTCGACTCGTTCACGGTCATGGCGATTCCGTTCTTCGTGTTGACGGGCATCATCATGGAACGCGGCGGCATCGCGCGGCGGATCATCGATTTCTCGGTGGCGCTGGTCGGCTGGATCACGGGCAGCCTGCTGCTCGTCGCGACCGTCGCCGGCGTCGGCATGGCCGCCGTGTCCGGTTCCGGTGCCGCGTCGACGGCCGCGATTTCGTCGATCATGCTCGAGGAGATGCGCAGCCGCGGCTACGACATCGATTTTTCGGCCGGGCTCATGGCCGCGGCCGGCACGCTCGGGCCGATCATTCCGCCGAGTATCATGATGGTCGTACTCGCGACGACGTCCAACCTGTCGATCGGCCGTGCGTTCCTCGCAGGTATCGTGCCGGGACTGTTGCTCGGGCTTGCGATCATGTTCGCGAGCTACGTATACGCGAAACGTGGCGGCGACGCGTATCGCGATACCGAGCCGTTCTCGCTCGGGCGGCTCGGCAGGACCTTCGTCGCCGCGATCCCGGCGTTTCTTCTGCCGCTGATCATCGTCGGCGGCATCATCGGCGGCGTGTTCACGCCGACCGAGGCCGCGGCGGTCGCGGCCTTCGCAGGCCTCGTCATCTCGCGCTTCGTCTACCGTGAGGTCACGCTCGCCGACCTGCCGGGGATGATCCTGCGCGCCGCCTCGGTCTCGGCATCGATCATGATGATCATCGCGACCGCGAGCATCTTCTCCTGGCTCATCGCGGTCGAGAACCTGCCCGCAACGATCGCGTCGATGCTGCACGGCACGACCGGCAATCCGATCGTATTTCTCGTACTTACCAACCTGCTCCTGATCCTGATCGGTATGTTCATGGAAGGCATCTCGGCGATTCTCGTCATGGTGCCCGTGCTGCTGCCCGTTGCGTTAAGTTTCGGCATCGATCCGCTGCACTTCGGCGTGATCGTGATCCTCAACCTGTCGATCGGTATGATTACTCCGCCATACGGCATCACGCTGTACGTCGCCTCGAGCGTCGCCAACCGCACCGTGCTCGACGTGTCGAAGAAAATCGGCCTGCCGTTCGTGCTCATGATCGCGGTGCTGATGCTGGCGACGCTGTGGCCGGAGGTCGCGACGTTCCTGCCGGACCTCCTGATGCCGCCGATCGCTACGGGATAACGACATGCAAGAACTCAAGGGAACCTTCACGGTCACGATCACGCCGTTCACCGAAGACGGCCGCGACGTGAACGAGCACGCGCTGCGGCATTTCGTCGAATGGCAGGTCGTCAACGGCGTGCACGGCCTGATCCCGGTTGCGAGCACGGGCGAATTCCTGTCGCTGACCGACGAGGAACGCCGCCGGGTGTCCGGAATCGTCGTCGACCAGGTCGCGGGACGCATCCCGGTACTCGTCGGCGCGGGCGCCGAAAACACCTGGGACGTCGTCCGCTACGCGTCCGAGGCGGAACAGCTCGGCGCGAGCGGCGTGCTGATCATCCCGCCGTTCTACAGCACGCCGACCGAGGATGAGCTCGTGGCACACTACGAAGCCATCGGCAGGGCGATCTCGATCCCGATCATGCTGTACAACAACCCGGCGACGTCGAACGTCGACATGCTGCCGCCGCTCGTCGCCCGGCTGTCCGAGATCGACAACGTCTCCTACATCAAGGAGTCGACGATGGACCCGACCCGGGTGCGCGACATCCTGCGATTGAGCGACGGACGCATGGCCGTATTCGGCGGCATCATGGGCTACGAGTCGTACCTGAACGGCGCGGTGGGCTGGACCGCGGTCGGCTGCAATCTGATGCCGCGCGAGTTCTCGGACATGTATCGCCTCTGCGTCGAGGAGCGCGACGTCGCCGCGGCCTCGGCGCTGTACGAACATCTCAAACCCGTGATCGATCTCGTCGGCAAGGATCGCTACGTCGCGGCGACCAAGCATGCGCTCGCCGTCATGGGCCACCCGGTCGGACCGCCGCGCCCGCCGCGGCTGCCCGTGAGCGGAGAGACGAAGGCCTGGGTCGAGCGTGTCGTGAGCGAACTCGGTCTGCAGTTCGCTTCGCCCTGAGCGTTACCGGAGGAAATCGCGATGTCCAGAACGACGCTGCTTGCCGCGCTCACGCTGCTGGCGCTTGGCGTGGCCGCCGAAGAGCGGCCGCGAGCGCGCGATATCGGCCTCGTGGTCGGTATCTTCCCGACCGGCGAGCACAACGCGATCACCGACGTCGGCGGCGTGCGCGTCGGCCATTCCACAGTTATCGAGGGCGACGACGTTCGCACGGGCGTCACGGCGATCGTGCCCGGTCCCGGCAACCTGTACACCCACACGATCCCGGCCGCCATTCACGTCGGCAACGGCTACGGCAAGCTCACCGGGGAAAGCCAGATACGCGAACTCGGCGAGATCGAGACGCCGATACTGCTGACCTGCACCTTATGCGTGTGGAGCGCGGCCAATGCGCTCAAGTACTGGGTCTACGAGCAACCCGGCATGGGCGAGCACACCGTGAACCCGGTCGTCGGCGAGACCAACGACGCGCGCGTCAACAACATGTGGAAGGACCCCGTCGGACGTGCGCATGTTTTCGAGGCGCTCGACAACGCCAGCGCCGGCCCGGTCGCCGAGGGCAGCGTCGGCGCGGGGACCGGGACGCAGGCATTCGCGTGGAAGGGCGGCATCGGCACGAGTTCGCGCGTCCTGCCCGGCTCGCTCGGCGGCTACACGGTCGGCGTGCTCGTGCAGACGAACTTCGGCGGCGTGCTCACGATGAACGGCGCGCCGGTAGGGCGCGAACTAGGCCGCTATTCGTTCGCGGAGCAATTAGAGGCGACGGGCAAGGGCGAAGCGCAGGAGGACGGCTCGATCATGATCGTCGTCGCCACCGATGCACCGCTTGGCTCGCGGCAGCTCGAACGGCTCGCAATGCGCGCGATGATGGGTCTTGCGCGAACCGGCTCGCACGCGAGCAACGGCTCGGGCGACTACGTCATCGCGTTCTCGGCCAATTCCGAGGTTCGCAGGCCCCGCGACCGCCGGACATTCATGGCCGTGCCGACGCTCGGCAATGCGGCGATGTCGCCGCTGTTCGCGGCCACCGTCGAGGCGACCGAGGAAGCTATCTACAATGCGATTCTCAAGGCCACGACGGTGTCCAGCTCCCGCGGACGCCTGGAAGCGATTTCCGTTGATGACGTAAAGCGTATTCTTGACAAATATGGCGCGCTCGACTGGGACTCATCGATCCCGCCGGGCGCAAACTGAGTCCGGATGCCTGCCGGCCGCTTCCCTACTAAAACCAGCCATTCAGGTGTCCGGTTTCGGGATATCATGGGAGTCTGCTGGTGACCACAAAGCGGCCGCAAGGCCTCGCCACCTGGATCTGCTCAAATCTAGACCAACCAGAAATAGAGCCCGAGACCCGAGAACACAATAAATTGAGTTAGCCAGAACACGCCAGACGTATCCGCCTGGGATTCCTCTGCATGGTACTCGTCTTGAAAGTCCGCTGGTTTGTATAGAGCTCGAAATAGAAATCTCGTGATCAAGATTGAGCCTGCGAACCACAGCAGGATTGGGCCGAAGATGACAACCCACATGAGCAAAATATTGCTGCCAACATCGACTGCAACTCCAATTTCCGTGCGAAGCTCTTCGGCTGAAGTTTCGCCGCCGGATTCTCGAACGTCGATGGCGGGCAGCTGTTCAATAGTGACTAATTGAAATCCTAGCCACACGAATGCGCTCGAGAATGCGAGTGCGATGGCCATAACTACCAGAGATCGACGCATGTTCCCCTTGAAATTCGCTGCCAATAAGGCAAGCAAGAACACCGTCAAGATAGCAAGAAGAACTTGCCCTACAACTGTCAGCACTTGCAGCAATTTGGTTTACACACCTCGTCGCGCAACAAACCATGGTCCACAACTATACTCACCACTGAGGGCGTAGTTGATAGTCCGATATGGATCATCAACAGAGATTGTAGCGCAATCACTATCGCAGTCACGGGCAGGAACGCCGAGTATTGCCGTCGTTCAGTCTGACAACGGGCGCACTTCCGCAGTCGGCCACGAGCGAACTCTCGCATCCTGCGATTTCTATGATGGTAAACTGCCTGCTGCTACATTTACTTCAGTCAAGAATGGCGAATCCGAACGTTTGGCTATCGGACTTACAGTTCGGCGTGCGGCCCAACGGCTCGAAAAAATCGGTCCTGTAGCTAGAGCCGTGGAGAGACGACGTGGCCAGAACACGAATCAAATGCGCTCGGTGCGGTAATGAACGGAAAGGCGGGACTTACTCCTATTGGTATGGGAGTAGTCTAGGTTCGTCAACCGCTACGACGGCAGACTATGGATCCAGCTACGAAGTCACCACGACAACCGAGTACCGAATCGAGGGAAAAGGCACATTATCAATCTGCAATGCTTGCGTGCTCATCCGAGGATTACAGCATACTGGGTATGCGATAACGTGCGTCGTACTGATGGCTGTATATGTTGCCCTGGCACTCGCCTTGTTGTTCTATGTGGTCGATCCGCTGACAAACGCTCTGTCACCCAAAGATCGGGGCCTGATTATTCTGCTTGCGGCCGGCGCTCTAATACTTCTAGGCATCTTGGTCGTTGGTTATCTCGGGGCCGGCGCGCTCGGTAGCGTGGCGCTCGCGACGTTGGCGCTGTTTCTGCGCCAAGGAGGAAAAGAGGAGGCCGCTGCCCACGTTGGAACAAGCCACATACCCAACGTTACTACGTTCACCACGGCCGAGTATGTAGCACTTACTCGGACCGACGTCGAGTTTGGATCAAAGTCTAGTACGGAATCGACGAGTCAAGTGACCAAACAAGATCGCGCGGACTGCAAAGTATGTGGGGCGAACCATCTGCGATCGGTGCTCAAGAGACGAAAAGGTCTTTGTCTGGACTGTCACAGAGCGAAATTCAATCAAGGCTACTAACTCAGATAGGTCGAAAAATTCAGGGACCAAGATCCGATTATTGATCGCCAAAGCTACATCCCAAACAGAAGCGTCTATGTTTAGCCGATTTTCGCAAGGGCTGCCTCCGAAATCGGTTTTGCCAGTAAGGCGAACGGTCGGCGCAAGTCAAAAGTGGAATTGCAGTTGCCAATTCCTCAAGCTGCCGCTTTTCGAACAGTGCAGACACCCGGACTGCAGCTGAAAGCTCTCCTTACGTTGGGTCGTCGATCGTCCGTATCGGGTCATCAGCAGAACTCCATCATACCCCGAAAGCGGATGTTTTAACGGCTGGTTTAGAGGGCAAAACGCAATTGGCCAGCGGCCACTCCTGACCCTCTCGAGTCGCCTGTTTAGGCCTTTTCGGGTCAGAACTGGCCGTTGCTCCGAAAGAGCTCAGCTGACCAATTGCGATTACGACTATTGACTAGGATTCCATTCTCCACCGGTTTGTCGCCACCGTCGCAGCTGTCTTTCAGCATCGAATTCGAACTCGTAGTCTTCACCGTATCTATTGAGCTCGGACCATTCCTTAATCACCGTAAGCATGCGCTCGCCTTCCTCTGGTGTTCTCGCCACGATACAGTCGTCATCGCCACGATATCGGCAGAAGCGATCAGTGTAATCGATGTTGCCACCGGCAGCCCGCACCCGCTTTGCCAACGATATAAAACTCTCCCATTCCTCAATCATTTCCGTATAGTACGGAGGCGGCAGCCCTATTAGTTCATCCACTTCTTCTATACTCATGCCGATACGAAGCTGACTCCACGCTTCGGCTCGTTTCGATTCGTCCACTTCCGCCAAATACTCCTTAATGTAAGGATTGGGGCCGCTGATTATCGTTCCATCATCGGAGAATGCGTAAATCCGGCTGGCCAACAACTCAGCCTTCCACGTAATACGCATCGCCGAATTGCTGAGCTTTTCGAAAGTGACTGGGCCGAGTTCGCCATCGCAGCGGACAGTAAACTCGTCTCCGTCGCAATTAGAGATTTGTTCCTTGCTTTCGAATCGTGAGGCGGAGAACCGACCTTTGTAGCTAAACTGATCACTTATTGTGTGTTTCCCAGGAAGAGCATAAACATCGAGCGCCAACTTCATTGAACCGGGCTTCGAATCGTCTATTTGAAAAGACGCGAACCCGTTTCCGAACGTTCTTATGAGTGTCAGCTCGTGAGCGGGACGATCTTTGATCTCTTTCGGATAGTAGAAGAAACTTAGCGCGCCGCAGCCACTCAAACCGACGCACAAGAAGATCAACGAGACTAGAGCAGCAGTCGATCGATCGAACCACCGGATTTGGACATTGGGCACTGGGGATTCAGGCGAGCTCATAGCGTTTCTCCTGTGCGACATCAATCACGTTCACGCCAGTCTACTACCTGTCGTACGTTCAATCAGTTACGCGTACTCGGCGAAGCTCAAATCCAGATGAGTCCGAACCTTGGCATGAACTGAGCGGCAACTTCCGATTCTAGCCGGTCGTCGACGCAAGGACGTGAGATGGCCTACAAGCTGCTAGCGGACCTTGTATTTCTCGCTCACCTCGCGTTTGTGTTATTTGTCGTGCTTGGGGGCATTGCTGTCTGGAGAAAGCCGAAACTTGCCTGGTTGCACCTGCCTGCTGTGGCCTGGGTTGCGTTGATCGAGTTCGCGGGATGGATCTGTCCGCTCACGCCATGGGAGCAGACACTTCGACGTCTCGCTGGAGAGCAGGGATACACAGGCGGCTTCGTGGAGCACTACCTGTTGCCGATTCTCTACCCTGAGGGACTCACGCGCGAGATCCAGTTCGTTCTGGGCATACTTGTGCTTGTGATCAACGTTGCCGCCTACGCGATTATTCTCCGCCGGCACCGCGGTGGCGGGTTGTAAGGACTACTGGCAGCTCTTAAATGGCGACGTCTGCGGGCTAGAACATCGAGTTGTCGTGTGCCGACTGTTCCGGAACCGGCTGACCCACGCCCCAGTGCTCGGCAAACCTGCCGTCTTCCAAGCGAAAGATGTGGATGATGGCGCTCCCGAGAGCGTCCGGCGTCCGTCTGGAATGCAGGTGTAGCCAGACGAAGTCGCCATCGGCGGCGGCTCGCTTGATCTCAATCGTGCTCTCGGGATACTTCTCGGCCCTGGCGGCGAAGAAGGCAATGACGGCGTCGCGGCCGTCCGGGACGTGGGGTGCGTGCTGAATATAGTTATCTGCGAAGCACTCGCGCTCGGCCGTGGCGACGTCCAGCTCGACTTCCAGCAGCTCCATGCAATAGACGGTCTTCCTGAGGTTCAGTTCCTCGAGCGATTCCTGCGCGCTCTCGCCGGGATGACACGAAACCAGTGTCAACGACGTCAGCAACGTCGCGGACGTACTTTGGAGAGACCTCTTGATGCCGGTATACACGGAGATATGTACCTGTCAGAGCAGACCCGTTTGCTTCGCGCCCGGCTCCTGTTTACAGCAAATCGGAGCGAAGAACCGACCCGAAGGCGTCAGGTAGTGCCGGAATCGGGACGAAGTGCACGGGAGTGTCGACGGCTGGTCATCGGCGGCCGTAGCCGATATCGTCGGGGGCCCGACCGAGCGGTTGTTAGCGAATGATTGAGACGCCGATGAAGCACGTCGTGAGCGCGCTCGTTTGCCTGGGTCTTCTCGCCTGCTCCGGCGCGCCGAACGAAGACAGTGGGGACGAGACGCCGGCGGACGCGGACCTCGTCCTCGTCAACGGGCGGGTCTACACGTTCAGCTGGGACGAGCCCGCGCCGGACGGCACGATCAGCTCCGATGCACCAAAGATCGACGACGGCTGGCGGCCGGATGCCGCCGCGATCGCGATTCGTCACGGCGAGATCCTGTTTGTCGGCACGAGCGACGAGGCCAAAAACTACCAGGGTGACGGCACGCGCGTCGTCGATCTTGGCGGAGCGACGGTGCTGCCCGGGCTCGTCGATTCGCACACGCACGTGTTCCCGCTCGGCGCGAAGCTCACCCAGGTCGACCTGACCGGCGCGGAGACCGAGGAGCAGGCCGTGGCGCTCGTCGCCGAGCGGGCGGCAAATACGCCAGAGGGCGAGTGGATCATCGGCCGCGGCTGGGACGAAGGCGCGTGGGCAAACCGCTATCCGGACAAAGTGCTTCTGAGCGAGGCCGTGCCCGACCACCCGGCCGCGCTCGAGAGCCTGCACAGCTTCGCGATGTGGGTGAACCAGGCCGCGCTCGATGCCAGCGGCGTTACCGCGGAAACGCCGGTCCCGATCGGCGGTGAAATGCGCCTCGGTGACGACGGCGAGCCGAACGGCCTGTTCCTGAATCGGGCAACGACGATGATCCGCGACGCCGTGCCCGCAGCGTCACACGACGTCCTGACCGGGCGGGCACTCGCCGGGCTCGAACAAATGGCCCGGGACGGCTACGTCGCCGTGCACGAGGCGGGTCTCGACAGCAACCAGATGCGGGTACTCGAGGAGCTCGAGGCCGACGGCCGATTACCTGTGCGGGTCTACGCGATGCTGTCGCTGCGCGACGAGAGCCTCATCCGCCGCTGGATCGAACGCGGTCCCGATACGGACAACGACAGCATGCTCGTCACGCGCAGCGTCAAGGCCTACTACGATGGCGCGCTGGGCTCGCGCGGCGCGCGCCTCCTCTACGACTATTCGGATATGCCCGGCCACCGCGGCGTGAGCGGCGGCGACTACGGCTTCGACCAGGCTCTCAACAAGGCCGCGATGCAGGCCGGCTTCCAGGTCGCCGTGCACGCGATCGGCGACGCCGGCAACCGCGAGGCGCTGGATATTCTCGAACGCGTGTTCGAGGAGTCGCCGGAGACGGCGGCCAACCGGCATCGCATCGAGCATGCGCAGGTGTTGAGCCCCGAGGACCTGCCGAGGCTCGGCGAGCTCGGCGTCATCGCGTCGATGGAACCGCCGCATGCGATGGAGGACAAAGCCTGGGCCGAAGACCGGCTCGGGCCTGAGCGTATCCTCGGCGCCTATGCCTGGCGCAGCCTGCGCGAGTCGGGCGCCCGGCTCACTTTCAACTCCGACAACCCCGGCTCGGATCACGACATCTTTTACGGCCTGCACTCGGCCATCACGCGCCGGAACAGGTCACTCGAACCCGAGGGCGGCTGGTATCCCGATGAGCGCATGAGCGCCGAGGAGGCCGTGCGCGGCTATACGAGCTGGTCGGCGTACGCGAGTTTTCGCGAGCACGACACGGGCATCATCGAGGCCGGACGCTGGGCCGATCTGACCGTCATGGATATCGATCCGCTGGCGCTCGCCGACGACGAGCCGGCGAAACTGCTCGACGGCGACATTGTCATGACGATCGTCGACGGCAGGATCGTTTACTCACGGGACTGATTCAAAGATCGAGATCGGCGGCGATCTTGTCCCAGAGCGGCCGCCAGGTCGTCCACTTGTGGCCGCCTTCACGCGTGTAGACGGCCGTGAAGTCGACCTTCTCGACGAGACCGCTATAGCCCTCTGCCATGCGGTCGTCGGTGCCGAACCCCAGGACGATCGGCGTAGACCTGGAGCCCGTCGTTGCGGCCTGGATGTAGCGCCAGACGTCGACTTCGTAGTCCTTCATGCGCCTGCCCTCGCCGTTCCATTCGGCAAGCGTGCCGTCGCCGAGCACTTCCTCGATCGCCTTGCGATCACCCATGTACGGGGCAAGCAGGATAATGCCGTCGACGTCATCCGGGTACTGCGCGGCGTACAGCAGGCTGCCGAACCCGCCCATCGAAACGCCGAGCAGCCAGATGCTGTCGTAGCCGGCCGCCCTGGCGGGCTCGACAATGTCGGTATGCAGGCGATCGAGCAGCGATCGCTCCATGTAGTAACCCAGATGCGCGTCCATCGCGACGACGTCGAAGCGGCCATCCGCGGCGGCGCCGAAACCGGCATCGGCGAAGTGGCTCATGCGATCGCCCCGCCCCGGCAGCATCACGACGAGCGTGCCGGGGTTCGAAGATGGACCGGCGAGTTCGAGACTGGGGATCGGGACTTCGGTCGCGGGCACGCCGAAACAGCCGCCCAGCAGGCCGACGGTCGAGAGTTGTATCAGCCGGTTGATCAGTCGAATCATTGTCGCCGGGCCGTCTTGAAGTCGAAAGCTTGAGGTGCTTCACTTTAGCGCACGAGAGCGCAACGACGGGGGCTCATTACAAAATGAAACAGACGATAACGATAGCGTTGCTTGTGTCGATGATCGCGGTTTCCGGCGCGGTGTACGCGCGCAACACGATTCACCAGGTATCGATCGAGGGGGCGCTGAATCACCCGAGGGCCGAGGGCAAGCTCGATCCGGCGATACAGATGTTTTTCGGCGACCAGCCGCACCCGGCGGTTGAAAAGGCGCACGGCACGTGGACCTCGAACAAGAAAACCAACGCTGTCGGCAAGAGCGACGAGTTCGCGTGCCAGTGGGCGTTCATTTCGGCGATGATGTCGTTGCAGCAGCGGGCCGTGCGCGAGGGCGGCAACGCCGTCATCAACATCCGCAGCTACTACTACAAGAACGATTTCTCGAGCCCGACCGAATTCGAGTGCGGCGCGGGCGCGGTCGTGGCCGGCGTGACGATGGTCGGCGACGTCGTAACGCTTGCGGAATAGCGGCTAGACTCCGACGGTACTCGCAATCGGTCGGTCGTCGACCGGCTCCAGCCGGGCTCGCTCGCCCGACCATTCGAACACGCTCGGCATGCCGATCACGCGACCCGTGGCGAGTCCGACCGGGACGCCCCGCCACTCGTAGAGCCACAGCATGCCGGCGTCCCCGTCATCCGCGCGCGCCGCTATGTGCGGCTCGTCGATGCGCAGGCTCAGACTGCCGAGACCGCCCGACAGGCCCGACCCGCGGGCCTTGAGCCAGGCTTCCTTGAGCACCCAGAGTCGGTAGAAGCTCTCGGGCGGCGCGCTCGAGAGCCAGTCGGATTCCGCTTTCGTGAAGCAGGCGCGGGAGATGCGCGCTGTGTGCCGTGCCGTCGACGGCAGCTCGATGTCGACGCCGACCTTGCTGTCAGGCGCGGCCGCGCAGGCCAGGAGGCCGTTGCTGTGCGCAATGCTCAAGCCGCACGCGGCATCGCTTTCGGGCTGGCCCGATTCGGCGATACGAATCGCCTGCGCCGCGGCCGGCTTGCCGCTTACACGGGCCAGCAGATGTTTCGCCAGCATGCGTCCGCCCACGAACTCCCGGCGCCGGCGCTTGCTTCGCATCGCATCGTGGCGCTGCCGCTCCGCCGCATCCAGGTAGTCGAGCGCGGATGCCGGTATTTCATCCGTGCGTGCGAGCGCGATAGTCGGCGACTCGTCGGCCACGATGCCGCTAGTCGCCGAGCAGCCGCTCGAGCGCCGCCCGGATCTCTTTCGGGTAGACCCAGGGCTGGCGCAGCACGATTCGGCCGTCGAGGTCGAGGACATAGGCCGGTGACGGCGCCGCCCCGTAGCGCTGCCACACGGTGTTGTCCATCGAATCCACTAGAAACAGCGAATCGAGCTCCACACGCTCGCGCGTTTCGATCGCCCGCGCGCGGCGCTCCTCGAGCGAGCGGTGCAAGGGCACGTTGACACCCGCGACGCGATTGATGAACGGGTTCCAGACCTCGTGCGTGTACGGATTGTCGTCATCGGCGGGATGGGCTTCCTGCGTGTAGACGACGACGAAGTCGACCCGTCCGGCAAAGTCGCGCTGCAGCTTTTGCATGTCGAACCGCCGATAGCGGAACACGGGGCAGGACAAGCTGCCGAGTTGCAGGACGACGGGCCTGTCGCCAACGAGGTCGTCGAGCGCCACGGGATTGCCGTCGAGATCGGTGAGCTCGAAGTCCGGCGCTGCCGCCGATGCCGCGGGTGCCGCCGAATCGAAGTGCGACAGCGACTCACCGGCCTCGGTCGGGAACAAGAGCGAGCAGCCGCTCGACAGACTCGCGGCGAGCAGCAGAAACGCGATGCGAACAGCCGGGCACATGAGACATGGAATGCGGGCTGCTAGGCCTCGTGGCGGCGGAATACGAGCGAGGTGTTGATGCCGCCGAACGCGAAATTGTTGCTCATGACGTACTCGACGTCTGCCTCCTGTCCGTCGCCGACGATGTAGTTCAGATCCGCGCAGTCGGGGTCGACGTTTTCGAGATTCACGGTCGGCGCGAACCAGCCCCGGTTCATCATCTCGAGCGCAAGCCAGGCCTCGAGCGCCCCGCAGGCGCCGAGCGTGTGGCCCATGTAGCTCTTCATCGAGCTGACCGGAACCCCGGAACCGACGACGCTGTGGGTCGCGCGCGACTCGGCGACGTCACCCCGGTCCGTGGCCGTGCCGTGCGCGCTGACATAGCCGATCGCCGACCTGTCGACGCCCGCTTTGTCGAGCGCGCGCTGCATGACGTGCTGCATCGTCTCGCTCGCCGGCTGGGTCACGTGGGCGCCGTCGGAGTTCGTTTCGAAACCCACGATCTCGCCGTAGACCTTCGCGCCGCGGGCGAGTGCCATGTCGCGCCGCTCGAGCACGAGCGTGCAGGCGCCCTCGCCGATCACGAGGCCGTCTCGATCACGGTCGAAGGGCCGCGGCGTGCTCTCGGGACGTCCGTTGGCCGTGCTCGTCGCATACAGCGTGTCGAACACGGCGGCTTCCGTCGGGCAAAGTTCCTCCGCGCCGCCCGCAACCATGACGTCCTGGGCACCGCTCCGTATCGCCTCGAACGCGTAGCCTATGCCCTGGCTGCCCGACGTGCAGGCGCTCGACGTCGTGAACACGCGCCCTCGCAGTCCGAAGAACACACCGATGTTGACGGGCGTCGTGTGCCCCATCATGCGAATGTAGGTCGTGGCCGTGATGCCGTCGAGCGACTTGTTGAGCAGCATGTTGGCGAAGTCGGTGATCGCATCCGTGCTGCCGGTCGAGGAACCGTAGGCCACGCCGGCGCGGCCCGACTTCAGGATCGGATCGCCCAGCAGGCCGGCGTCCTCGAGCGCGGTCTCGCTGGCCGCCGTAGCCAGCAGCGCCACGCGGCCCATGCCGCGGGTACGCTTTCGATTGAAGCTCGCCGGCTGTTCGAAGTGTTCGACCGGCGCGCCGAGTTTCGTATTCAGGCCCTCGAACTCCTCCCACGCCGCGATGTGCCGGATACCGTTGCGACGCGCGCGCAGATTCGTCTCGATCTCATCCCAATCGTTGCCGATGGGCGAATAGGCGCCAACACCCGTGACGACGACTCTCGTCATCAGAACAGTCCCCCGTTGGGTGATATGACCTGCCGCGTCACGTACGCGGCATCCTCCGAGCACAGGAACGAGACCACGCCGGCCACCTCGTCAGGCGTCCCCATTCGCTGCATCGGCACCGCTTCGAGCATTTTTTCCACGGGCAGATCCCGGGTCATCTCCGACTCGATCAGCCCGGGCGCAACGCAGTTCACGGTTACCTTGCGTTTCGCACACTCGACGGCAAGCGCTTTCGTAGCGCCGATGATACCGGCTTTCGACGCGCTGTAGTTGACCTGACCCCGGTTGCCCATGATGCCGGACACCGACGAGATCGTGACGATCCGGCCCGGCCTGCGGCGCCTGAGCATCGGCATCACGACCGCTTGCAGCACGTTGTACAGTCCGTTCAGGTTGACGTCGATGACGGCCTTCCAGTCCTCCTCGCCGAGCATTGGGAAGGCCGCGTCGCGCGTGATCCCGGCATTGCAGACGACGCCGTAGTAGACGCCGTGCGCGTCCATGTCGGCTTCGATGGCCTCGCGGGTCGCGTCGGCATCGCGCACGTCGAACCTGAGCAGCCGGCATTCGCCCGAGTCGGCTTCGATCGTTTCGCGGGTCTGCTCCGCGCCGTCGCGGCTGCTCGAGTAGTGCGCGGCAATCGCATAGCCGTCTTTCGCGAGGCGCACGGCTATCGCGCGGCCAATGCCGGAGCTCGCGCCGGTTACGAGGATGCTGTCGTTCATGTCCTGCTTTTCCAGTCAGCCCTGTGGATGTTCGAGCACGGCGAGGTTGGCAGTCGCCAGGCGCTCGCCGCCTGCGGCGATTTCGCACGCGAACGAACCCATGCCCTGGGAATCGCGAACCAGCTCGGTGCAGGTCGCCGTGTAGCTTACGCCGGGCTCGAAGTACGCGATCGACGTGCTGAAATGCCTTGTCCCGAGCAGGTAGCCGAGCGGCGGACCGAGGCCGCGGACCCTTGCGCGCGCGCCGGCGTGGACACCGATGCACTGCGCCATCGTCTCGATGCCCGTGTACGCCGGGATGCGGCCGTCCGGCTCGGCGAATGCCGATGAGCCTGCCCGCCACTCGCAGCTCACGAAATCGGCGCCGATATCGACGAGCCGGTCGATCAGCAGCATCGGCTCGCGATGCAGCAGCAGTTCGCTCGCGGGCTTGCCGATCAGTCCTTTGAGCGCGGCCGACAGCTGGTCGTCATTCATGGCACGTCCAGCCCGGCGTCGCGGAGCTTCGCCTCGACGTTGGCGACGAACCAGTCGGGGGAGCCGAACACGAGCTCGTGGCTGTCGGCGTCGACCGGAACCTGCACGGTGCGGGCGCGGGTGTACACGGTTCCGGCATCGTCCTCGATGCGATAGTCGACGACGATTCGCATTTCCCATTCCTTGAGCGCAGCCGTTACGGTCACGTCCTGGTCGAGCGTCAGCGGACGCACAAAGCGTACGTTGGTATCGGCGACCGGCCAGAGTATCCCCGACTGCATCATCTTCTTGTAGCCGTAACCGACCGAGTCGAGCAGCTCGCAGCGCGCCAGTTCGAAGTACTGGAAGTAGCGGCCGTGCCAGGCCACGCCGGCCGGGTCCAGGTCGAAGAACGGCACGCGCACGCGCACGCTGCCGGTCAGGGACGCGTGGAAGTCAGGCTTGGGCATCGGTCGAAGTCGTATCCGTCTGCGGTGTATGCGCCTGCATACCCCAGAAGTCGTAGAAATTGAACCACTGCAGCGGTGCTTTCCGCAACTGGCCCTCCAGCGCCCGCGCGTACCGCTGCACCTCCTTCGCGTAAGTGCGCCTTCGGTTCACGCGCGACGGCACGATCTCGGAGGCGAACGGCTCCATGCTGAGCTGATACTCGCCGTCGACGGGGAAACAGTGCATGAGGTACACGGGGCAGCGCAGCAGGCTGCCCAGGACGTAGGGCCCGATCGGGAAATGCGCCTCGGAGCCCAGAAACTCGGCCGCGCAGACGTTGTCGCTCTCGCCAACCGGCACTCGATCGCCCGCGATCAGCAGCCATTCGCCGGCATCGACCCGCTGCTTGAGCTTGAGCGCCAGATCGAGGTCGAGGTCGGTCACCTGGATCAGGTTGAGGCGCGATTCGGGCGCCGAGCCCCCGAGCAGCTCGGCGAACTTCTCCGCATGCTGGTCGTAGATCAGGATATTGATGACGAGGTCGGGATGACGGTGAGCGATGCCGCGCGAATACTCGAGATTGCCAAAGTGAGAGCCGATCAGGAGGCAGCCTTTCCCCGAGTCGACGACCGAGAACAGCATCGCCTGGTTGTCGGGGTCCATCTTGATGTCCCTGGGCGGATCGACCCAGGCGATGTACTTGTCGAGCAGCGACTGGCCGAAGGCGAAGAAGTGCAGGAACGTCGTCCACAGGGTCGGCTCGCGCCCGAGAGACTCGGGGTACACACGCCATACGCGCTTCAGGTAGTCGCGCGAGGCCCTGCGTGGAATCGGCCGGCGGACCAGGAAGTACAGCATGGCGGGCGCGAGCGCCAGGTTGAATGCCCAGCGTCCCAGGTGCCGGTAGATCCAGGCCATGAGCTTCATGCCCGATACCGCGCCGGCCTCGCCGATCTGAGCCCAGTGGCGGCTCAAGGCGCACCCGCGCCGCGGCCGTCGCCGAGCCTGCGAACGAGCAGCATTGGCGAACGCAGCAGCATGCCGGCGATCAGCCGAATGTGCATCCAGGTAATCTCGACGTTGTCGCGAACGTAGTGAAAGTGCGACCGGCCCGCCTCGGGATAGCGCACCTCGACCGGGATGTAGACAAGTCGGATGCCGGACCACACCGAGCGCACGAGCATCTCGGGATCGAACGCCATACGCGTTCCCGGCGAGCTTCGCTCGATGACGGGCACGACGAGCGCGAGCGGGTACAGACGAAAGCCGCACATCCCGTCCCTGATCTCCGTGCTGAGCACCTCCAGCCAGTTGAGGACAATCGTAAGGTAGCGACCGTAGTAACGCAGCGGCGAAATACTGTCGTCGAACACGGGCTGGCCGCAGATGATGCACTCGGGCGCCGCACTCCCCGCTTCGACGAAGCGTGGAATATCGCGGACGTCGTGCTGTCCGTCCGCATCGATCTGCAGTGCGTGGCTGAAGCCCAGGTCGGACGCCGCCCTGAGCGCCGTCATGACGGCGCCGCCCTTGCCGGCATTCTCGGCGCGACGCACGAGCGTCGCACCCGGCGCCTGCTCCGCGAGCAGGCGATCGAGCCGCTCGGCCTCGGCGTCCGGACTCGCGTCATCGACGACGATGATCGGCAGACCCTGGTCGACGAGTCCGGGCAGCATGCGGGTGAACTGATCCACGTGGTCGTAGTGCGGGACCACGACGCAGACTTTCACGGAGCGGGCCTCGCGAAGGCCAGGCGGCCCTCGGAGTTGTCCTCACCGGGACTCGAGAAGCGAAACTGCACTTCGGTATCGCCATGCCGGACGACCGAGAGCGTCACGGTTCGCGGCGGCACGATGACGTTCTTGAACTTGAGCCGCTTGATGTCGGGCGGCGCATCGTCGAATCCATACAGCGCCCGGCTGACCAGCACGGCCCAGTGCGTCTGAACGATGCCGGGCAGCACGGGCTGGCCCGGGAAATGGCCGGCAAACCAGCACAGCTCGGGAGACACCTCGAACACGATGCGAGCCTCATCGTCTTCGGCGGATGCCGACACGATGTCGGGAAACCCCTCATGGATTCCCTGCAGGCGCTCGAGGCCGGTCATGTCAGCCGACGCCCATGCGCTTCTTGTAGTGGCGCCGGAACAGGAACTCGACCGCGAACAGCACGGCCACGAGGATGTAGGCAACGAGTCCGTTGTAAAGCGTCCATGCCTCGAGCGTAAGCGTCGTCGTCCAAAGCGAGACGAGCGCGTTCAGGAAGAAAAACACGGACCACAGCCCGGTCAGCCGCGTCAGGTATGCCGGTCCGTACTTGCTCATTGGAATCTGCCGTGCACGGACGATCCTGAGCAGTATCGGATCGCCGTTGCGAACCGAAGCGGCGAACAGGACGCTTAAGGTCAGATTCATGAGCGCCGGATAGTACAGAAGTGCCTGGGCTTTTCCGTAGATTGCCGCGCCGATCGCATACAGGAACAAGAGCAGCACGACCGGCATGACGGACCTGCGTTCACCGGGCTTCGTGAATACGAAGCGCAGTGCCACGATTAGCGCCAGGAGCGTTCCGAAGAAGCTCACGGGAAGGAATTGTATGCCGAAGTAGACGGCGAAGGGATAGAGGGTAAGCAGCGCGACGAACGTCACCCGAACGATCATTGCTCAAATCACAGGGCTGCAAGCGCACCCAGGACGTCCCTGATCGTGCGAACGTCCTTGAATACCTCGGGCGGGATCCTCTTGCCGGTCAGGGCCTTGAGCTGGACCAGCAAATCGACGGCGTCGATGCTGTCGATTTCGAGCTCTTCATACAGGTTCGCATCCAGCGATACGGCAGCTTCTTCGACGTCGAACTGGTCGACGAGTATCCCCCGAATCTGGACGTATAATTTTTCTGTGTCCATGCGATCATTTTAGGGAAAATTCCGGGCAAACGCTAAGCCAGCTCGGATTCGAACAGGGCTTCGAGAGCGCGGTTCAGCGACTGCCGCGCGGCTCGATGGCCCGCTTGTTCTTCGACATATTCCTGTGGCGTGACCGGCCGGAGAACACGAATATCGAAGCTCGGCGCTACGGGCGGAATCCAGTACCAGGGATCGTGCTTGCCCAGAAACGGCGGCCGGCAGTCGATGACGATCGGCAGTATCGGCGCACCGGCGCGCAGCGCGATCTCGGCGGCCCCGGGCCTGAACGCGAGCGGTTTCCCCGGGACCGTGCGGGTGCCCTCGGGGAACAGCATCAGGTTGGCTCCCGACCGCAGCCGATCCGCGCAGTCCTCGAGCAGGTCGGCCGGCTCGGCGTTGGAGATGTAATTGGCGGCGCCTACCGACATCCGGAGCACCGGGTTGCGGGTGATCGCCTCCTTGACGACGCAATCGACCTCGGGGAACAGCGAGATCAGAATGACGACGTCGATCAACGTCTGATGATTCGCGAGAATCAGCTGACCCGACTGCGCTTCGTGACGTTCCGTGCCGGTGACGCGCAGCGTAAACAGGCGTGTGCCCGTGGCGAACGCGACAAAGAGCTTGAAGCAGGCGCTGATCACGCGGCGCGCGAACGTCTGCCGGCGCAGCCGATCGCGGACGAAGAGGCTGACGAACGGCAGCACGACAAAGCCCACGAACAGACCGAAAATGCCGAACAGGATCCACAGGGCCGTCGTCCCGAGGAAGCGGTAGAGCCGGTATGCGAGCGCCGCGATTCGCACGGTCGGGCTGTCTTTCCAATGGCCGCTGGATGGAGTTATTCTAACGCAGCCATCGGTCATCGATGGTCGGCCTGCTATCCTGCGGGCGAGAACTCGTTATGCGACTGGCGATAGATTCATACACAGCGACCTCGGCCGCCGGTACCGGCCTTGCGGCGATGCATGCGTCGATAGCGGCGCGGCGTTCGGGGCTCAGGCGCAACGATCTCGACGGTTGCGACCTCGACACGTGGATCGGCCGCGTCGACGGCGTCGAGTCGGTGTCGCTGCCCGCGGGTCTCGAGCACCTGCAGAGCCGCAACAATCAGCTCGCCTGGCTCGCGATTTCCCAGGACGGCGTCCTCGACGACGTCGAGAATCTGAAAGCGCGGCTCGGAACCGAGCGCATCGGCATCGTCATGGGAACGAGTACGTCGAGCATCGGCCGAACCGAGCAGGCCTACACGAAGCTGTTGGACGACGACTCGATGCCCGACGAGTTTCGCCAGCCGCTGGTTCACACGCTGCACTCGCCGGGTATCTTCGTCTCGGCCGTAACGGGAATCACCGGACCGTCGATGACGATCAGCACGGCATGTTCGTCGAGCGCCAAGGTATTCGCCTCCGCGGCCCGCTGGATACGCCAGGGCATCGTTGACGCCGTGCTGGTCGGTGGCGTGGACAGCCTGTGCATGAGCATCCTCTACGGCTTCAACTCGCTGGAGCTCGTGTCGGCAGACCCGTGCCGCCCGTTCGACCGGCGCCGCGACGGCATCAACATTGGCGAGGCCGCGGGCTTTGCCGTGCTGGCCCGCGAGGACGTTCTGCCGGACGCGCGGCTCGCGCTCCTGGGCTACGGCGAAAGCGCGGACGCCTATCACATGGCGCATCCACATCCCGACGGCAAGGGCGCCGTCATGGCGATCGATCAGGCCCTCGCACGCGCCGGCCTCGAGGCCGACGACGTCGACTACATCAACCTGCATGGCACGGCCACGCCCGCCAACGACAGGATCGAGGGCCGGGTACTCGAGGCACGCTTCTCGAAGGACACACTCGCAAGCTCGAGCAAGGCGTGGACCGGTCATGCGCTCGGCGCCGCCGGCATACTCGAGTCCGTCATCGCGCTCGAGGCGCTGACGCACGGCGTCGTGCCGGGCACGCTCAACTGCGAGCAGCACGATCCGGAGATCGAGTTCGAGGTCGCGACGGAAAATACCGCAAGGCCGATTCGCGTCGCTGCCAGCAACTCGTTCGGATTCGGCGGCAGCAACGCCACGCTCCTGTTCGGGCATCGCAATGGCTAAGGTCGACCTGGCCGGCATCGGCGTCTACAGCGAGCGATATACCGACTGGCCGCAGTTCTGCGCCGTGATCCGGGGCGAAGACGTCGAGCCTCAAAGCCGGCTTGCACCGGAGCTCATCGCGCCGCGAGAGCGCCGGCGAGCGCCGGCGTTCGTCAAGATGGCCGTGGAGGTCATGGACCAGGCCTGCAAGATGGCCCACGCCGATCGCGATACCGTCGCGACCGTGTTCTCCTCGGGCATGAGCGACATGCAGATCACGGACTACATGTGCCGCACGCTCGCGACGATGCCCGCGGCGGTCTCACCGACCAAGTTCCACAACTCCGTGCACAATGCATCGACGGGCTACTGGTCGATAGCCACGGGTTCGCACGGTCCGGCCAACGCCGTGTCGGGCTACGATCGTTCGGCGGCCATCGCGCTGCTCGAGGGCGCCCTGCAGGCGGCCGACGAGGACGTACCCGTGCTCGTGACCGTTCAGGAGATGGCCGCGCCCGTGCCGTTCCAGTCGGTCTACGCGGGCCAGCACGCGCTGGCGGTCGCGCTGCTGCTGATGCCCGAAGGCACGGCCCGAAAAGCCGTGGCACGGCTGTCAGTCGATACCGCCCCGGGCCCGGCAGCGCGCTCCGGTCCGCCGGCGGCTGTCGACGTCGAGGACAACTTCAGTCGCGAAATCCTCGCACTGCTCGCCGCGGCCGCCTCGCGGCAGACAGCAGCGATACAGCTCGACCTGCCGGGCGCGGCCGCCCTCTCCGTCAACGTGGAGGCGGCCAGTGGATAGCCAGGTGCACGACGTTGCGATCATCGGCGGCGGTCTTGCGGGACTCACGCTCGCTCTACAAATCCGCCAGTCGCTGCCCGAGCTGTCGGTGGCGGTACTGGAACGCAACAAGCTGCCGCCGCCGGTTGCCGCGCACAAGATCGGCGAATCGACCGTCGAGATCGGAGCCCACTACCTGTCGAACACGCTGGGCCTTGGTGAGCTGCTCGAGAAGTCGCATCTCAGGAAGTTCGGGCTGCGGCTGTTCTTCGGCGCAGGCATGAGATCGGATCTTGCCGAGGCCGATGAGCTCGGCGCAAGCCGGCTGCTGCCGGCGATCAGCTACCAAATTGATCGCGGCCGGCTCGAGGGCGATCTCGCGAAGCTCGCGCGCGACAGCGGTGTCATGCTGCTCGACGATTGCCTGGTCAGGGACGCCCGGCTCGCATCGAACGGCGGCACGCACGCACTCGACATCGGCAAGAACGGCGAGGCACGCTCGATCGAAAGCCGCTGGATCGTGGATGCCGGCGCGCGCGCGACGATGCTCAAACGCGGCCTCAAGCTAGGGCGGCCGAGCGGGCATCGCATGGCATCGGCGTGGTTCAGGCTCGACGCGGTCATCGACGTCAACCGCTGGTCGAGCGACGAGGCCTGGCTCGAGCGCTGCGCGAAGCCGCGCCGGCTGTCGACGAATCACCTGATGGGCCCGGGCTACTGGGTCTGGATCATCCCGCTGGCCGGCGACCGCACGAGCGTAGGCCTGGTCGCCGACCCCGACATTCATCCGCTGTCGTCGTTCAGCACGTTCGAGCGGTTTCGCGAGTGGCTGTCCCGTCACCAGCCCAGACTGGCCGCCGAGGTCGAAGCCGCCCGCGAGACGCTCATGGACTTCGCGTTCATGAAGAACCTGTCGCAGAACTCCGAGCAGGTCTGGTCGCGCGAGCGCTGGGCGCTGACCGGCGAGGCCGGGCTGTTCAGCGACCCGTTCTACTCGCCCGGCTCCGACTTCATCGGCATCGCCAACACGTTCATCTGCGACATGATTCGCCGCGAGCGCGCCGGCGATCAGTTCCCCGCGCACGCGGCCGTCTACCAGCAGATGTACAAGTCCTTCTTCGACAGCACGATGAGCCTGTACGAAAACCTGTACCCGGGCTTCGGCGATACGCGGCTCATGGTCGTCAAGACGACCTGGGACTACGCCTACTACTGGTCCGTGCTGACCTGGCTGTACTTCCGCGAGGTGATGACCGACATCGATTTCCTGCGCGAGCTCCAGCCCAGGCTCGTGGAGCTGCGCGATCTCAACCTTCGCATGCAGGCCGCGTTTCGCGAGCGCGCGGCAGAACGTATCCAGGACGAGGGCCGCGGCCGCTTTTTCGACCAGACCGCAATCCCGGTTCTGTACGAACTCAACGCCGCGCTGCTCGAGCCGACGGGCCATCGCGAACGCGAGTTCGACGACAACCACGCGATGCTCAACACGCTGTCGCCGAGGCTGCTCGACCTGCTCGCCGACGACGCGGCGCCGGCGCCCTGCGGGCTGCTCGGCGATCTCGGCCAGCGCCTCGCGCAGTAGACCGGCGCGCCGTCAGTCCCGCCGTCGCGGCCGGCTGCCCAGCCAGGCGATCGCGTAGCTCGCGGCCGAGCCGGTCGCAACCGTGAGTCCGAGGTAGCCGAGCACGGGAATTGACGACAGTGCGAGGATGCCGAACGCGAGGCTCGTCGACGCCGCACAGGCGAACACGCCCCGGTCCGTGAAGCGCCGCTCGGCCTCCGTCTCGGTGCGGCCCAGGAACAGCGCGTAGTCGAGCCCCAGCCCGAGCACGAGCAACAGCGCGACGAGGTGCATGACCGTCAGGCCGCCGTGAACGAGGCTCGTCACGGCCACGGTGCCGGCGACGGCGGCGGCCACGGTTGTTGCGACCCAGGCCGTTTGCCCGACTCGCTGGCGCGATAACCAGAACAGAAGCAGGATCAGGAGCGCGGCCACGCCGATGACGCGGGTGGCGCCGCTGCGGTAGTCGCGCATGAGTTCGACCGATGCCGCCTTGAGATCGACGAGTTCGGCATCGACGGGCCAAGCCGGGACGACGGCGGCGAGCCGTTCGGGATCGGGGTTCACGAGTGACACGAGCGCGACCCAGCGTCCGCCCATGTCGACGAGATGTGCGTCGAGCCAGGACTTTAGCGGCGAATCGGCGAAGTCGGCCGGCGTCAACACGCCGAGTTCGCGGGTTCGGGCGGCGTTTTCCACGAACGGCTCGAACGCGTCCGGGCGGAACGGCGTGGCCGCGACGCTTGCGGCAATCCGTCGCCTGAGTTCGTCCGCCGGCGGGATCCTTGCCTGGCGCGCGAGTTGCAGGTCGCGGCCCGGCAGGAGCTGGCACGGAGACTGCCAGCTGTCCACGAGACCGTCGCCGGCCGCCGAGCCGAGCAGGGTTTCCAGGCGCTCGCAGTCGGACAACAAGGTATCGAGCGTCGTGTCGTGCAATACGAGCTGGTAGCGCATGTCCGCCGTGGCCGTGGCCGAGCGCAGTACGCGATCGTCCTCGAGCCTCGCGGCCGGCACCGGGCTCAGGCTCGACAGGTCGTCATCCCAGAGCCCATCGGCGCCCGTCCACAGCAGCACGCCCAGCGCTGTGGCGAAGACGGCGCCGCCCGCGGCGAAGCTCAGCCGTGGCGCGGTTGCTCCGCCATCGTCCCGCACTCGCGGGGCCGTATGCTCTCCCAACAGCGGCGGCAGCCAGGTCCGCGTGACGAGCGCGGCGACGATGACGCCCGTCACCGTGAACGCGCCGAGCTGGGCGAGCCCGCCGGAGCCGGCGAACACGAGCGCAAGGTACGCGATCACCGTGCTCGTGACGCCGAGCCGCATCGTGGGCCAGATCCTCGACATTGCCGCCGAGCCCGGCGATTCCGCGGCATGACTGAACAGGTGCAGCGGGTAGTCGATGGCGACGCCGAGCATCGTAAAGCCGAACGCAAGCGTAATGCCGTGCACGCTGTCGAAAACGGCGCTGACCATCGCCAGGCCCGCGAGGAAGCCCATGCCGAGCGGCAGGGTCGACAGCAGGACGAGGCGCAGCCGCCGGAACACGAGCAGCAGGACCAGCACGAGCGCGACGCTCGCGGCAGCGCTGCGGAATGCCGCTTCGGCGCGGATGGCCTGTTCGAGTTCGATGCCGAAGGCGCCGACACCGGTAACGTCGAGCTCGAGGTCGCCGGCCGCGGGCAGCGCCGAGAACGCATCGCCAATCGCCTGCATCGCCGCGCGCTGAGCGTCCGTGTCGATGGACGATGCCCAGGTTTCGGCCATGACGACGGCGCGTCCGTCGGGCGCCACCCACGGGCCGCCGTCGATCTCGGCCGGCGCCAGCGCGCTTAAGATATCGAGCGTCGCGAGATACGGATCGATCGCGATGATGTCGCCGAGCGCCCGGCCTCCGCCGAAGGCCAGGTCGCGTAGCCGCGACTGCATGACGCCCGACAGTGACTCGATACCGTAGTCGAGGTCATCGAGCAGCGGGTAGTAGCGCCGGACGATATCCGGAATCGCCGCGTCGCCTGGGTCGAACTCGCCGTTCGTGACGGCCGCGAACAGCGGGCTCTCGGCCAGGGCCGCCCGCATGCGTTCGCTCGCCTCTTGGCGGAGCTCGGCGTCTGCCCCGCCGAGACCGATCACGAACAGCCGCGACGCCGGCCCGCGCTGAATCTGCTCGACGAGGATGTCATGCGACAGCGTGGACTCGGACGGGAAGAACGCGCTCAGGTCGAAGCTGAGTTCGAGCCGCATGCCAACGACAGTCGCCATCGCGAGCGCGGCCGTGAGCCACGCGACGGACAGACGCGAGGCTGTCTGCCCGCCCGCGGTCATCGCGGTGGGGCGTCGTCGTGATGCAGCCGCATCACGTGCCGCTCACCGCCCTCGAGCTCGGTATGGATTTCGTTGACGGCGCCGTATGCGCCCGAAATGCTCACGCTCGTCAGGTGCTTCGACAGGCGGCGCGCCTTCGGCGTGAGCTCGATTCGCCAGCTCGGTTCGCCGCCGGCGATGGCGTAGTCGAATGCCGAGCGCAGCGGCGTTGCATCGCCCGCGAGCAGGGCTTCGACAGGCGTCAGCAGCGTCGCCAGCGCCCTGCGGCTCCTGGCCGGAAGCTGCCGTGTTTCGCCATCGGATCGCACGCTGACCTTGCCCGCGTCGATCAACAGCGCCTCTTCGAATGGCGACTCGATGACTTTCCTGAGCACGCCCGGTGCCAGGTACTCGACGTAGCCCTCGAGCTCGAGCGGCGTGTCGAAGAGCGGGTTGTGGCGGGTCTCGGAAAACGGCACGCGCGCCGGCGGCTCGACTCGCGTCGCGGCCAGCAGGGACGGCAGGTCCACGGGCTCGTCGACATTCGCCGCGGCGGCCGTCTGGACGGCCGCGCAAAGTGCGAGCGCACACGTCATCGCAGCGAGCACGCGGGTGACCGATCTAATTGTCCGTGCCATTGCCAGCTCCGCCGCTTTGCCGATCGCGGCTTATCGTCGCATACGCTTCGAGCACCGCCGATCTCGGCAGCTTGCCGGTTTCCTGCCTCGGCAGGCTGTCGACCAGGTAGACCGGCCGTGGCAGGAATGCCGGCTCCACGCTCTGCCGCAGGCCCTCGAGTATGTCCGTGGACCCGAGCCCCGGAGCGACGACCAGCGCCGCGAGTCGTTTTGCGTCCGGGGCGGGCTGGAAGACGATGCCGTCACGCACACCGTCCAGCTCGTTGAGGTAGTGGTTGATCTCCGCGAGCGAGCCTCGTTTCCCGGCGATGTTAACCATGTCCTCGTTGCGCCCGACCCAGCGAAAGTTTCGATCGCCGATCAGTTCGACCCGGTCGTTGAGCGGCACGGCTTCGTCCAGGTGTCCCGCGCGGATCAGTGTACGGTCCGAGTCGGGCTCGAGCGTGAACGGGGAAGCGAGCAGCCAGTCCTGATCGAGGACCGGCCTGCGCGCCGCGATGATGCCCGATTCGCTGCAGCCGAAGACATCGATGACCCCGGCGCCGAAGCGTTCCTCGAGCCGCCGGGCCAGTTCGGGACGGAGCGGCGCCGTCGCCGTGTAGATTCGTTCGATATCCACGTCGCCCGGGGCGGCGTCGAGAAATGCCGCCAGGTGCACCGGCGATGACACCAGCGCCCTCGGCGGCGCTATCGACGCCAGCGCGTCGTAGATGTCGCCGGGAAAGAACGGCGTCGACTGGCTGATTGCAACGTCGGCAAACAGCGGCAACAGGATGGACATCTCGAGACCCCACATGTGCTGCGGCGGAACGGTCGCGACGATGTTGAGCCCGCTCGCGGTGCCGTCGAGCAGCAGATCGATGTTGGCGGCCGTGCCGCCTGCCAGGGTTCGCCAGTACTTCCGGTTGGGCGCGGACTGGCCCGTGCTCCCGGACGTGAAGACGATCGCGCACAGTTGATCGTCGGTAACGAACGGCGGCGGACCGGCGACCCTGCCCGGTTCGAGCGACGCGATCGTGACATGTTCGACGCCTTCGATAGCGTCGCCGCCGAGTACGTAACAGTCGGGATAGTCATTCGAAAGCCGCTCGAGCGTCAGCGGCTGGCGATTGGGCGGCATCAGCGTGCACTGCCGGGCGATGACCGCCGCGCAGAAACCCAGCAGGAACTCGAATCGATCGCTTGAGAGGTTGATGACGTAGTCGCGATCCGGCAGCTCTGCCGCGATCCCGGTCGCCTGCTCGAGGAATGAGTTGACGCGTACGGGACCGCGAGCCGTCAACGCGATGACGTCATCGCCGAGTCGCCTCGTGATCGGCTGCTTGGGTGTAATTCTCACTGCCACGAAACCGGTTGCGTCGTTTGCGAGCCGCCTGCCCGAGCGCCGGTGGACGCTACGGCCTGTGTTCGTCGACGTAGGCGCTCAGGCTGCGCAGGGAGCTGAATACTTCCTTGATATTGGCGTCGTCGGCCTTGAGCTGAACGGCATATTTCTGCGTGATCGCCAGCGCCAGCTCGAGCGCGTCGATCGAATCCAGCGCCAGACCGTCACCGAACAGGGGCTCCTCCGGATCGATCTCGGAGGGCTCGACATCTTCAAGATTCAGGGACTCGACGATGAGCTCCGCGACCTCTTTTTCGAAGTCTGAATGCGGCTGCATTGTTGTCTCTTTTGGGGTAACGTGGACGGCACTTTCGCCTGTCATGATAGTTAGTTGCAAGGATATATCAACAACCGCGTCAGGGGCTCCGGTGCAAGATGTCAAATAGCACGGACGTATTCGTCATAGGCGGCGGACCCGCGGGTTCGACGTTTGCAAATCTTGCTGCCCGGCGTGGTTTTTCGGTGGCGATGTGCGAGAAAGACGAGCACCCGCGGTTTCATATCGGCGAGTCCCTGTTGCCGATGAATCTGCCGATACTCGAGCAGCTCGGCGTGCTCGATCGGGTGGAACGCATCGGCGTTCCGAAGCTCGGCGCAGACTTCACGATGAGCAACTCCGGTGACGAGGCACTGACCTACCTGTTCGACCGCAGCCTCGGCGACAACCCCGATCATGCCTTCGAAGTCAGGCGATCCGAGTTCGATCAGTTGCTCTTCGAAGCCTCGCGCGAGGCCGGTGTGGATGCACGTGAGCGGACCCGGGTCAGCGACGTGACCCGACTCGACGACGGCACACACAGGATCACGACGATCGACAGCGACGGTGTCGAACAGTCGTGGTCAGCCCGGTTTGTCGTCGATGCCTCGGGACGTGACACGTTCATGTCGGCAAGCCGCGGCTGGAAATCCCGCAACCCGAAGCACGCAAGCGCCGCGGTCTACGCCCATTTCCGGGGGGTCGAACGCCGCCCCGGGGAAAACGAAGGCAACATCAGCATTTACTGGTTCGAGCAGGGGTGGATCTGGATGATTCCGCTGCGCGACGACGTCATGAGCGTCGGCGCGGTCTGCTATCCCGACTACGTTAGGACGCGGCGCGGCTCGCTCGAGACATTCCTGCTTTCGACACTCAATGGCATCGACGAAGCGCGCGAGCGAATGCTGACGGCCGAGCTGGCGTCCGAGGTGCAGGCGACCGGAAACTACTCCTACCTGTCATCGCGGATGAGCGGACCCGGTTTCCTGATGATCGGCGATGCGTATACGTTTATCGATCCGGTGTTTTCGAGCGGCGTATACCTCGCGATGACGAGCGCCGCCAGCGGCATCGACGTCGCCGAGGCGTGGCTCAGCGGCGGCGGCCTGCGCTACAAGCTGGCCTGCCGGCGACATGAACGCTACATGCGACGCGGCATCTCCGCGTTCTCCTGGTTCATTTACCGCTTCTCGACGCCGGCGATGCGATTCCTGATGAGCAATCCGCACAATCGTCTGGGCATCGTCGACGGCGTCGTGTCAATGCTTGCGGGCGATGTGTTCAACAATGGCTCCGTTCGCCGGCGGCTATCGCTGTTCAAGGCCATTTACGCCGTCGCCTGGCTCGGCAGCTTTCGAGACAGCCTCGCGGCGCGCAGGCGCAAGCGGGAGTCCGTTCAGCAGAGCGCGCACGGCGCAGCCTAGCGGGTGAGCGACGCACTGGAAACTCGGCCCCCCGCAAGCGGGGCACTGCAGTCCGAGCGGCAGATGCTGCTGACGATGGATACGTCGCCGGAACCGCCGTCGCCGGCGCATTCGCTGCTTGTCGCGTTTTATTTCGGCGATAAGCCCGCGGACGGATCGAACCCGGCGGTCATCGATGCGGGCCTGCATCCGCTGGCGGGCGGTCCCCGCTACGAGAATTGGTGGTACCGCGGCGACGTCACGCACCGCAGCGTCGGCGACATCCGTGTCGCCGAGTGCGACGACCACGCGTTCGTTACGCTGCAGTGGCCGGATGCGCCGGGCGCGCGCTTTCGCGAAGCCAGCTACGAGGCCTACCGCTCGCTGCTCGAGGCGATCGGGACGACCCGGCACAGGCAGCTCGTCCGAATCTGGAATTATTTTCCGCACATCAACGAAGGCAGCGGCGACGCGGAGAAGTACCGGCAGTTCTCGATTGGCCGGGCCGAAGCCTTCGACGAGATCGGAATGGACCAGGCAGGCATACCGGCCGGAACGGCGACGGGCTGCGCGGACAACGGACCGTTCTCGATCGTTGCACTCGTATCGAGGAACGCGTTTCGCGCCGTCGAAAATCCGCGCCAGGTCAGCGCGTACGAGTATCCCCGCCAGTATGGCCCGAAGAGCCCCAAGTTCAGTCGCGGCGGCACGCTGGCGGGCGATGACCATCATCTGTACCTGATCTCGGGCACGGCGGCCGTCGTCGGCCACGAGTCCGCGCATCCTTACGAGACCGAGCCGCAGATCGGCGAGACGCTCGAGAACCTGAAACACATCGGCGGCGTGCTGTCGGCGGGCGCCGCGGAGCTGCCTCGCTTCGAACTCGACAACGAGTGCGTGCTGCGCGTCTATCTCCGGTCGGTGGACGACTACGAACTGGTCCGCTCCCGGCTCAGCGATGAACTGGGCGCGGCCGTGGTGGCCGGCGACAACCTCGTGTTTCTGCACGCGGACATCTGCCGACGGGAACTGATGGTCGAGATCGACGGCACGCGCTGCTACTGAGCGCGCGCCCGCAACGAGGAGACAACGTGTTACGTACAGCCCGGCTTTTCCTGCTTGCGGCGTGCCTGTTTGCCGCGCCATCGGCCGCCGACGAGCCGCTCAGGGTACTGGTCTACGGCGCGACGGGCAGCGTCGGCTCGCTGATCGTCGACGAGGCCCTCGGTCGCGGCCATGAAGTGACCGCCGTATCGCGCGATCCCTCGACGATCGACGCCAGCCGTCCGGGGCTCACGGCCGCAAAGGGCGACCTGCTCGATCGCGACAGCATTGCCGAACTGCTCCGCGGACACGACGTCGTTATCTCCTCGGTGCGCGGCGTGATCGGCGATAAGTCGGACCCGGAAAACGCCCTGCAGCTGCTGGCCGCGAACAACATCGTCGCCGAGCTGCGCGAGTTCGATGGCGATGCGCCAAGGTTCCTGCACATCGGCGGCGCCGGCAGTTTAAAAGTGAAGCCCGACAAGCTGTTCGCCGAAACCCTGCCGAAAATTGCGCTGCCCAAGCCGCTCGAGTCCGAGATCATCGGCCAGATCTGGGCGCTCGACGACTTGAGGAAAGTCGACGACGTCGAGTGGACCTACATCACGCCGCCGATTCACTTGAAGAAAGGCGAGCGCACGGGCGAATACCGTATCGGCGGCGATGACGTGCTGCGCGACGACCGCGGCAGGAGCCGGATCTCGAAGGCCGACTTCGCGGTCGCCGTGGTCGACGAGGCCGAAAATGGCACCTATGTCCGGCAGCGAAT
Source organism: Woeseiaceae bacterium (assembly GCA_028280615.1). Taxonomy (GTDB): domain Bacteria; phylum Pseudomonadota; class Gammaproteobacteria; order Steroidobacterales; family Woeseiaceae; genus UBA1847. Next base: position 198,993 of record JANQLK010000031.1, on the reverse strand, counting down.
TTCGGTGGCGTATTGATGGATGAGCGGGCGAGGATTTCGGGAACGTCTGTGCTGCTGCAGTGTATGGGCTGAACGCTTGCGATTCACGGTGACTATTCTCACGATTGTCGGCGGTCTCTGTGTCGCCACACCGAGCTTGGCCGAGCGATCTTTGGAGTTCTCATTTGACCCCGTGGAGATGGAAACGCCGGACGTCAGGGAGAAGGCCAATCGCGAGCGAAGTTCACTTAACCTCAGGTGCGACTTGGTTGAGTTTGATTTTGACCCACTCGTGGCACTGATCAACGATATTGACAGCCGAAAACTGGGCGCGAGCGATACAGCTGTTTCCGTTCGTTTCTTCGACGGCAAGTGGCTGAGGTTCGTCGGCACGACCGCCGAAGTCAATGCGTCCCGCCCGGGTGGGTGGCCCCGCGCATGGCATGGCACGGCAGATGGCGGCAGGAGCTCGGCGATGCTCGTACTTGAGTCGGATACGATAGCCCGGGCGCACATAGTGAGAACCGGTGTCGTCTACGCACTGTATCCCTCAAGATGGTCCGAGAACTTTTTTCTCTGCCAAAGAGACCCGGATTTCCCCGGCACAAGAATGGATTGATGGTTTCCGTTCGGCGACCGCATCTGGCCGAGGCAGTGCCAACACTCCAGGACATGCCGCAGGAGGCTCGCGTTACCGCGGAAACGGGTTCAGGTTTCGCGATAGCGATCGACTCAACGGTCGCGTTAGCAGCTCCATCCGCGCACGATTTTTGGATCGTGTATCGAATCGCCCAACATGTGGATAACATCCGATGAAACGTAGACGTTTCCTGTTGGCCTCAAGCTCGATCATTGGCGCTGTCGGTGCCGGCGCGCTCTACTGGCCGAACCGCTGGAGATACATCGTGATCCATCATTCAGCCGGTAACTACGGCACGATCGAGTTCCTGCAGCAGGTGCACAGAGACAGACAGAGCGGTGACCCGGTGGATGCGATTCCCTATCACTACGTGATTGGCAATGGCAACGGTCTCGGAATGGGTGAGATTGCAAGTGATTGGCGACGCGATTTCAACATTTGGGGCACTCATCTCTCCGAGAACAACATGGCCAGGAACTTCCTTGGCATCGGAATATGCCTGGTAGGAAACTTCGAAGAGACAGACGTTCCTGCGAAGCAGCTTGAGGCACTGGTCACTCTGACGAGGTCGCTCATGAAAACCTACGCTATTCCACCAGGGAACGTCGATTTTCACGGTCGGATAGAGGGCGAGTCGACCAAGTGTCCCGGGCAACGATTTCCGTACGACGAGTTTAAGGAGGCTATCGTTTGAATGTCCGCGTCAGGCCTAAACCTGCCGGTGATCGGAAATCAGATAAGATGGCGGCTCATGGCCCGATACGGCCGGTCACGGATGACAGACTCTTGTCGGCGAAATCTACGGAACATGTACTTCGTATGGACATTCGGATCGAAGACAGCAACCCTTCCGTTGCACAGCTTATCGAGTCGGAGCTGTTGGCGTCACTACGGCGATCTCTTGTTCAAGCTGAGAACACGAGTTTCGTGCTGTCGGCCAAGTCTGCACAGAATTCGCTGATCGGCGGCCTCACGGCGAGTACCTCCTACGGATGGATCCTGATAAAGACCCTGTGGGTAGATGAGGCCCAAAGGAACCAAGGTGTCGGGCGCTTGCTCATGGAAGAGGCGGAGGCTAAGGGCATAGGGTTGGGCTGTCACTCGGCCTGGCTGGATACATCAAACCCGGACGCAAAGACCTTCTATGAAACACTCGGGTATGAGGTTTTTGGAGAGTTGTCCAACGACGCGGAGCAATTCCCGGAATCGCATCGGCGGTGGTTTCTGAAGAAGAGTCTGGATCGGAGCCAGTAGCCGCGGGCGGCCGCAATCCATAGTGGTCATTGCGCGAATTCGGATTTCGAGGGCCAGAGAATGAAAAACAAAGGGCTTCTTGTAGCTGCTGCGATACTTATGGTGTTTGGGACCGCAATTGCGGACACGGCGATCCGCTCAGTCGAACCTGGCGTCCGGACTGAGATGACCGCCCTGGTGGAAGCCTGGATCGAAGCGGAAGTGAATAGCGACGGCGAGACGCTGCGGGAGATCCTACACGAGGATTTTCTGTCCACCTTTGCTTCCGGGACGACTCTCGATAGAGACGCCTATATCGACTTCATCATCGGTCTCGACATCGCGCCATTCGGAGTTATCAACGAGTCGATAGTGCAGCATGGGGAAACGGTTGTTGTTATCGACGTGTCTGAGGATGGCGATACGAAGTTCACCTGGATAGCGACCAGGCGGGATGGCCTGTGGAAGGTGATTTCTCAAACGTTTTCCAAGGTTGCTTCAGCTCAGGCGGAGTAGTTGGACACCCAATCGAAACCTGGCTTTGGGTATGATTGCCGCCTCTGACTCTTCCGACCGGTCGCTGAACTAACCTGCGGTAAGGAGGGCAAGTGCTAGTGGAACCTCGCGAGATAGTGAAAAACTGGGTCTCACGTTTCAACGAGGCGGACGCGGATGCCATCGCGGACTGCTACTCGGAGGACGCGACAAATCACCAGGTCATTCGGGATCCAGTTGTTGGCCGAGCGGCCATAAGGGAGATGTTTGCCCGCGAGTTCGCCCAGGCAACGATGGTTTGTCAGATCGAGAACATCTTTCAGGACGGCGACTGGGCGATCCTTGAGTGGACCGATCCCAACGGGCTCCGCGGATGCGGTTTTTTCAAGACGAGCGACGGCAAGATCGTGTTCCAGCGAGGTTACTTCAATGAGCTGTCGTTCCTTCGGCTTAACGGATTGCCGTTACCGACCGAGTAGCTCGCAACCGGCCGCCTGTGGGAAGAAATCTGGCTCGCGTTTCCGCGGAAATGTCTTCTGCCGCCCGGGGTTTCGGGCGTTTGCGCTCAAGCGCTCGTACGCCTACTTGAACACGTCGAACAGATAGTTGTACTTGACGATGACCTCGCGGGAGGGTGGCAGCGCGCCGTCGAATTGTTCGTTGAACTCGTTGTAGACGACGAACAGCCCCGAGTTCGCGGTCCTTAGCATCGAGAACCGAAGATTCGTCGACAGCACGTCGGCGTCACCGTTGTACTGGATGAGTGCCTGCAGCAGGACCTGCGGCGTGAACGAATAGGACAGCCGGGCGCGGGCGAGCGTTACGTCGAAGTCGCCGTTCTCGACGGGCAGGTCGAAGTTGTTGTAGATGACCGTGAACTCGGAGTTGAAGGTCTCGCCGACACGGAAGCCGACGGTCGGCTGGATGACCTTGCGATCGCCGCCGAACTTCTTTCCGATATTCGTCCGCAGCTGGAAATTGATCGGCCGCGACAGGTCGGTGTTGAAACGCAGCTGGCTCTCCCAGCCCTTGTAAGTGCCGGGCAGAACGACGACCCCGTCAACGATCTCGAAGGGGTCCTTGAGCCCGTCCGTGATGTAGTTCATGCCCGTATCGACGCGGTAGCCGTTGCGGAACTCCCAGTGGACATCGTAGTGCTGGAAGCCGGTCTCTAGAAAGCCGTCGAGATCCCAGCCATTGGTGACTGACATGTGCGGTCGAATCTCCAGCATGCCGATGAAATCCTCCGGCCGGAGACGGCGCATGATGAAGAACTCGCCTTCGCGGTAGTCCTCGCGGCGCAGGAATCCGACCTCGGGATTGAAGTCCTCGCTGACTTCGAGCCACGACAGGCGCTGCGACCATTTTTCGGCGTCGTAGTTCGACTTGATCGCGTAGGCGTGGTCGTCACCTTCCAGCCCCGGGGTACGTGTACGTGCCGCCCAGCCCTCGAGGATGTAGTTGTCGCCGATGCCCCAGCGGCCGTCGATTGCGTAGGTCTGGTTTTCGTCATCGGACGGGTTCGCGGTCAGGCTTCCGTCGCCCTCGCGGCCGACGTACAGAACGCCGACGGAGCTCCTGTTCGGCAGCTCCTGGTTGACGCGCGCGACGACGTAGTCGTTCTGCGGCGTGACGCCTTCGACGGCCTCGTCCGACATGTACAAAAAACCCACGTTGGTGCGGTCCGTGACCTTGCCGGACAGGCGCGCGCCGCCTTCGATCGGGATCGGCGCGCCGTCGACGAGACCGATCTTCCGGCTGAAGAACAGCTCGACGTCCTGCGGGTTGCCGACCGTGAACTGCCCCGCGTTCTCGAGGAAGAACGGGCGCTTCTCGGGCAGGAAGATGCCGAAGCGGTCCAAGTTGATGACCGCGTCGTCGACCTCGACCTGGGCGAAGTCGGTGTTGTAGGTCAGGTCCAGCGTCAGGCTCGGTGTCAGCGAGTACTTGATGTCGACGCCGAACTCCTGGTCGTCCTGGGTATTCTCGAGCTCGCCGCCGCGTCGCCAGCGGCTCAGGACGTAGGGCATGACCTGCAGGTTGCGGCGCGGCGGCGGCGTCACGCCCAAGAGCGTGCCGGCCTCCGATACGCGCTCGATGTTGCGCTGACGATTGAGCGGCGCCCAGAACGTGATCTCGTTGTTCGCCCGGATATTGCGCTGGAAGTTGATGCCCCAGGACTGGTCCTCGCCGCCGCCGTAGCGCAGCGTCGTGAACGGAATCTCCATCTCGGCAACCCAGCCCACGTCGGTCACGCGCGCCTCGACGTCCCAGCTGCCGTCCCAGTTCAGGTTGAAACCGCCGCCGCCGGAGCCGAAGTTGCCCGTCGAGCCTTCCTTGACGATCTGCGCGTCGTACTGCAGGCCGGCCGGATTGGTGCCGAACAGGTAGGCGTTCTGCCGGTCTAGGAGCCCGTCGATGATGACCTGGAAGCTGTCGGTCTGCGACAGGGAGGAGTCGCGGCGGCTGTCGGTGACGATGATCGTCGACGGGTCACCGTCATATGCGATCAACCCGATGTACAACGCCCGGTCGGTGAAGCCGACGAAAACCTCGGTGTCCTGTGTCGAGGGCCGGCCCTCGTCGGGCTGGATCTGCGTGAAGCCCGTCGTCGGCGTAACGCCCTGCCACGCCGGATCGTCTGCAACGCGGCCGTCCAGGACCGGCGCGGCGGTCAGTGGGTACGCGCGCATTTCGGGCCGTGGCCGGTCTTCGGGCGGCACCCATTGGCTCTGCGCATGCGCGTCGAACGCCGACGTAGCGAGGACGGCAGGCAGCAGTCGCAACGCGGCCCGAAGTCGAGCTTTCAATCGAGACCCCCGGGAATGGCCGGTCGCAGCAGGCGCCGGCAACTGGAAATAATAGATAATATATTGCAGGCGTGAGTGTATCGGGTTTGCTCGACCATTCAAATATCGTTCGATTACCGCACCGAAATCGTCGATGAACGGGTAGGGGCTCAGTCTCGAGAGACGGCTATCCAGGCGTCGACGCGTGCCTCGACGAGCGACAGCGGCATCGAGCCGTCGGCGACGACGATGTCGTGAAACGCGCCGAGATCGAACGCCGGCCCGAGCGCCTGCTCGGCCCGCCGCCGGAGCTCCCAGATCTTGAGTTCGCCGAGCTTGTAGGCCGTCGCCTGTCCCGGCGTCGCCACGTAGCGGTCGACCTCGGTACGGATGTTCAGGATTGACAGTGCCGTGTTGTCGGCCATGTATTGAACGGCCTGCTCCCGCGACCAGCCCTTCCAGTGCAGACCCGTGTCGACCACGAGCCGCGTCGCGCGCCACATCTCGTAGGTCAGCTGGCCGAAGCGCTCGTAGGGCGTGTCGTAGATGCCCATCTCGCGGCCGAGCTTCTCGCAATAGAGTCCCCAGCCCTCGGCGTGGCCCATCAGGTACAGCACCGAGCGAAACGGCGGCGAGTTCTCGATCTCGCGCGACAGCGCGACCTGAAGGTGATGGCCGGGAACGGCTTCGTGCAGGGTCAGTGCCTTCAGGTTGTACAGCGGCCGCTTGTCGAGCGCGTGCGTATTGACGAGATAGCGGCCGCCCAGGCTGCGATCGATCGGCGGCCACCAGTAGCGGCCGGTTGTGTAGTTCGGCGCGATGTCCTCGGGCACGGGAAACACGCCGTAGGGCATGCGCGGCATCTTGTTGAAGTAGCGCGGCAGGATGCCGTCGATGCGCTTGGCAATGAAGGCGGCCTCGCGCAGCAGTTCGTCCGCGGATTCCGCATAGAACTGCGGATCGGTGCGCAGAAACTCGAGAAACTCGGCGAAGCTGCCGTCGAAGCCGACCTCCTCGATGATGTCGGCCATCTCGCCGCGTATGCGGGCGACCTCCCTGAGACCCAGGGCGTGAATCTCGTCGGGCGACACCTCGGCCAGCGTCGTGTTGTAGCGCAGCAGGTACAGATACCACTCGCGGCCGTCGGGCATGTCGATCGCCGCGAGGGTCCGCCGCGCGTTGGGCAGGTATTCGTCCTCGAAGAAGCGCAGCACGGCTTCGTAGCCCGGCAGCGCCTGCCGCTCGATCGCCGCCCTGCCCTCGGCCATGAGCCGGCGCCGCTCGGCTGCCGGAAAATGCGCGGGCAGTTCGGTAAACGGGCGCCACAGCGGGCTGTCCTCGACGCTGTCGACGGCCTGCGCCGCGACGATGTCGACGACGCCGTCCATGATCTCGCGCGGCATCGTGAAGCCGTCGGCGATGCCCTCGCGCATGTTGGCGATCTGCTGCTCGAAGTAGGCGGGCAGCGAACGGATGCGGCCGATGTACACGTCGAAGTCGTCGACGCTCTCACGCCGCGACTGGGTCAGCGTGATCGCGATGTTGTTGAAGAAGCCGTTGCTGCTCACGAACGGCATGCGCCAGGGCTCGAAGGCGGCCGCCTCGATGCGATGCGTGAGTACGAAGTCAAGGATGTCGTAGTTGAGCGCCGCGTCGGCCGTGAGCTTTGTCCGGTCGATGCTATGAAGCCTCCTGAGAAACGCCTCGTCGCGGGCCAGCCGGCGCTCGTAGTCCTCGGGCGCGACCGTCATGGGCTGCGGCGGCTCGGACTCGATGACGTCCTCGAGAAACGGATTGTCGGCCTGCCGTGCCGCCCATTCGTCGGCGAGCAGCGCCGTGAAGTCGCCGTCGGGAGACGCGGACGCCGTGGCCGCGAGCCCGAGTGCGAGCGCGGTTCCGATCACGCGGATCACGATTCGAGCCCCTCGAGGCACAGCTCTGCCGCTGCAAGGTCCTGCAGCGCAACGCCGACCGACTTGTAGATTGTAATCTCCTCGGGCGTTTTTCTGAGGCTGTGATCGCTGGCCGCAAGCGCATAGAGATCGCCGGTGACGTCGTCGAACGAAAACACGCCCGCATCGACGGCCTGGATCAGGTCACCGGCTTCGTCCATCGCGCCTTCCATCGTATCGACGTATACCTGGTCCGCTTTGGCGATCGTCGCCGGGTCGGCCTCGCACATCGTGGGTTTGAACGCACCGACGAGATCGATATGCGTGCCCGCCTCGACCCACCCGGCCTCGAGCAGTGGGCTGTCCGCAAGCGTTGCCGCGCTGATGATGTCGGCCTCGGCCGCACCCGTTTCGACATCCGGCACCGTGATGCTGCGTACGCCGGTTGCCTTCTCCGCGGCCTCGGCCGCGGCCTCGGCGTTGTCGGCGTTTCGGCCCCAGATGCGGATCTCTTCGATAGGCCGCTCGGCGCAGTGCGCCTCGGCAAGCTGCCCCGCGGCCCTTCCCGTGCCGATGATCAGGAGCGTCGTCGAGTCCTCTCGCGACAGGTAGCGCGACGCGAGCGCGGATGCCGCGGCGGTGCGCCGCGCCGTCAGCGCGCCCGCGTCGAGTACGGCGCGGGGCAGCCCGGTCTTGCCCGAGAACACGACATAGGAGCTCGCGAGCCGGGGCACGCCGAACTCGGCGTTCGACGGCGCGATAATCGCGAGCTTGACCCCGAAGTCGCCGTCCTTTTGCCAGGCCGGCATCAACAATAGCGAGATGTCCTCGCGCCCGGCCCCCGGGACCGAGTGCGCGTGCCGCGTGGGCGAGACGCCCCCTGCGCGAAACGCATTGCGAATGGCGTCGATCAGCTCGGGCCACGGCGTGAGCCGTGTGACTTCTTCGTCGGTAACAATCGTCTGCTGCAAGTCGTGATCCTTTGATTTTTGTCGAGATCCGGTCGTACTCGCACGACCTTACTCGTATTTGCGGCCCTCGTGTTCGAGCCAGCCGCCTGCGTGGCGGCCTTGCGGATCGCGGTGGGTCCAGTGGACCACGCCGCCTTTGTCGTTCCACTCGTATTCGCCGTAGAAGGCGACCGTGTCGCCGACCTCGAGTCCGGCGATGCGCGGCGCCAGGTCGATGTTGTGCGCGATGAGCAGCGTCTGCCCCGAAACCAACGTCAGGATGAAACGCTGGTGACGGCTGCCGCGATTGTCGTCGGCAAGAATGCGGCTGACACGGCCCTGTCCCTGTACCTGGCGGCCGACGTGCTGACGGTTGAAAGTCGCGGTCCCGGCCGGCGGCGTTTCCCAGGCGTAGCGATCCGGCGACGGCGCGAGCCGGCTCTGTTCGTAGGCGTAGTACAGACCGCCGGCGACGAGCAGGACGAAGTACAGCTTCTTCATGCCCGCAATATAGCCGCGCGCGGCGATCGATGGCAGCGCCGCGCGAGGCATGTGTCGCGTTCGCACCGCGAACACACTTCGCCGAATTGAAAATCCGGCGCCGGGCCGATTTAATGGTCGGCCGTCACCCCCAACCGGGAGAACGCCATGACCACACTCCTGCGCATATCGTTGCTGCTATTCACGACGCTGGGCTTCGCCGCCACTACGGCCGCCGCCGACGTGCACGCCAAAGGCGAAGCGAAGCGGCGCTGGGAACTCATGAACCAGATCCGTCTCGAGAAATTCGACCTCGTGCTGCCCGAGGTCATGCGCGAGAACAACGTCGACATGTGGATCACGGTGAATCGCGAGGGCTACGACGACCCGCTGACCGAGGATTTCGGCAAGGGCTACGTCGGTTCCTACGGCTACTACGTCTTCACGGATCGAGGCGATGGCCGGATCGAACGCGCCGTGCTGGGCGTCGGCACCGCGCTGGTCACCGACAACCGTGCCTACGACTACGTCGGCAGCCCGGACGAACTCAAGGCCTTCGTCGAGGAGCGGAATCCTCGGTCGATCGCGCTCAACTACGCGCGCAACATCGGCGCCGCCGACGGCCTGAGCCATACGAGCTACGAGAAGCTCAGCGAGGAACTCGGCAAACGCTACGCCGACCGATTCGTCTCGGCCGAGAAGCTCACCTCCGACTTCCGCTCCCGTCGTGTCGCCACCGAGATCGCCGCGTTCGCGCGCGCCGGCGAGTTCTCACGCGACATCGCCGAACGCGCGTTCTCGAACGAGGTCATCACGCCGGGCGTCACGACGCTCGAACAGGTCGCCTGGTGGATGCGCGAGCAGCAGTTCGCGAACAACCTGGGCACATCGTTCGGCCTGCCGTCCGTGTACATCACGGGTCCCGACGGCTTCGTTGCGACATCCAACGATCACGTCATTCAGCGCGGCGACTTCCTGGCGATCGACTGGGGCGTCGGCTACCTGAACTTCTTCACCGATATCAAGCGTCACGCCTACGTGCTCAAGGAAGGCGAGACGCACCTGCCCGAGAGCATCCAGAACGCGTTCGACAACGGCCGCAAGGTGCGCCAGATCATCAAGGACAACATCAAGGCCGGCCGCACCGCCGGGGAGATCTACGATCTCGTCAACGAGCGCATCGCCGACGAGGGCTTCACGATCATGGACACCTTCAACCAGCCGACCGACGACCCCGACGTCATCGACGTCATTATCGGCTGCCACTCGGTCGGCAACTTAGGGCATGGCATCGGCCCGTCCATCGCCTGGTTCAATCCCGAGCGCATGACCTACGAGGTCAAGCAATCCAACATGCTGTCCATCGAGCTGTTCGCCTACACGGCGATACCCGAATGGGGCGGCAAGAAGCTCCGCATTCCGATCGAGGACGACGCGATCGTGACGCACAGAGGTATCGAGTGGCTGTACCCGGTCACCCAGGAAGTGCTGCTGATTCGCTGATGCGCCTGTCGCTCAAAACCAAGATCACAACGTCGAAGATGGCCGAGACGGCGACGTTCTACCGTGACGTGTTCGGCATGCAGGTGGCCGAGGAATGGGACGAGCCGGATGATCGCGGCGTGATTCTCGCGTTCGCCGACTCTCGCCGGGAGGCCTACCTCGAGATCTACGACGGCGACCTTACGCCGGACTTCTCGTGCGTGAGCCTGCAATTCAAGGTCGACGACGTCGAGGCATTCAGGGACGCGCTGCCCAGGTCGGTCGAATGCGAGGGCCCAAAGGCCCGACCGTGGGGCTCGACCTACCTGTACCTGCGCGACCCGAACGATATCCAGGTCATCGTCTACGAAGGTGGGCTCTAGTGTCCTGAGTCATTAGGTGCGCCACAGCGCCGGGTGGTAGCCTTCGCGGGCGCCCACGCGCGTGGCACAGAGACAGCGATCTGGACGGCATAAGAATGAACGACGAATTCGAACTGTGGGACCTCAAGGTAGAGGTCGTCGGCGACCCCAGGGAGATGGTGTGCAGCCACGTGCCGGGCGAGTTTTTCGAAGTCAAGGGCGAGAACCTGGTCTTCTCGGGCGGCCAGTCGTTCTCGATGTACGCGCTCTCGGCGATCCTGCCGCTGTTGCCCGCCAAGCAGCGCATGACCCACGCGCACGACTGGATGACGACCGACGCCGAGATCGCCTGCCCCGACCCCTACTGCAAGGCGCGCTTTCGCATCACGCGCACGGGGAAGACCACGTTCAGGCACAGCGAGACGACGGTCGTGCCGTTGACGGCCGGTGACGATGACTGACGTCCCGCGGGTTGAATTGCGGCCCGGTTACTCGATCGCCCGAATCATCAGCGGCTGCTGGCAGCTGACGCCCGATCACGGCGGCGGCCCGAACGACGAGGCCGAGGTGCTCAGGCGCTTTGCCGAGCTCGTCGAGCACGGCTTCACGACCTTCGACTGCGCCGACATCTATGAAGGCACCGAGGCGATGCTCGGCAGGTTTCGCGCGACGCTGCCCGACCCGGACTCGATCCAGGTGCACACCAAGTTCGTCCCGGACAAGGCAACGCTCGCCGAGCTCGACGACGCGACAATCGACGCAGTCATAGACCGCTCGCGCCGGAGGCTCGGCGTCGACACACTCGATCTCGTTCAGTTCCACTGGTGGGACTATGAAGTACCCGGGCTCATGCGGCTCTACGATCGGCTGCTGAACGCGCAGCTTAAGGGCCGAATTCGCTTCATCGGCGTTACCAATTTCAATACGCCGGAACTCCGAAAGCTCATCGACCGGAGCGCATCGATCGTCTCGATGCAGGTGCAGTACTCGCTCGTCGACCGGCGGCCGGAGCGGCAGATGGCGGACGCCTGCCGCGAGGCCAACATCGGCATGTTCGCGTTCGGCGCGCTGGCCGGCGGATACCTGAGCGATCGCTATCTCGGCCAGCCGCCGCCCGAGGCGCCCAATCGCTCGTTGACCAAGTACGGACTGATCATCGACGACGCCGGCGGCTGGGACGCTTTCCAGGCGCTGCTCGGAACGCTCGGAACCATCGCCGACAAGCACGCGGCCGGCATCGACCAGGTCGCGGCGCGCTGGGTGCTCGACCGGCCCGGGGTCAGCGCCGTGATTCTCGGGATTGGCAGCCGTTCGCGCGCGAAGCAGAACCAGCGCCTCGGGCAGCTCGCGCTCGACGATGCGGACCGCGAGGCCATCGCGGCCGGACTGGCCGCAATGCGCATCCCCGACGGCGAACCCTACGACCTCGAGCGCGACTCTTCGAGCGTCCACAGCGGAATCATTCGCACCAACCTCCAGGACGCGAATTGAACGCGGACACGGAGCAGCGGCGATGGTCGTCGAAACTCATGTTTCTCGCGGCGGCGATCGGCAGCGCCGTCGGCATCTCGAACGTCTGGAAGTTCACCTACGTCGCGGGCGAGAACGGCGGCGGCGCCTTCGTGCTGATTTACGTCGGCGCGATCGCGCTGATTGCGCTGCCGGCGCTCATCGCCGAGTTCCTGGCAGGACGCCGCGGCGGCGCGAGCGTCGTCAAGACGATGCACAACCTGCACAGGCAGGACGGCGTCAGCCGGCACTGGCGTTACTACGGACACATGGCCGCGCTCGGCACGTTCATCGCGCTGAGCTTCTACACCGTGGTCGCGGGCTGGACCGTCGACTACTTCGTAAGGTCCGTCGTCGACGGCTTCGACGGCATGACCGCTGAACGGGCCGGCGCGACGCTGGACGGCCTGATGGCGAATTCCGGGCGCATGATCGTCACGCACCTCGTGTTCCTGGGGCTGACCGCGCTGACCGTCGCGGGCGGTATCCGTGGCGGGCTCGAGAAGGCGCTGCGCTGGCTGACGCCCTCGCTGTTCGCGCTCCTGCTCGCGCTGCTCGTCTACGCGGTATTCGCCGGCGACATGGCCGCGGGCGCGAGCTTCCTGCTCGTGCCCGACTTCGAGGCATTCGACCGCGGCACGGTGCTGCTTGCCGTCGGCCAGGCGTTCTTCTCGCTCGGCATCGGCATCGGCGTGCTGATGACGGTCGCCTCCTACATGGATTCGAAGACGTCGATACTCAAAGCGGGACTGATCGTCGCGGCCGCCGATGCCGGAGTCGCGCTGATCGCGGGTGTCGCCATTTTCCCGATCGTGTTCGCTTACGGCCTGTCACCCGCCGAGGGTCCGGGGCTGATCTTCGCGACTTTGCCCGTCGCCTTCGGCCAGATGCCCGGCGGTAGCGTGCTCGGCGCCATGTTTTTCATCCTCATGGCCATCGCGGCGTTCACGAGCGCAATCACGATGCTCGAGACGATCGTCTCGGTGGTGCGTGACTTCACAGCGCTCTCACGAATCGCGAGCGTCGTGATCGTCACGTTCCTGCTCTGGATCGCGGGCCTCGGCACCGTCTTCTCGTTCGGCTCGCTCGCGGACTTCCACCCGTTGAGCTTCATCCCGGCGTTCGAGAGCCGCAATATCTTCGAGTCGCTCGACTACATCGTTTCCAACTGGATGATGCCCGCCGGCGGCGTGCTGGTCGCGGTGTTGGCCGGCTGGGGTCTCTCTCGCCAGGCCACACTCGACGAACTCGGGATTGGCGACACGGCCATTTACAGGGTCTGGCGGATTCTGGTCCGATTCGTCGTCCCGATCGCGATATTCCTCGTCTTCCTCGTGAACCTGTAGCCCACGATCCCGCGGGTCAGCCGAGCATACGCGCGAGCCTGTTCGCGCCGTCGAGCACCATCGCGTGATCGGAGCCCAGCAGGAACAGGCTCGCGCCGATCTCACGCCATTTCGGGAGTTCGGAAAGGTCCGGCGTGAACAGGCCGATCGGCTTACCCGCTCCCAGGCAATCCCGGCAAATCCTCTCGACGGTAGCGACGACGGCCGCGTCCATCGGGCTCTTTCCCATCGCGACGGCCAGGTCGGTTCGACCGATGAACAGCGCGTCGACGCCCTCGACGGCCGCTATGTCGGCAACCTCATCGAGCGCCGGCAGGTCCTCGATCTGGACGATGACGGCCGTGTTCGTTGTGCTCTGCTCGAGATAATCCGCCATCGACTGCTCACCGAAGTCCGCCGCGCGCGTAGCACCCGCGAAACCGCGGCCGCCGGGGCCGAAATGGCAGCTCGACACGATCCGCGCCGCCTGTTCCGCACTCGTCACGTGCGGCACGACGACGCCGCTCGCGCCGCTGTCCAGCGCGTTTCTGAGCGCGGTCCGGGAATCGTCGGCCACGCGAACCAGACATGGCATTCCTGCCGCGCGGAATGCGCCGATGCACAGGTCGGACTCGAGATGCCCGAACGGAGCGTGCTCGCCGTCGACGGCGATGACGTCGAGTTCCGACAGGCTCAGGACTTCCGCCATGATGGGCGACGGCGTCTTGATGAATGTGCCCATGATCGGATCGCGGCTCAGCAGGCGTTGGCGGAAGCTTGTCTTGCTGTTGGTCACATCGTCTCCTCGATCCGGTTCAGGGGTACGCCTGATTGGCGTCCGCGGCCCGCTGCTCTCGTCTGCGTACCCACGCTTCCGGCATACTGGCAGACTGTCGGAAACTATAAGAAGTAACAACCGTGAGAAACAGGCTTACAGCACTGGAACCAGGGAGACAAGCTTGAATGGGCATCCCCGGTTCAGGCGTCGAATTCGGCGCATGCGGTGCCTGTTGCCGATGGCCTTTGCCATCGCGGTCGCCTTGCCGGCGAACAGTAGCGGCGAGGACACCGTGACCGGGATTACGGACTTCACGCCCGGCACGCCGGATCTCAACTTCTACGTCGTCAATGACACTGTCATGGGCGGACGAAGCGAGGGTGATTTCGATGTTTCGAGGGGCGAACTCCGCTTCCGCGGACGGACGAATACGGACGGCGGCGGCTTCAGCTCGATACGCTCCCATCCCCTCGAGCTGGATCTCGCCGACTACGACGGTATCCGGCTCAGACTTCGCGGCGACGGCCGGCGCTACACGCTGAGACTGACGACGACGGCGCGCTGGCGCGGCCGAGACGTTGCCTACTGGGCCAGGTTCGATACGAGCGACGGTGGCTGGAGCACCGTGGATGTGCCGTTCCGCGACTTCTTCCCGCAGTTTCGGGGTGTCCCGCTCGACGGGCCGGCCCTGGACTCGAGCCGTATCACCGGGCTCGGCATCATGATCTACGACGGCCGCGATGGCCGCTTCGACCTGCGGGTCGACAGCATCGCGGCGTACTCCGCGCGGAAACCGTTCTCACTCGCCGACTATCGCTGGCAACGACGCCTGCTCGTGGCGAGTGCGAGGAACGGCGAAGATCGAGACCTCGCGGCGTTGACGGACGACGTTGCCCGAACCGCCACCGAGTTCGAGGACCGCGACCTGGTGCTGATCATGCTGCTGGACGACGGTATTTCGACGTCCGGGGAAATCACGCTGGCGCCCGGCGAGGTACGGGCGCTCCGCAAGTCCTTAGGTCTTCGCGGCGGGTCTTTTGCGTTTCGGCTGATCGGCAAGGACGGCTCCATCAAGCTCGCGAGTAAGACGTGGTCGTCCATAGACGACGTCTACGCGCTCATCGACTCGATGCCGATGCGGCGGAAGGAGGTGTCCGGGGACCGGGGACATACGGACTGACGGGTTCTGGTCTGCGGACCTCGGTACGCGAATCTACGTAGCGCGGCCGGCCACGCTTGCTGCCATCATGATTCGCCCGATCAGAGCCGAGGTCGGCCATGAAGTCCAGCAACGAAGAATCTCTCGACCTGCTCGTCGTCGCGCGGCAGCAGTTCGACCGCGCGCTCGAGTGGGCCGGCGAATTGAAGGCCGGGCTGGTAGACTACCTGAAGAACCCGAAGCGCACGATCCACGTGCGCTTTTCGATCCCGCTCGACGACGGCTCGGTGCGCACGTTTCACGGCTTTCGCGTGCTGCACAATCACGCGCGCGGCCCTGGCAAGGGCGGCATTCGCTATCACCCCGACGTTACCGAACACGAGGTTGCCGCCCTCGCGGCCTTCATGACCTGGAAGACCGCGATCGCCGACGTGCCGTTCGGCGGCGCGAAGGGCGGCGTCGTCTGCAACCCGAAGGAGCTTAGCCAGGCCGAGCTCCGGCGTATCACGCGGCGTTTCGTCATCGAGCTCGGCGACTCGATCGGTCCGCATACCGACATTCCGGCGCCCGACGTGTACACCGATTCGCAGACGATGGCGTGGATCTACGACACGTACGACGTCCTGCACCCCGGCCAGAACAACCATGCCGTCGTCACGGGCAAGCCGATCGAACTCGGCGGCTCGCTCGGCCGTGACGAGGCGACCGGGCGCGGTTGCCTGAACGCGACCGAACGGCTGCTGGCCGCGGGCATGGTGCCGGGCCTCGACGGCATCGACGGCGCGCGCGTCGCGATACAGGGGCTGGGCCAGGTCGGCGCGGCAGCGATGCGGCTTTGTCACGGGCGTGGCGCGAAAATCGTCGCCGTCAGCGATTCGCGGGGCGGCGTCGCCGACCCAACCGGCCTGGACCCCGACGCGGTCCTGGCACACAAGCACGAGACCGGCAGCGTCGTCGGCTTGCCGGAGGTCGCGACGATCACGAACGACGAGCTGCTCGCGGTCGACTGCGACATCCTGATCCCGGCCGCGCTCGAGTGCGTGATAAACGGGGACAACGCAGCCAGTGTCAAGGCGAGACTCGTCGTCGAGGCCGCGAACGGTCCGACGACGCCGGCGGCCGACGACGTCCTGCGCGACAACGACGTCGTCGTGCTGCCCGACATCGTCGCCAACGGCGGGGGTGTCGTCGTCAGCTATTTCGAATGGGTGCAGAACCTCGAGCACCAGCGCTGGCCGCTGGAACTCGTCGAGGAGCGCCTCAAAACGAAGATGGAGGCGGCCGTCGATGACATGGCCGCCGTGTATCGCGAGATCCTCGACGGCAACGATCGCGAAGACGGCAGCGCGCCGACGCTCAGGGACGCGGCGCTCGTCGTCGCAATCCGTCGGCTGTCGGACGTCGTGCTCAAGCGCGACATTTGGATGTAGCTCAGGCGTCGTCGATGCCGTTGACCAGCGACGCCCTGAGCGATTCGACCACAGAGCGCATCAGGTTGGTTTGCTCGTAGACATCGACCTGCCGCCGGTAGTCGGCCCCGTCTTCGATACGTCCTCTCGCCGTTTCGAGCCCGGCCGCGTCGCCGTGCCGGCAGGCCGTGTCCGTGCAGAACTCGACGAGGTCGGCCGCGACCTCGCGCAGCGGACGACGGTCGCCGTCGGGATTGACGATGAAATCGGCGTCGAGCCCCAGGTGGGCGGCGCGATAGCGATTCTCGCTCTCGATCCAGTGCGGCAGATCGAGCGGCAGGAGCCGCGCGGTTTCCGCGGGATCGGCTTCGGCGAGCTTGAGCACGAGAGCGCGCGCAAACGCGGCCAGCGCTTCGAGGCTCTCGAGGCTCGATGCCGAGTCCATCGCCCTGAGCTCGAGCGTGCCGAAGTCGGGATGCGGCCGTATGTCCCAGTGGATGTCCTTGAAGCTCGTCAGCGCGCCGCTGTGCGTCGCGGCATCGAGAAACGCTTCGAAGGATCGCCAGCTATCGAAGCGTGCCGGGATGCCGTAGTTGCGCGCCGCGGCCAGAATGCGGTGGCGGTAGGCCGCGTGCCCGGTGTCGTGGCCGCGCCAGAACGGCGAATTGGCCGACAGCGCGATGAATACCGGGACCGCGGAAATGAGCTGCGACATGACGTGCATGGCCTCGTCACCCGATCCGAGACCGACGTGGACATGCGTCGAGAACGTGATCTGCGTGTGCGACAGAAGACCGGCGCCCGCCGCCATCCGCTTGTAGCGCGGCAGCGGCGTGATCAGCGCGAGGCGGCGGCAGAACGGGTGAGTGCCCGCGCCGCAAAGACCCATCTCGAGCTCCTCGCATCGCTTGAGCGCCTTGGCCAGCGTGCCGCGCATATCCTCGGCGGCTGCCGCGCTCGAGTCACAGACCCGGGTATTCAGCTCGACGCAGGACTGGATGTACTCGGGCTTGACGAGTTCCGCCTTCGGAAAGAACTCCATGAGCGGCTTGATGCCGTCGATCAGGTCGAGTGTCACCGGGTCGAGCAGCTGTAGCTCCCATTCGACACCAACGGTCGGCCCGGCGGACGGTTCAAAGCGCATCCGTCAGGACCCCGATGTTGTCGTGTGCAACCCGCGCGACCTGGCTCATGAATCGAGCGCCGATGCCGAGCACGCGCTCGTCGATATCGAACGCGGGACTGTGCAGCGGGATCGGCCGCCAGTCCGGATGGCGGGCCCCGTAGCGCACGAACGCGCCGGGCACCTGGTCCAGGTAATACGAGAAGTCTTCCGAACCCATGCTCGGGAATTCCGCCTCGACGACGGCACCGTCACCGACGACGCGCGCGGCCGCAATGCGGGCGATATCGGCGACGTCGGACGCATTGATGACCGGCGGGTAGCCTTCCTCGATTTCGAGCTCGATTCGCGCATCGTGGAGCTCTGCCGCCGCGCCGATCATCCGGCGCAGTCCCCGGTGAATGTGCCGGCGCACGTCGGGATTCATCGTGCGGATCGAGCCGTGCAGCTCGGCTTCCTCGGCGATGATGTTGGCCGCGGTGCCTGCGTGGATCCTGCCAATCGTCACGACGGACGGATGCAGCGGATTGGTCTCGCGGGATACCAGGGTCTGCAACGCCGAGATCAGGAAGCCGGTGATGACGACGGCATCAATGGCCTCGTGCGGCCGTGCGCCGTGGCCGCCTTTGCCGTGCACGCGGATGTGAAAGCGGTCCGACTGCGCCGTGACCGGGCCGTCGCGGATCATGATTCGGCCGGTTTCGTACTCGTGGGTGACGTGCCCGGCGAAGATCGCGACGACCTTGTCCAACGCCCCGTCGGCGATCGCCGTGCGGGCACCGCCGCCGAGTTCCTCGGCGGGCTGGAACACGAGCCGAACCGCGCCGGGCGGCGGGTCGGCGGCGAGCAGGTTGGCCGCACCGATGACCATCGCCATGTGCGCGCCGTGCCCGCAGGCGTGCATGACGCCGCGATTGATCGACGCGTAAGGCGCTTCGGTCGTTTCGTCGCCCGGCAGAGCGTCCATCTCCGCGCGCAGCGCGATGGCCGGCTTGCGAGAATCCAGGCCGTCGACATAGCCGATAACGGCGTGCCCCTCGCCGGCGTAATCGTGCCGTATGCCGATACGATCGAGTTCGGCGATGATCCGGCCGGCCGTTTCGACTTCGTGGAACGACAGCTCGGGATGGCGATGCAGCCAGCGCCTTAGGGTCAGCAGCCGGGCGCGCAGCGTGTCGTCGATCTCGGCGAGTATGTCCTCGACGGGGATTTCCATGTCGACCCATCTTGCACGCGCAAGGGTCGAGGGTAATCCGAGAATCTACCTAGGATCGGCGCCCGGCCGAGAAGGCTCAGTCCACCAGATTCGGATCGTCGTCGAGGACCTCGCCGGCCGAATCCGGATCGTAGAGCGGGCTCGCATCGTCGACCGAGTCGGCCCAGAGGTTCCTGTCCGCCCACAGGTTGCGGTCCGCCCACAGGTTGCGGTCGGCCCACAGGTTGCGATCCGCCCAGAGGTTGCTGTCGGCCCAGAGGTTGCGGTCTGCCCACAGCACACCGCTGCCTGCGGCCGCACCGTCGGGGACCGACCAGAGATTGCCGTCTGACCAGACGCCGTGCGCGGTCCAAGCGAGGCCCCAGATCGTCTGGACGTCCTCGATAAGGAAACCTTCGTTGATCTCGTCAACCATCAGCAGCGGCGACAGCGCCTCGCCATGGACGATACCCGTGTCGTTGAGGGCCGCGTCGACGTCCAGCACGCCGGCACCGACATCGATCGGGTCGGCATCGAACTTGCGCGCCGAGCGCATCAGCCGCGCCTTGACCGTGGCAGGCGAGAGCGTCGGATCCTTGTCGAGCATCAGGGCGGCCGCGGCCGCTACCATCGGCGCCGCCATGCTGGTCCCCGACAGCTCGAGGTAGGCGTTGTTGCACCTGGGATTGCCGCGCCGGTCGAGGAGCCTCGTGTTTCGGTCGCTGTAGTTGATGCAGCCGTCGTCCACGAGCCGGCCGGGCATGTCGTCACGTAGCCTCGCGCGCTGCGGTATGGCCGCCACGATGCGGTTACCCGGAGCCACGAGGTCCGGCTTCACTACGAAGTCGCCGATCGACGGACCTCGCGACGAATAGGAGGAAACGTAGTCGTCGCCGAAGCTCGCGGTACCGCTGTCGGTCAGCGATCCGACCGTGATGATCTTGCGCGAGTTGCCCGGGCTCTTGATCGTCAGCGCGCCGCCGCTCCCGAGGTTGCCTGCCGCGGCGACGACGACCACGCCCTGGTCCCAGAGCGCCTCGACGGCCGCGACGAGCGGATCGGTCCGGTTCGACTCCGAGATGCTCTTGCCGAGCGACAGGTTGGCAACGCGGACGTTGAAATGATGGCCATACTGCAGCAGCCAGTCCAGCGCCGCCATGACGTCCGACATCGAGCCGTTACCGCGGCCGTCGA
Source organism: Woeseiaceae bacterium (assembly GCA_028280615.1). GTDB lineage: Bacteria > Pseudomonadota > Gammaproteobacteria > Steroidobacterales > Woeseiaceae > UBA1847. The sequence continues at coordinate 178,999 of JANQLK010000031.1, read as the reverse complement.
GCACCTTGAGCGACAGCACCGTGACGTCGACCGCCGAGCCCTTGAAATCACTATTCGAGGCCTGGCCCGAACCCGCGATGATGCCCGCAACGTGGGTGCCGTGGCCGAACCTGTCGACTTGCGGACTGTCGTTCAATGCCACGAGCCGGCCGTCGACGATCTCGGGCACCGGGTAGGCGCCGTTCAGGAAGCTGTATTGAACGACCCTGCCCGCGAGATCACCGTGCATGGAGACACCCGTGTCGAGCAGGGCGACGGCAATACCCGAGCCGTCGTAAACCGCGTTGGCCGAACCCGCCGCCGGCAGGTTGGCCGTCGAACGGGAACTCTCGGCCCGGGACTTCGTCGCCGATCGCTTGGCGGCCCTGACGAGAAACTGGCTGTCGAAGAAGCTGCCGGAGTCGCTGTCGGAATCGCTGTCGGAATCGGAGTCGGAGTCGCTGTCGTCGTCGTTGTCGGTCGACGATATCGCCTCGTCGAGCGACAGGCGGTCGACATTCGGCTCGAACGCAAGCTCGTCCAGCGCATCCGCGGGCAGGCGAATCGTCCGGGCGTCGAGTACGCCATAGGATCGAATGACTTCGCCGCCGAGTTCGCGGACCCGTTCCTCGTCGAACAGCTCCGGATGATCGTCATAGCTGATGACGAGTTCGACGGGGCCGTTGCCGCCCGCCATGGCAAGCGCGGCAACCGCGGCGCTCATCTTGGCACGGGCCGCATCGAGCGGGTCCTGTTCATCCTGTTCCGCCCCGGCCGGCTCATCCGCGACATCGTCGGCGCGGCCCGTGACCGCGGCCTGCTGCCAGGCTTGCGTATTGCCGTCGCCTGGCTGCGTCACTGCGGCATGGGACGCCGCGGCCGGGACAACACCTTCGTTCGCCGCATACGCCGGGGCATAGAGGGTCACGGCCGCGGAGCCGGCATCGGGAGTCACGACGTCGGTCCCGGTGCTTCCCCGCGTGGCGCTCCCCATCTGCGCCGCGGCGGCGATTCCGAGAATCGCGGCGAGTGCGATCGAGATTCTTCTGCCCAATCTGCTCACGATCCTGCCTTCCTGTTCGGCGGCGTGGTTGCCGGCCGCCAGGTCCTGCTGCGGTCTGTCTTCAGAAAACGGTGCAGACCGTAGTCGCCCGATGCCGGCGGTCGATCGAGACACGGCTCGAGCGGTGTGGGCAGTCCGGGTATGCGAATCATCGTCCCCGGTTCCCTCAAGCCGACGCCGATTCAGGCGCGGTGGCCTGTTCGCCCTGCCCGGCGCGATCGTGCGAAACGAGCTTGCCGACGCGCTTGGCACGGAACAGCATGGAGGTGGGCTCGATCGAATCGTGATCGAAGTCGAAACTCGTCGACGCCTCGGTCGGCGTCAGCATGCCGGCCCAGGCGTTGCGGTGTTGCTTGGCCTCGTACATGAGGCTGTCGGCGAGCATGAGCACGTCGTCGATGCTGCCGTGCTCGGCCTGGCCGCGGAACAGCGGATAGGCCGCGAATCCGATCGAGCAGGTCGTGCGCACGATCTGACCCTCGTCGAGCATGAAGCTGCGCTCGGCGATTCGGCTGCGGATACGCTCAGCGAGCCGCTCCGCCTCGCCTGCGCTGGCCTGCTTGCCGATGACCACGAACTCGTCGCCGCCCCAGCGGATTACGAAGTCCGATGAGCGACAGGCGCCGAGCAGGACATCGCGAACCTCGAGCAGAATCTGGTCGCCTGCGGCGTGGCCATAGGTGTCGTTGATGGGCTTGAAGTGATCGAGGTCGATCATCATGAACACCATCTCGGAAACGTCCTGGTCGCTGACGCCCTCGTCCCGGCGCGCAAGCTTGCGACGTATCACGTCGATGTCACGCGACACCTCTTCGAACACGAAGCGGCGGTTGCGCAATCCCGTCAGCGGATCGCTAAGCGTGCTCTCCTGCAGCGTGTGATTGAGCTCCTTGAGCTTCCTGTTGCTTTCGATCAGGTCCTCGGTCCGCTGCCGGACTTCCTGCTCGAGGCGATTGCTGTACTCTTCCTCGCGCTGGATCTTGCGCCTGTGCGCGAGCCACACGAAGGCGCAGAGCTGGACCGCTGCGGCGAGATAGCCCAGGTAGGCCCACCAGGTGTCCCAGGGTGCAGGCGACACGCGCAGCGGAATGGAAAGACCCTCGGTATTCCAGACACCATCGGCGTTCGCAGCCTGTACGCGCAGGAGGTAGTTGCCGTCGTCGAGATCCGTGTAGGTGATGCGGCGGCGATTGCCGAGCTCGATCCACTCCTTGTCGAAGCCTTCGAGCTTGTAGCGGTACTGGTTACGTTCTGAGGCCGTATAGTCGAGCGCCGCGAATTCGAAGGATACGTTGTCCTGCTTGTAATCCAGCGTCAGGCCCTCGTTCTCGTCGATCGGCTCATCAGCCCTGATCGGATCGTTGCCGCTGAACACGCCCGTCAACATCAGGAGCGGCACGACGCTGGCCGTCGCGAACTCGTCGGGATGAAACGCGTTGTAGCCGTTGGGGCCGCCGAAGAACAGCTCGCCGCCGGCACTCTGGTAGTGCGCGCCGGAGTGAAATTCTTCCGACTGCAGGCCGTCCTGGCGATGCATGTTGCGAATCTCACCCGTCGCCGGGTTGTAGCGGCTGATGCCGTAGGCCGTGCTGACCCAGATGGTGCCGTTGGTGTCGACCTCGAGGCCGTAGATGACGTCGTTGCTCAGGCCGTCTGACTGGGAGATGTTCTCGAACCGGATCTCGTCGGGATTCGCGGCACTGCCGACGACGCGATCGAGACCGCCACCCTGGGTACCGATCCAGAGCGTGCCGTCGGCCGCGACGTCGAGCGCATAGATCGTATCGTCGGCGAGGGTCGCCGGATCGAACGGGTCATGCCGGAAATGCGTGAAGCGCTCCGTCGCCGGGTCGAACAGATTCAGGCCGCCCGCATCGGTGGCCATCCAGATCTTGCCGGTCGGGTCCTCCGCGAAGGCGCGGACGCGCGTGCTGCTGATCGAGGCCGGGTCGCCGTCGACGGGCATGAAGCGCGTGAACGACTCGGTCTCGCGGTCGAATCGATTGGCGCCGCCGCCGTAGGTACCGGCCCAGACGTTGCCTCCGCTGTCCTCGAAGATCGCCATGACGCCGTCGGCCGCGATGCTGGCCGGATCGCCGGCGTCGTGCCTGAACTCGGCGAATTCGCCCGTGGCGGGATCGAGCCGGTTCAGGCCGCCGCGCATCGTGCCGATCCAGATCGAGCCCGAGCTGTCCTGCATGAGGCTCATGACGCGGTTGTCGTTGATCGCGTTCGGATTGGCCGGATCTTTGCGGTAATGCCTTGTCTCGCCGGAGTTGCGATCGACGGCATGCAGGCCGTCACCGAAGGTGCCGATCCAGAGCACGCCGGCCGGGTCCTCGACGAACGAGGTCACGTTCGGCTGCGACTCACCCGATTCCGACAGCTCGGTTGCCGTTTCGTAGCCGAGTGCCCAGGAGCGCGGGTTCCACTTGCTCAGGCCGTTGCCGCGCGTAGCCACCCAGAGAATGCCGCTGCGATCCTCGGTGATCGTGGTCACCTCGTTGCCGCCCAGGCTCATCGGGTCGCTGCGGTCGTTCCTGACGCTGGCAAACGTCGACGTCGACCGCTTGAACATGCCGAGGCCCGCATCCGTGCCGACCCAGAGCCGGCCGGCCCGGTCTTCGTAGATCGCCGGTACCCGGTCGCCCGGGAGCGAGGCCGGGTTGCCGTTGTCGTGCCGGAAGGCTTCGAAGGACCCGGTGTCGCGATCGTAGCGATTCAGGCCCGAACCGTAGGTGCCGATCCAGAGGGCGCCCGTGCTGTCTTCGACGATCGAGCGCACCCTGGGACCGCTCAGGCCGTTCGCTTCGCCTTCGGCGTGGCCGAAGCGCTCGAATGCGCCGCTCGCGGGGTCGAGGCGCACGAGGCCGTCATTCGTGCCGATCCAGAGGAAGCCCTCGCCGTCACGGTACAGCGCATACACTTCGTTGACGTTGCGGCTCGGATCGGTGACTTCGCCGAACGTGAAGTTCTCGGCGGTGCCGGTTTCGGGATCGAAACGGTCGACGCCCTGGCCGCGCGTGCCGAGCCAGAGGGAGCCGTCGACGTCGACTAAGAGCTTGCGGATCCGATTGCTCGCGACCGAGAGGTCGTTGGCCGGGTCGTGGCGGAACGAGGTGAACACCTGGTTCCTGTCCATGAGCGCGAGACCACCGCCGTTGGTCGCGACCCAGAGCCGGCCGGCGGCGTCTTCGGCGATGTCGTAGATATAGTCGTTTAGCAACGTGTCGGTATTGCCGCGATCGCGCTTGTAGACCTCGAACTCGTATCCGTCGTACCGGTTCAGGCCGTTCTCGGTACCGAACCACATGAGACCGCGCGAATCCTGCAGCACCGCAAAGACGTTGCTCTGCGACAGGCCATCTTCCAGGGAAACGCGGTCGAAGCGCATCGGGTGGTGCGCATCGGCCGCTGCCGCCTTGACGTCGAGCGATACGGCGAGGCCCGCGAGCAGCATGGCCGCAATGGCCAGCCCCCGGAGCCGCACGGAATGTCTGTTCAGTACGCCCGCTTTGCTTCTTCGAATGCTGTTCGCCACGTTTCCGACCACATGCGCCATTCGCGATGTGCTATTAGAAACGGGTGGCTGTCCGCTATCCCGTACGCAGTCCGGCGCGGGCCGCGGGCAAAGTGTGACGCAGTTCTCATAAGACCTCGGTTAAGTGGCCGGAAAGGCTCGGCCGTTGGGCGTCAGGGCTGGTACCTTGCGTCCAGCAGGTGCAGAAAGGTCTTGTCGTCGACGGGCTGGGAGATGAAGAAGCCCTGCATCGCGTCACAGTGCATGTCGCGAAGCGCCCGGAGCTGCTCGCGCGTCTCGATGCCCTCGGCAACGATTCTGAGGTCGAGGCTGTGCGCCATCGCGATCATGGCAGCGATGATCGCCTTGTCCTTCTCGTTGTCCGGCAGGCCGCTGACATAGGAGCGATCGATCTTCAGGACGTCGATCGGCAGTTCGCGAAGGTAGGCGATCGCCGAGTCGCCGGTACCGAAGTCGTCGATCGACAGGCAGACACCCAGGCTCTTGATCTCGTGCAGCTGGCTGATCAGCTCGAGGTCGCCGCTCAACACGCCGCGCTCGCTCAATTCGAGCTCGAGCTGTCCGGGTTCGAGCTCGTGTTTTTCGAGGATACGCCGCACCATCGATACGAAGCCGCCGTGCTTGAGCTGCATCTTGGACACGTTGACACAGACGTGCGGCAGCTCGATGCCGTTCGCACGCCACTCTCGCTGCTGCCGGCAGGCCGTGTCGAGCACGTACTCGCCCACCCGGATCATAAGGCCGGATTCCTCGGCCACGGGCACGAATTCCGCCGGCGATATCGCGGTGCCGTCAGCTTGCGTCCAGCGCAGCAGGGCTTCCGCTCCGCTCACGCGGCCGGATTGCGCTTCGACGATGGGCTGGTAGGCGACGGTCAGCTGCCTGGCGTTCAGCGCCTCGTGCAGCATGTGCTCGAGCTTTAGCTTGCGGGCCGCCGCGGCATCCGTTGCCGCGCAGTAGAACTTGAAGCCGCCGCCGCGGCTCTGCGCATCGCGCATGGCGTTGTCTGCTCGCTGTAGCAGGCTGTCCGCGTCCTCGGCGTCCTGCGGATACAGGGCGACGCCGACACAGGCGGACAGGTAGACGGTTTGCCCGGCCACGTTGACGGGCCGGGACAGCTGAGTCACGAGCTCCTGCTGCATGCCCGCGAGCTCATCCTCGTCGCCCGAGCAGGTCAGCATGAGCGCGAAGCGAGCGACGTCGATGTTGGCAACCGCGGAGGTTCTCAAGCCCCGCGTCACGGTCTGGAACAGGTCGACGCTTTCGATGCAGCCGCTCAATCGCTCGCCGATCTCGCTCAATACGCGATCCGCACTCTCCTGCCCCATTGCCTCGACGACCAGCCGGAAGCGGTTGAAACCGACGACGAACACGGCGAGCACGCTCTCGTCCCGATCGACCGCGCTCATGCCGCGTGTCAGGAGATCGACGAACTTGCGCTTGTTGGGCAGGCCCGTGACCGGCTCGAAGGACTCCTGGCTGCGCAGCCTGACGCGCGCGCCCTCGGCAACGTCCAGCGCCTCGGACAGCTTGGACCGTGCGTGGCTGAGTTCCTGGTCCATGTCGCCGAAGCGCGCCGCGGCGCCGGCGCGCCGGCCGACCAGTTTCCATTCATAGGGCTTGCGCACGACGTCGTGCACATTGGCATCGAGCGCGAGATTCAGATCCCTGGCGCTGGCGCAAAGCGCGATGACCGGCGCCGTGATCTCCAGAGACTCGGCAATCGCGTGGATCAGGGGAGTTTTCAGCCCCGCGCCGAAGCCCGCTTCCATGACGATGACATGCGGCTCGATCGTCTCCGCCGAGTAGAGTCCGCGCGCGGAGTCGTCGACGATCGCGACGTCGAGGCCCTCGCGCTCCAGCCAGCGGCGACCCCACTTGCGAACGTCGGCATCCTTGCAAAGCAACAGCGCCTTGCGGCGATCTTCGAGACCGTCGTCCAGGCCGCCCACGGTCTGGTCGGGAAGTTTCAGGCTCTTGAGCTTGCGCGTTATGTCGAGTCCACTCTGCTCCGCTTCCTGCTTTTCCTTGTCGGGCAGCGGGTCGCTCATGCCGGCTGCCCCGCGGCCAGCACGTCGAGCATGCCTTCGGCCGGCGTCGGCACGCAGATCAGGAAACCCTGCAAGCAGGTACAGCCCTGCTCGAGCAGGAGTTCGGCCTGCCGCTCGGTCTCGATGCCCTCGGCTATCGTCTGCATGCCGAGCCGCCGAGCCAGAGCGACGACGGCTGCGCAGGCGACCCGATCGCTGTCGTCCTCCACCGCGCTGGCGACGAAGCTGCGATCGATCTTGACGGTCTCGACCGGGCTGCGCGACAGGTGCAGGAGCGAGCAGGCGCCGGTGCCATAGTCGTCTACGACGATGCCGACACCGAGTTCGGCAAGAGCGCGCGAGCGCGAATAGTTGCGCAACGCGTCGCGGAACAGCGAGTATTCATTGATCTCAACATCGAGGAAGCCGGGGTCGATTTCATACCGCGCGAGCGCATCGGAGATTCGCCCGGCCGTGTCTTCGTGTGAGAACTCCTGCGCGGACAGGTTCACGGACAGGCGGAGATCGGGCCAGCCGGCGTCGTGCCAGCCCTTCAGGGCTTCCAGGCTTCGCTCGAGAACCCAGTCGCCGATCGGGTGAATCAGGCCGGTATTCTCGGCAACCGTCACGAGATCGCGTATGGAGAGCGAGTTGAACACGTTCTGCGGCCAGCGCAACAGCGCCTCGACGGACACGACCCGGCGGGTATCGGCGGCAACCACGGGCAGAAATTCCACCGCGAAGCCGCCGTGCTCGAGCGCCGTGCGCAGCTGTCCCTCGATGTCCTGGCGCTGCAGCGCCCGAAGCTTAAGCGTACCCGAGTGCATATGCACGGGCTGCCTGGCGTTCACGGCTGCTTCCATTGCCGCGCGGGCATTTCCGTACAGCGTCCGGGCATCGCGGCCGTCCTGCGGAAACAGCGCGATACCGGCGTGTACGCCCAGCTTGAGCTTGCGGCCGTGGATCTCGATCGGTTCCTTGAAGGTATCGACGATCCGTTCGGCAACCCGCTCGGCCACCGATCCGCTATCGATGCCGGACAGCAGCACGGCGAACTGGCTGTAATCGGTGCGCGCGGCGATCGCGTATCGCTCCTGCTCCCTGCCGCTGAGGTCGTCGTCGTTTTGAAGGCTCTGCGACAGCCGCGAAGCCAGTTCGGCGAAAACGAGGTCATGCTGGTGCGAACTGATCGTCGCCAGCATCTCGGCAGCGGCCACGTCAAAACTCAAAACGGCCGCCCGGCCCTCGGTGAGCCGCAGCGTCTCGGTGCAGCGCGCGAGTTCCTCGAGCAGGAGCTGAAGATTGGGCAGCTCGGTCTTGTCGTCAAAGTAGGCGAGCCTTTCGAGCCGGGATTCGAACTGCTTGCGTTCGGTTACGTCGCGACCGACGACCATGACGCGGTCGGGCCCGTTGGGAATGAAAATGAAGTCGTAGTGAACGGCGCCCGATGCAAGCCGGACCTCGAGGCTTTCCACCTGCCGGCTGCGTATGGCGCGTTTCGCGTGTCGCGCGAGCTGGTCAGCGTCGTCGCCAGGCCAGAGCTCGTCGATAGCAGTGCCGATCAAGGCTTCAATCCTCGCCTCGTCGAAGCCCGTGGGCGCCTGCAGCATCTTGAGGATCGATCCCTTGCCGGACGAGACCAACACGACCTGGCCGGCCACCCGATCCTCGCCGGAGCCGGGTGCCGGCGACGCCGCGCCCGGATCGGGGGCGGCGTCGAAGCGGTCTTGTGAGCCTGCCGAGGTTGGGACCATAGATGCGCTGACACTCTGCTTGTTGCAACAAAGTATCGGGCTGCAAACTCTTGCCTGTCACACCGCGGGGCCAAGAATGCGACGTGGTTCAACATTCCGGCACGGATTTGCAGGCTTTTGTGCCGTGGTTCGGTCATCGACCCGGCGAAAAGCCCGTCCCGGGCGGGCAACGGTGACCGGCCGGCCGCACGCCCCCGGCAACCGCCCGGTCGCGCGTCGGCCTCGTATACGTATAAACCGAGACGTGCGGGCCGCTATTCTTGCGTAGCATGGCCCGAAGCCTGACTTTCGTCTCCGGGGGGGGAAGATGATCATGCCCGACGTGCGCGCAGCGGCATCGCTCGCGGCCATTACGCTCGTCCTGTCGCTCGCGATCGTCACGGGCGCGAGAGCCGCCGACGATTGCGTCGATTGCCATTCGAAGATCACGCCGAACGCGGTTTCCGACTGGGAGATAAGCGCGCACAGCGGAGAAGACGTCGGCTGCCGCGACTGTCACCGGGGCCGGCACAAGTCCGCTGCAGACGTCGACCGTCTGCGCACCGTAACCGCCGACACCTGCGGCCGCTGCCACGAGGAGCGGCTAGAGCAGTTCTCGGCGGGCAAACACGCCCTGGCCTGGGCGTCGGTTGAGGCGATGCCGACCACGCATGCCTTGCCGATGTCGCTCGCGCACGGCATGAAGGGCTGTGGCGGCTGCCACAAGCTCGGACTCAAAAGCGACGAGGTCGTCGAGCAACTCAAGGCCGAAGGCAGCGTCTTCGGTCACGCGTCCTGCGATGCCTGCCACACGCGGCACACGTTTTCTGTCGTCGAGGCGCGCCAGCCACAGGCCTGCCAAACCTGTCACATGGGCTTCGATCATCCGCAATGGGAGATGTGGTCGGCTTCGAAGCACGGCGTGCGCTACCTGCTCAAGCAGAACGGCACGCTGCCCGAAACGACGTCCGCGCCAAGCTGCCAGACCTGCCACATGGTGGGAGGCGACCACGAGGTCAGAACCGCTTGGGGATTCCTCGCCGTCAGGCTGCCTTTGCCCGAGGACGAGCAGTGGGCCGCGGACCAGGTCACGATACTCAAGGCGCTCGGCGTACTCGATCCCGACGGCAACCCGACCGCACGGCTCGATGTCGTGAAGGCGGCCGATGTGGCCAGGCTGACGCAGGAAGACTTCGATCGGGAGCGCGACAAGATGCTCGCCGTATGCGGGCAATGCCACTCGGACAACTTCGCGCGCGCGGAGCTCGCGAAGGCGGACGACCTCATTCGCGAGGCCGATCACCTGCTCGCGCAGGCGATCCGCGAGATCGCGTCACTTTACGAGGACGGCATTCTCGACAAGCCCGAGAGCTACGCGCACGCCTACCCCGATCTCCTGACCTTCCACGATGCGCCGACGGGCATCGAGCAAAGGCTGTTCGAGATGCACCTCAAACACCGCATGCGCGCCTTCCAGGGCGCCTTCCACGCCAATCCCGATTACGCATTGTGGTACGGCTGGAGCGAGATGATCCGCGACCTGCAGCACATTCGCGAGGAGGCGCGGGAACTCAGGGAGCGGCACGCCGGCAGGGGAGACTGAGCCGGGCGCGGTCCTCAGTCGAGCGCCTCGAGCTGCGGCTTCGGATCGACCATCAGCGGCTCTTGCTTGAGCGCCTCGACTTCGTCGATTTCGATCGGGATGAATCGGGTCAGCCACTCGTGGCCGCGCCTGGTCACGAGCACGTCGTCTTCGAACGCGACGCGCGTGCCGTCGACGACCGCGCCCTGCTCGATCGCGAGGACCATGCCGGGTTCGAGCGGATCGACGTAGTCGCCGTGTTCGTGTACCTCCATGCCGATGAAGTGGCCGATACCGTAGGTGTAGCTCTCGTCCCAGCCGCCGGCTTCCTTGAGACGCTTCATCGTGAGCTCCTGCAGCTCGGCCCAGGTCACGCCGGGCCTGACGGCCGCGATGACCTCCTTCTGCACGTCGAGCACGACCTGGTAGATGCGCTTCTGCTCGGGCGTGAACGTGCCGTCGGCCGGCACCGTGCGCTGGATATCGGCCGAGTACAGGTTCATGGCCGCGCCCGTGTCGAAGTGCACGAGTGAGCCCGGCAGAATCCGTGCATCGCCCTTGCGCGCGGCCTCCTCCTCCTCCGTCGTCTCCCACTTCAGCGGTTCGTTCAGGTTGCTCGCGGGCGATACGCCGGTCAGGAAGCCAAGGCTCGCGCCGTGCAGGTAGTAGTGATAGTCCACCGTGTGCATGACCTGCAGCGTGGTCAGTCCCGGACGAGCGTTCTTCATGCCCTCCATCAGGCCCTGCCCCGTGATCGCGATCGCGCGGCGCAGGTTTTTCATCGCGAAGTCGTCGAGGATCATGCGCAGCGGGTCGAGCAGGTCACCCGCATCGTGGAGGACCAGCTCGCTCGTGGCCTGCTCGAGACGCGGGATGAAGTCGAGACGTGGATTAGCGGGCTCGTTCAGGTTCGTGAAACGCGGGTAGTTGACGTACAGGTGCTTGTTGTCGTCGCCCCAGCCGCGCGCGAGGTCCGAAGCCACTTCCTTGAAGCGCAGCTGGGTGATCCGCAGGTTGCGATAGTCGCTGATCGCGCTGCTCATGTGCTCGAGAAAGGTATCGCGAGGAAAGACGTGTTCGATGCCGGACAGGGCGCGCACCGTGTCCGGGTTCATGTTCGTGTACAGGATCTCCCGGTAGGTATCGCCGCCCGGGTTCATGAGCAGTATGTGGCCGGGCGGGTGCGCGTCGTAGATGCCGGTCAGGAATACGAAGTCCTTATTCTCGGTATCGTCGGTGTAGAACTCGTAGCGATTCGGCTGCGAACGGTCGGCGCTGGTTATTACGGCCAGGCCACCCCGCATCGCGGCCATGAATTTCGCGCGGCGTTCGATCGCGGCCTCGCGATGACCCTGGCGATACTCGAGCGCCGTGATGGAGGTTTGTCCGCCGGCACCGAGTGCCTGCAGCGGCAGGAATGCAAAGGTCGTCAGCAGGCAAATCAGCCGCCGTGTGGCGGCGGGCATGGTCGGTTTCATCATCGATCGGGAGTCCCTTGTTGGCAAAGCGAGCAAAGACGATCTAGCGAGCATCCGGAATCAGGCCGCCGGGCAAAGGGGCCGGCAGCTCGCCGGCCGGCCAGTCTACACCGGCCGCGGACGCCTCGCGCTCGAGCGCGGGAAGCGTCTCGGTCAGCAGAGGCTCGAGCTCGGCGAGCAGCTTCTCGACTTCCCGGTGCGCAACCCCGGTAAGCCTCTGCTGCTCGGGCGTGGGCAATCCGGTCCAGGCCTCGGTGTGCATGTACAGCCTGAGCGTGAGGTCGTCCAGGGGCAGGAAAGTTTCCTGCTGCGCGACGCCGAGTTCCTCGCCTCGCAGTACGACGCGCAGGCGGGCCGCCTCGTCGGCCGCCGCCTGCGCGGCATCCTCGAGGGCCCCGTCTGCTTCGGCGGCGTCGAGCAGCGCGGCCGTTTGCTCGACGCTTGCATCGATCGCCTTGCCGGCATGGTAGGCCGCCTCGAGCAGGCTCGCCTGCAGGGCGAGCGTTTCTTCGAGCGCTCGGCGCTCGCGCAGCGACACGCTGACAGCCGGGTCCTGGCGAACGTCGAGCGGCTGCGCGTGCGTCTCTTCGCCCACGGTCAGGCGGACCTGGTATTCGCCGGGCGGCACGAAGCGGCCGACCGGAGTTCGCCACGGCGAGGTGCTGTCGGTGGGCGGCGCTTCATGACGCAGGTCCCAGACCGTGCGCGCCGCCCCACGGACCGCGGTCCACTCCCCGACACGACGGATCGCGTTGCCGCGTTCGTCGAGGATGTCCACGGCGACGGGCTCGCCGACCGCATCGTCGCCGATCCAGTAATCGATGATCGCGCCGCGCGGCGGGTTCTCGGTGGTGAAGTAGCCGTGGCCGAACGAACGCCGGCCCCGATTGGCGTCGCGGATCTGGGTCGCGCGGCGCGGTGCCGACAGGTAGCTGTGCGCCGTTACGACGTCGGGCGTCAGCGATTCGAGCAGGCCGATACTGTCGAGTACCCAAAAGCCACGCCCGTGCGTGCCGATGACGAGATCGTTCTCGCGCGGATGCACGATCATTCCCTGCACGGAGTTGGTCGGCAGCCCCGAGCCGAGTTCCAGCCAGTGGCCGCCGCCGTCCCGCGAGAAGTAGACGCCGAAATCGGTGCCGACGAACAGCAGATCGCCGTTGTCGGGGTGCGCCGCGATGCTGCGCGTGGAACCGAACTCGGACAGGTTGGACGTGATGTTGCGCCAGGTCCTGCCGTAGTCGTCGCTCCTCACGACGTGGGGCCTGAAGGTGTTGTCCTTGTGGCCGTCGAAAGCGACGTACAGCGTGCCGTCATCGGTCTTCGACCAGTCGATCATGGCGACCTTCATTTGCGCGGGCACGCCCGGGAAGCGATCCGTCTTCTGCCAGTCCCTGCCGTCGTTGCGGCTGACGTGGACGAGCCCGTCGTCACTTCCGACCGCGATCAGGCCGCGGCGTCGCTCCGAGAGCGCGAGCGCGTGCAGGTTGCCGTACAGCGCCGTGCTGGCGTGCAGGTCGATCGCATCCGACGGCTGCACCTTGCCCTGCAGCGGCAGGTCGTCGCGGCTGACCTGGCGGGTCAGGTCCGGGCTGATCCGTTCCCAGCTGTCGCCACGGTCGGTGCTCTTGAAGACGACGTTGGCGCCGAAATAGACGGTCTTCGCGTCATGCGGCGAGATCTTGAACGGCGCGCTCCAGTTCCAGCGATAGGGCGGGAATTCGCCCTCCTGCGGTTGCCAGGGCTGGATGCGCTTCTCCTCGCCCGTACGCCGATCCGAGCGGCGCAGAACTCCGTATTGCGACTGCGAGTAGACGATGTTCGCATCGCCGGGATCGGCGACAGCGTAGAAGCCGTCGCCGCCCGAGAGGAATGCGAAATCCTCGTTGGCGATGCCGTCCGAGTATCGCGTGCCGATGGGCCCGCCCCAGCTGCCGTTGTCCTGGGTGCCGCCGTATACATGATAGAACGGCTCCTGCATGTCGACGGCGACCGTGTACAGCTGCATCACGGGAATATTGGACTGCCATTGCCAGAACTCACCGCCGTCGCGCGAGATGTACACGCCGCCGTCGTTGCCGACGATCAGGTGATCGGGGTCTTCCGGATTGACCCAGAGCGTGTGGTTGTCGGCATGCACCCGGGCCGGAGCGATGTTCTCGAAGGTTTCGCCGCCGTCATCGGACCTCAGGAGCGGCGTCATGGGCACGTACACGCGATCCGGGTTCTCGGGGTCGCAGACCAGCTCGCCGTAGTACCAGTGGCTTTTGACGTCGGCGTTGCGGAGTTCCCACGTGTCGCCGCCATCGGTGGAACGGAACGTGCCGCCGTCGGGACCCACGGCGGTTGCGTACAGGGTGTCGGGTGCGCTCGGGCAGAAGGTCACGCCGACGCGGCCGACCGCCGTGGTCGGGAAGCCGTTGCCGACCCGCTCCCAGGTGTCGCCGCCGTCGTCGCTCCGAAAAAGACCGCCCTCTTCGCCGCCGCCGACCATGCTCCACATGCGGCGTTCGCGCTGGAAAGTCGCGGCGAACAGCACGTCCGGATTGCCGGGATGCATCTGCACCTCGACGACGCCCGTGTAGTCGCTCGGCTTGAGCAGGTTTTCCCAGGTTTCGCCGCCGTCCGTCGTCCGAAACAGCCCGCGCTCGTCGTTCGGCCCCCACAGCGAACCCAGCGCCGCAACGTAGACCGTGTCGGGATCGTCGGGATGGATCAGAATCCTGCCGACGTGGCGGCTGCCGTTGAGCCCCATGTGCCGCCAGGTCACGCCGCCGTCGTCGGAGCGATAAACGCCGTCCCCGAACTGCGAGCTGCGCACGCTGTTCTGCTCGCCCGTGCCGACCCAGACGATGTCCGGGTTACCGGGTGTCAGCGCCACCTCGCCCATCGACACGGTCGACTGGTGCTCGAAGACAGGGCTCCATGTCGTGCCGCCGTTGACGGTCTTCCACAGTCCCCCCGAAGCCGTCGCCGCGTAGATGATGCGCGTATCGTCCGGATGAACCGCGAAGCGGGCGATACGCCCGCTGGGCGCGGCCGTGCCCACCTCACGCCACTCGAGCGCCGCGAGATCGGATGCTGCGAGCCCGTCCGGCGCTTCGGCTAAGGCCGGGGAAGGAAACGCGAACGCGGCAATGGCCGCGGCGGCGCATGCGGTAATGCGGGTCGCGAAGCGTTGCGGTCGTGTCATCTCGTGGGTAGCTCCAGAGTCAGATACGGGTAAGGGAATCGATCGCGGGCAGGCCGCGGGAGCGGGACAGGCAGCGTCCGACAGACGGGGGAATGCCGGCGGCCGCCGCCTGCCCGCGCTTTTTTGACTGTGGGCGCCCGCGCCGCCCACGTCGCAACAACCGGGTGCTCATTGCGGACGCCGCCACTCCGGGCGATATTGCGCCTCGAGCTCCGCCATGAGCTGCTCGCGGACCAGGTCGACCGGGATGAAACCGATCTTGTAGACGCGATCGTGAAAGTCCTTGAGCGTGCCCTTCTGATCCAGCTCGCGCATCTTCGAGTAGTAGTCCTCGCGCAACAGCATCCACTGGAAATAGCCGATCGTCGGGATGGCCGTGTAGGTCCCGCCGCCGGCGATGCCGTCGATATTGATTTCGGCGCCGCGGCGAACGAAGCCCGTGCGCTCCGATTCGACGTCGACGGCCTCCTCCCAGCTCATGCGCCCCGTGTGCAGGCCCGAGTCGATGATCACGCGACCCATGCGCCAGAGCTTCAGTCGCAGGATCTCGAGCTCGTAACGGTCCTGCAGCTCGGGCGGGAAGTAGCCGTACTCGGGCCGAGGCGTGAGCTCCCACTCGACGTAGTAGCACCAGCCCTGGTCGGAGTAGCTCTTCTCCCAGCGGCGCAACGGGCGCTCGTTCCTGTGCTGATACAGGCGCATCAGGTGATGTCCGGGATAGGCCTCGTGCGGGCCGATCGCGTAATACACGCTCCAGTCCTTCTCGGTCAGGTTTTCCTCGGCCATCTGGTCGGACCAGTCGGGCTGGATCGGGATGACGGGCCAGGCCATCTTCTTCGACATGTGGCCCGCGGGCAGGTAGCCCGGGCCGTAGCCCCACCACTGCGAGGCCGCCATGCTCGGGTCGGAGGCGACCATGAGCTGGTCGTCGTCATCCCAGGGAATCGTGACGAGGTCGTTTTCGATCGTCCACTCACGCGATAGCCGGGAGACCACGATCCCTTCGTAGACGAGCTGCTCGTTGAACGGGTGCAGGCTCTTGGTCTCGCGGATGATTTGCTTCCAGGTCTTGTCCGGGTCGATCGACGCGGCTTTGCGCTCCAGGTGGCCCTCGACGATCCGGTACTGCTTCCAGCCCCAGTCATGGTAGTCCGGCGCACGCGTGAAACCGCGCTCGCCGCGAGAGATGCGCTCTAGTTCGATATCGGCGGCCGGGATCTGGTGGAAATGCTCGTGCATGTAGTTGTAGAGGTCCGCGCCGATGCGGAAGTCGCCCGCGGGCCGTTTCGTCCACTCGTCGTTGACAAACGTCCGGAAGCGCTTGAGGCCTTCGATGGTCAGCTCGGCCTCCTGCTCGAGCTCGGCGCGCAGATCGGGGGCCAGCCGCCTGGCGAACGTCGGCACGTGCTCCTGCATGACGATGATCGTGCCGTCGATGCGCGCGTTCGAGTACACGAGCCAGTTCGGAATGTACTCGGTCAGGTTGTCTTCGGCGTTCAACATCCGGGCACGCATGGTCTTGAGCTCGCGAACCAGGTCGCGGCCTCGCTCGTCGGGATGCCGGTGATCCGACTGGATCTTGAAGATAATGCCGTTCGTGAACACGTAGCGGCGCGGATCCTGCCGCCAGCGCTCGACTTCGCTTTCAAAGCGGATATTGCCCTTCAGGATGCCCTGAAGGAACCGCCAGTCGATGTCCTGCGCGAGCGTCAGCGTCTCGCGATCGATCGCCTCGAGGTCTTCGAGGATCGCCTGCTGCGCGCGGATTCTCGCGGCGAAGCTCTCGGCACTCATGTCGGACGGCAACGGGCAACCGACGCCGCGGACTTCGCAGAGATACCGGTCTATGAGCCTTTCGAACTCCTTGGACAGCTTGGCCGCGCCGCCGGGCGCCGCCGATACGTGCGCGAACGGCAGTAGTGCGAGGCACAGCGTGGTAAACAGTATCGCCCGGCGGCGCTCAAGCCAGGTCACCGGGTACTTAAGACTTCCGCTCATCGTGTGACGCCTCCCCCAGGACTTCGCGGCCTGCCAGTCGCCGATCGACCGCCTGATCGGAACCCGGACAACGCGTT
This sequence comes from Woeseiaceae bacterium, assembly GCA_028280615.1. Classification (GTDB taxonomy): domain Bacteria; phylum Pseudomonadota; class Gammaproteobacteria; order Steroidobacterales; family Woeseiaceae; genus UBA1847. The sequence goes on along the minus strand of JANQLK010000031.1, from coordinate 162,325 downwards.
CGATACCTGCTTGTCTTGACTGGGGCTCGCGACGGAAACGGCTGGCAAGCGCAAATTATCGTAATTTTGTGCGCTAGTCGGGCAAATGTTCGCAATATCTCGTCCAAGAGTCAAAGACATAATGCGTGAGCGCCGGCGAGCCGCGCTCTTGAATCGCGCGCCTTCAGCCGTTTTAGACTATATTTTTCAATGTCTTACTCCCACGAAGCATCGGGTCCCGCAGCCGGGTGCGGGCATGCGTGCCTGTCCACGTGTTGTCCACATAGCGAACTCGTACGTCGATTCACTCCGAACGTGGCGCCGGAGTACTTGCTGGATACGACACTAGCTCGGCTCGTCGAAGTAGCGGCTTCCCTCACCGAGAACGAGCGCGCGATTGTCGAGAATGGCTTCCGCCATGAAATCCCGGGTCACGCGGACCCGTGCCGTGGATCTCAGGTCGACGTGGCTCAGCAACCAGACGCTCCAGGTGGACGGCTTGAGGTCGAGATCGAGCCGCAGGAGCTTGCGATCGGGTTCGGCCTCATAGCAGGGCATGCGCGCAAGCCCGAGGCCGGCCGCCGTGGCCGCGTGCATCGTGCTCAGGTTGTCGGTCCGCAGGACGACCTCGGCGTCGGGGAAATGCTCGCGAACCCATTCGGGCGGCGTCCTCTCCGAGCGAAACAGGATGACACGCTGGCGCTCGTCGAGGGACCGAAGGCAGCGACGCGTGCCGTAGACGCCGTGCCTGAGCGGCAGGATCTCGCGGCCAACAAGGTAGTCGGGAGGCTTTGCGGTCAGACGGATGGCGAGGTCCGCTTCCCGGGCGGCGAGGTCCATGAGGCCCGTCGTCGTCAGCAGCTCGAGCTCAATTGCCGGATAGCGTGACCGGAACGCGGGCAGGACCGGCGCGACGAGCCGGTTCGCGAAGTCGTAGGGCACCGTGAGCCTTAAGGAACCGCGGAGTTCGGCGTCGCGGCCGAAGGCGGCACGATCGATGGCCTGCGCGCTCTCCTCCATGCGCACGGCGTTGTCATAAAGGTTTTCGGCTGCCTGGGTCATGATGTAGCCGTCGCGTGTGCGGTCGAACAGCCGAGTGGACAGGCTCGATTCGAAGGCCGCGATGCGGCGCGCCACGGTCGTGTGATTCACACCAAGCTGCTTGCCGGCCGCGCTGACCGAGCCCGTGCGGCAAACGGCAAGAAAAAAGCGTGCGTCATCCCAATTCATCGCGCGATGTTACCCGTGAGGTAGTGTGCAAAATCGCACAACTCAAACGCGATTTTAATCATTTACGTTTGTTTTCGCACAGCCTAGGCTGTTTCCACGCTTTGTACGAAACCACGAAGAAACCACGAGGACACCACGAGGGACCCACGATGAAACTCAAAGACAAGACCGTACTGATCACAGGCGCAAATCGCGGCATCGGCCGCGCAACTGTCAGTGCGCTGTTGGCCGCCAACGTGCGGAAAATCTACGCAGGCGTGCGCAATCTCGATAGCCTGCCCGACTTCGACGACCCGCGCGTCGTCCCGCTCAAGATCGACATTACGGACCCCGCGACGATCGCCGCCGCTACGGAGACAGCCGCCGACATCGACGTGCTGATCAACAATGCCGGCACGGCGCGGTTCGGCAGCCTGCTCGACGCCCCGCTCGAGGCAGTCCACGCCGATGTGGACGTCAACTTCTACGGCACGCTCGACATGGTCCGGGCTTTCGTGCCGATTCTCGAAGAAAAGAGCGAGGCCGCAATCGTCAACGTCGCCACGATTGCGGCGTTCGTCAACTTCCCGAGCCTCGGCGGCTATAGCGCGTCGAAGGCCGCCCTGTTCTCGATGTCGCAGGGCCTGAGGATCGAACTGGGACCTCGCAATATCAGCGTGCACACGGTGAATCCCGGTCCGATCGACACCGACATGGTGAAGGACCTCGAGATGGACAAGACGAGCCCCGAGTTGACGGCGCGCAATATCGTCACGGGTATCGAGAACGGTGATGCCGATATCTTCCCCGATCCGGCCAGCGAGCAGATGTTCGGCGTCTGGCAGGGCAACTACCGGGATCTCGAGAGCGCCGTGTACGGCATGCATCACGGAGCACAGGCATGACGACCGGACAGACGCTCAAGTTGGGGGCCGGGGCCGCGTTCCCGGCCCTCCCGGTAATGACGCTGGACGGCGACACTGTCGATATCGCCAAGCCGACCGAGGGCGCCGACTGGCACATGGTTGTCGTCTATCGCGGCCAGCACTGCCCGCTGTGCACGAAATACCTGAACAGGCTCGACGGGCACCTGGACAAGCTCGCGGAGATCGGCGTGAGCGTCGCGGCCGTATCGGCTGACAGCAAGGCTCAGCTCGAAAGCCATCTCGAGCGGCTGGACACGCGCGTGCCGCTCTACCATGGCCTGACCGTCGAGCAGATGGACGAACTCGGCGTGTACATATCGGAGCCACGCTCCGAGAAGGAGACCGATCACCTGTTCGCGGAACCCGGACTGTTCGTGATCAACGCCGACGGCAACGTGCAGGTCGTCGACATATCGAACAACCCGTTCGTCCGGCCCGAGCTCGATGCGCTTGCCTCAGGCCTCGACTGGATTCGCAATCCCGATAACAACTACCCGATTCGGGGAACACACGTTTCGAACTAGGCTGCCGGCCTGTGAAACTCGATGACGTTTCCGTCGGGGTCGCGAACGAAGAAGAAATACGCGTCACCGAACTGCACCTTCTCAGTGATCTCAATACCGGCGGCTTCGAGTTGCTGTTCGACAGATTCAGCATCGGTGATTTCCAAAGCGATATGGGTATAGCCCGTGTGCTTCGTCGCTTCATCCATCAATAGGTTCGCCCGGGCAGCGTCCGGCGATGCGTTCAGTATGAAATTGATATTGACTCCCGACGGATGCTCCATGATCGCCACTGGCTCGGGGCCTATCGGCCCGGCAAGAAACTCGAATCCGAGTCGCTCGTAGAATTCACGAGTCACAGCCAGATCCCGCGCTCGCAGACCGACATGATTAATTCGAGTGATTTCCTTCATCACCAGTCCTCGTCGTTTTCAAGTAGTGCTTCAGTGCTCGCTTCTGAAGCCCCTGACCGTCGAAGTTCCCGGGGTCGAGCCAGCCGATGTAGGCATCCCGCAAGACCAGCCAGTCTCGATCAAGGATCGAATACCAGGCTGTGTCGCGATTCCGGCCCTTGTAGACAATCGCCTGCTCGAATACTCCGTCGAAGGAAAATCCAAGCCGTTCGGCAGACCTCCGCGACGCGGCATTGAGAGCGTCACACTTCCATTCGTAGCGGCGGTAGCCGAGTTCATCGAACACACGCCGCATCATCAGGAACATGGCCTCGGTCGCCTGTGGCGTCTTTTGAAGGCGAGGGGAAAACGTAATGTTGCCGACTTCGATGACCCCGACGTCGGGCTGGATTCGCATATAGGCAGCCACGCCAACGGCTCTGCCTGTCGACAAATCGACGATGGCATGAAACAGCGGGTCGCCGGCCTCGCATACCGATTCCAGCCAGGCACGAAATCCTTCTTTCGAGTCGAAGGGCCCGACAGTCATGTAGGTCCAAAGCACGCCCTCACGATCATCCGAGTACGCATCGTAGAGATCGTCGAGATGCGCATTCGAGTTGAGCCGCTCGACCCTGCAGAAGCGTCCTTCCATCGGCGTAGTCGGAGGACGTGCAACACCCTGCCATCCTGAGACTTCAGATCCGATAGGTTGGCCGAACGCGTTTATACGGGTTTGCGCTGAGTCAGTCGTCAATCGCTAAAGGTCTGCTACTCACCAGTAAGCGCGAGTATAGCGGATGCTCGATTGGGGACTGCGGGCGGCCACGAGCCTGTGTCCCATGTCGACCTTGCTCACGGTTCGCACCCGGGTCCGTCGCAGTACAGCCCCACGTACAGCTCGGAGTAGATCTTCCAGCCGCGGTCGGTCTTCCGCCAGGCCGCCGTGTAGCGCCCGCCGTGCTCATAGCTGCCGTTCTCCGTCGTCCTGGAGCCTTTCCACTCGCCGCTTTCGATCGCGAGCGGAAACGCCTCACTGACGTCGATCCTCGCGGGCGTTCGCACATACACGACGTCCGGAAACTCCTCGAAGTGGGCGGCAAAGCTCTCGAGATGCGCATCGCGACTGCGCTCTATCCCGCCTGTGCTGATCGTGATGACGAAGTCTTTGCTCAGGAAAGACCCGATGCCGGCCACGTCGTGACGCGCTATGGCGGCATTGGACTGAGTGCGAAGCTCGCGAATCGTGTCCGCGTCGTCCGACGCCGCGAGCTCGCCCGCAAACACGAGCAGGACGATCGCGACCGGCCAGTGCGTTTTCATCGCTGGGTTGTCCTCTTGTTGGTTCATTACCGATGCCGGCTGCCACCGGCGCAAACGATTGTAGTGCCCCATCGACGAATTGGGACTGACCGCAGCCCGATTTTTCTATAGTCTCCAGCCAAACAATAAGCAGACGAAGCATTCCCATGCAGCACTCGAACGAAGCTCACGCGTCGCCGGGGACGGGCCTGCGCCGCGAACTCGGCCTCGTGGGCCTCGCCGCGACCGGCATCTGCTCGATGCTCGGGGCCTCGGTCTACGTCGTGCCGTTCATGATCCAGCGCAATGTGCCCGGCATCGGCTCCTGGGTGCTGCCGGCGTTCCTGCTCGCCGCGGTACCGGCGCTACTCGCCGCGCTGGCGTACGCGATCCTCGCCTCGGCTATGCCGCGCGCCGGCGGCAGCTACCTGTACGCGAGCCGCGGGCTGCACCCCTATCTGGGCTTCGTCGCGAGCTTTTCGCAGTGGTTTGGGCTATCGATCGTGATCGGCGTGATCTCCTACGTGATCGTCGTGCCCTTTTTGAGCGACGTGGCGATCGCGCTCGGCTGGTCCGCGACGGCCGACTTTCTCAAGCTCGGCGTCGTACGCGTGGGGCTCGCACTCGGGCTGCTGTGGCTGTTCGTCGGCGTGAACCTCAAGGGCGCACAGTTCTACGAGCGCACGCTGATACCGCTCATGATCCTGATGTTCGCACTCGGCGGCATCGTCATCGTCGCGGGCTTTTCGTTCGACCAGGCGGACTTTGCGGCCGCGCTGCTCGAGCGTGACGGCCAGGTCCTACCCGATAGCCGCGAGTCACCGTTCGATCTGAAGACCTTCCTCGCGGCCGCCGCCGTGCTGTTCGCGAGCTTCATCGGCTTCGACTCAATTGCCCAGGCCGGCGGCGAAGCGAAAAACCCGGGCAGGAACCTACCGCTCGCGATCGGCCTCGCGGTCGTCACGGTCGGCACCTACTACTTCCTGTTTACGGCGGCTGTCTATCACTCGGTACCCTGGACCTACGTCGCAGCCGAGGCCGTCGAGCGCGACATCACGGCGCCGGGTCTGTTCAGCTACCTGCTGCCGGGCGGCTGGGCCGTGGCCATCGTCGCGGGCGCCGCGATCGCGCTGATCAACGACCTGCCGGCCATGCTGCTGGCCGTGTCGAGGCTCATGTTTGCGTGGGCCGAAGATGGCATCTTCCCCAAGCGCATCGCGACCGTGCACCCGGAGCGCGGCACGCCGCAGACGGCGATCGTCCTGAGCGGCGGCATGGCGAGCATCGGCATACTCGGCAGCCACTTCGCGGGCGACTTCTTCTTAGGGATCGACATCATGGTGACCTCGATGCTGGTCAACTTCCTGTTGATGTGTGTCGCCGTCATCACGCTGCCGCGCCGCAATCCGGAGCTCGCGCGTGAGGTCAAAGTGCTTACGCATCGCCCGCTGCAACGCGCCCTGGCTTGGCTCGGCGTCCTGATGCTGTCGACGTTCCTGGTCATCCATGTCTACAAGGACATGAATGCCGACGTGGCCGCATGGTATTTCCACTCCACCCCGGTCTGGCTGATCGTCATGACGGTTGCCAGCGGCATCTATTTCCGTGAACTCGGCAAGCTGAAGCGCGACGGCGTCGACGTCGACGCCATATTTGCCCGGCTCCCGCCCGAGTAGGCAAGCATCCGAATTGGATAGTATCGAAGAGAAGCACGATGAATGAGCAGGACAGGACGATCGAACTGGCGCCGGGACTCCGCATCTCGCGCGTAGTGACCGGGCTGTGGCAGATCGCCGACATGGAGCGCGACGACCAGTCGGTCGACCTCGATGCCGCGGCACAAAGCATGAAGGCCTACACGGATGCGGGCCTGACCACTTTCGACATGGCCGACCACTACGGCTCGTCCGAGGAGATCGCCGGCATCTTCAGCAACAAGTACGCGGGCGATACGGGCGTCCAGCTCCTGACCAAGTGGGTACCGACGCCCGGCGGCTCGACCCGCGAGCTCGTCCGCGAGGCCGTCGACCGTGCGCTGACGCGGCTCCAGGCGGAGCGCGTCGAGCTCCTGCAATACCACGCCTGGAACTATGCCGACCCGAGCTATCTCGACGACCTCATGTACTTGAACGAGCTCAAGGCCGAAGGCCTGATCGGCCATCTCGGGCTTACGAACTTCGACACGGCGCACCTGCGCGTCGTGCTCGAGTCCGGCGTCGATATCGTGTCAAACCAGCTTTGCTACTCGCTGCTCGACCAGCGCGCGGCCGGCGCGATGTCCGCACTTTGTGAGGAGCGTGGTGTCAAGCTGCTCGCCTTCGGCACGCTCGCCGGCGGCTTTCTGACCGAGCGCTGGCTCGGCAAGCCGGAGCCCGACATCGACAGCCTCTCGACCTGGTCGCAGATGAAATACAAGCGCTACATCGACACGGCCGGCGGCTGGCAACCCTACCAGCATCTCCTCGAGGTGCTCGAAGAGACGGCGGCGCGGCACCAGGTGTCGATGGCCAACGTCGCGAGCCGCTTCATGCTCGAACAACCGGCCGTGGGCGCCGTCATCATCGGCGCCCGGCTGGGCCTGAGCGAACACATCGACAACAACCGGCAGCTGCTGGATTTTTCGCTCGACGATAAAGGAATCGAGAGCATCCGGGCCGCGCTCGGCGAAATGACGCCGATCCCGGGCGACTGCGGCGACGAGTACCGCAAACCGCCGTACCTGACGGCCTCGGGCGACCTCAGCCACCATCTGGACAGCCTGCCGCCGCCGTACCCGACGCGCGAAGGCAAATCCCGAAAGACGCTGGCACTAAGCGGCACGATCTGGGAGGACCTCGCCGGTTTCTCGCGCGCCGTCCGGCAAGGCGACAGGGTTTACGTCTCGGGCACGACGGCGACCCACAAGGATCGCGTGATCGGCGAGCACGATCCGATTGCCCAGACGCACTACGTCATCGACAAGATCGAGGGCGCGCTGCAGTCGCTCGGCGGGAGCATCGACGACGTCGTCCGCACCCGCATCTTCGTTCGCGACATGGACGACTGGGAAGCCATATCCCGCGTGCACGGCCAGCGCTTCGGTGAGGTGCAGCCGGCCAACACGCTCGTGCGCGCGGAGCTGGTCGGCGATGAGTACCTGGTCGAGATGGAGGCGGATGCAGTCGTGGGCGAAACCGCGTCATAGCACGCAACGCGCAGGCCGCCTGACTACGGATTTTCCCTAACGCCAGGCCGGCACCGGATTTGCTAGTGTCCTGAGTCCCTAGCGTGGATCGCCGAAGGTGCCGATATGAGCGCAGCGACCGAGCACGTCGCGCCCACCTCGTTGAAGGGCGCACTGCACGACATCATCGATTCGTTCCAACCCGACCCCGATAAGCCCGGCCCGCCGGAGGCGCAGATCGCGGCACATATCGCTGCCCTGTTGCAGCGGCGCTCGGCCGAGCTGCAGACCGCCGCCGAACGCAAGCAGCAGCGCGAGCTGGACCGCATGATCCAGAACCCGCACGACAAGGCGACGATGATTCAGATGACGGACCAGACGTTTCGTTCCGAGAAGCCGAAACGTGCCGTGGACCAGCTCACGCATATCCTCGACGCGCAGGGCGTGCCGCGCTATTTCAGTCCCCTGGACAAGGCACTGATCCGCGGCTTCCAGTCGTTCGGCGGCTACCTGCCCGGTGTCGCCGTGCCGCTGATCAAGGAAAAGATGCGTGCCGAGACGGCGAACGTCATCCTGCCCGCCGACGAGAAACACCTGAACAGCCACCTGTCGAAGCGCCGCGAGTCGGGCCTGCGCATGAACGTCAACCTGCTCGGCGAGGCGATCCTCGGCGAAGGCGAGGCGGCGCGCCGGCTCGACGCCTACCTGGGCGCGCTCAAGAATCCCGAGGTCGAGAGCATTTCGGTGAAGGCATCAACGATATTCTCGCAGCTCTCGTCAGTTGCCTATGAGCGTACGGTCTCGATCCTGTGCGACCGGCTGGAACGCCTGTTCCGCGAGGCCGAGCAAAACCTGTTCCGACGTGCCGACGGCACCGAGGTGTCGAAGTTCGTCTACCTCGACATGGAAGAGCATAAGGACCTCGCCATGACGGCCGAGGCGTTCATGCGGACGCTCGACCGGCCAGGGCTCGAGCAGGCCCGGGGCGGCATCGCCCTGCAGGCCTACGTGCCCGACTCGTACCCGTGGCAGCTTAGGATCAACGAATGGGCGCGGCGGCGCGTCGCAGCCGGCGGCCGTGCCGTGACCGTGCGCCTCGTCAAGGGCGCGAATATGGAGGCCGAGCGCGTCGAAGCGTCGGCGCGCGGCTGGCCGCAGGCGCCGTACAAGGACAAGCTGTCGACCGACGCCAACTTCCGGCGCATGCTGCACGAAGCCCTGAAGCCCGAGAACATCGATGCGGTTACGCTGGGCATCGCGTCGCACAATCTCTTCGAGCTGTCCTATGCGCTCGTCCTCGCGGCGCGGCAGGGCTGCCTCGACCGGCTGCAGTTCGAAATGCTCGAAGGCATGGCCAACCACATGCGCCGCGCGCTGTTCGAGCTGACCGAGAACTTCGTCCTGTATGCGCCGGCCACTCACAAGGAGAACTTCGTCAACGCGATCGGCTACTTGGTCCGCCGGCTGGACGAGAACACGGGACCGGACAATTTCCTGAGCCACGCCTTCAAGCTCGTGCCGGGTGACGACGAGTGGCGGCGTCTCGAGGGGCAGTTCTTCGCGGCCTTCGACGCGATCGACACCACGCCGTTCGAGTCGCGCAGAACACAGGACCGGCGCCAGGCGGTTGGCGAGTCGATCCACGACGACGCTTTGCCGTTCGTGAACGAGCCCGACACCGACTTTTCGCTGTCCGCCAACGTCGAGTGGGCCGACGACATCGTCGACCGCTGGCAGAGTGTGCATGGCGACGACGCGCTGGAGGTTCCGGTGCAGGTCGACGGCGACGAGCTCAGCGCGGATCGCGACGTCGCCGAATCATACGATCCGTCGCGGCCCGGACACGTTGTCGCCCGCTACCGGCTTGCAACGACGGCCGACGTCGAGCGCGCCGTCGCGGCCGCGAACGAGGACGCATCAGGCTGGCGGTCCCGAACGGCACGCGCGCGCTCGACGATACTCGGTAACGTCGCGGCGGAGTTGCGGTCCGCCCGCGCGGACCTCATGGGCGCGGCGATGGCCGAGGGCGGCAAGGTATTCCTGCAGTCGGACCCGGAAGTCTCCGAGGCGATCGACTTCTGCGAGTACTATCGGCGCACGGCGATTGCATTCGACGACATTCCCGGCATCGAGGCCGATGGCCGCGGCGTCGTCGCGGTCATCTCGCCCTGGAACTTCCCGATCGCAATCCCGTGCGGCGGTGTGGCAGCGGCACTCGCGGCCGGCAACAGCGTGCTCTTGAAGCCCGCCTCCGACACGGTCCTGACGGCCTGGCTGCTGTGCCAGGCCTTCTGGCGCGGCGGGGTGCCGAAGGACGCGCTGCAGTTCGTGCCCTGTAGGGGCAGTACGGTTGGCGCGCGTCTGGCAACCCACGACGACGTCGACGTCGTGATCCTGACGGGCGGCACCGACACGGCGCTCGACATGCTCGACGCGAAACCCGACATGGACCTGTTGGCCGAGACGGGCGGCAAGAACGCGACGATCGTGACGTCGATGTCCGACCGCGACCTCGCAATCGCCCATGTCCTGCAATCCGCGTTCGGCCACGCCGGCCAGAAGTGCTCGGCCACCTCGCTCCTGATCCTCGAGGAGGAAGTCTGGGATGACGCGAAGTTCCGCCGCGCGCTCGAGGATGCCGCGGCGAGCATCCCGACCGGCTCGGCCTGGGAGCCGTGGACGATCATGGGGCCGCTGATCCGGCCGCCGGGCGGTGACCTCGAGCGCGGCCTGAGTACGCTCGACGGCGACGAGGAGTGGCTGCTCGAACCGCGTCAGCTCGGCGACAACCCGTCGCTGTGGTCACCGGGCATCAAGTGGGCCGTCACGCCTGGCAGTTTCATGCACATGACCGAGCTGTTCGGGCCCGTGCTGGGCGTCATGCGGGCGAAAGATCTCGATGAGGCCATCGACTACGTCAACCAGACGGGCTACGGACTGACCTCGGGTCTCGAGAGCCTCGACGATCGCGAGCAGATCGAGTGGCGCGACCGCGTCCTCGCCGGCAACCTGTACATCAACCGGGTCACGACGGGCGCCGTCGTGCTGCGCCAGCCGTTCGGCGGCATGGGCAAAAGCGCGTTCGGGCCCGGTATCAAGGCGGGCGGCCCCAACTACGTCGCGCCGCTCATGCGCTTCGGCGGCGACGGCGAGGCATTTGACCCGGCACTCATCGACAGCCCGGCGCTCGCGGAGTTCGCCAACGCGCTCGCCGAACCGGACGCCGGGCTCGCCGCCGTGCTCGACGAACAGCAACGCGGCAGGCTGCGGCATGCGATCGCGAGCTACGACCGGCGCTTTGCCGAGGAGTTCGCCGTCGTCCATGACGACGTCCGCCTGATCGGCCAGGACAACCTGCGCCGCTACCTTCCGGTTCGCGAAGTCCGCGTCCGCATCCATGCCGACGACTCGGGATTCGATGTATTCGCGCGCGCCGCGGCCGCGCACGCGGCCGGCGCAAAGATCGTCGTCAGCGTTGCCCACGACGACCGGTCGGCGATCGTCGACGCGCTCGAGCATGCCACCGAGCTCTGGGGCGGCAGCATCGAGTTCATCGAGGAATCGGATGACGAACTCGCGGCCGCCATTCGCGAGGGCCGCTGCGATAGGCTGCGCTACGCCGCGCGCGACCGGGTGCCCGAGGTCGTCCTGCGTGCTATCGGCGATTCGGGCGTCTACGTCGCCTGCGCCCCCGTTCTCGCCGAGGGCCGCGTCGAGCTCCTGTGGTACCTGCGTGAGCAAAGCATAAGCTTCGATTATCACCGCTACGGCACGCTCGGCGACCGGGCCGCCGAGGACAGGAGCGATACGCTGTAGGTCACGCCCTGGGCGGGTCGTCTTACGGCTCGATTTGCGTGAACACGGGTGTCTCGCCCTCCGTCACGACAATGACGCTCGACCCGAATCTCAACGCCCCGATCAGCGGATTCGGCAGCATGACGATCTCGCCGGCCTCGAGCGATACGCTGAAGGTCTGGATTCGTGCGTCGGCCAACCCGGCTTGCGCCGTGACCAGCCGGCCGTCCGGCAACCAGACGGCGTCGTTGATCATCTCCGGTAGCGCGTCGAGCCAGACCAGGCTGCTGGCGTCGTAAACGTCCCCGCTGCCCAGCAGAACACGACTGCCGTCGAACGATACCCGGATTGGCGGCCAGATCGCGTAGTCGCCGTGATAGGGTGTTTCGCCGCTCCCGTCGATCTCGCCCGTGACCTGGTTGATGTCTTCATACATCAGGTCGTTCGGGCTTAAGCCGTCGCGAAAGAAGTACACGCGATCGAGCGTCGAATTCCACGCGTACTCACGCGAGTAGTGGTTCAAGTCTTTGCTGTCGGTGAGATTGCCGTCCTGGTCATAGATATAGTGGGACTCCCATGCCCCGGTGTCGTCCTGGGCGAGCAGGAAATTGCCGACATGGGCCAGACCCTGGACGGGCCTCGCCAGGGTCGAGAAGTACTGTTCGCCGTCCGGGGAGCCGAGGTCGATGTAAGTGATCTCGCCGTTGGAATAGCCGAAGTACAGGCGATCGTGGCCGGCGTGATGCTCCATGAGCCACGGCGCCTCGCCGCCCGGCGACAGCGGGCCCGCCCCGAGGATGAAGGGATTGAGATGTTCGCCGGAAGCGGCGTCCCAGCGGTTCACGCGGCCGTACGAACCGTTGAACAGGTAGACGACGCCCGAGTCGTCGATCTCGACCGAGTCGGGCCGATAGGGCGTGAGCGTCGAGGTGACGTCGCAGGTCGTGCCGTCACCGTGCTCCGGCAGGTAGCAGGCCGAATCGTTCGGGTAGGCATCCAGTTCCAGGCCCGTCGTGCTGTCACCCTGGCTGCTGCCCGCGTTCCAGGAATCGGGGTAGCCGTCGCGGTCACTGTCCACCGAGGCCGCTGGGTCCTGCGGAAACGCGTCCACCGTATTTTCCACGCCGTCGCCGTCGCTGTCGTCGGATGGCGTGTAGATCGTGAACGCGGGCCGGCCCGCATCCGTGATCAGCACAAGCGCACTGCCGGCCTGCCTCAGGGCCAGCGGTTGGCCGTCGAACTCGACGAGTTCGACGATCTGGCGCGATGCGTTCCGCCTCTCGAGCTGGCTTCGCCCTCCGCTGCCGCGCACGGTGGCGATGCCGCCGTCCGACAGCCAGACCGCGTCGTCGAACTCGCCGGGTATAGCCGCGATCACTTCGAGCGTCAGCGCGTCATAAATGTCGCCACTGCCGAGCATGACCTGATTGCCGTCGACCGACACGAGAATCGGTGGCTGAATGCGGTAGTCGCCGTGATACGGGCTCTCGCCGAGATCGCTGATCACGCCGCTCACCTGATTGACGGTTTCGTAGTGCAGGTCGTTGGGGCTCGTCCCGTCGCTGAAGTAGTACACCCGGGCCAGCGACGGATTCCACGCGTAGACACGCGAGTAGTGGTTCCACTCCACGCTGTCCCTGAGCACGCCGCCCGCATCGAAGATGTGATGCGATTCCCACGCACCCTCGTCGTCCTGCGCCAGCAGGAAGTTGCCCACATCGGCCAGGCCTCTCACCGGCCAACCGAGTGACGCCAGGTACTGTTCGGTGCCCGGCGCGCCGAGATCGACGTAGGTGATGTCGCCGCTGTCGTAGCCGAAGTACAGCCGGTCGTGACCGGCATGATGCGTCATGAGCGTGGGAACGTCGCCTCCCAGCCAGGCGTCGCTGCCGACGACGAGCGGGTTCAGATGCTCGCCTGTGCCCGAGTCCCAGCGATAGACGCGATAGTTGTCGGGGCTGAACAGGTAGACGATGCCGTTCGCATCGGTCTCAATCGACGCCGGCAGATAGTCCGGCATCGTCGACGTGATGTCGCAGTTCACGCCATCGCCGTGCTCCGGAAGGTAGCAGGCCGAGTCGCCCGGATAGGCGTCGAGCGTGAGGCCGGTCGTGCTGTCCGCCTGGCTCTTGCCCGGATTCCATGTATCGGGGTAACCGTCACCGTCGGTGTCCACCGACGCCGCGGCATCCTGCGGAAACGCATCGGCGGTGTTGTCGACCCCGTCGCCGTCCGAGTCGTCGGTCGGCGCGTAGATCGTGAACTCCGGCCGCCCGGCACTCGTCACCATTACGTAGGCGTCGCCGGCCCGGCGTAGCGCCAGCGGTACGCCGTCAACGTTCACGACCTCCACCGGCACGCCGGCCGCACTCAGGCGGACGAGCACGGAACCGCCGGCATCGTCGCGCACGGTCACGAGGCCGCCGTCGTCGAGCCAGACCGCGTCCGTGAAGCCCGTGCTGACCCTGCCGAGCACCTCGAGCGTATCGGCGTCGTGGATCTTGCCGTTGCCCGCGAGCACGAGGCTGCCGTCCGCCGAGACACGGACAATGGGCGCAATATTGTGTCCGCCGTGGGCAAAGCTCTGCCGGTAGCTGACGATGGTACCGGTCGCCTGATCGATCTGTTCGTAAGACAGATCGTAGGGATCGAAATAGACGCGTTCGAGCGCCGGGTTCCAGGCGTAGTCTGGCGAATAGCCCACGCGCCCGCCGACGTCTCGCAGATGGCCGTCGCGGTCGTAGATCGAATGGTTGGACGCGGAGTAGCCGGCCTCGTCCCGCGCCAGCAGGAAATCGCCGACCTCGGCGAGGCTCGATACCTCCGCCAGCATCGTCGCAAACGGCTGTTCCGGGCCAGGCGCCGCAAGGTCGACGTAGGTGATCGCGCCCGTATCGTAGCCGAAATAGAGTCGGCCGTGGCCCACGTGCACGGCCATGACGGTCGGCGCTTCGACATTCAGCCAGGCATCGGAGCCTACGACGAGCGGGTTCAGGTGCTCGCCCGACACCGAATCCCAGCGGAAGACCCGGTTGTCGTCCGGACTGAACAGGTATACAAGGCCCGCATCGTCGGTGACGACGGACGCGGGCGCGTAGTCGGGGATCGTGGAGCCGACGTCGCAGGTCGTGCCGTCACCGTGCTCCGGCAGGTAGCAGGCCGCGTCGTCGGGATAGGCGTCGAGGACCAGGCCGGTCGTGCTGTCCGCGCCCGAGCTGCCATCGTTCCAGGCGTCGGGAAATCCGTCATTGTCCGTGTCGATCGATGCGGCGGGGTCCAACGGAAACGCATCGCTCGTATTGCTTACGCCGTCCGCATCGGAATCGTCGGACGGCAGATAGCTCGCATAGCTCAGCCTGTCCTGGTCCGTCAGCACCGTGTAGCCGTTCGCGGCCGGCAACAGCGCAACCGGCGCGCCGTCGAAGGCCCGCGCCTCGACGATCCGGCCCGTCGAGTCCAACCGTTCGATGGATGCGGCGTCGCCGAATTCGCGCAGCAGCACGATTTCGCCGTCCGTCGTCCAGCGGGCGTCGCTGATCGGTGACGGCACCGAGCCCAGAATCGTCAGGGTCTCGGCGTCGAAGACATTGCCGCCGCCCAGCAGGACGCGGCTGCCGTCCGCGGAGATCCGGATCGGCGGCCGGACGGAAAAGTCACCGTGGTACGGCGAGTCGATGGCGACGCCGATCTCACCGGTCGCCTGATCGACGGATTGGTACTGCAGGTCGTTCGGACTGATGCCATCGCGGAAGAAGTAGACGCGTTCGAGGACGGGATTCCAGGCCGAGTGACGAGAGTACTCGCTGCGGAAATCGCCCTCGGATACGACCTCGCCAGACGTGTCGACGCTCGCGCTCCAACGCCCGGAGGTCAGCACACCGCTTCCGGCTATCCAGAGGTAATTGCCGGCCGGCTGCATACCGAGTACGGCGTTGCGCGCGGCAGTCAGGTAGGTTTCCGCACCCGCTCCGGACAGATCGATGTAGGAGATCTTGCCCGAGTCGTATGACAGGTACAGCCGGTCCTGCTCGGGCGAGTAGCGCAGCAGCTGCGCCGTATCGCCGTCACCCTCGCCGATGGGTAGCGGGTTCCTGTGTCCGAGAACCGGGTCCCAACGATATACGGCGTTCAATCCCGCATGCAGCGAATACACCATGCCGCGCGCGTCGGCCACGTTCCACTCGGGTATCGAGGACGGCAGCCTGGCTGCGGGGTTGCAGACGCCGTCGCTGCCGTGCCCCGGAAGGAAGCACGCCGAGTCGGCCGGGTAGGCGTCGAGCGTCAGGCCAGCGGTGCTGTCTTCGGCCGAACGGCCGTCGTTCCAGGCGTCCGGATAACCGTCCCGATCCGAGTCGACGGACGCGGCCGGGTCCTGCGGAAAGGCGTCGAGGGTGTTCGCGACGCCGTCGTCATCCGCGTCTCCGCCTGGTTCGAAAGCACGGACCTCGGGACGAAGACCCTGGGTAACGACGTGCACTCGTGTACCTCGGGAGAACACGCTCACCGGGGCGCCATCGAAAACGTCATATTCGAGCACGCCGCCGCGCGCGTCTCGATAGTCGAGGCGGGTGGCCGTGGAATCGGCCTTGATCGTTGCGATACTGCCATCGTCGAGCATGGCGACATCGGCAAACTGGCCGGGCAGCGAACGCACCCACTCCAGCGACACGATGTCGAAGATGTCGCCATGTCCGGTCATGACGTAGCGACCGTCGGCCGACACGTTCAGCGGCGCCGACATGCCGAAGTCGCCGTGATACGGCGAGCTGTCGCCGGACAGAAACTCTCCGCTGACCGGATCGATTCGCAGCGATTCGATATCGGTCGGGTTCCACGACGTCAGCAGCAGCAGGCGGCCGGCCTCCGCACTGTACACGTGGTTCGAACCGAGGGTGTAACGCTGGTCCGCGAGGACGCCCGCATAGGTGAATACGTAAACGTTGCCGTTCGTGTCGACGGCGATCAGATGGTCGCCTGCGTCCACGAGAGAGTGCACGGGAGCGTCGATGTTCGCGAAATCCGACAGCGGGAAACCGCCCTCGGCTTCGATCTTGACGATGTCACCGGAGTCGAGTCCGACGTAGGTGCGCGCGTGCGTTGCCGACGACGCGATCGACGTTGCGCCTTCGGGTATGTCCAGCGGGTAACCGTGGCGCTCACGATCCGTCGACCAGCGATAGATCCGGTTTTGCGCCGCGGACAGAAGCAGCACCGTCCCGTCGCGGTCCATGGTTACGGCATCCGCGACGTAGTTAGCGGGAATCTCGGCTTCCGCCGCGCACGATTCACCGTCGCCCTGCGATTCCAGATGGCACGCCCAGTCCAGCGGATAGCTGTCCGCGTCGTCGGCGACACCGTCACCGTCGTCGTCGCTGTCGAACAGGTTCGCCCTGCCGTCCGAATCCGAATCCACGAACAGCATCATGTCGCCAGGATAGCGGGCAGAGCCCTCGCGGCTTGCGAGCGCCGCAAGGTTTGCCATCACGCCTTCAACGTCGACGCGCCTTCCGGCTGCGATGATCGCATCCATGGCCGGCACATCGTCCATGGAGCCATCGCGAAAATCGTCCGCCATGCCATCAAGCACGGCCTGCAGTTCGGTGGCGATGCCGCTGCTGCGATCATCCGCAAGCTGGCGCCCGTGCTCGGCGATCCACGCCGACAGCGTCAGGAGGTAGGCGCTGCGGGGGTCGAAGCGAGCCGGCGAATACAGGCTCATCGTATGCAACGGCGACAGGTCCGGCGCCTCAATGACGCCCCCGAGCTCATCGACGAGTTCGGCCAGCGCAGTCCGCTCAGCGTCGGCCAGCGTCGCACCACCGGCAAGCAGCGCCAGGATGCGCGGCGCCGCCAGGTGTGTCAGCACATTGACGTTTGCGGTTTGCCTGACGTCGGTGGATACCTCGAGCACGGCGCGCAGTTGCACGGCGGCGCTTTCCGGCGTTCCGTGCAGCTCGTCGTGAAAGCCGCCAGTCGCGGTAATCGCGATGATCTGGCCCGACTCGACGTCAAAAACGTAGCGACCCAGATCGTCGTTCGTGGTCGTCGTGGCGATCGGCGCCCCGATCACGCCACGCGGACTGACGGACGACACCGAGATGCTCGCGCCCGCCATCATGGGACCCTTCTGAGCGACGCCTTCCACCGTCACCGTCGCGGGCGTGGATGGCGGTGGCGTACTCGATGACGAGCCCCCTCCGCCTCCCCCGCCACCGCAGGCGGACACGGATAGAATCGCGACGAGCAGTGCGCCCCGTAGCAACCTCATTCTTTTCCTCTCGACAGAACGTGCGGGCTTATTCTTATACGTTAGTATTCATATGAAACCACATACGACGGCTCAGTGATATGGATCCGCGTTATGTAAAACTCCGAAAAATCGAATCGTTGACCCGCCGGACTCGACACCGCCTGAACGCAATCAAAGCGATGCGGCGGCCAGTAACAAGCAGCGACTCGACGCGCGCAGCCCATCGGCCGGAACAGAAGCGATACGCTGTAGGTCACGCCGCGACCAGGCTCACAAACGGCGCCAACGTCAGGACGAGGTGCCCGCAACAACGGTTCTCCGTGGGACCACATTTCGAAAACAGGCGCGCTTCGAACGTTTCCGGTCTTTCGAACCCACATGAGAGCATCCACGATGCCAGCGGGCACCCGCTGCGAACGTTGTATTGACTAAGTGCTCTATAATGCCCCGACCCGGCGGGCCGATTCGTCCTGTCGGCGACAACAAGAAGCAACAAGAATACAAAGGGGAAATCTATGAAACAGGCACTCAAGCTTGCGGCCGTCTGTGCCGCGCTGTCGCTCTCGGCGACGTCGGTGTCGGTCGCGCAGGTCAGCGCCGATGGCATGGGCAAGGTCCTGCCGGTCGAGCTGTTCGCCTGCAGCTACAACGACGGCAAGGACGCGGGCGATCTGCAACGCGTCATATCTCGCTGGAACGACTACATGGACGAGAACAATGTCGATAGCTACGCCGCCTGGACACTGACGCCGTACTTTTACGGCGCGGAGCAGGACTTCGACATGGTCTGGATGGGCGCCCACAAAGACGGCAGGTCGATGGGTGAGGGCACGCACAATTGGCTCACCGGGGGCGGACAACTCGCCGCCGCGTTCATTGACGTCCTGGACTGCGAGGCGCACATCGGGCTGGCCTCGGCGATGTACAAGGCACCGGCGGGCGGAACGCCCGAGTCGTCGATCATCACGATGATGGACTGCGAGATCAATGAGGACTCGCGCTACTCGGACGTCCGCGCGGCCGAACTCGAGTGGGCCGAGTACCAGACCGAGCAGGGTTCCGAGGCCGGCACGTGGCACTGGTTCCCGACCTTCGGCGGCGGCGACCAGGACTACGACTACAAGGTTGTCACGGCCTATCCGTCCTTCGTCGAACTCGGCGTCGACTGGGAGCAGGTCGCGAACGGCGGCGGCCGCGCCGCGCTGATGGACATCTTCGACGACGTCGACGACTGCGATGACGCGCGGGTTTACGTCGCGACGAGCGTACGCGCGGCCCAGCTCCGCGACTGAACGCCGCGAAGGCGCGCGCGAGGAGAACGGTGTCGCGTGAAGATCTGGGTTGATGCCGACGCCTGTCCCGTGGTCGTGCGCGAGATCCTGTTCCGCGCCGCGGAGCGCACCGGCACGCGCGTGACGCTGGTCGCGAACCAGCCGCTCAAGCGGCCGGCCTCGGACTTCGTTGATGCCGTCCAGGTGGCACAGGGCTTCGATGTGGCCGACGACGAAATCGTCAAGCGACTGTCCGAAGGCGACCTTGTTATCACCAACGATATTCCGCTGGCGGCCGAGGTGATCGACAAGGGCGGCCATGCATTGAGTCCCCGTGGCGAATTGCGGACCCGCGAGAACATCCGCGCGCTGCTCAATATGCGCGACTTCATGGATACGATGCGCTCGAGCGGCGTCGAGATGGGTGGCGGCCCTGCCGCGTTCAGCCAACGCGACAAGCAGGCGTTTGCTAACAGCCTCGACCGGTTTCTCGCAAAGCACGCCGACCAGCGCTGACCGCAACGATAGGTGACACCGAAATGCCCCAACCCGGGGTCGGGTTGGGGCGGTTGGCGTTTACTCGAGCCCCGGGTATGCCCAGGGAAAGCGAACGACCGGCGAGCCATCCGGATCAGCCTGTCGCCACAACACCGTGAAGGTGCCGTCGGCGTTGGCCGTGATCCTCGGGTCGTCGGCATTCGCGGCCTGCTCCTCGATCTGCTGCGTGTTCCAGCTCGTGCCGTCGAATTGCGAGAAGCGGATGTGGTAGAAGCCGTCGTCGCTCTGCTCAGACCACACGGCCGCGAAACTGTCCCCGGACCCTGCCACATAGGCACGTTGGCTAACCGTTTTGTCGCCGAGCGGCTCGTCGGAGGCCTCGAGCGGGACGTTGTCCTGCCAGGCGCCATCCGCGTACACGGTCGCCGACAGCGTTCTCGGATTGAGCAACTCGGCCGAATCACGACGATCGAGCAGGGTTGCGAACCCTGAATCGCTCGCGGCAAGGTCTATCGTGGACGCCTTGGTATCGACGGCTTCGATCAATGTCACGTCGGTGAAGCGTGCTCCGTCCCAGACCACGGCGACGACGTCCCGTTGACCCGAGCTCTGAACCTCGTTGGTCCAGGCGACTGCATATCCGGCCGGACTGCCGGCGGCTACCCTGGTAAGTGGTCTGCGCTCCACGTCCGGGGTGACGCGGGTCCCCTCCCAGAAGTCGTCCGCCGCTCCTGTCGTCGACAGGGACACGTGCAAATTCGCGAACTGCTCGGTCGGTGCGACATTGAACCACCAGACCATGTAGCCGGCACCATCAGATTCGACCGTCGGAAATGCCTGGGAGCCGATCCCCGTCAGCAGTGTCCGGGCGCCCGACCAGGCCGATCCATCGTAGACGTTGACCTGTATTTCGTCTGAGCGGAAGTCCTCCCAGGTCACCGCATAGCCCATGCCATTGCTCGCAATCACAGGTGCCTGCGTCGAACTGGCGGTGCTATCGCTCAGCAGGTCCGGCATGCTCCAGCTGCCGTCCTCGTAGAGACTCCCGAAGGTTCTCTGATCGCCGAATATCGCGTCGCTGGTCGCCTGCGTCCACGCGACCAGGTAGCTGGTGCCATTGGACGCAATCGTGGCCTCCTGCAGACGGAAAGTCAGGCCAATGTCGAGCTGTGTCGGCTCGGACCAGCTGCCGTTCTCGTAGATGCGTACAAAGAGGTCTGCTGCGTCATCGGGCGACGGCGGTGTCTCTTCGTAGACGTAAGCGAAACTATCGCTGTTCGCCGCCACGCGACGGTCGGTAACGAGACTGCTGCGGAACGTTGTCAACCTCGTATCGAGGATTTCCGGGCTGCCCCACTCGCCCTCAGCGCTACGAATGGCACCGTAAGTCGTGAGCTGCGTGCCTTCTCGCTGCGACCAGATCGCAAACGTCTGTCCGGCCTCGTTGCTCAGGATCGTGGAGGACCGGACGCTCGAGCCTACGCTCGAGTCAGCCTCGCGAGGGTTCAAGAGTTCCGGCTCGCCCCAGGAACCTGAGTTCCTGGCCGCGAATACGCCGACCCCGCTGTTGTCGTCGAGCTGCTGTACCCAGTGCAGGAACAAGTCGCCGCCCGAGCTCAGGACCGGCTCCGCAGCGCTCCGGGTCCCGGCATCGATCAGTTCCGGCGCGCTCCAGCTGCTGACGGCCGTAGACGTGTAAATGTCGGCTATGCGATCCTCCGGGTCCGTGACCTGCTGCCAGACGAGCGTCGCCGTGCCGTCCTCGAGCACGATGGAGGGCACGCGCGAATTCTCGATACCAGGCTCCGTTACCGGACTCGCGACACTCCAGTTGCCGTCGTAGATCGTCGCCCAGATCCCGCCATCCTGGGGCCAGGCCATGACGAACTTGCCAGCCTCGCCTGCAAGCACCTTGCCACTGTCGAAGGAATTCGCGTTCGTGATTTGCCGCGCGGCCGTGAACGACGTCCCCCGGCCGATCGACACATAGTGGTCCCTACTCGTTTGCCAGGTCAGGAGGTAGTCATCGCCGTCGCTCGTCATCCGCATATTGCGGGCAAAGCTCTGCGTGAAGGACACCGTGTTCGACGAGAGTACGAAGTTCGAATCGTAGAACTTCGAAAAGATCCGCGTGTTGTCCCCGTTAGCCCAGGCTACCTAGATGGTCGTGCCGTTGGTGGCGGCAACCGGAAAAGTCGCACCAAGCTGTCCCAGGTCGTCCGGCACCCAGCCGGAACCGTCGTTGTAGCTGGTCTTGACCCTGCTCACATCAACGTTGTTGACCTCTTCGATCTCGAACCAGAGCTGCAGGTAACCGTTCGCCGTGCCCAGCAGCTCGACCGTGCCCAGGATTGCCTCGTCATTGAGCGACACGGGGTCACTCCAGCCCGCACCGGGCTGGGAGATCGTGCTCGCCTTGATCTCGAAGAATTCGTCGAACGTGTCCAGGTCGCGCCGCACCGCACGTTGCCAGGTTGCGGCATAGCCATCTCCGGATGCCGCCAGGCCGCCACCGCGAATACTGAAACCCTGGTTTACTTCCTCTTCAGTGAGCACGTCCAGGGTGGCGAAGTCAGACAGCACGCCATTGACGACGACCGCCACGAGTGCCGCGTCCTCCCCATCCAGAACCAGTACCGCAAACGACGTTCCGCCCGAGATGACCTGGACCTCGCTGCGGTCATCCCTGAGCTCGAGCGCGTCTTCGGGCGGCGACCAGCTGCCGGTTGCCGCCGTGAATATCGAGTAGCGCAGCACCGCGTCGGTATCCGTGTCGACGACCCAGGTCGCGACGCCATTGCCGGCATCGTCGAATGCGACCACGACATCCGGGTCGTTGATGTAGCCGTTAATCGTCGGTGAGCCGGGTTCGTCGCTTAAGAGGTCGAAGGGCAGGGGCTCGGGGTCCGGGTCGGGATCGGGATCGGGATCCGGCGTCGGATTCGCTGGCGGCGGCGTGGAGCCGCTGTTGTTGTCTGCGGCGCCTCCACCCCCACCACCGCCGCAGGCGGCCAGCAGCAGGCTTGCCAGGATTGTCAGAGCCAGAGTTCGATACTGTTTCATGGTCGCGTCCTTTGTGTCTTTCCCTGATGCGGCGCGTCGTGTTCCCACCCTTTGCCGCCGCCAACCTTCGTTTGGATTGGGTCTCACAAGGACATGCGCGTTCCGCCGGCTGGATTCCGCTGGTCGCGCAAAAAAAAGCCCGCGCCCCGGGGGAAGGGCGCGGGCAGGGCTCTCACGGTCTCGCTGGTTTGCTATTCGACGTCCGGGTACGCCCACGGCAGGCGCACGAACGGCGAGCCGTCCGGGTCCGCCTGGCGCCACAGCACCGTGAACGTGCCGTCGCCGTTCGCCGCGATCACGGTATCGTCCGCATCCGTGCCCTGGTCTTCGAGCTGCTGGCGGTTCCAGTTCGCGCCGTCGAACGAGGAGAACCAGGCGTGCGCGATACCGTCCTCGCCGCGCTGCGCCCAGGTGACCGCGTACGTGTCGCCCGATGCGACGATCTGCCCGCCTTCGTCTTCGAAGTCGCCCAGAATCTCATCGGAGTCTTCGAGCAACGTGGCACCAAGCCAGTCCGTGCCGCCGAACACGTTCGCCACGAGGGAATCGGTGCTGAACCGCGATTCAGTGTCGGCCTGGAAGAGCAGCACGGCGAAGCCTGAGTCGCCCGCGACGATACCGTCGACGTAAGCCGGACCCACGCCGTCCTCGATCGACACGGGCCCGGTCCAGCTATCGCCGTCCCACGTGCTCGCAAAGGCCTCGGCGCCGTCGCCGCCCGTGAATGCGCTCCAGGCAACGACGAAGCCCGCGGCCCCGCCGGCCACCCGGCTGCTGCCGGGCGGATTGCCGTCGTCCGGCGACAGTCGCTCGGGCGCACTGAAGTCAGCGGCGCTGCCCGTCGGCGAGACCGCGACGTAGATGTTGCGGTCGCTGTCACCGGGCAGTTTGTCGGACCAGTTCACGAGGTAGCCCGTCCCATCCGTCGCGACGCTCGGGTTTGCCTGCTGAAAGATCGGTGCGATGGGGGCCGCCCCGCTCCAGCCTGAGGCGGTGTACACGTTGACGCTGACGGCGTCACCGCGAAAATCGTCCCAGGTCACGGCATAGCCATCACCGTTGCTGACGATCACGGGAGTCTGGGTGCCGAGGGCGTCCGCGGCGCTCAGGAGCTCGGGGCTGGCCCAGGCGCCGTCCGCGTACACACTGCCGTAGGTGCGCTGGTCCCGGGTGCCGGACTCAGGCCGCTGGGACCAGGCGACGGCATAGCCGCTGCCGTTGCTGGCGATCCTGGCGGATTGCACCTCGCCCTTGAGGTTAAGGTCGAGCACCGCCGCATCGGACCAACCCGAGCCGTCGTACATCCGGACCTCGACGTTTGCCTCATCGTCGTCTGCCGGGTCGCGGCGCGTCAGCACGAAGGCGAAGCCGTCGCCGTCCGTTGCGAATTGACTAGTCCCCGCGAAGGACAGCGGGGAGCCGTCCGATACGATGACCGGTTCCCCCCAAACGCCGTCCGGGTCGCGGATCGCCGCAAACTGGCGGAACGAGTTGCCACGCGACTGGCTCCAAACGGCCAGCGTGCGGCCCGCCGCGTTGCTCAGGACGCGAGCGATTCGCACGCTTGCGCCGAGGCCGTCGCTCGCGATGATCGCCGGCTCCTGAAAGTTGCCGCCGCTCTCACGCGCGAAGAGAACTTCCTCACTCGCGTCATCGTCCAACTGCTGCGGCCACAAGACCTGCACGCCGCCGTCCGGATCGCCGATAACCGTGGGCTCGTCCGCGTTCTCGCTGCCGGTCTCGATCAACTCGGCCGGCGTGAACGGGTCGAACGTGCTCCGTGACGCCGCGAGATCGAAGTCGCGATCCTCGCTGGGCTTCTGCCGCCAGACGACCGTGAATTCGTCGCCGCCGTCGTGGGCGACCGCAATGTCTTCGAACTGATCGACGGTATCGTCGGACAGGATCGCGGTGATGCTCCAGGTGCCGATGTATTTCGTGGCCGCCACGCCATTGGCCTGCGTCCACACGGCGACGAATTCATCGCCGCCGCCGGCGAGCTCGATCAGGTCGCGATCGATGTCCGACTGCGAGACGAATTCCGGCGTGCCCCAGGCGCCAGCGCTCTTGACGACGGCGTGCATCTCGCTGTTCACGCGCGCGACCACGGCGTAGGCCTGGTCGTTGCTTGCCAGCCGGAACGAGCGGACCCTGTCGGCGCTCCTGTAGATTTCGGTAGTCGCCGACAGCTGAAAGGTTTCGGAGAAGCTGACGCCCAGGACCATCCCCTGATCTCGGGTCAACCACGCAAGCTCGATCGTCTCGCCGTCAGATGCCGCCTGCATGTCCCAATAGGGGTAGATTTCGTCGAGATCGACGGGGCCGGTCTGCCACTGTTCGTTCGTGTAGAAGTTGGCAAACAGGTTCGCGGTGCCCCGGTTGTTGATGTCGCCCTCTTCCCAGAACGCGAGGTAGCCCGTGGCGCTGCCGATGATGCCGAGCGTGCCGAGCTCACCTTCGGGGCCAAGATTCTCGGGCTCACTCCAGCCCGCTCCGGGCATGGACAGCACGCTGGCGCGAGCCACCGAGGTCCTCGTGCCCGTATCGCGGTCCCGGTCGGTGATCTTGATCCACGTGGCCGCAAAGCCTGCGCCTGACGCGGCAAGCGAGATATCGCTCACGCGGAGCCCTTCCTGCTCCTCCTCTTCGGTTATCGTCTCGAGGGTCTCGAAGTCGCTTAAGGCCCCGCCCGCAAAGGTCGCCGCGACGATCTCCAGGCCTTCGTTTAGGGCGAGCAGGCCGATGGAATCGGCACCACCCTGAAGCCTGGCCTCCCAGATGCCACTGGCATCGCCTGCTGTGACCGCGGCCGTCCACGAGGCCGTCGCAGGCACGTACATCGAGTACACGAGCACCGTGCCGGTGCCGGACCGCAGGAACCAGACGGCCAGGCCGTTGCCGTTGTCATCGAACGCGACGAAGACCTCTTCGCCGCGCACGCTGTCGATGCTGGCGGCACCCTGTTCGTCGCTGATCAGCTCGAAGGGCGGGGGTGGTGGCTCGGGCGTCCCGCCGCCACCACCACCGCCGCTACCGCCGCCACCACCGCCGCCTGTGTTTCCGCCGCCGCCGGCGTTGCCGCCGCCACCACCGCCGCCGCCGCAGGCGACGACGAACAGGGTCAATACGAGGCCGAGCAAGATCGATTGTAGGAGCTTCATGTCGTTCTCCAGTTGATTCCGGCAGGGTGCGCCGTCGGCGCGAGCTGCCGGTTTTTTCTGATGCATAACAATTAAGGCGGCATTCGGCGGTAGATTTCCGGAATCCCTGCGTTTTCGTGCTGGCATGACTCGACGCTCAGGCGGCAGCTGGTATCCTCGTGGCCGTGCGCGAGCCAGATGACCCAGCCATGACGGCGAATCTCTGCAGTGAACCGGATGCGCCGCGGCGGCTGCTCGAGGCCGGATCGCCGGGGCGGCGTTGGTGAACGGCGGCCCCACGCTCGTCATCCTCGCGGCCGGCATGGGCTCGCGCTTCGGCGGCCTGAAGCAGCTTGCCGCGGTCGGCCCGCACGGTGAGGCGCTGCTCGAATACTCTTTACATGACGCAAAGCTCGCGGGCTTCGAGCAGGCCGTGATCGTCATTCGCAGCACGTTCGAGGCAACGTTTCGCGACGACGTGCTGCCGCGGCTCAGCCGGCGCATGGACGTGCGCTACGTCCTGCAGGACACGACGGCCGTGCTGGGCGACGAGCGGCTGCTGCCGAACGGCCTGTGGGGCACGGGCCACGCGGTGCTCGTCGCGGGTCGCGACATCGACGGCCCGTTTGCCGTCATCAATGCCGACGACTTTTACGGCCTGAGCGCGTATGTCGCGGCCGCCGAGCGGCTCAAGGAACCGGCCCGCGAACGCTACGTGCTGATCAGCTACGCGATGGGCGACACGCTGTCGCCGAACGGGCCGGTGTCGCGCGGCGTTTGCGAGCTCGACGGCACGAATCTCTTAAGCATCGTCGAGCACACCCGGCTCGCGCGCGACAACGGCGATGCGATCAGCGAGATTTACCCGGGCGAGCGTTTTCGACTCGATACGCCGGTGTCGATGAACTTCTGGGGATTCACGCACGACGTTCTCGGGCGCCTCGAGCCGTTGATGGAGGCGTTCGCGCGCGATGCATCGATCGCGCCCGGCAGCGAGTTTCGTCTGCCGGACGCGATCGGCGAGCTGCTGTCGTCGCATCGGGTCAGCGTCGAAGTCGTGCCGGAGGGCAAGACCTGGTTCGGCATGACCTACTCGGCCGATCTGGATGCGGCGCGCCAGAGCCTCGCGCAGCTCGTCGAACGAGGCAGCTACCCGGAGCGGCTCGGGAGTTGATGAGCGGAGCGTTCGACAGCCGCCTGCGTATGCTCGCCAGGCAGTTTGCGACGCACGGTGAGCCGGTCGACTGGTCTCCGCTCGGCAGCGGCCACATCAACGATACCTTCGTCGTCACCTACGCAGACAGCGGCGGGTCGTCGAAGCTCGTGCACCAGCGAATCAATACCGACGTATTCGGCGATCCCGTGGCGGTCATGGACAACATCGCGCGTGTCCTGGATCACCTGGCCGCGAAGCGCCGCGCCGACGATCCGATCGCGGCAGGTATGACCTCGCTCGAACTCGTGCCGGCGATCGATGGCCGGAACTTCGTCGTGCTCGATGGCGACGAGTACTGGCGCACCTACGCACACATCGACGGCGCCGAGACGATCGATACGGCCGCGACGGCCTCGCAGGCGCGCGGTGCCGCGGCTGCCTACGGCCGATTTCAGCGTATGCTCGCCGACCTGCCCGGACCGAGGCTGCATGAATCCATCCCGGGCTTTCACGATACCGAAAGACGCTATGCAGACCTCTGCGCGGCCATCGATGAAGACCGTGCCGGGCGCGCGGCGGCGTGCCGCGCCGAGATCGCGCTCGCCGGATCGCGGTCGCAGCTCGCAACGGCCATCGAGCGCAGCGCCCTGCCCGAACGCATCACGCACAACGACACCAAACTCAACAACGTCATGCTCGACGTCGCGACCGGCGAGGCGGTCTGCGTCATCGACCTCGATACGGTCATGCCGGGCACGGTGCTGTACGACTTCGGCGACATGGTGCGCTCGGCAGCCATCACGACGGCCGAGGACGAGCCCGACGCCGACGCCGTGCGCATTGACCTCGACATATTCGAGGCGCTCGCGCACGGTTACCTCGGGGTGACCGCCGACTGGCTCACGGAGGCAGAGATTGCCGGCCTCGGCCTGTCGTGCGAGGTCATCACCTACGAGATCGGCATTCGTTTCTTAAGCGACTACCTGGGCGGCGACCGCTACTTCAAGACGGCGTATCCAGAGCACAACCGGGTGCGCGCCAGAGCCCAGTTCGCGCTGCTCGAGGACATGCAGCGAAGCCGCGACCGGATGACCGCGATCCTCGACCGTGCGCTCGGGCAAGCGCCGGATCCGGGCCGGCAGCGGCTGGCGCGCTGATGCGACTGCAGGCCATCGACTGGATCATCATTGCCGTGTTTCTCGCGACGAGCGTTGCGATCGGCGCCTACGTCAGCCGCCGCGCGGGCCAGGACACGACCTCGTTCTTCCTGTTCAACCGCCGCATGCCCTGGTGGCTGCTCGGCATCTCGATGGTCGCGACGACGTTCTCGACCGACACGCCCAACCTCGTCACCGAGATCGTGCGCACGCAGGGCGTTGCGGGCAACTGGGTCTGGTGGGCGTTCCTTCTGACGGGCATGGTCACAGCCTTCCTGTACGCGAGGCTATGGCGGCGCGCCGGGGTGCTGACCGACCTGGAATTCTACGAGCTGCGCTACAGCGGCAAGGCGGCGGTGGCGGTCCGTGCGTTCCGGGCGATTTACCTCGGTGTGTTCTTCAACGCCATGGCGATGGGGCTCGTGACGCTCGCGGCGATAAAGATCAGCACGATCATCCTCGGCATCTCTCCGTTGCAGACCGTGCTCATACTGGGCTGCGTGACCGTCGCGTTCACGGCGCTCGGCGGGTTCCTGGGCGTCGTAGTCACCGACCTCCTGCTGTTCGCCGCATCGATGGTCGGCGCGATCGCGACGGCCTGGGTGGCCGTCAGCCTGCCCGAGGTCGGCGGCCTGTCCGCGATGCTGGCGCATCCGGCCGTTAGCGAACGGCTTCAGTTCTTCCCCGATTTTTCGAACCGGGAAGTGACGTTGACCGTGCTCGTCATACCGCTCGCCGTGCAGTGGTGGAGCGTCTGGTATCCCGGCGCGGAGCCCGGCGGTGGCGGCTACGTGGCGCAGCGGATGCTCGCGGCCAGGGACGAGGACAACGCGCTCGGCGCGGTCGTCTTCTTCCAGGTGGCGCACTATGCGCTCAGACCCTGGCCCTGGATTCTGGTCGCGCTTGCCTCGCTGATCGTCTTTCCCGACCTCGATTCGCTCAGGGCTGCGTTTCCCGTCATCGAGGCCGATGTCCTGCGCGACGACCTCGCCTATCCGGCCATGCTCACGTTCCTTCCGGCCGGCCTCATGGGCCTCGTGGTCGCCTCGCTGGCAGCCGCATACATGTCGACGATGTCGAGCATGCTCAACTGGGGCTCGAGTTACATCGTCAACGACGTGTACCGGCGTTTCCTGAAGAGCGACGCCTCGGAGCGCGAACTCGTGCTCGCGGGCCGCATCGCGACGATCCTGCTGATGCTGCTCGCCTGCACACTGGCGCTGTATCTCGAGAGTGCGATGCAGGCTTTCAACATCCTGCTCACGATCGGAGCCGGCACGGGGCTCCTGTTCCTGCTGCGCTGGTTCTGGTGGCGCATTAACGCGTCGAGCGAGATTGCGGCGATGCTCGTATCGTTCGTCGTCGCGCTGTGGTTCGAATTTGCTGCGAGCCCCGCCTGGGCCAGCTACGAGAAGCTGCTCATCGGAGTCGCGGTCACGACGGCTGCCTGGCTCGCGGCAAGCTGGCTCGGACCCGAGACTGATGCGAAAACGCTGGCATCGTTTTATCGCCTGATCCGCCCGGCGGGCCCGGGCTGGAAGATCGTCCGCGAACGGCTCGCGAGCGAACCGGAGGCGCTGCCGGCGCCGCCGGCCGAAGACAACATTCCGCGCGCTCTGCTCAACATCTTTCTGGGCTGCGTCGGCACTTACAGCGCGCTGTTCGCGATCGGCTCGCTGATCTACGGCAAGCTTGCGTCGATGGCCATTCTGACGATTGTCTCGGCGGTTTGCCTTATCCTGATGCTGCTGAACCGGCCTCGCGCGTCGGCGGCAACGACCACGAATCGAACAGCGGAGGACTCACGTGCCTGACGACAAGCCATTGCGAGCGAATCGCCGTCAATTCCTGAAGGGCGTGGGGGCTATCGCGGCCGCGGGCGTCGTGCCGCCGGCGTCCGCCGCGCGCACGTCGAGCGGCCAGGCCGCGAGTGGCGCCGCCATGCTCGACTACGCGGCGCCCGGAATCGAGCGGCCACGATTCGGCATCATCGGCATGGGCCAGCGCGGCAAGTCGCTCATGCCACTGTTGCTCGCGGTTCCCGACGCCGAGCTCGCCGCCATCTGCGATACCGATCCGGTTGCGCTCAGGGAGTCGCGCCTGTTGCTGACCGTCGCCGGGCGCGGCGACACGCCGGTCTACACGGGCCACGACCACGCCTATCGCGAACTGCTCGAGCGCGCCGACGTCGACGCCGTGATCATTGCGACGCCCTGGCGCTGGCACGCGCCGATGGCCATCGACGCGATGCGGGCCGGCAAACACGCCTTCGTCGAGGTGCCCATGGCCACGACGATCGACGAGCTCTGGCAGATGGTGGAGGTGTCGGAGACGACCCAGAGGCACTGCATGATGATGGAAAACGTCTGCTACGGCCGCGACGAGATGATGGTGCTCAACATGACGAGGCAGGGACTGTTCGGCGAGCTGACGCATGGCGAAGGGGCCTACATCCACGATCTGCGCTGGCAGATGCACGAAACCACGCGCAAGACGGGCTCGTGGCGCACGCACTACCACACGACGATGCGCGGCAATATTTACCCAACCCACGGGCTCGGTCCGATAGCGGAGTACATGGGCATCAACCGCGGCGACCGCTTCGACTACATCACGTCGATGAGCTCGCCGGCGCTGGGTCGCGCGGCTTACGCCGAGCGCGAGTTTCCACCGGACCATCAGCGCAACCGGCTGAGGTACATCAAGGGCGATATGAACAACACGCTGCTCAAGACCGCGAACGGCCGCTCGATTCTCGTGCAGTACGATACGACGACGGCGCGTCCCTACTCCCGCCTGAATCTCGTGCAGGGCACGGGCGGCGCATTCGCGGGCTACCCCAACCGGATCGCGCTCGACGACCCGCCGGCGGAGATTCAGACGATCTATGACGAACAGTACGAGCAGCAGAAAGCGGCCTGGGAGGCCGGGGGCCGCAAGGGCCAACGGCCGACAAGACAGAGCTTCCACCGCTGGGACACGGACATGGCGAAGTGGTACGCCCGTTTCGATCACCCGCTCTGGAAAGCCGGGCGCACGGCGGCCGTGACCGCGGGCGGGCATGGCGGCATGGACTTCATGATGCTCAGGCGAATTGTTGAGTGCCTGAGCGACGGCATCGCCCTCGATCAGAGCGTCTACGACGGCGCGGCCTGGTCGTCGCTGTTCCCGCTGAGCCATGAATCCGTCACGAACGGGAGCAAGCCCGTGGACGTTCCGGACTTCACGCGCGGCGCGTGGCGGTCAGCCTGAATCCGCCGCGACGGGCGAGAAGTCGATCTGGCACTTCAGCCCGGACGGCAGCTCTGAACCCGGGTTGGGGAGTTCGAGCCGGATCCGGAACGTGCCCGACGCGCTGTCGATGACCGGGTCCACGGCGATGACCTCCGCCTCGTAGCGGCCGCCGATCGGCGCCTCCGGGATCACGGTGGCCGTCGAACCTTCGCTGGTCACTCCGAACAGGCTGACGGGCGCGATGACCTCGACGAACAGCGGGTCGATGTTGATCACCGAATAGACGGGCTGCTCGGAGACGTACTCACCCTCGGCGCGCATCTTCTCGACGACGAGGCCGTCGATCGGGCTCCTGATCTTCTTGAGCTCGAGCCGCATCTCGGCTTCGTTGAGCTCGAGGGCCGCAATCCGGGCGTCGGTGACGATCTCGTCCCGCTCCTGCGACGACATGACGTCGGCGGCATTGTCGTTGCGGCGGAGCGTGCGATCGGCGAACTCGGCGCGAACCGCCGCAAGCTCGAGCACGGAGCGCTCGACATCGGAGCCGAGTTCCATCAGCACCTGGCCCGCGCGCACGGCATCGCCCCGATCGACGTGGGCTTTCTCCACAACGCCTTCGACCGGGCTCGAGATATCGAGCTTGAGATTGGGTTCGATGATGCAGTCGAGCACGTTCTCGGGCAGCACGAGTGCGGTGTCGTCGAAGCCGGCGAGCCCCTGGCCCAGGCTCATGCCGGGCCAGACTGCCAACAGGAAAACCGTGCGCTGCGTTATCGTCGTCATCGTCGCGTCCTATTCCGAGCGCCCCGACAGCGCCAGGAGCTCCCGCTCGCGCTCATCCTGCCGGAACACTGCCCGGCGCACCCGCGCATGATGATCCTCGATGCGCCGCTGGTTGAGCCGCAGCAGGGCCCTGGCCGCAGCCGCACCGATCGGGCTCCCGGAGAACGGCACGATCGACCGGGCGAGCCAGCGGAGATCGACATTACGGCTGTCGACGTGTTCGAGCGACAGCAGCGTCTCGGTGCTGCCGCGATCGCCCATGCGCGCGCATCGCCCGGCGAGCTGACGGTCGATGCGCGCCGCATCGTAGTGCTGCGTCAATATGACGTGCAGGCCGCCCCTGGCCTCGATCGCCTCCTCGAGCTTGATGTCGGTGCCGCGTCCGGCCATTTGCGTGGCGACCGTCACGGCGCCGCCCGCGCCTGCCCGCGATACGATCTCGGCTTCCTTCAGGTCCTGCTTGGCGTTCAACAGCTGATGGGGGACGCCGGCGCGCTCGAGATCGTCGCTGAGCGTTTCCGACGCCGCCACCGACGCGGTGCCGACGAGCACGGGCCGGCCCTGCTCGTGCACGGCGCGGACCGCATCGACGATCATTCGCCGATGCGCCCGATCGTCGGCGGCGACGCGGGTTCTGCGCGCCTCGCGCCTGAGCGGCCTGTGCGTCGGCACGCTGACCGAGCGCAGCCGGTATACGTCCCAGAGCTCCGGGCGGACTTCCCGTGCCGTACCGGTCATACCGGCGAGCCTCAGGTAGCGGCGAAAGAAACGCTGGTAGCTTAAGCGTGCGAGTGTCTCGCGCTGCCTGGAGACCTCGACGCCCTCCTTGATTTCGATGAGCTGGTGGAGGCCCCTCTCCCAGCTCCGGTCCGGCAGTATGCGTCCCGTGTTCTCGTCGACGATCTGGACCTTGTCGTCGACGACGACGTAGTGCTGGTCGCGCGTGTAGAAGTAGCGTACCGCGAGCGCCTGGCGAATCGCCTCCTCGCGCCGGATTCTGCCCACCCAGAGCGGACCCATCTGGGCGCTGAGCTCGTTCAGGCGCTCGCTGCCCGCATCGAGCAGGACGACCGATTTGAGCTGCCGGTCCACGAGATAGTGGCTGTCCGCGTCGAGTTCGGCCGCGAGCTGCCAGGCCTCGCGCAGGAACTGCTCCTCGGCCTCGCCGCCGCGATTCGCCGAGATGATCAGCGGCGTGCGCGCGTCGTCGATGAGCACGCTGTCGGCCTCGTCGACGATCGCGAAGTGCAGCCCGCGCAGGTTCAGGCGGTGCTTGCGGCTCGTGTGTTCGTGCAGGTGCTCGGCCTGCAGCGCCACGTTGCCGTACGCACCGTCCAGGGTAATCGTGTCGCGCAGGTAGTCGAACGCGATGTCGGCATTCGTGCAATACGTGATGTCACGGCCGTACTCCGCGCGGCGTGCATCCTGCGGCGTGTCCTTCGAAACGATGCCGACGCTCAAACCCAGCATCGTGTACACGGGCGACATCTCTTCGCAGTCGCGCACGGCGAGATAGTCGTTCGCCGTAATGACGTGCGTGGGAATCCCCGCGATGGCCGCGGTCGCCGCGGCGAGCGTCGCGGTCAGCGTCTTGCCCTCACCCGTGGCCATCTCGGCAACCTTGCCCGCAAGGAGTACGCGGCCGCCCATGATCTGACTGTCGAAATGGCGCATGCCGAGGCTGCGTCCCGCCGCTTCGCGGACCAGCGCGAACGCCTGTGCAACGTGCGCGTCGGAATCGATGCCGTGACGGCGCAGCTCGAGCCTGAGTTCGAGCGCCCGGTGCTTGAGGCCGCCGTCGTCGAGCTCCGAAAGCCCGGCCTCGGCCTCGTGCACGCGCGCGACGAAACGCCGGTAGGGCGCGAGCCGCGACGCGACCGGGCTCGTGAGGCGTCCGAAAGCCGCACCGAAAAACCGCTCGAGCCCGCCGGCAGGCCGATCGACGAGCTCGACGCGCGCCGCATGGTCGCCGGGCCGGAACAGCGCCATCGAGCCCGTCATGCGACAGCCGCCCGGGCAAGTAGCCGTTTGCTTGCAGTCCGCACTAGATGCCCAGCTGCTCGAGAAACACGAGCCGGACCGCCCGCCACAGCCTGCTGCCGAGCGGCTCGCGACCGTGCGAAAAGCGCGCGAAGACGCGCTCGCCGACATAGCCCGCCGCTTCATTGGGCATCCTGAGTTCGAACTGGAACCAGTTGTCCATGGCCTGCACCTCGGTCGTCGAGGTCGGGTCGACGGCGATCGTGCCGCCGCCTTCCAGCGTGAGCGCCGGCGCGACGACGGTCCTGTTGGCGGCCGGGATTTCGCGCACGACGGCGGCGTCGAATATCCGCCCGAAGCGGCTGCTCGACCGCACCGAGATCGCCTCGGTGGCCGCGCGCACGCGCGAGATTGCGTGCTGCGGCACGACGACGCGGACCGTGTTGACGCCGTCCTGGTCGATGTAGCCGAGATACGTGCCGCGTCGGAGGTAGCGGTCCTCGAGATCGCGTAGCCGTTCGAGCCGAACCCTGCCGGCGACGGGACTCCTGATCGTCAGCGCGGCGAGCCGCTGCTCGACGAGTACCTTCTCGGCCGTCAGGCGGCCGATCTCGTCGAGCAGCACGGCCGCCTCGACGACGTCCTCGGTGAGCGCCGAGCGGCGCTGCATCTCGAGCTCCTCGAGCCGGTAGACGACCGTCTGCGACCGCGTCCGAAGCTCGATCGACTCGCAGCGCAGGATATCGTCGCCGGCCTCGACGGCCTGGCCGGGTTCCACGACGACCTCGCGGACGAAGCAGTCGGCGCCCGCGTGCAGCTGCGACTCTTCGGGCGCCCAGTAAACGCCCTGCACGACCGTGAAACTCGGCACGGGTATCGCGAACAGCACCAAGTAGGCCGCCGCGGCGAAGCCGAACGAGGAGAGAACGAGGCGTGGTCTGTAGTTGCGCATTCTGGACTCCGGCCAGACGACCTTGGCGATCCTGACGAGCGGCGCGAGGAGCGACTGGTACAGCGACCAGCACGCGAGCATGACGCCGATGAAGAAGAACTCGGTCGCGACGTACAGCGCGATGCCGAGCATGACGAACAGGCGATAGACGAACGACGCGATACTGTAGAAGAACAGCCAGGCACTTTCCCTCGCCGACGCGCTGGGCGATGCCTCGCGGAGCTTGAGCAGGTGCCGGCGCACGAGGTAGCCGACGTAGCGGTTTGCGCGCTGGCCCAGGTTCGGAATCTCTAGCCAGTCCGCAAAGATGTGATAGGCGTCGAATTTGAGCAGCGGGTTGCCGTTGAAGAGCACGGTCGACACGCCGCCGATCAGCATGACGTTGAACAACAGCGCGCGGAATAGACCGGGTTCGACCTGTACCCACAGCAGTGCCGCGATCGAGGCGAGAAACAGCTCGACGACGATGCCGGCGGCCGCGACGAACATGCGCTGGTGCTTGTTCGGATACAGCGCCGAGGACGACGCATCGACGTAGGGCACGGGAACGAGGACGAGAAACATGAAGCCCATCTCGTGTACCTCGCCGCCCCAGCGCTTGACGGCGTAGGCGTGGCCGAACTCGTGAAAAAGCTTCACGAACGGGTAGATGCAGGCGACCGCGAGCCAGTTGCCGATCGAGAACGCCTGGTCCGCAAAATTATCGGTGAGCGCCTCCCAGTGCACGGCAACCTGCACGAGCGCGGCGAGGACCACGAGGAGCCACGCGAGGCCCGTCCAGCGATTGAACAGAACCGGCGCGAGCCAGCGAGTCTTCTCGAGAAAAGCCTCGGGGTTCCAGACCGGCAGCCTGACGGCCAGCGGCGACTTCAGGTACATGAGAATCTTCGAGCGCTTCTGCTGCTCGTGACGGCGATGGATTTCGGCGAGGTCGGGTACGACGTCCATCTGCATCGCGTTGGACCGGTACAGCTGGGCGAGCAGCTTGATGGTCTCGTCCTGGCCCGGCATGTCATCGCCGAGCTCGGCGCAGGCCTCGGTCCAGACCTGGTCCATCGTCTTCTCGCCGTCCATTTTGCCGATCAGGACGTTGGCGGCCTCGCTGAACCGATGCAGCTTGCCGCTCGCCTGGTCTCTTAGCACGTACCAGACTTCGCCCCGGTACTGGTGCCGCGCCCGCTCGGCGTTGCCGCGCAGCCTGGGTTTCAGGTCCTGGACCCGGTACCACGACTGGCTGAACAGCGCGCCGGCCATCAGGGCACCCACTTCCAGACTTGCAGGCGAAGCCAGTCGGTGAAGCCTCGCGTCCAGATCGCGATGAGTCGGCGCTCGTCGACGTCGATCTTGCCGACGCCTTCCATGCCGGGCCGCAGGCGCTCGGAGCCGTCGGCGAGGCGCGCCTCGACGCGGAAGTAGTTGGCGCCCTCGCGCGCCTCGGTAATGGGCGTGATCGTCTCGACCTCGAAACGAAACGATTGCTCGGGCATCGACGAAAGCACCAGCGCGCCCTGCTGGCCCGGACGGACGTCGGCGATCCGCGTGTCCTCGACGAACAGGATGACGCGGTAGCTGTCGAGCGGCGCGATCTCGAACAGCACCTCGCCCTGCTCGACGAATCCGCCGAGCCGCTGGCTCAGGTCGCCGTCAATGACGACCCCGTCGAACGGCGCAACGATGTTGCTGCGGGCGAGCTTCTGCTCGGTCAACGCAAGCGCGGCACTGGCCTGGTTCATGCGCGCGCGGCCGATGTTGACCGACGACCGCTCGTTGTTCGCATAGGCGTCGTTGTACTCATGGCGGTACTGGGATCGCTCGCTCAGGTGGCGCTGCCGCTCGAGACGCAGTTCCTCGTCTTCGAGCCGCGCCACGACGTCGCCGGCGCTGACGAGATCGCCGGCGCGCACCGTCGACTCCGCGATGTAACCGTCGAAGGGTGCCGCCATGACGCGCTGTACGATGCCTTCGAGCTCGGTCTCCGCCGAAATCCGGTACGTTCCGGTCGCGAAGGCGAAGAACAGCGCCAGCGCGACGAAGCTCGCGGCGGCGAGTTTCCTGCCGACGTAGTTCGGGCCCGTGAGCCGTGTCAGCTGCGTGCCGAATCTGTCTCGCGCGACCGCGATCAGCGAACGCTGCGCGAGCTGCCGATCCTCGAGCGTCGGCGCGCAGAGCACGCCGACCGCGCGAACGAATTCGACCGTGTCCGTGCCGAGCGGCAAACCGCGTGAGCGTTCGAGGGTCAGCACACAGCGGAACCGGTCGGCCACGTAGATCGGTACGCTTACGATGCTGTCGCTGCCGTGCGCGGTCTTGAGTGCGTCGTGATCCGGCGCCGACACCTGGGTATCCGACGCCGGCAGCATGACGTCACGCCCGAGCAACAGCGCCTCGAGCATCGCATCCCCGATGGCGCTCGCGAGGCTCATGTTGCGGCCGAACTCCGCCGTGTGCGAAACCGCCTGAACCCGCACCGCTTTGCCGGACGGGAAGCCCAGGCTTACGCGATCGCAGTCGAGCTCGGTCGCGAGCGACGTAACGAGCGCGCGGCAGGCGGACACGAAGTCGTCCTCTGCCTGGATGTCCGCGAGGATCGCGAGTGCGCGCCTGCTGCGAAGCGCCTCGGCGTCCGCGTCGCGGGACTTGCGTTCGACGAAGTACAGCGTGATCCAGCCCACCGACCACTGCAGCTGCCCCATGACGGCCTCGAGCACGTTCGGGTCGGGGGCGCGCACCTCCAGGGCGACGATGCCGCGCAGCTCGCCGTTGACGTGCACGGGGTAGGCGACCGCGTAGACGTCGCCGAGATTCGCCTCGTCGAGCGGCACGAGCAGGCCGCACTCCTCGTCGATGACGCCGTAGGCGACCTCGGCCAGCGTATTGACGCGCGCGTCCAGCGGGTACTTCGCCAGCGGCTTGAACGCGGTCGCGCGCTCGTCGCGCACGAGCAGCACGGCCGCGACGACATTGTCGAGCGCCCGGCACTGGGTCTCGAGCCAGTCGAAGGCGAACTCGTCCGGCTCGGTCGCACGCGACACCTTCGCGAGCAGCACGGACGTCTCGGCCGAATCGAATTCGGCCTCGCCGGCGGTCTCGTCGTACGATTTGAGGCTATGGTCCATGGTCATTAAACCGGCAACATGCTCGAGCCCGACGGGAAGGCGCGAGCTTTCGCGCCGAACCGGCTACGCCATCAGTGTTTCTGGGACTCGTCGATGCTCGGCTGCGGGGTTCCCGTCTCGACGGCAATCTCGCCCATCTTCTCCTCGTATTGCTCGACCGCGGTCGACAGCAGTCTGGCCAGACGCTTGGCCGCGTGCGGATTGAGAATGATGCGGTTGCTGAGCGCGATACGCACGCTCTGCTGCGAGGCCGTCCACGACTGGTTCGTACCGAACAGGAGATTGAACTCCTCCCTGGTGCTCGACACGTTGCAGACGTTGGCGTAGCTCATCTGCATCTTGCTGTCGTCCCAGACGACTTTGACCGTGCGTTCCTTGGCGGACTTGTCGTCGCCGGTCATCGCAACCGCTGTTTCGCCTTTGGTTTTGGTACTCATCATTCGATCCTTAAACAGTGAATAATAGTCGGGCCTCGATCCGTCAATGGCGTTCCGGCCCGTTAGCGCCAGACCTTACCGCTCACGATGCGCTGTCCTTTCCAGCGTGCGAAACGACGCCTGGCAGCCTTCGTATCCAGCTCCTCGAGCAGAGCCTCGTCCAGCTCGACCGTCGCCTTCCTGCGAGTGAGCTTCCATCCATTGAGCCCCGCCGCGGCTGCCAGCGCGGCGGCCGCCGTAGACCCGTCTTCCTCGCCTTCAGCCGGCTTCGGGTGCTCCGCGGAGGTTTGCAGCTCGCTCGTCGACGGCCCGCCGGCGGGCGCGCACTGCCCCGCCTCGTCGCCGATCGTCAGCGTCCAGCCCGCCTCCACGTGGTCGGGGTCCTCGATCAGGCCGTTGTTCTCGAGGACGCCGTCGAGGTCCCGCGGGTACCGGAGGCCGAAGCTCTGCATGATCTCGGAGAGCGTGTCGCCCGGGACAACCGTGTACTGGTTGCCGTCGGGCCGGTCCGGCGGACAGGCCGCTTCGGCCGGACCGCTCGCGCCCGTCGTCGGCGGCGCCGAAGTCGGGAACAGCGCCGGGTCGACACTCGCGTCGAGATTGAGACCAGCGCCCCCGTTGAACCGCGTGCGGACGCTCAGCGCCTCCTCGAGGGTCTGCACGTCCGACAGCGGCAGCAGCAGGGTGCCGAGCTCGCTGCCGACGAGATCGGTTCCGTTCACGCCCAGGATGACAACGCTGATGATGGTCCCGTCCGGATCGAGCAGGACCCGTCCGTAGTAGCCGATGATCGTGTCGTCGATGAACGTGGCGTTGAACGTATCGCTGCCCTCGCCGCCGAACAGCAGATCGTTGCCCGTGCCGCTGACGATGTTGTCGGCGTCGCCGATGAAGAACGGCGCGGTTTCGAACGAGACCAGGCCGCCGTCGCGGAACTTCGCGATTCCCACGTCG
Source organism: Woeseiaceae bacterium (assembly GCA_028280615.1). Taxonomy (GTDB): domain Bacteria; phylum Pseudomonadota; class Gammaproteobacteria; order Steroidobacterales; family Woeseiaceae; genus UBA1847. The sequence goes on along the minus strand of JANQLK010000031.1, from coordinate 123,065 downwards.
CCGAGCTGGTAGTCGGTGCCCGCGCCGCCGTTGATCGCGTCTGCCCCGGCGCCGCCCATCTGCACGTCGATGCCCGAACCGCCGTCAATGCTGTCGTTGCCGCCGGTGCCGGGCGCCACGGTCTGCACGAGCAGCGGCAGGCCGTCGAGGAACTCGAGGACGCCGCCGTCACCGATCTGGATGTCGCGTCCGGAGCCCCCGATCAGCGTGTCGTCGCCGTAGCCGCCGATCTGCACGTTCGTGCCGTTGGCCGCCACGAGCGTGTCGGCGCCGCCCGTGCCGTCCGACTGCGACTCGATCCGCACGATGCGGCCATCGTCATAGTCGACAAAGCCGTTGTCGCCGAACTGGACGTCCGGCTCGGCTGCATTGGAGAACACCGGGTTTCCGTTCTGCAGGATGGCGGCGATCCGATCGCGGAAGGCGATACCGCTCGCCCCCTCGGGCGAACCGTCCCGCGGTTCGACGATCAGCAGGGCATCGTCGCCGGCGCCGCCGATCTGCACGCTGTCGCCGGGGCCGCTCGTCAGCGTATCGTCCCCGCCCAGTGCGTCGTCTATGCTCGCGACCGTGTCGAGGTCCGCGCCCGAGTAGCTGACTCTGCCGTGGTCGCCGAAAACGATGTTATCGCCGCTGCCCGTCGTCACGGTGTCGCCGCCCGCACCTGCGATGATGACGTTGTCGCCGTCGCCCGCGAGAATCGTGTCGGCGCCGCCAACCTCCGGATCGCCGCTTGCGATCGAAACGCGCTCGCCGTTCGGCCCGATACCGAGCGGCAGGCTCATGGCGACGACGCCCCGATCGCCGAGGACGACGTTGTTGCCGTCGCCCGCATCGATCGTGTCCGCGCCGTCATTGCCCACGACGATGTCGTCGCCGCCGTTCGACTGAATCCGGTCTGCGTGGGCGCTGCCGAGCAGCGTGTCGTCGTCTGACCCGCCCGCCGCGACGTCGATGTCCGGCAGGTTGCCGTACAGTGTGACGCCGATCGGCGCGGCCGATGCGTCGACGAAATCGTCGCCGGCTTCACCGTAGACCGTGAGATCGGGAAGGTCGGCCGCACGACCGGCTATCGAGAAGCCGTCCACGATCACGGCATCGTCGCCCAGTCCCGTGAACAGCTCGGTCAGGTTGCCGCGATAGAGGTTGCGCACGGCCACCTCGTCGTCGCCCGAACTCGTGCGCAGCACGAGGCCGTCGCCAAGCTGGAACGCGGTCTCGTCGTCACCGCGATAGTAGATCAGCCCCGGCGACATGCCGGCGACGCGGCCGAACAGATCGCTGGCGCCGTCGAGCGGGCTCACGATACCCGCCTCGATGTCGAGCTCGATGCGGTCGCCGCTCAGGTCGCCCGTATCGACGACGAGCAGCCGGTTGTCGCCGCCGCCGCCGACGTCGATGCGTAGTTCGCCCTCGATCGGATCCACGCTGTCGAGCGCGCTCCTGAGCAACACGACATCGTCGGCATCGCCCGTGTTGAGGAACGTGACGATGTCTTCGTGCGTCGCCGTCACGGTAACTTCGTCCGCCGCCGAACCCGTCGTAACCTCGAGATAGTCGGCGTTTCGATAGCTGATACCGCCGCCGAGCTCGAAGCCCGTGATCAGCTCATCGCTGATTTCGCCGACCAGCGCCCCGGTATTGTTGCTGGCCGACAGCTGTATCAGGTCGGTCGAGATGTCGTCATTGCCCGCATCGACGACAACATCGGCAGCGATGCCGGCCAGCGATTCGATCTCGTCGCCGTCGGCGTCCTCGCCTACAACCTCACCGAAGCGGATGACGTCGCTGCCGGCTCCCGTACGGATCGTCATGTCGTCGAGGTAGGAGGTGCTTTCGACCTCGATGCGGTTGTCGGCGTCGCCGAGCTCGATGTCGATGCTCTCGAAGCCCGCGTAGTAGAGGCTGCGCTGTTCGGCCAGCGCACCGTCGTCGTAGTCGTACAAGATCGTGTCATGCGGCGTGTAGATCCACGGAATCTCGACGCCGTTCGAGTCCACGGCCCGGCCCGTGACGAAGGCATTCGGCACGTCGAGCGTCAGCACGTCGAGCGCATACACCGACCAGCCGACGATCTCGTCGGGGGCTGCCGCATTCGCGAAGCCGACCACCTCGATTCTGAAGCGGTTGCCGTCGCTGTCCGCCACGTTCGCCTCGAAGCGCTTCGGCCACTCGGGCGGATCGATCTGGACGTCCGCCTGCGGCCGCACCTCGACGCCGAAGACGGCGGTCACATAGGCCTCGATGCCCGCCTCGTCGAAGGCGACGCTCAAGCCGGCGTCGCTCGCGGCCGACAAAAAGTTCTCCTCGCGGAATTCGACCAGGAGCTCGTCTTCGAAGCCGCCTGTCGGGCGCCCGTTTTCGTCGAGGTTGGCCGTGCGCTTGTACACCCAGCTGATCTGCACGACGCCGTTCTCGACGCGCGAATAGGTGTAGTAGTTCACGGCCGGATCGATCTGGTTCTCCGGCGCACGCCGCCAGTCGTCGTACTGCGTAAGCGCGGACGCCGAAGCGTTCGACGTGAACACGGCGACCAACGAACCCGTCGAGGTATCGGTGACGCGGATCGCAAGGAGCTCGCCGTCGGGGTCCGTCTGCGTGTATTCGAGCGGCGGCTCCTCCCAGCCGTACTCGTAGACGGCGACGAGATTCTCCGGGCGATACGAGGGCACGGGCTGATACACCGTGACCGCGGAGTTCAGCGCGCTCTGGGCATCGGGCGGCAACTCGGTGAACTGCGAGAGATAGGCATTGACGTCGGCCTCGTTGTCGAACTCGTAGATCTTCTGCCCGGCCGCCAGCGACACGGATTCGAGGCCGTCCGCGTCGCCGTCCAGCATGCGCGTGACGAGTCCCGGATTCTTGACCTGGTTGTCGCGGCGAATCTGCGAGGACAGACTGCCCGCGACTTCGCCGGCATCGATGTAGCCCGAGCTGAAGCGTTCGTCGCCGCTGAACAGATCGGCGAGCACGCCCGGATCCTCTTCGACCGTGAACTCGGCCTTTTCGATCAGCCGCTCCGACAGCAGAAGGTTCTCGGCGCCGTCGTCGGCCAGCGAGTTGTCGATGATGATCCGGTCGTTGCCGCCGATGTCGGTGAGCCGGACCGGGCCCGCCAGCGAGCCCAGGTCGCGCACCGAATTGGCCGTCAGGTCGAGCGTGAACGCGGGCAGCTCGATGTTGTACTGCGGGAAGGGCTCGATCAGGTTGAGCTCGGTGAACTCGATGAACGCCGCGTTGAGGGCGACCGTGTCCGGTTCGCCGTAGAAGCGGCTGCGAATGACCTCGGAGAAGAAGTCGACGAAGTTGTCGAAGCCCGCGTTGATGTACTGGAAGTTGTACGCCCAGCCGATCGCCGAGAAGTACCAGAAGTTGCCGAAGAAATCGAACCACTCTTCGAGCACGTCGCGCGGCAGGGCGGTCTCGCCAACGGGCAGCCGGAAAGCCGGGATGAAGGCTTCGTATCCCTTGACCGGAGAGTAGTAGTCGAAGAAATTGGTCTCGATGACGCTGTCGGCGAACGACCGGACCTGCTCGAACAGGGGCACGACCTCGACGTTGGTCGCGGCCGGAATCTCGACCTCGAACCGCTGCGTGTCGCCGCCGACGTAGATCGTATCGTCGCCGCCGCCCGTGTTGACCAACAGCTCCTGGCCCGCGAGCGTGCCGTACAGGTAGACGTTGTCGTCACCGCCCGCGGTCAGGATCATGAGCCGTTCGACGCTGTCGATTCGCGAGATTGCGAGACCGGCGCCGTAGATGCGCTGCACCTCGACGCCGTCGACGAACTCCGTGAACACGTAGAAATCGTCGGCAAGCGCCGTGCCGGCGACAACCAGCGTGTCGAAACCGCCGCCGCCGATGATGTCGACCTCGTTGTTGCGCAGGTAGTTGACGAGCGCGTCGTTGTCACTGTCCGCAACCTCGCCGTTCTCGTCGCCGGCCGAGGCGCTGACCTTCTCGGACTCGATTTCGGTGCCGTCGCCGATCAGGTGTGCGCGCAGGAAAAACGTGTCGTCGCCGTTGTCGCCGTACAGGGACAGCCGGCCGCGGTTGCGGTTGACCTCGAAGTAGTCGTCCTGCTCGCCGCCGAAGAATTCCGACTGCACGGTGACGCCGTCGCTGATGCCGGTCTCGCCGTCGATGATGTCGATCGGCGAGTCCTGACCCGGAGGCGTCCACTCTACCGTGCGCTTGACGTTGCCGATGAAGAAGCTGTCCTCACCGACGTCGCCATAGACCTTGAGCTGCTCGGTGTTGTTGTCGACGATGAACAGGTCGTCGCCGCCCCAGCCGTGCACGACGACCTGCTCGGCGGAGTTGTAGTAGACACGCTGCCTGAGCACGTCGCCGCCGACGCTGACACCGCGTATGTCCGGATTCGCGATGCTGTCGTCGACGGTATCGAGGTTCTCGGCGATCTCGTCGGCGTTGATGCTCTGGAACACGGCCTCGAGGTCATCGGCCGCATCGATGCGCTCGACGAAGCCGTCGAGATCGAGCAGATCGCCGTTGGCATCGACCTGCCTGCCGTCGGCGTTGTAGCCCGCGAGCGCGCGGCCGTTCTTGTCGACCGCGTCGAAATGGAACGCGTCGTCGTCGTCGGCCGCGTTGATCGTGAGGACGTCGGTCCGGAGATCGAGGCCCTGGTCCTTGCCGGCGCGATACGTGAGTCCGGCGCCGCCGCCCAGGATTCTCAGTCCCTCGTCGTCGAGGCCGAGTTCCTCGAACACCGACTGCCCGTCGGGTCCCGTGTTGCTGCCGCCGTCGAGCAGGCGAATCTCGGCCGGTGGATCGTCGTCGAAGATGCCGGCCGGCCGGCCGAAGCCGCTCAGCCACACGTCGTAGCTGTCGGCGCCCGCGCCGCCGTCCATGATCAGGTCGTAGCGCCAGACGTCGGTCGGCGTCTGCGTGTCGCCGATGCGGCCGATCGTGAACGTGTTGTTGCTCGCGCCGCCCACCAGCACGACCGCCTCGAACAGGTTGGCGAGATTCTCGACCTCGCTGTCGCCGATGTGCAGCTCTGTGTCCGTGAGCTTGAAGTCGGCATCGCGCTGCGCCACGAGCGTGTCGACCTGGAGTTCGCCGTTCACATGCTCGTGAATCAGCGCGCCCGTCTCCGGGTACAGCGGGCTCTGGTAGATATCGACACCGGCATTGCCGAAGATCGTATCGGCGCCGCGGCCGCCGACGATGGTTTCGGAGAGCTCGGAGCCCAGAATCCGGTCGGCGCCGTCGTTGCCGTACAGGGTCAGGAGCAGGAGCTGGCGATCGATGCTCGATTCCGGATTCGCTTCGGGGTCCGCCTCGCCGTCCTGGCCGACCCGCGAGTCGACGTTGGTCGGTATGACGTCCTGCAGCGTGCGCGCGTCGATGACGTCGTCGCCCGCCCCGGCGTCGACGATGAACGCGTCGAAGGAATCGAGCTGCGCGAGATTCAGAACGAAGTCCTCGGAGAAGCCCGGGTTGTCGACGACGCCATTCCACTCAAGGCCGTAGTCGATATCGCCGAACACGAGGTTGCGCTTGCTGAACAGCTCGATGCCGTCGGCCTGGTCGCTGCCGATGAACGTGAGCGTATCCTGGTCGCCGTCGGAGCTCCGCGTGCTGACGAGGCGCGTTTCGCCCCTGACCTCGGCTTCGAGATCGCCGAACAGGTCGCCGGCCGCGATTCGCCGCGCCTGGATTTCTTCGCGGACGATGTCGCCCGCCGCGTGCCTGATCACGGCGCTGCCGTCGGGGTTCAGGATCGGGTCGCCCGCCGCGTGCAGCAACGTCCTGTTGCCGTCGGCATCGAGGATGACCTCGCCCTTCAGGAAGCGCAGGTAGCGCGTCTGGCCCGCGACCGCCACGTACTCGTCGTCGACGGTGCGGAAGAAATCGCCCTCGTCGTCTTCGATGAAGTCCTGCCCATCGAAGCTGTAGCGCTTGCGATCGATCTCGACGTAGTTCACCTGGTCGGATGAAATCCAGTCGCCGTTGACCTGCTCCGTGAACGTATCTTCGGCATAGGTCTCGAAGACGTCGGCGCGATACACGGCCGGCACGTTGTCCGTGTAGCGGATGACGTTGCCGTCCTGGTCCAGCCACACGCTCTCGGTCGAGAGGCTCGACGAGCCGCCGAGGTCCACGTTGACGGCGCCGACCGTCGTATTCGACAGATCGTCGACGACGACCGTGTCCGCGCCCGCGCCGACGTCGACACTGATCGACGCGAAGTTGCTGAACGTGAAGCCCTCGACACCGTTCCAGTCGAGCACGATGTCGGTATTCGCGCGACTCAGCGTGACCGCGTCCGCGGCGCCCGTATCCGCGTCCGTCTCGTAGCCGACCAGGTTCAATGCATCCTGGGCCGCCGTATCGCCGCCCGTGACCAGCAGGTCGGAGCCGTCGCCCCGGACCCAGGAGACGACGTCGTTCTGCGGCCCGGCGTTGATGCGGTCCGCGCCTTCGTCGCCGCGGATCTTGTCGCGATCGGTCTGGTTGCCGAGCGCGCCCGCGTTGTTTTCGTTGTAGCCCCAGATGACGTCGTCGCCCGCGCCGCCCGCGAGGATGTCGTCGCCCGCGCCGCCGACGATCAGGTCGGCGAGCGCGCTGCCCGCGATCTGGTCGTTGCCCGTGCCGCCCAGGAGCGTGACCGACTCGGCATCCGTGATGCCGGCCGCGACGAGCACGTCGTTGCCGCCGCCGCCGTCGATCGTCACCGACTTGTATACGCCGTCCGCACGGAACTGGTCGGCCTCGTTGCCGCCGGAGATATCGACTTCGATATCGGGCGCGTCGAGGTCGAGTACGATCAGGTCGCCGCGCGTGCCGATCGGGTTGCCGTCGACGTCGAACACGGTCTGCACGCCGCGGCCGGCGCCGGAGATCTTGTTGACGTCGGCCTTGCGGAAATACTGCTTGATGCCCTCGGATTCGACGACGATGGCATCGACCTCGCCCGCACCGTCCTCGAAGTCGTGCGTATCCTCGGTGACCTTGTAGGCCACGGCATAGTTCGCCGACGTGCTGCGTATCGTACCCGCGTACTCGGGATCGTTCGGATCGTAGTCGACGAAGTTGGTGCCGGCCGGCAGCCCGGCCGGCTGGAACTGCTCGGCCGCGCGGAACGACGCGCGGTCGCCGATGTTGAGCCTGAGCTCGCCGTCGCTGCCCAGCGAGGCAAGCGCCGGACTCTTGACGTTGCAGGTGTGGATGAAGGTAACGATGTTCTCGCGCAGGAACACATCGCTGTCCTCGAAGACCGTGACCGTGAAGAAGCCGGCATCGAGCCCCACCCAGACCGACCAGCCCAGCTCGGCGTCCAGCGAGCCGCTGATATCGAAAATACACTCGAGGCCGCGCTGGCTGACCGTATCGATGAGCTCGTCGAGATAGAAGCGGCCCAGCGTGTCGGTATTGGCGAGGTTGTCGGCCCAGTCGATGTTCAGCTCGCCGGTCACGCCGCCGTACACGCTGGCCTCGACGAGGCCCGGGATACCGGCGCTGAGCCCCGCGAGCAGCTTGGCGTCGACCCAGATCTCGGGATTGTCGACGCCGCCGACGACGTGATCGTCGAAGTACACGCCCTCGAGCAGCCCGTCGAGCAGGAAGCTCGCGTCGTCCGGGAACTCGCCGACCGCAAGGTCGCCGATCGTCTCGGCGATACCGCGGGTGTTGAAGCCGATATCGATATCGGCGCCGAGCGCGAAGCCCAAGTCGAACAGCGCCGACAGCGGGCCGGCCAGCGGCACCTTGGTCTCGGCGCCGAACTCGAGCGAAAAGTCGAACGCGAAATTGACGATGTCGGTCGGCTTGCCGATCACGAGGTTCAGCGCCGACAGCGGGCTTTCGAGTACCGGCAGCGTGACGTTGAACTGGACCTCGACGTCGGGCCGCGTGGACGGCAGCTTGAGGTCGTTGTTCGGATTGTTCGGGTTGCTGTTGAACGGACTGTCGGCGCGATCGAAGTTGTTGCGCAGGTCCTGCTGCAGCTGATCGTCGTCGACCGCATTGTCCTCTGCATCGGGCGCAACCCGCGTCTCGATGTCGAAGATCTCGTCGAGCGAGGCAATGCCGAGCAGGTCGATCAGGTCCTGATCGGAGGTCAGCCGGTCGCCGAGCCGGATCGTGCCGAAGTTCAGGATGCCCTGGTCGGCGACGTCGCCGAGCTGTGCCGCGACGTCGACGATCGACTTGCCGACCCCGACGAGCTGCACGAGCGCGTCGATGGCCGTGCCGGCCGCGCGGGCGCGCGGGTCGGGCACGGCGCTCAGGATGTCGGCCACGAGCACGAGCACGTCGACGAGCTCGGTCGTGTCCGGATCGCCGATCGCCGTGCCGCTGTAGTTGTCGCCCGGCACGAGCCCGATGTCGCCGAGCAGTCCGACCTCGATCTCGAGCAGCTCCGCGATCGCATCGATCGGCGGCGCGATGTACTCGTTGATCGCGTCGAGCACGGGTGCGATGAGTTCGGCCAGGAAGCCGACGTCTAAGTGCAGGTTTTCGAAGATCAGCTCGGCGCCGTTTACGATGCCCGGGTCGCCGCCGAACAGGCTGCGGCCGTACTGCTGCTGGTAGCGCACGTCGACGCCGCCGCCGACGATCAGGCCGTCCACGCCGTCGAAGTTCTGCAGGTCGCCCGAGTAGTCGATGTCGCCGAGCTGTGTGCCGAGACCGAGCCGCGCGCGCAGGTCCGACTGCGCGCGAATGTCCGCGACGCCGACCAGGTTGTCCGCGACGCTGAAGCTCGCGAGATCGCCGAGGCTCATCTGCTCGTCGATCTCGCCGTCGGCGTCCAGCGTGGAATCGACGAAGTCGACGATGATGCTGCCCTCGAGCATGGTCTTGTCGAAGCCGTCGATGCCCGCGAACTCCGGGTCCCCGCTCAGGTTGTAGCCGACGGCCGCCTGCAGGAATCCGAGGTTCGCCATCGCCGAAAACTCGTCGCCCAGGTCGGCGCCGAGCGTGAACTTGAACTCGCCGTAGTCGTTCGTCGTGCCGTCGAACACGCCGCCGCGGTCGGTGGCGACGTACATGAAGTCGCCGATCGAGCTCGCGGTCACGTCGAAGCCGAAGCCCAGGTCGAGCGTCAGCTCCGAGGAGAAGTTGATCATGCTGTTGTCGCCAACCTCGAGCTCGAGCGGCAGGCCGGGCACGGCGGCCTCGAAGTCGATGTCGACCGACTTCTCAAAGATCGTCAAGCCGAGCTGGAACTCGAACTCGAGGCGGCCCTCGGCCAGGTCGTCCTCGGAGACGCGCACGTAGTTGCTGCCGCGGTTGGCGTCCAGGCCCTTGGCGATCCCTGAGGGTACGTCGTCGAAGATGCCGAGCGTCGCGAGGAAGTCCTCGAGAAAGCGGTCGAAATCGGCATCGCCGATCGCGGTCAGGTCGTCCTGCCCCTCGTCGGCCAGGTAGCTCCGGAACGCATCCGTCGTCGTGCCGCGGTCGCCCAGGAACTCGTTGAGCTCCGAGAAGTTCAGGTTCGTGAGCAGCGCCGGCACGGTCACATCGAGGCCCAGGCCGTCGAGCACCGACTGGATCGCGCTTTCGATGGCCGTGAACATCTCCGCGATGGCGTCCTGGATCAATTCGTCGAGCGTCGTGTCCTCGTCAATGCCGATCGCTTCGAGGCCGGCCGCGATCCCCATTAGCACGGTACTGAATCCGTCGATGACCTCGTTGACGACGCCCTCCAGCGCCTCGGCGACGTCGGCGACGATGTCGCCGACCAGCGGAATTTCGAGCTCGGCGAGCTTCTCGCCGAGGCCGCCGTCGCCGTACAGCAGGCGGTTGAAGATGCTGTCCGGATCGTCGCGATCGAACAGGCTCGCAACCTGGTCGACGGCGGAGACGAGATAGGCCGGGCTGTTGATCAGCAGCATGAGCTTGATCTGGTCGCCGATCTGGCTCACCTCGGGCAGGGCCGGCGGGTCGATCGAGAAGCTCGACAGGTCGGTGCCGTTGAATGCACCCTCGAGACTGATCGAATCGAAGCTCGTCTCGTTGCCCTGGTCATCGGTCTCGGTCCAGGTCAGCCGCAGGCCGTCGGCAATGAATACGGGCAGGTCGACGGTGAAGCCCGCGTTGAGCTCCGGCGTCCAGCTTCCGCCCGCGCTGTCGTAGTCGAACGTGAACAGGTCGAGGAACTCACCCGGATTCGCGGCGTCGGCGACGAGGAACGAGGCCGAGCCGCCCTCGATTGCGATTTGCGCGAGCTCCTCGAGGCGCTCGATGATCGCCTCGACCTCGTCGCTGCCGATCGAATCGATGAACTCCTGCGGGATGTCGACGCCGGCCCGGGCGTTGATGTTCTCGGCGCCGAACTGATCGAGCGATATACCCAAGCCCAGGTCGCCGAGCTGCACGGCGTCCTCGCCGGCGGCAAGGTTACCGAACAGCTGGTCCTCGAGCCGGTAGGTCAGGTCGAAGCCGAAGCTCACGTCGCCGCGTATACCGATATCGGCCGAGGCCTCGAGCTGCAGGAAGTCGTCCAGGTTCGCGCCGGCGACGAAATTCGAGATCAGCTCGGCCAGGTCGATGTCGATCTCGACGCCGGCATCGATTGCCAGCCCGAGGTCCAGCGACAGGTCGAGTTCGCCATTGGCATACACGACGACGAGGCCGTCGCCGACGACGGCGTTCTCGGAGATCCGCAGCAGGTCGGCGATGGCCGTCTTGAGCACGCCCGTGAACTGCTCGGAGAACTCGTCGAGGAACGCCTGGTCGATGCCGATCGACAGGTCGCCGTTGCCGGCGCGATCGAGTGAGACGGTCAAAAGCGGCAGCGCCTTAAACGCGGCCACGACGTTGCTTAAGAAAGTCTCGATGCGCAGGATGTCTTCGAGCGACTGGTTGACGAGCGGCAGCTTGTAACTCGTCACGCCGAGATCGGCGAGCTCATCGAGCAGCGATTCGAGCGGCTCGCCGACCGTATTCCCAAGGTTCACGCCCAGCGCCAGCGACAGCGCCGGGTCGAAGCCGTCCACCTCGACGAAGCTGTCGGTGTCGTAGGTGTACTCGAACTCGTCCTCGATCGAAAAGATCGGCTGCACGAACTCGTCGAGCGCGAGATCCTCGCTGCCGGATATCGGGATATCGAGGATGAACGGCAGCTCGGCCGCGTAGTCGCCGAACAGCGACGGGATCAGCGTGTCGAGGCCCGCGATCACGGCGCGGAATTCGGCCAGCGTGCCCGAGAAATTGCTGCCGGCGCCCGAATCGGCGAGGCCGAGCATCTCGACGTCGACGTTGAGCCCGAGGCTCGCGTTCTCGATGCCTATGTCCAGGCCGCCGACCGACACGATGAAGTCGAGGTTCTCGCCCACGACGGCGAGGCCCGCGTTGAGCTCCGTAACGCCGATCGTCACGTCGTCGGCGATCGTGAAGCTCGAGAAATCCGACAGGTCTACCTGCGCGTTTACGTCGAAGGCGAAATCGGCCAGCAGGCGGATGCCGGCCGCGAGGTCACCGAAGTCGGGCAGGAAGCTGCCGGTCTCGTCCACGCGATCGCCGCCGAGTACGCTGTCGATGTCGCCGAGGTCGGCGGCCGCGCCGGCGATCAGGTCGGACAGCGCCGCGACGATATCGGCCACGGTCGTTTCGAAGGACGGGTTCAGGGCAATGCCGAGATCCAGCGTCCGGTTGTCGAAGTCGACGCCGAACGAGAGGCCGCCGCTTTCGCCGCCGATCGTGTCCGGCAAGAGCGTCGTCACGAAGTCCAGCAGGCCCTTGACCGAAGCCGGCGTCTTGAACCAGTTGAGCGCGTCGAGGCGAATGTCGTCGTAACTCGCGACGTCGTCGAGGCCGAGCAGGTCGGACAGCGCGGACACCCAGTCGCCGATGTCGAAAGACGGATCGACGAGCGAGAGAATCTCGACGTTGTAGTTCGCGACCTCGTCTTCGTCGATGCTCTCGATCGCGGTGCCGTTCTGGAAATTGAGTTCCCGTCGCAGCGCCTCGCGGTCGCCCGCGTCCGAGGAATCGAAGTCGCGATTAAGGCCCAGGATGTTGCCGAGCTCGCTCAAGCTGTCGTCGGGATCGGAAGCGAAGGCGTCGGCGAGCGTGAAGTAGTCGCCGGCGAAGCTGCCCAGGTCCGCAAGCGAGTCGAATTCGGCGAGGATATCGTCCACGGCGCCCTGGATGCCCGCGACGCCGAGGCTCGACAGGTCGATCGCGTCCACGGCCGAGCGAATGCCGTTCGCCATGTCGTCGAGCACGTCGGTGATCGTCGCGCGCAGACCGTCGGCGAGCAGGAGATCGAAATCCACGTCGATCGGGTCGCCCTCACCGAGCGCCGCGTCGAACAGCGAGATCGAGGGAATGCCGATGTCGCCGAGCTCGAAACCCGCAATCTCGAGGTCGAACGGCAGGAAGCTGTCGAAGCCGATGTCGGCGTTCCAGTCGATGAGCGACGGCAGGTCGGCGATGGTCGGCCGGCTGCCCCCGTCCGCGAAGAGCGCGATCTGATTGCCGCGCGGATCGGTCGGCGACACGACCAGCGCGCCCGACACGAGCGTCGGCAGGCTCAGGTAGGCCTCGTCGAGCACGCTGCCCGAGAAGCCGCCGTCACCGAGCGTAAGGCCCAGCTCGCGCAGCGTGATGTCGAGCGCGGCGTCGAACCCGGTCCATTCGAAGTACAGGTCGTTCCGGTCGAGGTCCGAGGCGTTGCCTTCGAACAGGTCCTCGATTCTCAAGACCAGCGCAGCCGCGAAGTCCAGCCGCGCGGCCAGATCGACGAGCGGATCGAAGCCGCCCGGGAACAGGTCGGCGATGTTATCGGGCAGGTCGATCGTCTCGCCGCCGAGGCCGACACCGTCCAGCGCCCGGAGCCCTTCGTTGATGGTTTGCTGCAGTCCGTCGGCGATGTCAGCGAAAGTCAGTCCGCGTAGCGCATCCGCGAGCGCCGTGCCGAACTCGAAGCGGAGCTCGCGGGCCGTCTCGCCGCCCGGCAGCTCATAGCTCAGGTAGCGGACGCCCAGATCCAGCGGTCCCAGCTCGACGTCGAGATCCGCGGCTTCGACGAGCAGCTCGGACAGGTAGGCGCCGAGAGCCGAGATGGTCGGCAGCTGCCCCAGGTGAAACCCTATCGCCTCGAGCAGCTCGTTGAGATCGAAGTCAGGCGACAGTTCGAAGTCAAACGCGCGCTCGAGGCTTTCGAGCAGGTCGCCAAAGGCCGCGCGCAGGTCGCCGAGATCGAGATCGGCCACGGCCAGCTCAAAGGACGGAAAGTCCAGTGAGGGTACGTCGACGTCGGGCAGTAGCCGGGCCAGCACGTCGCCGTAGCGATCGAGGAACGCGTCGAAATCCGCGACGCCAAAGACGTCGGGCCAGCTCACGCCGGCCCAGTCGAAGCCCGGCAGCGCAGTCGCCTCGAACATCTCGAGCGCATCGTACAGATCCAGGAAGTCGGTGATCAGGGCCGACAGCAGGTCGACGTCGACGAGCGAGCGAATCTTGCCGAGCAGGTCGTTCATGAACTCGCCGAACGCCAGACCGAGATCGATGGGCAGATCCACGTCCGGCAGCGGCAGATCGATCGCAGTGAGATCGAGGTCGAAATCCGCGAACAGGTTGCCGATGGCGGCGCGGAAGTCGGCGCCGAGCACGAAATCGATTTCGAGGTTCAGGTCGGACAGGAAATCGCCGGCGCTCGCGATACCGTTGTCGAGCAGGTTCGGGTCATACAGGCGAATCGCGGGCGCGCCGAGCTCGCCGAGCGCGTCGAACACGCCGCCCGCGAAGTTGCCGGACAGGCCCACGAGCAGGTGACTGTCGAACGGCACGGTCGCGTCGAGACTGACGACGGCGTCGAGTCCGGCGAGATCGCCGAGCGCCACGCGGCCGCTCGGCCGGCCGGACAGCGTGCCGCCGACGCTGAGGTCCGTGCCTTCCAGGACGTTCAGCGTCAGGTCGTCGAGCAGCTCGACGTCGAAGGCGAGGTCCGTGGTGCCGAGCGTCAGCACCGTGTCGAGTTCGTGGAGCTCGAAGAATCCGTCGCGATCACTGTCGAAGCCGTTGCCGTCGATAAGGCTTGCGAGGCTCGCGCCCACGGTGAATGCGAGGCCGATATCCGTACGGAGGTCGAAGGCGGGAACTTCGGCCGGCGGCGCGGGCAAGTCGAAATTGAAATCCCCGAGCTCGGACGCATCGATGCCCAGGGATTCGAGAAAATCGGCGTCGGCGAGATTCGCGAGCAGCGCGTTGATCTCGTCGGTCAGCGCATCGATATTGTCGTTGCCGAAGATGTCCCGATCGACGCGATGTACGTCGAGGTCGAAGTCGACGGCGACTTCGCGGCTGTCGGCATCGAAACGGATGTCGAAGCGCAGGGGACCCAGGTCCGCGTCGAAGCCCGTGATTACCGGCAGCATGCCCTCGAGGAACGCGGACAGGCCGTTCAGCGTCGGCAGTTCACCCAGATTGAGGTCGATGGCCGTCAAGAGCTCGTCGAGTTCGAAGTCGGCCGACAGCTCGAAGTCGAAAGCCGCCTCGAGGTCATCGAGTAGCGATGCGAACGCCGCGCGCAGGTCGGAAAGGTCGAGCGCCGCGATATCCAGCTTGAACTGCTCGAAGCCGAGACTCGGCAGGTCGAAGCCCGGCAGCAGGCGCTCGAGCACCGCGTCGTAGCGCAGCTTGAAGCCGTCGAAGTCGGGCACGCCGAAGATGCCCTGCCAGTCGAAGTCCGGCGCGTCCCAGTCGAAGCCGGGCAGGCCCAGGCCCTTAAACAGCGTGAGCGCGTCGAACAGCTCATAGAAATCCGTCAGCGCGTCGCCGAGCGCCGAGAAGTCGAATAGCCCATTCAGCGCGTCGAGCAGCGGCTGGAGCCCTAAGCTTCCGAAATCGACACCGGGCAGCTCGAACGGCAGCTCGGGAAGCAGGTTGACGAGGTCGAGCGAATCGAGATCCAGTTCGAAGCCGGTGAACAGGCCCGTGAGCGCGGACCTGAGTTCATCGCCCAGGATGAAGTCCAGCCTGACGTCGATCGCATCGTCGCCCATCGTCGCGTCGTCAACGTAGACGATCGGCTGACCGAGGCTCGCGAGCTCGCCGAGCCCGTCGATACCGGCGACGACGGGCAGGGTCGCCCGGAAGGCCGCATTGTCCGAGAAGTCGAACAGGTCCGCGGCGGCAGTCGCCTGGATCGCGGCCGCATCGAGGCGTCCCTGGCCGTCTCCGGCCGCGAACGATGCCGCCACGGTCGCGCCGAGCGTCAGGCTCGCATCCTCGACGCCCAGCGACACATCGCCCGGCACGAGGTCGGCCGCGTCGAGATCGGACACGGTCATCCGAAGCTCGGCTTCGAGTTCGTTGACGCCGACGAACAGCTCGGCGTCGGTCAACGGCGTATCGCTTGCGAGGTAGGCACTCAAGCTCAGGCCGAAGTCGACATCGAGGCGCAGCAGCGTCGAGAGACTGATGTCGCCCGTGATGTCCGGCAGGTCGACGCCCGCAACGTCGCCCGACAGCAGGGCCGCGAGATCCGGATCGCCGGCGATCGCCGCGATTGCCTGCTCGAAGCTCGCGCTCGCGGATGCGATCGTGGAATCGACGCTCGCGAGGATATCGCCCGTGAGCTTGAAGCGCAGCTCCTCGGCGACGTCATCGAAGCCCGCGCTGATCGAGAGCGCGCCGTCGAAGCTCGTGCCCGCGAGCGCCGTATCGAGCTTACCCTGGAGATCCGTCACGATCTCCGCAATCGTCGTGCCGGTCGGCGCGGCATCGCCCGCGAACGAGAGCACGGCAGCGAGATCGTCGAGGAAGGCGAAGTCCGTGACGTCGGCGCCGAGCTCGGCGGGAATCGTAAGGCTCCCGAGAGCGTCGGCCAGCGCCGCGAGGCGGTCCAGCACGTCGAGGATCTCGTCGGCGAGCTCCGACACGTCGGCGATGCCCGGTATCGAGTCGACGAGCGCGAGGCTGCCCGCCCAGCCGGGCGCCGCGAGCGCCGCCGCGGTCACGTCGCCGGTCCGGCTCTCGAGCTGCCAGTCGCCGCCGGCGCCGGTCACGTCGTCGGACGAGGCGATGTCCGCCTCGGTCAATTCACCGAGTGCGCGCGTGAACTCAACGCCGTAGCCGTCATCGCTGACATTGCAGCCGTACAGAAGAATGTCGCCGTCGGCCTTGAACGCGCCGCCCCAGCCCTTGACCTGGTTGGCACGGCGCGCCAGGGTTTCGCTGTTGACCGTGTTGCTGCCGAGACGTAGCGCGCCGCTCGAGCCATGGGCGATCAGGTGCAGCGCCGCGAGGTTCTCATGGCTCGACAGGAGATCGCTGAGCTGGTCGAGGCCATCGCTCGCTCCGTCGAGCACGACGATGCGAACCTCGGCCGCGGTCCGGTCGTCGGCCGTCGCTATGCGGACGGTCCGGTCGAGGGCGAAACGCGAGTCGCCGGCCGGCTCGTCGACGACCTCGACGGTCTGCTCACCCGACGTTGCAGGCTGGGTCGCGACGTAATCGTCGATGAGCCCTCTTATCAGCGTGTCGCGGTCCTCGACGGCGCTGTCGACGACGATGACTTCGCGCCGTACCTCCGGCTGCGCCTCGGCCGCGACCGAAGGCTTGAGACCCTGCCAGTAGGCGGCAAGCAGCTGCTGGGCATCGCCTGCCGGCAGGGGAACGGGCGATTCGACGGGGGGCGCCTCGATGTCGGCGGAGGGCTCGTTTTCGTCCGGGCTTGGCGCGTCGCTCGGGACCGCCTCCGGATCGTCGACCTCGGTGACGATCGCCTCGGGCACTTCCACGGGCTCGAGTCCCTCGATGACGAAGCGGGATGCCTCTTCGACCTGGTCCAGGTCGACGTCGACGATCAGTTCGTCGGCCGCAAGCATTGCCTCTTTCGCGTCGACCTCGAGCGGCACGATATCCGCCGACAAGAGGACGCGCGGCTCGAGCGGCTCGTACCTGACCTCCTTGCGGCGAGCCCGGCGGAGATTGCGTTGCATTGTTTTCTTGTCGCAGCTCATGCTCGTAAGTCCTTACCCGCCGTCCGTAGCTCCCGTGCCCGCCTACTCGAACAGCGCGTTGATGCGCTCGAGGTCCTGTTCGCTCAGGGATCCGACTGCCGCCTTGAGCCTGAAGTCGGCGAGCAGATAGTCGTAGCGCGCCTTGGCGAGGTCGCGCTTGATCGAGTAGAGATCGCGCTCCGAATCGAGCACGTCGCGGATCGTGAACAACGCCGGGTATCCCTTGCGCTTCGATTCGACGACGGCCTCCTGCGCCGCTACCGACGTTTCCAGCGAGTCGATGCGCGTGATCGACGTTCTGAGATCGTTGAACGCCGACCGGGTCTCGCGCGTCGTCTGGCGCATGTTTTCCTGCAGCGTTTCGAGTTCGGAGTTATAGCGGTACGCCGCTTCACGGATCCTGGAGCTCGTCGCGCCGCCCTCGAACAGGCTCATGTTGAAGCGCACGCCGTACTCGAGGGTTTCGACGTCGCTCGCGCCGCCGAACAGGCTGCCGCCCTGGTCGTTCTTGTCGGCGCGCGCGTACAGCGAGAACGTCGGGTAACGGTTGCTTTGCTGGCGCTTGATCTCGTAGGACGCGACCCACAGCGCCTGGCGCTGGATCTGCACGGCGAGGCTGCCCTCCATCGCCGACTGGATCCACGGATCGAGCACGTTCGGTTCGGCCGGGAGAATCTCGATGTCCTCGGAGAGACGTGCATAGTTTTCGGCGCCCGCGCCGCTCAGTTCGCGGATGCCTTCGATCGCGTCGTCGAGAATGTTCTCTGCCGATACTTTGTCGGCATAGACGCTGGACGCCCTGGCCTTCGCCTCGAGGAAATCGACCTCGCGGCCGACGTCGGCCTCGAAGCGCGTCTCTGCGGTCGTGACCTGCTCGCGGACGGCCGCCTCTTCGCGCTCGGAGAATTCGAGGTTGTCCTCCGCCGCGAGCACGGACAGGTAGCGCTCGGCGACCTTCAGGAGCAGCGCCTGCTCGGCCTGCAGCAGGCGGGCGTCAGCGAGCGCGAGTTCGCGCTTCGACTGGCTTAGCGCCATGAATCGTTCCCGGTCGAACAGCGGCATGCTCAGGTTCGCGCCGTAGACCGTGGTATCGAACTTGGTTCGGCCGCTGCCGATGACTTCGATGTCAGAGGCGACGATGTCCTGGTCCGTGCGCCGCTCCTCAGCGTAGACCGACAGTTCGGGCAGCAGGCGACCGCGCGCCTGCTTGTAGCTCTCGCTGTCGGCGGCGTGCTGCTGGCGCGCACGCATGTACTCCGCGTCGAAGGACTTGGCGCGCAGGTATACGTCGAGCATCGTGTCGCGGCCGCGCACCGCGTAGTCGGGTGCGTCGATCTCGACGTCGGCGACCTTCGGGTAGTCGACTTCCTGAGCATGGGCGAGGATTGACAGCAAGAGCAGCGGCACTGCCCACGGCACCGGGACGGTTGAAACGCTCGGGAACTGCCAGATCGCTCTGTGCTTCATCGTTGGTCCTCAGGTCCTTTTGACGCGGACGTCCCCCGGCCGGCGTGCGCCTGGCCGGCGAGAGCGGTGTAAGGCGGTAGCGAGAAATCGGGGGCGGCCCGTGCCGGTCGCGCGATCGGGCATGTGTTCCGGCACAGGAAGTCGGCTTCTGCCGCCGACAGGCGACAGACGATGCGGATGGCACGCTGTCGTTCGGATTCTGATCGATCCGTACTCTTGTTGTTTTTTGGTGCCGGCTCGGATTCCTCTCGCTTCGTTCCAAGGTCGAGTAATCGCCCCGTGATACCCGGCCGGCGTATGGACTCAGTATACACGTCGCAACACATGAAACACTTACCATAAGCCCTTCATTTTCCTGAAGGCAGCGTCAAGGATAATCGTAGTCGCGTCGCGATCCGGCGGGCTTGCGGTCCGGATGCGAAAAGCGCCGCCCGTTCATTCCAGACATGCGACGAACGGCGCCGTAATTCCGGACGTGGCCTGTTAGAAGGCTGTACAAAAACTACGAAATCATCGTAGGAGCGGCTTCCAGCCGCGATCAGGCGCCAATATCGTCAATGGCATATCGCGGCAAGATGCCGCTCCTACGGCACGTCTTGGGAGCGGCGGCATGAAGCCCGCCCGGCTACTCCATTGCTAGCCGACATGCACTTTCACGGTCTGGCCGATCGTATCGAGGATTCCACGCAGCGCGTCATAGTCCGGATGGCGTACGCGCATCCAGGCGTTCGCCATGTAGCCGGCCTCGACGGGCTGGGTCGGCGTTCCGGGATCGGGCAGGTGCGCGGCGACGATGCAGTCGCCGAAACGATTGCCGATCTCGTCGACACCGGAGTAGCCCGAGATGCGGCCGTCGCCTTCGGGCCGCAGCGCGATCATGCCGGCGGCGAAGCGCCGCGACGGGGGCGTGTGCGTTTTACCGTGTGCGAGTGCACAGGCCCATTCGAAGTACAGGTCGAAGTCGTTGGCGGCATTGTAGACGTCCCACTGGCCGACACCGGGCGGACGGCAGCCGATCTCCGAGAACTTCAGGCCCTTGGGTCCGAAGAACCATTCCATATGCGTCGCCGACGTGCCGATGTCGAGAATCCTGATGACCTTGCGGGTCATCTCGCGCACCTCCCGGTAGCCCGGCTCGTCGATGCGATTGGTCGCCACCATCTGCGGCGAAATCCAGCGATGCCGCATGGCCTCGAGCACGTTCGGGTAGTAGTGGGTAATGAACTCGTGACCGACGTCGCCTGCGATCGTGATCGTATCGATGAAACCCTCGTGACCCTCGATGAACTCCTCGACGGCAACCGTGTGTCCGTCAGCGAGTCCCGAATCCTGAATGACACGCTCGAGCCCCGCGTCGTCATCGGCGCGAAACGTGCCCGCGGCGCCCGCGCCGTCGGGCGGCTTGACGATCAGCGGGTAACCCACCGCCGCGGCGAAGTCGCGCGCATCCTGGGGCGTTCTCGCGCGCGTCGACTGCGCGCAGGGTATGCCCGCCTTGCGCAGCGCCTCCTTCATTGCCGGCTTGTCGCGGCACAGGAATGCCGTCTCGGTCGAGGTGCCCGGGATGCCCGTGGCCTCGCGCACTTTGGCGGCGGCCATGATGTGCGCCTCGATCGTCGCCTCGAGCCGGTCCACCCACACGCCCGCGTTCTGGATGGCCTTGACGGCCGCGAGCAGCGACGACTCGTGCACGACCGAACGGATCTGCACGTAGTCGGTCATCCAGCTCTTGAGGTCGTCGGGCAGGTACTCGACGGGCCGCTCGCCGATGCCGAACACATTGGCCCCGGCGGCATGCAGGGCGCGAACGAACTCGCGCTGGTTATTCGGAAAAGCCGGTTCGACGAAAATGATGTTCATTTCAGGTTGCTCAGCTTCTTGAACAGGTTGACGTAGTGGCCGCCCTGGCGGCGCCACGAGAAATCCCGGGCCATGCCGTTGGCGACGATCTTGTTCCAGAGTTCCTGGTTGTCGAACAGGTCGAGGCCGCGGTTGATCGCCCACTCGAGTCCCGCGGCATTGTAGTCACGAAACAGGATGCCCGTCCCGGATTCGCTGATTTCGTCGATCGGGTCGACCGAGTCGACGAGGCCGCCGGTTTCGCGGACGATCGGCACGGTGCCGTACTTCAGGCTGTACATCTGGTTGAGGCCGCAGGGCTCGTAGCGTGACGGCATCAGGAACATGTCGCTGCCCGCCTCGATCATGTGCGCGAGCTTGTTATTGAAGCCGCGATAGAAACACACGCGGCCCGGAAACGCGCGCTCCAGGGCGTGAAGCATCTGTTCGAGCCGCTGCTCGCCGCTGCCCAGGATCGCGAACGAGAAATCGCGCCGGCCGAGGAGGCGCGGCACGACCTCGGCAATGAGATCGATGCCCTTCTGGCCGACCAGTCGGCTGACGACGCCCAGCAGCGGCCGGCCCGGCCGCTCGTCGAGGCCGAGCTCCTTCATGAGCACCGACTTGCAAACCGCCTTGCCGCTCATGTCCTCGGGCGAGTAGTTCGCAGGCAGGAGACTGTCCGTGGCCGGGTTCCACTCGTCGTAGTCGACGCCGTTCAGGATGCCGATGACGCTGCCGCCGCGCTGCCTCAGGAGGTCGTTCAGGCCCATGCCGTAGTCGTCGCCCTGGATTTCACGGGCGTAAGTCGGGCTGACCGTCGAGATCACGTCCGCATACAGCACGCCGGTCTTCAGGAAATTGACGACACCGTGCTTGAGGTCGTCCTGGTGCAGGTGATGCTCCGCGCCCTTGAGCGCCAGATTGTCCAGCACCCAGCTCGGGAACCAGCCCTGATAGCCGATGTTGTGAATCGTGAGCACCGACTTCGTATTCGCGAACAGCTTGTCCCAGGCAAACGTCGACTTGAGATACAGCGGAACGAGGCCGGTCTGCCAGTCGTGGCAGCTCATGATGTGCGGCGCAAAACTCAGGCGCTGGCACATCTGGATGCCCGCGATCGACAGCAGCACGAAACGCAGGTACTCGTCTTCGTCGTTCGTGTAGATCCCGTCGCGCGCGTAAAACTCGGGGCAGCGAAGCAGATGCACGGGCGTCCTCCTGCCCGCAATCGTCGTTCGATCGATCGAGTAACGCACGCGGCGCTGGCCGAGCGCTACCTCGAGGTCCGTGAGTTCGGCTACGGGC
Organism: Woeseiaceae bacterium; assembly: GCA_028280615.1. GTDB lineage: Bacteria > Pseudomonadota > Gammaproteobacteria > Steroidobacterales > Woeseiaceae > UBA1847. Next base: position 101,508 of record JANQLK010000031.1, on the reverse strand, counting down.
TCGATCTTCAAAGCGGTCTCGTCGATGCGCGAATAACGTGGAATGAGCACGCGCACATCGTGGCCGTCTTCGTGCAGGTAGGTCGCGAGCGCCGACGAGACATCGGCGAGACCGCCCGTCTTCGCGAGCGGCGCCAGTTCAGAGCTCAACAGGCAGATCTTGAGTTTTTGCTGTGCCAAGGACTATCCGATTCGGTACTCCGCCAGTGCTATCCTGACGTTGTTATTGTTGCTCCCGTCTTGTAACGAGGCATCTTGGTGAACGTTCTCATCTTATCACCGGGCTATCCGGCCGACATGCCCGAGTTCACGCGCGGCCTGGCCGAGTGCGGCGCGCGAGTCTACGGCGTCGGCGATTCGCCGGCTGCCGGGCTGCCGGAACTCGTCAGGCGATCGCTGTCGGAGTACGTCCAGGTCTCGTCGCTGTGGGATTCGGCCCGGGTCATCGGGGAGCTTACCGAGAAGCTCCGCGGCCACGCGCTCGACCGCATCGAGTGCCTCTGGGAGCCCGGCATTATGCTGGCTGCGGAGCTCCGCCGGCACTTCGGCGTCGAGGGCCTGTCGATCGAGCAGGCGCACCGCTTTCGCGACAAGGAGGCAATGAAATCGGCGCTCGACGCGGCGGGCATCCGCACCCCCAGACACGTCGCGGCCGACTCGATCGCCGCCTGCTGGGAGGCCGCCGAGTCCATCGGTTTCCCGCTGATTTTGAAACCAATTGCCGGCGCGGGCTCGGCGGACACCTATCGCGTCAACGATGCCGACGAGCTGCGTGCCGTGTTGCCCCGGCTTCGGCACGTGCCGCTGGTCAGCGTCGAGGAGTTCGTCGACGGCGAGGAGTACACGTTCGACACGATCACGATCGACGGCAGAATTGCCTACTACAACATCGCCACCTACCGGCCGCGGCCGCTGATCGCCCGCAGCAACGAATGGATCAGTCCGCAGGTCATCGCGCTCCGCGACGTCGACGACCCGAAACTCGCGGGCGGCGTGAAGATGGGCTTCGAGGTCATCGATGCGCTCGAGTTCCAGACCGGGTTCACGCACATGGAGTGGTACCTGAAAGACGACGGCGAAGTGGTGTTCGGCGAAATCGGCGGCCGCCCGCCAGGCGCCCACCAGGTCGACCAGATGAAATACGCCTGCGACTTCGACGTGTTCCGCGCCTGGGGCTCGGCCGTGACGCGGGGCACGCTCGACGCGAATCCCGAACGCCGGTACAACGTCGCCACGATTTACAAGCGTGCCAAGGGCATCGGCCGGATCACGCACATCGAGGGCACCGAGGCGCTGCAGCGGCGGTTCGGCGAGCACGTCGTCTGGAACACGCTCCTGAAACCCGGCACGCCGCGCCGCGACTGGATGAAGACGCTGGTCTCGGACGGCTTCATCATGCTCAGGCACCCGGACCTCGACGAGACGCTGGCGATGGCCGATGCGGTGGGGACCGATCTGACGATGTATGCGGAGTAGCGGCGGCGCACGCCGGGCTGCGCGGGGCCGCCTTCCGGTCATCCGATGTCTGCGACAATGAACGGCATGACGGACCTCGCCTTCAGGCCTTACGAGCCGCGGGACCAGAGGCGATGCGTCGCGATGTTCGACGCGAACACCCCTGAATTTTTCAGCCCCAATGAGCGCGTGGACTACCTGGCGTATCTCGACGGCGGCGCGGCAGGCTATCGGGTCTGCGAGGAAAAGGGCCGCGTCGTCGGCGCATTCGGCCTGTCGCAAGCGGCCGCCCAGACGCGCGAGCTCAACTGGATCCTGATCGATCCGGGGACGCAGGGCCAAGGCATCGGCTCACGAATGCTCGAGCGCGTCGTCGAGGATTGCCGCGGGTCGGATACAACGATCCTCAGGATCGCCGCAAGCCATCGCTCCGCGCCGTTCTTCGAACGCTTCGGCGCGACCGTCGTCAGGACGACCGAAAACGGCTGGGGCCCGGGCATGCATCGCGTGGACATGCGGCTCGATATCGGGCCGCAGGCCGAGGTTTAAGCGAACTCGTCGAGGTACTTCGGCAGCATCGCCCGCCACGTCACCCAGTCGTGGCGGTACTCGGGGCCCCAGGAGTCGACGCGGTTCGGCACGCCCTTGGCGCCGAGCAGGTTGGCGATTCGCCACGACTCGCCGATGTCCTCGTAGTCGCCCTCGCCGCTCGGCAGCAGGATGAAACGCGTGCGCAGCATTTCGAGCTGCGGGCCCTCGAGCTGCGGCAGGTAGTGCAGCGGCGACGAGAAGTAGAAATCCTGGTTCATCGTGCCTTCGAGGTACTTCGAGAGGTCGAACGTGCCGCTCATCGCGATTGCCATCCTGTAGGCGTCCGGGTGGCGGCAAACCGTTGCGACGCTGTTGAACGCGCCGATCGACGCCCCGGCCGCGATGATCTCGATATCGTCGGACTTGCAGTCGCTGCGAATCGCGGGCGTCACCTCTCTGTAGATGAAATCGTCGAACAGGTTCTGGACACGCGAGCAGAATTCCGCCGAGTGTACGCCCTCGAACCAGGTCCGCCCGGCGATGCTGTCGGTCGAGTACACCTTGATCCGGCCGGCGCTGATCAGCGGCTCGAGCACGCCGATCAGGTGAAAGCGCTCTATCTCCTCGGCATCGCCGCCCGCGGTCGGGAACAGCATCACGGGCGTACCGTAGTGGCCCCAGCGAACGAGCTGGACCTCCTGCTCGAGGCGCGGCGTGTACCAGCGGGTAATTTCCTTGTTCATGCCGCTACGCAGCGCTCTCGGAACGCCAGGTCTGGATGCGCTGCCAGAAAAGCTCGGTGAACTCGTCCCACTCATGTTCGGGATACAGCGCTTCGACTTTCTGCCGAATCGCGTCGCGCACGGTGTCCGAACCGAAGAACTCGTGAGCGACTTCGTCGAGATGCGGCAGGTGCTTCTCGCAGAACGCTTCGAAGTCGTCGACCTGGAAATAGTCGTGCGCGAGCTTTGCATACTGCTCTAGCTTGTCCTCGAACGGCAGGTCCCTGCCCGCGATCTCGAAGTAGTTTCCCCAGTTGAGATTGGCGTGCATGGAGCGGTCGGTCGCTGCGCAGAACGCCGACCAGCGAATGTTCGACTTAATCAGCCACGGAAAATGATAGTGCAGCGACGTCACCTGCGAGTCCGGGCAGGCGTTGGCGAAGTCGATCGGCCGCCAGACCCCGTTTGAGCGCAGCGCCTCGCAGGAATTGAAGTCCCAGCCGAAAAACGCGTTGATGACGATCGTCATCTGCGCGAGCGTCTTCTTGTCGGCCTCGGACAAAAAGTCCCTGTCCATCCGGTAGCGGTCGTGCAGCGGCGCGTCGGGATCGTAGTTGACGTAGCGGAACTGCGGGCCTAAGCCCACGCAGCGAACGAACGCATCGAACGGTTTCACGCCGTGCTGCAGATGCATCAGGCGCGTGCCGCTTTCGTCGTAGGCGTTCTTCAATGCCTCGCCGTCCCGGATCGCCGTGACGCCGACCCACGCGCCGCCGTCGTAGGGCTTCATGAACAGCGGGTAGCCGATCTTCTCGCCGATTTCGCCGAGGTCGAAGAGCCTGGCGTATTTCCTAAGGGTCGAAAGCAGGTCCGGCGATTCGACGTAGGACTTCGGTGGTATGAGCCACGTGTCCGGCACCGGGAATCCGAGCCGCATCATCGCGCAGTACGAGGTGTGTTTTTCCATCGCCTGCAGCGACCAGGGATTGTTGAAGACGTACAGGTCGTCGGTCAGGATCGCCTTTTTGATCCACTCGCGCGACGTGTGATACCAGTGCGTCAACCGGTCGATGACCACGTCATACTTGACGGGCTGCATAAGGTCGAACGGTTCGATTGCAACGCGCTCGACCTCGAAGTTGACGGTCTCGCCGCCGATGTCGAGGTTCAGGTCCAGCTTCCTGAACAGGGCCTCGTAGCAGATGGGCCAGCAGATATCGGCCCCAAGCGACAGGCCGATGTGTCGCGTTCTCGTCGCCATATTATTGTTATCCCTACGTCTCTGCGCCTTTTACTATAGGCGCAAGCGCTGACTATTCATAGATGAGCCACAGCGGCCCCGGGAACAGCCACGACAAGCCGTTTCGAAGCCGGTCGCGCCAGTTCTCCCAGTTGTGCGCATCGCGGGCTTCCTCGAACCGCACGTCGATGCCCTGCGCCTGCAGGCGCGGGACGAGCGAACGGTTTTCGTAGATCAGTGACTCATAGATCCCGCAGCTCATGTAGATCCTGCTCGCCGGACAGCCTGGATTCTCGCGGAACGCGTTCATGAACTCGGCAACCGGATCGAAGACCGGGCCGCGGCTGTGGCGGCCGATGTCGCTGAAGGCGAACGAGCCCGACTGCAGAAGCAGCCGATCGAACAGCCCCGGGTTGCGCCAGGCGGCGTGCAGCGACGCGACGCCGCCGAAGCTCGCACCCATGATGCCGCGCGATCGCGGGTCGTCGATCAGCGGGTAGTGTTCCGCCATGAACGGCAGGAGCTCGTCGGCGAGGTGCGTCGCATGGCGGTCGTCGGCGCCGTACTCGACGAGCCGGTCGGGCGACTGGATCAGGGCAACGATGAGCGGCGGGATCTCGAGCGCCGTGATCAGGTTGTCGAGCACGGTCTTCAGGGCGGCGAAATTCACGTAGTCGGCGCCGTCGTGGACGATCAACAGCGGATAGCGTCGGCTATCACGAAACCGGGCGGGCACGTAGACCTGGAAGTCACGCCGGGCACCGAACGCCGAACTCTCGATGCTGGCGCCGACCAGGCGGCCCTCGCGCGCGTCCGGGTCGTGCTCGGTCCAGGCCGGCCGCTCGTAGCCCGCGGCCTGGCAGACCGAGTTCGCACCGAAGGGGTCGTGTGCCCTGAGCGGATTGTGCGGGTCGAGGATCAGCTCGCGATCGTCGCCGCGGGCGACCTCGAACTTGTATTCGATTCTCGAACCCTTCGGCAGATCGATCGTGACGGCCCACAGATCGGTCTCGCCCTGCAGCTGAAACGGCTGCGCCGTGTCGAGGCCCGCGATCCAGCAGCGCAGGTAGACGGCGTCGGCTCCGCCACGGTAGACGAACGTGATGTCGCTGCCGTTCACGAGCGGAAAGGTCTCCTCGGCGAGAAACGCGTCGAGATCGTCAGGCGCCGGGTCGCCGTCGCGAAACAGGCTGCCGAGCGCCGGATTCATGCGGCGACCAGCTCGCGAAGGCGGCCGTCGCGGCCGAGCCGGCCAACGGCGTTGGCGTAGCGAAGACCGGCGGCGTCAATGTGCAGTTCCGCGCCGCTGTCGAGGCTTACGCAGACGTCGGGCGAGAAGCGCCGCGACATGAGTCCGACTCGCGTGCGCTCCTGGACGCGCAGGCGGTGCCTCGTATCGGGCAGGAACACGTAGCCGGGCAGAATGCCGCAGCCGGCACCGAATACTTCGGCGTCGCGCCGCCCTTCCGGGGAGCGCTCGTGAAACAGCACGATGCGCTCGGTGAGCACCATGGCGCCCGCGGACCAGGCAATGATCGGGATCTCCTCGAGCATCCGGTCGAGGCCGAACAGGCGCAGCCGATTCAGGAGTATTGCGACGTTGCCGCCCGTTATCAGCACGCCGGCCGAGCGGCGCAGCTGCGCCTCGATCTCCGCCGACTGCCGGGCGAGCAGCTCGTGATTGTCGGGATGAAAGCTCGCTCTGAAACGGCTCCAGGTTCTCTCCGTCCGATGCAGGTGGTGCCGATCCAGCGCGCGCAGCTGAGCGATGGCATGGCGCTGCTCCGCCGCGATCATGTCGGCATCGCCTTTGGCGCGCAGCATCTGTCGTGCCGCGATGCTGAGCTGCTTGAGGCGCAGGCGATAAATGTGCTGCTGCTCGATCAGGCGCTCCTGGCGCTCGCGCGCCGCCGTCGCAAGATCGGAATCCCGGGCCTCGACGTCGGCCGCGCGGCGGTACAGGTCTAAGTCCTCGAGCGGCCGGTCGACGATTTCCCTGACGTCGTCGATATAGCCCTCGGCCTCCTGCCATGCCGCCGAGATCACGGCCAGCGGTCCGTCGGGCAGGCCGGATCGCGCCACGGCGTCGCCGACGTTCTTGAGCGGCCGCTGCGGGCCGAGCAGGATGCGAACTGGAGTATCCGTGGTCATGACTGGCGATGGCCGAGGCGGCGGGCTATTCGGTCGGAGGCCGGATTGTAGACCAGAACCTAGCTCACGCGAGTTCGACGCGCACCGTCTTGACGATTTCGGTCAGCGCGTGCTCGACGACCGCCGTGTCGGGGTGTCGTACGATGACGTAGCCGTCGCCCTCGTAGGAGTCCGACGGCGGCTGCCCTTCCTGCGGCAGCTTCGCCTCCATGACGATCTCGCCGAAGCGCTGCTGGGCTCGGTCGAGCCCGTGAATACGCCGCACGCGTCCACGGCCCTGGCCGCGAAAATAGGCGGCGCCCGCGGCATACTGCCTGGGCGGCGCGGGAAACTCGCCGAACACCATCAGCTTGGGCCACGCGCGGTAGAAATCGATGTCGTGCGCGTACGACAGCAGCGACGTGATCTGCGCGCCGGGCGGCCGGGCCCCGACTTCGGAGATGGCGATGCGGCCGTCCATGAGCCTGAACCACTCCATGTGGCTCAGGCCTGTGACGAGGCCGAGCGCTTTCAGGCCGGCCTCGCCGGCCTGGCGGATCGGATCGTACTCCTTGCCGCCGATGTCCCTGGGCAATATCACGACCCACTGGATCCAGGGGTTCTCGAGGACCTCGAGCGGCGACGGAAGGTAGCGCGAGATCGAGTGCCAGACGAGCTCACCGTCGCACATCACGCTGTCGAAGGAGTGTTCGGTACCCGTGACGAACTCCTCGTACAGGGTCGGCTGGCGTGGATCGGGCGGGTGGCGCTCGAGCAGCTCGGCGAGCTGTTCGACGCTGTCGATGCGCCAGGTGCTCTTACCGCCCGCGCCGGCCGGCGGCTTCGCGACCACGGGAAATCCGACCTCGCCCGCGAAGCGGAGCGCCGTTTCGCGGTCGCCTGCGAGCACATGCCGCGCACAGGGGACACTGGCCGCGCGCAGGACGTCTTTCATGCGCGACTTGTCGCGGAAGTTGTTGGCGACCTCGGGCCCGTGGCCCTCGAGGCCCAGCGCCTGGCGGGCGACGGCAAGCGGTACCTGCAGCTGCTCGAGGGGCCCGAAGATGCGCGTCGCCGCGCCGCAGCGCTGCTGCAATGCCTTCGCCGCGTCGACGAGCTGGACCGGGTCGAGTGCGTTGTCGACCCGCCAGTGGCCGGCCAGCCGTTCGCGAATACCGGGCGGCAGCTTCTCGAGCGGCTCCTGGCTGATCAGGGTCAGGTCGACGCCGGCAAGCCCGGCGGCGCCGCCGAGAAACCTGAGCGTGGCTTCCATGAAGAACGGCGCGACGAAGATGGCGTGCGTTGACATACGGGAAGTCTACGCGCTATCGCGCTCCGGAGGCACGGCATCAGGGGCGAGCCGCCGTGCTAAGGTCGCCACATGCGGGCAGCGATCACTGCGAACCTCACAGTCCTCGCGATCTTCGCGATCGGCGCGGCGGCCTACGTAACCGACGGCGACCTTTACTACGCGTTGGCGCAGGAGGACCGGCTGCTCGAATGGCTGACGTTCTGGTTGTTCGTGGCGGCCGCCTACAGCTTTTTCCAGTACGCCGCCGGCGACCGCCGGCGGCGCGGCGGGCTGCCGTGGTTCGCCGTCGGCCTCGGGATGTTCTGCTCGTTCGTCGCGCTCGAGGAGATTTCCTGGGGTCAGCGCCTGGTAGGCTACCAGCCGCCCGACTACTTCCTCGAAAAGAACTTCCAGCAGGAATTCAACCTGCACAACGTCGTGGACACGGACCTCCGCATGCTCGGAATGCACGTTGTGCTGATCGGCTACGGCGTCGTGCTCGGACTTCTCGCGACGCTTCCGGCGCTGGCGGCGCGGCTTGCCGCGTGGCGAATCGTGCCGCCGCCGGCCTGGCTCGCGCCCGGTTTCTTCGTGATCGCCGTGGTCTATGCCTGGTACCCGGCGCGGTTCACGGGCGAGTGGGTCGAGGCGGCCACGGGCGCCGCGTTCCTCGGCGCCGGCGTGGCCGCGCTATCGGGCAGCGAGGCCGAAAGCACGCCGAATGCCGCCATTCGGACCATGGCTTCCGTCGCCGCCGCCGTCGCCACGCTCGGCGTGCTGACGCTGGCGCACGGTTCGGATGCGACGAGGACCGCGGCCGCCGAGGCCGAGACGCAGGCACTCGCCGCCGACTTCAGCGGTCCGCGCGTTGCGACGCGCTGCGGCATCCACAAGCGTCTGTACACGTTCATGCGCGAGTACAATCAGCCCTATCTCGTCGAGGGCGCGTTTGCGGAACGCGTTCGTACCGGCGGCGATGCGAGCCGGGCGGACTATCTTCTGGATCCGTGGAATTCACCGTACTGGATCCGGCACAAGTGCACGGGCGGACGCGCCGTCGCCTTCGTGTATTCGTTCGGCCCGAACCGGCGCCGCGACTCCTCGCAGTGGGAGATCGGCGGCGACGACGTGGGGACTTACCTCTTGCGTGACTGACCTCTAGCCCCCGCGTACCTTGCCATGTCGCCCTTGAAGCACTTCAGCCGCGCCGCGACGGTCGAGCTCTTGAAGCTCGCCCTGCCGATGGTCGTGTCGCAGGGCACGTTCGCGGTCATGATATTCACCGACCGCTACTTCATGTCGCAGATCGATCCCGTGCACATGGCGGCGGCGCTTGGCGGTGGCGTCGCGTCGTTCTTTTCGTTCTGCTTCTTCTCGGGCCTCCTGGCATACGGCAACGCGATGGCTGCCCAGTACCTGGGCGCCGGCGAGCCGGGCAAGTGTCCTAAGGTGGTTACCCAGGGGCTGCTCATGACGGCCATGAGCATTCCGTTTCTGACGCTGATCGCGTTTCTCGTGTCCGGTATTTTCGACACGATGGGACATGCCCCGGAACAGACCGGGCTGTCCCGGACGTACTACCTGATCCTGATGTCGGGTGTCCTCGCGACGCTCAGCAAGGTCTGCTTTTCGTCGTACTTTGCGGGCATCGGCCGCACCTACGTCGTCATGATCTGTGACGTATTCGGGCTCATCGTCAACGTGCCGCTGAGCTATGCGATGGTATTCGGCAAGTTCGGCTTTCCGGCGCTCGGCATCGTCGGCGCCGGCTGGTCGACCGTCGCCGCCACGGTCATGGCGCTCGCGCTTTTCGTTGCGTTCTACCTTGCGAAGGAGCACCGCGCGACTTTCGGTGTTGCGCGTTCCTTCGTCGTCGACACGGGCATCCTGCGCCGCTACTGGCGACTGGGCTTTCCGTCCGGACTCGAGATGTTCCTCAACGTGGCCGCGTTCAACCTGTTCCTGCTGATGTTCCAGTCGTACGGCATCGCCGAATCCGCGGCCGCGGCCATCGTCTTCAACTGGGACATTCTCTCGTTCGTGCCGATGATCGGCCTCAATGTCGGCGTAATCAGCCTGATCGGCCGCTTCGTCGGTGCGCGCGACATGGCCCGAACCAACGAGGTCATGACGGCGGCATTCGGCGTCGCGCTCCTGTACTCGGCGACGCTGGCGATCGTCTACAGCGTGTTCAGGCATGCGCTCGTCGACGTGTTCGCACCTCCCGAGGGCGACTTCGCCGCGATCCGCGAGATTGCGGCGTTCATGATGATCGGCCTGTCCTGCTACGTCATGGCCGACGCCGTCATCATCGTCTCGGGCGGCATCCTGCGCGGCGCCGGCGACACGCGCTGGATCATGATCGCATCGGTATCCCTGCACTGGGCGATGCTCGTGGCGCAGTTCCTGATCATCAAGGTTTTCGACTTCGGGCCGAAGGTCTCATGGGTCGCCTTCGGCGTGATGGTCGTCGCGATCGCGATCGTCTACCTGCGAAGGCTCCTGGGCTCACGCTGGCGCGATCCCGCCGTACTGGACGCGGTGCTGGCCGAGTAGGCGGACGGCCGGACCAGCGAAGCATTTTGTTACATCGCGTTACAGCGTTGTCACCGCCCGAGAATACGGCCGATTCATGATCTCGTCTCTACCCGGATGGACCTCCCAACAGCCTTCAAGGAGTTAGAGACTATGAAAAAAACGATATTCACCGCTCTCGCATTCACATCGCTGGCCGCCTTCGCGGCCCCCGCGTTCGCCGACGATGACTTCGAAGACTGGCGCGATCGCCGCTCGCAGATTCGCGACTACTTCAGATGCGCATTCACACCGGCCGCACATTTCGACGGCACGATCGTCGACGCGGCGCTGGCGACGCCGGACCTGAGCGAACTGGCCAACGCCGTCGTCGCCGCCGGCCTCGTCGACGTCCTGAACGACCCCCACGCGGACTTCACGGTCTATGCACCGATCAACACGGCCTTCGCAGCGATCCCCGAAAGCGTCCTGAACGGCCTGCTCGGCGTGACCGATGAAGAGGGCAACCTCGTCGGCCTGCAGGCGGTGCTGACCTACCACGTCGCCGCCGGTTCGGGCTCCAAGACCGACCCGCGACGCGTGTTCAACACGCGTATCTCAGAGATCGACACGGTTCAGGGACAGTCGCTGTTCGTGAGCCGCGACCGCGAGGGCACGGAAATCAACCAGTCGAACCTGGTTTCCTGCCAGCCGGTCCGCACGACGAACGGCATCGTCTACCTGATCGACAGCGTCTTCCTGCCGCAGTTCTGATCAACGCACCACGATAAAGAGGCCGGCAGCCATGGATGGGGCCGGCCTCGTCTTCTAGCCCGCATCCGTCACCGATTGCACGGGCCCTCGCTTGTCTTTTGTCCGCACAGGGTTTTTTCCTCAGTTGGCAATACGGTAAGTATTACGCGCCTTCGGAAAAAACCCTGTGCGAACAAAATCCTGTGCGATCATCCCGCGAATCGGTGACGGATGCGGGCTAGCCCGCTTGCCTCCCGAGCAGGCCTGTACAGGTTTTTGCGTACGTAAACTGCCTGCGTCATTTGCTACCGTCTTTTTGAGGTAACGTTTCGGAAACATGCAACGCGCGTGTTTCGGGAGACAAGGCCGACCGTCGCTGGCGGCCGAGACGTCGTCAAATGCCAGTGTGACCAGCGAACTCGACATCGGTGTCATCGTTACCCAGCTCGGCGGCGGGCTGGCGCTGTTCCTGTATGGCATGCGCCGCATGACGGAGGCTCTGAAAACCGTCGCGGGCGGCGGCATGAAGGCGCTGCTCGCGCGCCTGACCACCAATCGCTTCACGGCCGCCATCGCCGGCGCCGCTATCACGGCCGTCGTCCAGTCATCGTCGGTCACGACGGTCCTGATCGTCGGCTTCATCTCGGCCAATCTCCTGACGCTCAGCCAGTCCGTCGGCGTCATTCTGGGCGCCAACGTCGGCACTACCGTCACGGCGCAGATCATCGCGTTCCAGGTCTACAAGTATGGCCTGCTCATGATCGCCGCCGGCTTTTTTACCGAGGTCCTGGCGCGCCGCGAACGTGTCCGGCAATGGGGCATGGCGCTGATGGGCCTCGGCCTCATCTTCTTCGGCATGGAACTCATGAGCATCGCGACGGGCCCGGTTCGCGACTGGCCGCCGTTCATCGAGCTGATGCGGAACATGCGCAATCCGCTCCTGTCGATCGGCGTCGGTGCGCTGTTCACGGCTGTCGTGCAGAGTTCGTCGGCGACCACGGGCATCGTGATCGTGCTCGCGAGCCAGGGGCTCATTTCGCTCGAGACCGGGATCGGGCTGATCTTCGGCGCCAACATCGGCACCTGCGTCACGGCGATGCTGTCGTCGTTCGGGCGGCCCCGCGAGGCGCTGCAGGCCGCCTGGGCACACGTGATCTTCAACGTTGCAGGCGTGCTGGCCTGGGTGTTTTTCATACCGCAGTTTGCCGACCTCGTCCGCGCGGTGTCGCCGGTAACGGCGGATGCCAGCGCGCTTGTGCGCGCCGCCGCGGACACGCCGCGGCAAATCGCGAACGCACATACGATTTTCAACATCGCGAACCTCGTGCTGTTCATCTGGTTTACGGGCCCGCTCGCGAAGCTGGTCACGCGGCTCGTTCCGGCTCCGCCGCCGCCTGAGGGCATACAGCCGAAGTACCTCGACGACCTGTTCCTCGAGCAGCCGGCGATGGCGCTCGACCAGACCCGCCGCGAGCTCGTTCGCCTGGGCGGATACGTCGGTTCGATGGTCGAGGGGTCGCTGGATACGGCCATGCGCGGATCCGAACGGGACGTTGAAGCGCTTGCCAGAGCCGACGACAAGGTCGACCGGCTGTACGAAGCGATCATCGGTTATCTCGGGCGGCTCTCCCAGAAAGGACTGATCACCCCGCAGCCGCAGTATCTGAACGACTTCGTCGGTATCGCCAACTACCTGGAGAACATCGGCGACGTCATCGAGAAGGATCTGCTTGCCGTCGCCGGGAAGCGGTTTCGCAAGCGACTCGTCGTAAGCCCGTCGACGGCCGAGGCGCTCGAGGCGCTGGCCGAGGAGGTCTGCCGTTCCTACCGGCAGGCCCTCGTCGCACTCGAGAGCGGCGATCCCGGTGACGCCATCGACGTCTTCGAGAGCAAGAAGACCGTCGTGGCCCTCGCCGACGAGGCGACCGCGCTGATCGTCGCCCGGCTCGTCGCCGAGGAGCCGAATCGAATGGAGACGTTCGAGATTGAGACCGAGATCATCAGTATCTTCAGGCGCATCAATACGCTCGCGCGGCGCATCGCGCGGCTTGCGGTCGCGCGCCACCCGAACGCGGAGGACCTCGGCGAAGGCCAACCCAGGGAAGCTGCCACGCCGGAGCCTCCGGATGAGATCCCCGTGCGACCGTCAGAGTAGCGGCCTGAGGTGGGCGGGCCGCTCTGACCCGTGACGCTGCGGTCGACGAAAGCCCCCGTCCGCTCAGCAGAGGGCCGCATCTCCTAGTATCCTTAGGACGTTAGACCCGAATTCACGGCCATGACGGCGGCGCATTCGAGTGCAACGAATGCGCGCCGCGGCGGTCCAAGTCCATTCGCGGCGTTAAGACCGAATCCAGGAATAACCGGGTCGAGGGGGGTCCCATGCGGCTGACACGTGCGAGTCTTGCCAATCCTGCGGCCGTTGCGATTGTGGCGGCCGTCGTCGTCCTGCTCGGCATACTCTCGATATTCCGGATTCCGGCGCAGCTCCTGCCCCAGATCGAGAAACCGGTCGTCACGGTCAGCGCCGCGTGGCCGGGCGCAAGCCCGCGCGAGATCGAATCCGAGATCACGGTACCCATCGAAGAGGTGCTGCAGGGCACGCCGAACATGACCGACATGTTCGCGTACAACATGCCGAACTTCTCGTGGATCCAGCTCGAGTTTGCGCTCGAGACCGACATGACGCGCGCGCTGATCGACATCATCAGCCGCCTGAACCGGCTCAGGCCGCTGCCCGGCAACGCCGACCGGCCCAACGTCAGCCTGGGCGAATGGGGCGATGCCAACGACCAGCTCATCGAATACTTCATCGAGCAGCTCGACGGCGACGAGGCTGCGCTGATCCAGAACAAGCGCTACCTCAGGGAAGTCATCCGGCCCGAGATCGCGAGTCTGTACGGCGTCTCACGCGTCAGCATGTTCGACGCCAGCGGCAACGCCAGCGACCAGCTGCAGATCATCATCGATCCCTACAAGGCGGCCGAGCTCGGCATCGACATCGCGCGCGCGGCCGACCGCATCGGCCGCTCGGCGAATATCTCGTCGGGCGTCGTCGACGTCGGCCGGCGCAGCTACACGCTGCGTATCGAGGGCCGCTACGACGTCGACGAGCTCCAAAACCTGATCCTGGAGTGGCGCGGCGGATTGCCGATCAAGCTCGGCGACGTCGCGACGGTCGACTACGGCCCACCCAAGCGCGAGGGATTCATCTATCACAACGGCAAGCCGGCGGCGCGCTTCTCGATCAACAAGACCAACGACGCCAACGTCCTCGAGGCGCTGGAGGGCGTCAAGAAACGCATGGACGAGCTCAACGCGACGGACTTCGCCGATCGAGGGCTGCTCGCCGCCTACAGCTTCGACCCGTCGGTGTACATCAAGCGCTCCATCAACCTGCTGACCGGCAACCTGGGCGCGGGCATCCTGCTTGCCGTCGGCGTGCTGTGGCTGTTCCTGAGGCAGTGGCGAGCCACGCTGATCATCGCGCTGGCCATCCCGATATCGCTGCTGACGACCTTCGTCGTGCTGTCGCTTGCGGGCCGCTCGCTCAACGTCATCTCGCTCGCGGGTCTCGCCTTCGCCACGGGCATGGTGCTCGACGCGGCGATCGTCGTGCTCGAGAACATCGTGCGGCTCAGGGAGAAAGGCGAGTCGGCCGCGGACGCCAGCGATTCGGGATCGGCGCAGGTCTGGGGTGCGCTGCTCGCATCGACGGCAACGACCGTCGCGATCTTCATTCCGATCATGTTTCTGAAGGATGCCGAAGGCCAGATGTTCGCCGATCTCGCGCTCACGATCGCCATCGGCGTCTCGGCGTCGCTGCTCGTCGCCATCACGATCCTGCCGACGGCCTCACGCTACTGGCTCAAGAACCTGCCGCCGAAACCGAGCGATGCCACGCGGTGGGACCGCATGGCCGACAAGATCGTTGCGCTGACCGGCACGCAGGCCCGGCGGCTTGCGTGGATCGGCGGACTCATGGCGGGTTCGGTGCTGTTCACGTTGCTCCTCTGGCCCGAGAGCAACTACCTGCCGCCCGTGAAGCGCGACACCGTCGATTCCTTCCTGTTCTTCCCGCCCGGCACCAACGTCGAGACCGCCGACCGCGAAATCGCACAGCTGTTCATCGACCGCCTCGAGCCGCACCTGAGCGGCGAGAAGGAGCCGGCCGTCCGCGACTATTTCCTGTGGTCGTTCCCGGGCGGTGCCGGCGGCTGGCTGGCGATCAACCCGGCCGAGGGCGTCAACCTCGACGAGTTCCAGGCAACCGTCCAGAGCGAGATCGTGTCCGGCGTGCCGGACATGTTCGGCTTCACGCTGAGACGCAGCCTGTTTGGTGGCTTCGAGAGCTCGAACTCGGTCGAGATGCGGCTCGCGTCAACCGACGTCGAAGCGCTCAAGCCCGTCGTCGCGCGGGCCATGCAGATCATCCCGCAGAAGATGCCCGGTTCGTCGGCGCAGCCGAACCCCGACCCGTTCGCCGAGGCCAACGAACTCCGATTCGTCCCCGACGACGTGCGGCTCGCCGAGGTCGGCTGGACGCGGCAGGACCTGACCCGCATCATCATGGAACTCGGCCAGGGCGTGTGGCTCGGTGAGTACTTCACGGGCCGCGAGCGAGTGGACATCTACCTGAAGACAACGCGCTTCGAGACGCCGGAAGAGATGGCCGCGCTGCCCGTCGCGACACCGGCCGGCGGCCTCGTGCCGCTCGGCGAACTTGCGTCCATCTCGGTCGCCCCGTCACCGGCCCAGATCGTGCGCGTCAACCGATCCCGTGTGTACAGCGTGATCGTCAACCCGCCGGATGGCATGTCGCTCGAAGCGTTGATCAACGAACTCGAAACCAATATCGGACCGGAGCTCGAGGAGCTCATGCCCCCGGACGGCACGATCCAGTATGCCGGCAGTGTGCAGGACCTGGAGCGCGCGATCGGCACGCTCGGCGCCAATTTCTTAACGGCGATCGGACTGCTCGTGCTGATCATGGCCGGGCTGTTCCGATCCCTTAAGGACGCCGTGCTCGTCGTCATTTCGATACCGCTCGCGGCCGTCGGCGGCGTGTTCGCGATCTCGGTCGTCAACATGATCAACTTCCAGCCGCTCGACCTGCTCGGCATGATCGGCTTCATCATCCTGTTGGGACTCGTCGTCAACAACGCGATCCTGCTGGTCGCGCAGACACGCGCGGCGGAGGCGACCGGTCTCGACCGCCAGGAGGCCGTCCGCCAGGCCCTCCGCTACCGGCTGCGGCCGATCTTCATGAGCACGCTCACGAGCCTGTTCGGCATGCTGCCGCTGTTGATCGTGCCCGGTGCCGGCAGCGAGATTTATCGCGGTATGGCCGCGGCAATCGTCGGCGGAATGGCCGTGTCGACACTGTTCACGCTGTTCCTGCTGCCGAGCCTGCTGCAACTGACGGCCAGGGTTCGCGAGGCGGGGGTTCCCGCGGGCGCTTTGACCGCGGATTAGTTCCCTGATGGAGATGTATCCCGTGCTACCCGACCTTAAGAGGCGCCTGTCCGGCGTCGCGCTGGCGGCGCTTGTCGTGTGCCTGTCCACGAGCGTTACGAACGTCTCGGCCCAGGACGGCGGTTTCCAGATGCCGCCCGCGCGCGTCGAAGTCGCGGCCGCGGAGCTGCGCGAGATGGCGCCGATGGTCGACGTCTCCGGCACGGTCGTGAGTCTCAACGACTCGCGTATCGCGAGCGAGGTCGAGGGCGTACTGACCTGGCTCGCAGAGGTCGGTGCCGACGTCGAAGCCGGCGAAGTGATTGCCCGCATCGACCCCGAGCTGATCCGAATCCAGGTGCGGCGCGCCGAGGCGAACGTCGCGAGGCTCGAAGCCGACTACGCCTACCGCCAGCGCCAGCTCGAACGCAACGAGGAACTGGCGGTGAACAACAGCGTCTCGAAGACGCTGCTCGACGAAGCCGCCGCGCAGCGGAACCAGGCACAGCATGCGCTGAGCGACGCGGAGGCGGCGCTCGACCGGGCCCGCGCGGACCTCAAGCGGACGACGATTCGCGCGGCCTTCGCGGGCCACGTCACCGAACGGCTGGCATCGGTCGGCGAGTTCGTGAGCGTCGGCGAGGACGTGCTGCGCCTGGTCGATACCCATCGCATCGAAGTGGCGCTACCGGCGTCGATTGCGCTGACGCGCTACATCCGGCCCGGCATGAACGTGCTGGTCAGAAACGGCGGCATCGTCCGCGAGCACGAGGTGCGCACGGTCGTGCCGGTGGGTGACGCGGTGTCGCGCATGGTCGAGGTGCGGCTCATCGTCGAGGACGGTGCGTGGCTCGTGGGCACGCCCGTGCAGGTGAGCCTGCCGGGCGACTCGCCCGTGTCCACGGTCGCGGTGCCGCGCGACGCGCTCGTCGAACGTGGCCGCCAGACTTTCGTATACAAGGTCGTCGACGGCGCCGCCCAGCAGGTCACGGTCGAAATCAACGCGATCGTCGGGCTTTGGGTCGGTATCGCGGGCGGCATCGAGGCCGGCGAACAGATCATCGTGCGCGGTGCTGAACGGCTGTCGGCGGGCCAGTCGGTCGACATCATCGAGGCCGTCGGCGCGCGTTAGCCCGGATCCGGGCCAGGGCCGGCCGGGCTATACTCGCGCCATCCGCCGCGAACCGAGTCACTGCAATGCCGTCCATCGTCCGCCTGTTGCTGTTGCCTATCCTCCTGTACGCGTTGCCCGCGATGGCCGACGGCGCCGCGGATGAACCGCGGCTCGGTCCGCTCATCGAGGGCTACGGCCCGACCTACCCGATCGACGACCGCGATATCCCGCTCGAGGAGGGCTTCGTCTACAAGGCGGCCTTCGATGCGGCCGACTACGCGGGCGAACCTGACGCGCTGAACCGCACGCTCGTGAGCGTAGCGCGCTTCATGAACATGCATGCAAGGAACGGCGTGGCAGCCGACAACATGGACCTGGCCGTCGTCGTGCACGGCAGCGCGCTCAAGACCCTGCTCGACGACAGGTCCTATCGCTCGCGCTACGAGATCGACAACCCGAACCGGGAACTGGTCGAGCGCCTCGAGGCGGCGGGCGTCGCGTTTTACGTCTGCGGGCAGTCGATGAGCTTTGGTGGCGTCGAGAAGCGCGAGCTCCTGCCGCAGGCAAAGGTGGCGCTGTCCGCAATGACCATGCTGACGACGCTGCAGTCGGATGGCTACGCGCTGCTGCCCTGGTAGCTTGGGCCCCGGCAGCGCTCAGGGCCGCCGAAGCGGCTCTCAGTCTTAACCCGCGAGATGAGGATGCGTCGGTTATCGACCATCCCTCCAAGTTTCCAGATTCCGCATACAAGTTGGCTGGACATAGCTACACCAACAAAGCTTGGCAGCAAAAAGCCGTTGTTGACCACCTAGATTTTGCCTCGGTGTATTTGGAGCTGCCAGACCGAATACCAGAACTCGCTCGGCTAATAGCTCAGGTCGACGAAGCCTTTGCAGTCTGTTAGCCGTCCGTAAGGCAGGAACGGTTACTTATTTTTGGCAGCTCATGGCCCTGCTTTTGACGTTGTATGCTTCTTAGATTGAACTAAGCATCCGTTATCTGGCCAAAATTGGGCGAACGGTTTAGATTCAGATCATGCAAGTGCCGACCCAGTTCACTCGCATGGATACTCTTCTCGATGCGCCCACAGCACCACAGCCGAAGGCTGATACTCTAGTTTGTCCGGATTCTTTTCGGCCCAGTTGACAAAAACCTCAAGCCCCTGACCGGCAGTCCAACCTTCACTTGGGCAGAACAGATCGGGAATGCGCTCTAGTTTGGTCGTCAGGCGGATATGCTCCTTCGCATCTACAAAGCCGTGGACCACGCCTACAATAAATGCCGTGCAAACCATCTTCTCCGTTTCGCCCTTTTTGCATATCGACAGAAGCTCGGCAGCTGTAGTGGTAAAGGCACTTGCTGGTGAACATGTCGCAAGAATAAATATCGAAACGAACGTCGCGCGGCTTGGCATCAAGGCCTCCAAGTCTTCGTATCGGGGCTGTCATTGTAGGGTAATTGAACAGCTCGCGTAGGGGACGGTCCTCTTTGCGTGAACTCGCGGCGCTCAGTAAGCAACAGGCCGCGCCTGCGACGCCAAACCTATAGATGGGCAAGCTGTATCTCTCGACAATCGTCTGTTCAGCGCCGGAGGGCCAGCTGTCGGAAATCGGATAATTACGCCCCGCTACCAAAACGCCAAGCCGGTCTCATTCGTGAGGCTGGTTTTCTTATTTCTCGATAAGACGCCGAGTTACAGCCGTTGTTGCGCGATGCGCAACACGCTATACTGTGTCGGTGATCAAGTCGTTCAAGCACAAAGGTCTGAAGCGCTACTACGAGACAGGCAACAAGTCCGGCATCCAGGCCAAACACGCAGCTCGACTTCGTCTGCAGTTGGCGGCCCTGGATACTGCCCGAGCGATTGATGATATGGATGTACCGGGTTACCGATTGCATCCGCTCAAAGGGCGGGCCAGGAACCGCTGGTCGATTTGGGTCAGCGGGAACTGGAGGCTGACTTTTGAATTCAAAGATGGCAACGCGTACGTGTTGGACTACGAGGACTACCATTGATGGCTATGCATAATCCCCCGCACCCGGGCGAGTTTATCCGGGATACCTACCTCGAGCCGTTTGGTATCAGTATCAGGTCACTGGCTGAAAATCTGGGCGTAGCTGCTTCCACTTTGGCGCGTGTCGTCGCTGAACGCAGCGCGGTTAGTCCGGAGATGGCATTGCGCCTGTCAAAGGCACTTGGGCGCTCTCCTGAGAGTTGGCTGGCCATGCAGGACAACTACGATCTTTGGCAGGCGAAGAAATCCGCGAACCTCTCGAATGTGCACAAGATCCGGTTTGCTGCGAATGCCTAGTATCGTGACGCTGCGGAGTTTAGGGACCGGAGAGTACGTCCGGGTAATCGATTGGAAAGCGCGAATGGCGACTGGAAAGGATTCCACTCAATTCGGATTAACGACCACTGGCAGTCGCTAACGATATCAGTACCGAACCCACTATTCGTCGCCGCAACGAAAGTCATGGATTCCATGGGTTGACTACCTCAACGCCTGTGGCTGCGAAGTCATCAGTATTCCGGGTGACTACGGTTAGCCCATGAACCAGCGCGGTGGCCGCAATCAGCGCATCGCGATCCGATTTTGGGTCTGGTACATGCAACTTGGCGCAACGCTGCGCAACGGCGGTATCGACCGGAATGACGCGGTCATCGAATGCCGGTAGTACGTGCCGATCCATCCAGGCTCTCAGAACAGCACCTTGACTGGCATCTCTCCGGCTAAGTGAGAGGATGCCTATCTCAATTTCGAGAACGGAAATAGCCGACAGGTAGTGGGCTGTCGCAGACGTCGTGTCTGCCCAGGTTTTGACGTTTGCGTCGCATTTCGCGGATGCGGCTTTACGAAGCTCCGAGACGACGTTGGTATCCAGCAAGAACACTCAGGACAAATCCGCAGTGTCAAACAGCTTTCCTCTATAAGGCTGGGGATCAAACTCGATATCGGCCGCATCCGGCATCGCCAACAGATCGGCGATGCTGGCTTGTTGACGCGTGAAGGCCTCGTAGTCTTCAACGCTCAAGAGCACGTGTGCCGGGCGGCCGCGATCCGTTATAAAGACCGGGCCCTTCTTGGTGGCTCGCTTTGCCTTGCTAACGTCCTGATTGAAATCTCGACTGGTAAACGTGGTAATAGGCATGTCTTAGGTACCGATCAAAATAATGTAGGTACGTTACTACATTTCTTGGTATCGATCAACACCGGCAGAAGCTCACCTACCCGATGTGGCGGAACCTGCCGCCACGGGCGCGGTTCCAACAAGATACGCTAGTGGACAGGATTGACGCCTATGGCATCAACGCTCGAGATCGTTTTTCGAACCGCCACCGTCATGTCGGCAGTGTTGCTGGCGCTGTTGCTGCTAGGGACGGGTCGACAGAAGCCTGCCGCCGTGCCGGCGGCGATGTTCTGCCTGGCCATCGCGGCCTTCTTCGTGACCTCCGTTAGCGGCGCGCGCGAGCTGCTGGGTCCGGCCGGCTACCTGTTGACGGCCCTGTGTGTCACCAAGGCAGCCTGGTTCTGGCTCCTGTCATGCGCGCTGTTCAATGACGGCCACAAGATTGGAGTCCGCCACCTGGCTGTCGTCGCCACGGTGGCCGCGGCCGGGACCTGGCAGCAAACCGTATTCCTGCCCGCGTTTCGCTCGGGGTCGGCGGGCTTCTGGGAGTCCGCGGCAGGGTTCGGCGTCGAGGGCGGTTTGCTCGTGCTCGTGCTGCTCGGCGTCTATGAAGCCTGGCACGGACTCGGCCCGGACCTCGTCGAGCGGCGCCGGCGCCTGCGCGTGGGTTTCATCGCCGCGACGGGGGCCTACCTCGCAGCGACGCTCGGTGTCCAGACCGGCAACCTGCTGCTGGACATCTCGACGCCGTTGCCCGCGAGGCTCGGCAACATGGCGGTCACGACGCTGTGTTTCCTCGCGGCCGGCTGGACGCTCATCCAGGCGCGGGCGCAGAGCTGGCTCGATCCGGCCGTCGCCAGGCCCGCGGTGGTGCTCAATCGCAACGAGGCGGCCGTCCTGAAACGGCTCGAGCAAGCCCTCGAAGTGGACGGTGTCTTCCTCGAGGAGGGCCTGACGATCGGCGGACTCGCCCGGCACCTGGGCACGGGCGAGCACGTGCTCCGGCGGGTCATCAATCGCGGCATGGGCTACCGCAACTTCAACGACTTCCTCAACGCCCGGCGCATCCGCGAGGCCTGCGAAGAGCTGGCGTGTCCCGAGCAGGCCCGGCAGCCCGTGCTGGCGATTGCAATGAAAGTCGGCTACGGCTCGATCGGGGCCTTCAACCGGGCGTTCAAGGCGCGTGTCGGGATGACGCCGACGGCGTTTCGCCGGAACGCCGGGAGCGGCGCGCCGCACTCGCGCGAATCGCGCGCCTGACGCGACGATTTCGCAATTCGGCAAGAATTCTTCAAGGAATCGGCAAGATCGGGTCGGTAGGTCGAGCTAGGCTGTGCGGCCATTTCACCCTGCCGGAGTCCCGCCATGCGCCCGTTGCTCTGCCTCGCCGCCGTTTCCCTGTTCACCGCCGCCTCGGCCCTGGCCTATCCCGGCGCGGACAGCTTCGACCGGATTATCGAAGTCAGCGACGGCTCACGTCTTCAGGCGACGATTACGCTGCCCGAGCGTGACGCGACGCCGCGCCACCCACTCCTGTTTATGCAATGGGTCTCCTGCGGCTCGCTCGCCTACCGCGAGGGCTCGAATTCACGCGAGCTCCTCGCGGCGCTCGCACGCGACTCGGGCCTCGCGCTGGTGCTCGTCGAACGCTCGGCACTCGACGGCACGGGGCCGGACTGCGCGAATCTCGACTACGACACGGAGCTCGCGCACTACGTCGAGGCCTTCACCGAGCTGCTGGACGACCGGCGAATCGACGCCAGCCGTGTGTACGTCTACGGCTCCAGCCTGGGCTCGACTACGGCCCCGCTGGTCGCGGTATCGCTGCAGGATGCGGGCATCGACATCGCGGGCATCATGGTCCAGGGCGGCGGCGCCGTGACGTACTACGAGCGCATGCTCAATTTCGATCGCATCTATCTCGAGCGGCGGCCCGAGCAGGTCGCCCCTGCCGAGATTCACGAGCAGTTCCTGGCGCGGGCCCGGTTCAACTACGAGTACCTCGTCGAAGGCCGCCACCCCGACGACGTCGCGGAGGACAGCCCCGACATGGCGCGCGTTCGGAACGACACGCTGGGTTTGGGCGATTCCGACCACTACGGGCGGCCGTACGCCTGGCACCAGCAGGCCGCGACGCACAACTTTCTCGACGCATGGGCGAATCTCGACGCCCCCGTGCTCGTGATCTTCAATGCCTTCGACCAGTTCGAGACACGGCACGGCCACGCGCTGATCGTCGAGACGGTCAATCGACTGCGGCCGGGTACGGCGACTTTCGTCGAGCGCGCGAACATCGGACATAGCGACAATCGATACGACGATATCGTCGCTGCCTATCCCCGCGAGGGCGGGACGCCGGCCTGGGCCGGGGCGGCCGAGATCATGCTGCATTGGCTGCGCGGCCTTAACTGATGCGGTGCCCGGCGAGGCCGCCGAGCGCCTGACTTATTCCAGTAACAAGCCGGTAATAGTCTGTTCCGGATTTTGTATTCGGATAAGACGTCATGGGCTACTACGAGCTGATCGTGGGCCTGCTTTTTTTGCTCGCCATCCTCGACCTGTCCGTGGGTGTCAGCAACGATGCCGTCAACTTCCTGAACTCGGCGATAGGCAGCCGCGTCGCGAGCCGGCGCGTGATCCTGCTCGTGGCGGGCGGCGGCGTGCTCGCAGGCTCGCTGTTCTCGTCGGGCATCATGGAAGTCGCGCGCAGCGGCATCTTCAACCCGGACCTCTTCGTGTTCGCCGACGTCATGGTGATCTTCCTGGCCGTCATGCTTGCCGACGTGCTGCTGCTCGACCTGTTCAACACCTTCGCACTGCCGACCTCGACAACGGTCTCGATCGTCTTCGAACTGCTCGGCGCGGCGACGGCGGTCGCGGTCCTGATCATCCTGAACGATCCGGACGCCGCGAGCCTGATCGACTACGTCAAGGCCGACCGGGCGCTGATCATCATCGGCGGTATCGTACTGTCGATCACGTTTGCCTTCGTCGCCGGCACGATCGTGCAGTTCTTCTCGCGCATGCTGTTCACGTTCCAGAAACGCAATCACACGACCGCGATCCGGATCGGCTGGAGTGCCGTCGCCTTCACGGTCATCAGCTACTTTCTGATCGTCAAGGGCCTGAAGGGCACAGGCCTCGTCTCGCCCTCCGATCTCGAGTACATCCTGTCGAATGCCGGCTGGATCATGCTCGGCGCGCTCGCGGTCTGGACCGTCATCATGACGATCCTCAATGCGCTGCGCGTCGACGTTCTCGCAATGGTCGTGCTCGGCGGGACCTTCTCGCTTGCACTCGCGTTCGCGAGCAACGATCTCGTCAACTTCATCGGCGTGCCGCTCGCGGGTCTCGCGGCCTTCAGCGAGTGGTCGGGCAGCGGCCTCGCGCCGGGGCAGATGACCATGGAGGCGCTGAGCGGACCCGTCAAGGGCAACACGCTGATCCTGCTCGGCGCGGGCGCCATCATGGTGACCACGCTGTGGCTGTCGTCCAAGGCGCGCTCGGTCACGCAGACCGAGGTGAACCTCGGCCGCCAGGACGAGGGCATCGAACGCTTCAAGCCCGGCCCCGTGTCGCGCGGCATCGTGCGCACGTTTCTGGCGACGGGCGAGGCGGCCATGCAGGCCGTGCCCAGGCAATGGCGCGCCGAGCTGGCCTCGCGCTTCGAGCAGGAGCGTGATCACGCGCTGCAGCTCGACCGGCCCGCCTTCGATATGCTGCGCGCCTCGGTCAACCTGACGGTCGCGAGCATACTGATCGTGTTCGCCACGTCGCTGAAGCTGCCGCTGTCGACGACGTTCGTAAGTTTCATGGTGGCAATGGGCACGTCGCTGGCAGACCGCGCGTGGGGGCGCGACTCGGCCGTCTATCGCCTGGCCGGCGTCTTCAGCGTGATTGGCGGCTGGTTCGTCACGGCCCTGGGCGCCTTCGCCATGGGCGCGACGTTCGCGGTGCTAATCAAGCTGTTCGGTGGCGTCGCGATTGCCGTCCTCGTGGTGCTCGCGGCCTTCGCGCTGTTCCACAGTTTCCGCTACCACGAGCGGCGCACGAGGATGGAGGCGGTCATGCGCCTGACGAGCCCGGACCGCATGGACCGCGAATCGCTTGCTCTGCACCAGCACCTGTCGCAATCGCTCAAAAAAAACGCAGAGGTCGTCGACGCCGCGCTCAACGTGCTGATCAGGCGCAAACACAGGAAAGTGAAGCGCCTGCGCGCGCTGGTGCAGGACGATTTCGACAGTACCCGTGACATCGAGAACGAATTCGTTCGCCGGCTGAACCAGGTCAAGCCCGAGGTCGAGCCCTGGCTCATGAGTCAGCTCGGCGTGCTCGCCTCGGAGCGGGACATGCTGCAGGCCTCGCGCGCGCTCGTCGAGCTGGCCGGCGAGCACGTACTCAACGAGCACAGCCCGCCGACCGACGGCGTGGCCGATAGCCTCGCGACACTGCGTGAGCTGTTCGGGGACAGTTGTTCCGCTCTGTCCGGTGAGGCGCTGCCCGAAGATGCCCCGCGCAAAGCGCCTCTGGACGGTATCTCCAGCGAGCTCGATACGCTGACCGGCCGGGTCCTGGCCGACCTGTACTCGGGCGGGATATCGACGCGCAACACGACGCTCATGCTGGGCGTGATCCTGGAGCTGAGAAACATGCTGCGCGAGCTGCGCCGCGTGGCGGGGTGGCGCTAGTGTCCTGAGTCATGGCGGCGATCGCATCGCAAAATTCCGGCTACGGCAGTACGCCCTGCCCCGACGCGATGCATTCTTTGTTACATTCATTGGCCGCAGTGGCGCCCTTCGAATCATAACAACCCCGCCATTGCCCCACTGGAGGAAACCATGTCTCGCGCTCTCACCCTGATCCTGGGCCTCTTCATTGCGCTTCCAGTCCTGGCGCAGGAGGCTGACGACGACGAAACACCCACGAGCGAGCCGGCCTTCGAGTGGCGCAACATCGGCCCCGCGAACATGATGGGCCGAATCGCCGCGATCGACGCTTTGAACACGGACTACCGAACGGTGCTGATCGGCACGGCATCGGGCGGCGTATTCAAGTCGACCAACGGCGGCGTGTCCTTCGACAGCATCTTCGACAGCTACGGCAGCCAGTCGATCGGCGACGTCGCGTTCTTCCAGGGCGACCCGGAGACGATCTGGGTCGGAACGGGCGAAGCCACCAACCGCAACAGCGTCGGCTGGGGCGACGGGATCTACAAGTCGACCGACGGCGGCGAGACCTTCACACACATGGGCCTCAGGGAGACCCGGCAGATCTCCGAGATCCAGCCGCACCCAAGCGACCCGAACATCGTCTACGTGGCCGCGATCGGCAGCCTGTTCGGTCCGTCGGGCGAGCGCGGTCTCTACAAGACCACGGACGGCGGCGAGACCTGGACGCTGCTCACCAACGGCCTGCCGCGGGGCGGCCGCGTCGGCGCGACCGTCGTCGTGCTGCATCCCGAAAATCCCGAGGTCGTCACGGTGGGGCTCTACGAACGCCGGCGCTCGGCGTTCCACATGCAAAGCGGCGGCCCGAACGGCGGCATCTTCCGTTCGACCGACGGCGGCGCCTCGTTCAGGCAGATCACCGAGGGCCTGCCGACCGGCGACACGGGACAGATCGACCTGCACTACTACCTCGACGATCCCGACATCATGATGGCCTACGTCGAAACCTCCGACGAACTGCCCGACGACCTCAGCGTCCCGGGACCGGGCGTGTACCGCTCCGAGGACGGCGGCGAGAGCTGGACCTACCAGCTACGCCACAACTCGCGGCCCTACTACCATGGCCGCATACGCATCAATCCGAAGAACGACAAGAAGATCTACGTGATCGCGCGCGACTTCTTCCACTCGACCGACGGCGGCAAGACCTATGAACGCGGCAGGCCCTGGAACGGCGGCGGCGGCGACGACCACGATTTCTGGGTGGCCCCCTACGACGAAGATATCTTTTATATGGCCACCGACCAGGGCGCGCACCTGTCGATCGATGGCGGCGAGACCGTGCTCTCGTTCAACAACATGGCCATCGGCCAGTACTACGCGATCGGCGTCGACATGCGCGAACCGTTCTGGGTCTACGGCGGCCTGCAGGACAACGGCGGCTGGGGGATCCCGAGCAACAGCCGCGACCGTCAGGGCATCCTGACCGACCATGCCATCGAGGCCAACGGCGGCGACGGCTTCCACATGCAGGTCGATCCGACCGACTGGCGGACGATGTACACGACCGCGCACGTCGGCTTCTTCGGCCGCATGAACATGGAGACGCATCAGCACACGTTCATCACGCCGACGCCGGAGACGATCGTCAATTTCGGCGAACTCTACGACGCGGACTTCGACGAGGCGCCGCTCAACTATTCGATCAACCCCGAAGAGCGCTGGCTCTGGCGCGACATCGAGAACCGTACGATCAACGGCGCGATTCTGCCGCCACAGTTCCGCTTCAACTGGAACGCGCCGCTCGTGATGTCGCCGAACAATCCCGACACGATCTACGTCGGCGGCAGCTACCTGTTCAAGTCGGTGGACCAGGGCGAGTCGTGGCGCATCGTCAGCCCCGATCTCACGAGGAACGATCCGGCGACGCGCAACAGCAGCAACTCGGGCGGCCTGACCAAGGACGCGACGGGCGCCGAGAACCACAATACGATCTACACGATCGACGAGTCGGCGATCGACCCGGACATCGTCTGGACCGGCAGCGACGACGGGCTCGTCCACGTCACCCGCGACGGCGGCACGAGCTGGACGAACGTGACCGGCAATATCGATGGCCTGCCCGACGGCAGCTGGATCAGCCGGGTCGAGGCATCGAAGCATGACGCCGCGACCGCCTACGTCACGGCAGACCGGCACTGGTGGGACGACTACAAGCCGTACATCTTTCGCACCCGCGACTTCGGCGCGAGCTGGGAACTCATCGTCGACGGCATCCCGGCCGGGACGCCCGGCAACTCGGTGTACACGATCGTCGAGGATCACGTGAACCTGAGCCTGCTGTTCGCGGGCACCGAGTTCGGCGCATTCATGTCACGCGACGGCGGCGATTCCTGGGCGCCGTTCATGGACGGCCTGCCGCCCGTCGCCGTGCACGATCTCGTGATTCATCCGCGCGACAACGCACTCGTCGCGGGCACGCACGGCCGGTCGATCTGGATCGTCGACGATCTGACGCCGCTGCAGCAGTGGCACGACGACATCGAGGACGAGCGTCTGCACCTGTTCGAACCGCCGCTCGCGACCCGGTGGCTCGACCTGTCGATGAGCCGCCAGCAGCCGCATCTCAAGTTTCGCGGCGAGAACCCCGAGTACGGTGCATCGATCACCTACTACCTGGACCGGGAACCCGGCCGGGACGTCGAGGTCAGCGTCGAGGACCTCGTCACGGGCCGCGTGGCCCGGTGGCAGGAGGCCGGACGTGAGGGCATGAACCGGAGCTACTGGGACTTCACGTTCCCGCCGACGAAGGCCGAGTTCGACGGGCACCGCGACAGACTCGAGCGCATTGCCGACGACATCGAGCAGGCACTCGAGGCCGCGAGCAGCCCGCGCGAAGTCGAGCTGCTCGGTCACATGCAGAAGGACCTGCTCGCCACGCAGCGCTATCCGCAGCTCTACGAGGACGAGGACTATTCGAACCGGGACGACGCGCGTGGGCTCTTGCTCGATCACCTGGGGCTGATACGGGCACGTATCGACGATGCCGCCAGCGTGCGCGACTTCTACCGCGCGCGCGAGCAGTTACTGGCCTATTCGGGCATCGTCGGGGACCGCGCCTACTTCGGCTTTTATGGACGCGAGCTGCGCCCGGAGAGGGCAGCGCCCGGCACGTACCGCGTGACCGTCAGGGCCAACGGACGCGAGCAGAGCCGGATGCTCGTCGTGCGCGCCGACCCGATGCTGAACAACTAGCCCGCAGCGTCGGCGCGGCGCTGGCGCAGTCGCGCCAGCACGGTGCCAACCAAGTAGGACAGTACGGCGGCACCGACGCCCGTGACGATTGCCTCCGTGGCGCCGTCACCGAACATGCCTTCGTGAACGAAGTAGTCCACGAAGCCCGTGATCACGCCGAGCATGATGCTCATGATCAGCCGATTCTGAATGTTGGTCAGCGTGATCGCGAGCGCGGCCGCACCGCCCGCGAACAGCCCGGTCTGCGACGCCGTGATCCAGTGACTCAAGCCCAGCAGCAGCAGGTTGCCCTGCACCATCGTCACGAGACAGGCTGCTCCCGATTCGGCGATGTTCTCGGCGAACGGCGCGAGTTTCTTGCGTAGTGTCACAGCTATGGTCCCTGACCAACATTGAACTCCGTTAGCGAGAGAGACCCGTCGCGTGCGGCGCTTATTTCAGAATGCCCGATCTCCGCAGGCACCTCACGCAGACGCTGCCAGCGCCTGGTCGATATCGGCGAGGATATCGTCGATATGCTCGATGCCGATGCACAGGCGAATCATGTCCGGTGTGACCCCCGCGGTCTCGAGCTCCGCTTCGGAGAGCTGGCGGTGGGTCGTCGACGCCGGATGCGAGGCCAGCGACTTGACGTCGCCGATGTTGACGAGCCTTAAGAACAGGTTCAGGGCATCGTAGAATCTCACGCCCGCGTCAAAGCCGCCCTTGATGCCGAAGGTCAGCAGTGCGGACGGCTTGCCGTTCGTGTACTTGTTTGCGAGCTCGTAGTACGGCGACGACGGCAGCCCAGCGAAGCTTACCCACTCGACGCGATCGTGCCCCTCCAAATGCTTCGCGACGGCGAGAGCGTTGTCGCAGTGGCGCTCCATCCTGAGCGGCAGGGTCGCGAGGCCCTGCAGGATCAGGAACGCATTCATCGGGCTCAGAGCCGAGCCCGTATTGCGAAGCGGCACGGTACGCGCGCGGCCGATATAGGCCGCCTCGCCGAAGGCTTCCGTGTACACGACGCCGTGGTAGGACTCTTCCGGCTCGGTCAGCATGTGGAACTTCTCGGCATGGTCGGCCCATGGAAACCGGCCGCTGTCGACGATGACGCCGCCGAGCGAGTTGCCGTGGCCGCCCATGTACTTGGTCATCGAGTTGATGACGACGCTCGCGCCCCAGTCGATCGGCTTGATCAGGGCCGGCGTTGCAACCGTGTTGTCGACGAGCAGCGGGACGCCGTGCTCCAGTCCCATGCTCGCGAGCGCCTCGATGTCGACGATGTTGCCGGCCGGATTGCCGATCGACTCGCAGAATATGGCCGAGGTCTTGTCGTCGATGAGTTTTCGCATCGCCTCCGGCGAATCGTCCTCGGCGAAACGAAACTCGATGCCGAGCTTCGGCAGCATGTGCTTGAACAGCGTGTAGGTACCGCCGTACAGCTGCGGCACCGTGACGACGTTGTTGCCCGCCTCCGCGATGTTGAGAATCGCGTAGTTGATCGCCGCGCTGCCGGCGCTTAAGCCCAGTCCCGCGATACCGTGCTCGAGTTCGGCCGAGCGCTTCTCGAGCACGTCGACGGTCGGATTCATGATCCGCGAGTAGATGTTGCCCTCCACCGCGAGGTTGAACAGGTCCGCACCGTGCTGTGCGTTCTCGAACTCGTAGGCGACGGTCTGGTAGATCGGCACCGATACGGCGCTGGAGGTAGGGTCCGACTTGAATCCGGCGTGTATCGCGAGTGTTTCGTCTTTCACGGTGCTGGTCCTTGTAGGTGACTGTCGAGCCCCGACCATACCGGCGCGGCAACGTGAGGCAAATAGTTTTGCTCTTGAAGGATATAACCGGCCAATCCGGGGTTTGATCCCGTGCTGTATTGAGCAGATCGCGGCGTGCATTGACGGGCTGGTCGCGCGGGAAGAACATGACGCGATCGAGTCTTGAGATCCGAGGAACCCCGCGATGGAAGACGATCCGCTGCGCTGGAAGAAGTTGAAGAGCGAGCCCGGCCCCGAATTGCCGCTGTTTCGCGTGCGCCTCGACGCGATGCAGCATCCAGCGAGCGGTGCCGAGTTCCAGCGCATGGTGCTCGAGAGTCCCGACTGGGTGACCGTCGTGGCGATCACGGCCGACGGTGCCATCGTGCTCGTCGAGCAGTACCGCTTCGGTATCGGCGAACTCACGCTGGAACCCGTCGCCGGCACCGTGGACCCGGGCGAGGAGACGCTGGCCACGGCGAAGCGCGAACTGCTCGAGGAGACCGGCTACGGCCGTGGCACCTGGCGATACCTCGGATCGGTACAGACCAACCCGGCGATACTCGACAACCTGTGCCACCACTGGCTCGTCGAGGGTGTCGAGCTCGTTCAGGATCCAGAGCCCGATGAAGGCGAAGCGCTGCGCGTGCATGTCATGACGCTCGACGAGGTTCGGGAAGCTATCGCCGACGGCCGGCTCAGGCATTCGCTCGGTTTGTCGGCCCTCTCGCGCGTGTTTCCGCTCTGGAAGCTGCCGTACACGCCAACCGGGGAGGAGGGCTAGGCCCGCTACCTCAATCCTGCCGCAACACACCCGTCAGCGTCAGGATGACCACGGCCGACAACGCGGCGCCCGCGATGACGAACAGGCTGTGCAGCACCAGCCAGATCCAACGCGCTGAACCTTCTGGCGTAAACCGGCAGCGCATGTCCTGGCCGAGATCGATGACCGGCAGAGCGGCGTCGAGTGCAAAGTGGACCACGTCCAGGCCCGGGCATCCCTCCTCGAGGCTGACCGAGACGAGCCCGAACGCGCCCTGGTAGGTGACGGGCTCGGGATCGTGCTCGACCGGCACGAACGGCTGCTCGAAGCCGTACAGCGCCGTCGCGTACATCGCGGCGCCCAGGGCAACGAAGACGAGGAATGAAAGGACGGCGCGGCTCGTCGAATAGCCGTGCTGGCTGACGAGCATCAGCAGCTTCGGAAACATTCGCGCGAGGGGGCGATCGACGCGGGCCGCGAGCCGCATCCGTATCTTCTCGACGGCAACCGCATTCGCCTCGCGGGTCAGTCCGTGCTGACGCAGAACCCGGCTTAGCTGCTCGTAAGGTTGCGGCCGAAAGCTCGTTGAGTCCGGCCTGCCTTCGGGGAACTGGCGGCGAAGCCATGCGAGCCGTTTCGCGATGATCTGATCGGCCGAGACGTGGCGGATGCGCTGGTAGTCGGCACCGTCGAGGTCGAGAAAGCCGTGCTCGGGCCAGCCGGTGTCGACATTGTCGATCAGCGCGGTCATGCGCACCCCGGTCAGGAGGAACCAGCCGCGAACCGGCTCGAGCGCGTCATTCACAGACGCAGGTCCAACCCCGGGTTCGAGCGCGCCGATGTTGTTCAGCGCGAGCCCGTTCGAGATCCGGGCCTGCTGGAGGTTGAGCGCGACCGGACCGCCCTTCATGAGCAGGCCCGTATAGTCGGGGCCCGGCAGAAGCCGCGCATTGCTCAGAAAGAAGCTGCCGCCGACGACCGCCGTCAGGAAATTCAGTCGCCCGCTCGCCTCGAACGGATTACCCTCGTCGTCCGCATTCAGGAACACCGACTCGACCTTGAGATCTTCGCAGTGCAGCGCCCGTCCTTCAGGATTGTTGAGCCTGGCTGACATGCAATCCAGGTCGCCCGTGACTTGCGCCGCAACGAACACGACCTCGCCGGTGATTTCGCAGCGATGGCCGGCGGCCGGCACGAGATTGACGTTGCTTCCAACGGTGGCCGACCGCGCGCTCAGTGCGATCCCGCCGCCGCAGTCGATCAGCGCTCCGCCGACGGAGATCTCGCCATCGACGCGCGCTCCGTCCAGGCGGATCGTGCCGAAGGCCTCGAAGCGGCGTCGTTCGGTCGACGACAGATTCAGCTCGCCGCCGATTCGCGCATTGGTCAGGCATATCGCGCCCGGGACGACCCGGGTCAGCTCCGACTCGTAGTCACCGATACCGGCCAGCTTCGACCCGGACAGGTCGAGACCCGCGCCGACGCTCAGGCTTGCGCCGATGAAGGCGGGCAGCGTGCAATCGACGAACCGCAGGGACAGGAAATCGGCGCCGCTGAAATCGACCGGGGAATCGAATTCGCACTCGCTGAACTGCACGGTCGGGCGTGCGCCGCGTCTGAGCGACGACGGCGGCAGCAGCGCCCCCGATATGCTCGCACCGCGGATGCGCAACGGGCAGCAGAGTTCGCCAAAGGTGTCATCCGAGCCGGACAGAAAACCCTGAAGGAGCTCGGCGGGGATCCGTCGCGCCGACTCGGGCAGCACCGAAAAATCGGCGACCTGCCGGTTCTCGATGGCGGTGAGAATCGTTTGCCGGGCTTCTGCGTCCTTATCCGCTCGTTGTTTCGCCGACCCTGCCATGACTGCCTAGTGTCCTGTTTGGTTGATTCGTTGACTGCAGTCGGCAGCGGATTTTCGCGTCTGGCAAGGCGCGGCGACGAGTAATAGCGAGCTATTGCGAGGAGCCGCAACGCCGCCAGACGCTAAAAGACGCGGCGAATCAGTCAAGGAATTAATCAAACAGGACACTAAAGATCTCGCGCCGCGACTGTTGACCGCATGATATCAGTGAAGCCGTCCCGGGATGCGCCACGAGCTCGCGGCGGCGTCTGCCGGCCGGCTCACTCACGGCGCCTCATGTATGAACTGGACGTATCCCAGTCGAGCGGCTCGGAGTCGTCCGGTGAGAAGCTGCTGTCATCGACGGGCCGCGCGAGGTCGTAGTCGAAAAAGCGTCCGGTCGCGGCAACGTCGCCGTTGGTCGTATACGCCTTGTACCGGCCCGGCACGATGAGGCCGTTAAGGTCCACGAAGTCGTCGGGCACGAACAGCTGCGAGATCGCCGTGACGGATGGCGGCAGGCCCGCCGAGTCCAGCCGGCCCGCGTAGGTCCAATGCTGCATGACGCCGCTCAGGCGATACGTCTCGGGATCGATGAACAGATCGTAGCGGTCCCGCGGTCCGTCAAACCACGCGGGCTTGCGGATGGGATCGGGTTCGTAGTCGGCTGTGACGACAAGGTAGGTGCGCGCTTCCTGCCCGGGCAGCCTGCCCGTGCATCCAAGGGACGCGATGCCGCGTGCGTCGCGCTCGACGAGCCACGGCATGTTGACGAGATAGAAACCGATGCCTGCGACGTAGCGCGGCATGAGCTGTTCGGCCAGCGGCCATCCCGAGGACCAGGCGCGCTCTCCGTCCCACGCCAGCGTACCCGCCGGCGCCGACCACTCCTGGAAGATCCGATGCGACGGATACTGTCCGTGAATGTTGAACCGGATCGGCTGTTCGCTGCCGGCGAACGTGTGCTCACGTTCGACATGGATCGTCTCGAGTTCCTGCCACGCGCGCCGACCGCCGTGCGCCTCCACCATTCTGGCAACGGCCGTCGCCGCATCGGCATCGCAGAGGCTCCCGGAATCGGTACCCGGAAGGCCCGAACACGCGCCGCAGGCAGCGGCCAGGACTGCAAAAAAGCTGCTTCGAAACATGCTCCCCCCTTTCCTCGAATGAGTCGAGGACTTCCAGATCAGACCGCAGCGGGACCGTCGGGGTTCAGTGGGCCCCGCGATCTTGCCGCGAATCGGCAACGGATACGGGCTACACTCTCGTATCATTCCCGATCGTTACTCGATCAGGATCGAGCAACGAAGGACGCATCCAGACGGAGGAAAGAAGTGGATCCACGCCGACTGACCAGCCTCGCGACGACACTGCTGACACTCGCACTGGCCTCCACCGTATACGCGGTCGAGCCTCTATCGACGAAGGAACTCACGCTGCACTGCGCCGTCTACGAGGACGACCCCGACGGCGAAGACGGCATCTTCTGTGTGCGCTACATCCAGGGATTCATCGACGGCGCCGTCGTCACCGACGAGCGCGTCACCTACAACGTTGCCGACGAGGCGGATCGCAACGAAACCTTCTCGGAGCGGGCGTTTCGGACCCGGGTCCGATCACGCGTCAACCGCTACGGTCCGTCGGTGTATGCGGACTTCTGCCTCGGCGATCCCGTGCCCTTGAGCGCGGTGGTCGAGGTCGTCGTCGACAGGCTGCTCAACGAAGAATTCGTCCGCGAGATGCCGCTGGCCAGGGACCTGGTCTACGCGACGCTCCGGACGACCTATCCCTGCGAGATCGAGGACTGAGATCGGCGATGCGGGGATCGCCATCAGCGCGGCGCGGCCCGTTGCTCCGGGCTGCCATCATCGCGACGCTCCTCTACATCGTCTGGCTCCTGTGGTCGGGCCTTTACAAGCCTCTCTTGCTCGGCCTCGGCGTCGTCTCCTGCGCGCTGACGGTCTATGTGCTGCGGCGGATGGGTTACTTCAGCCATGAGGCGGCCGATACCGACGTACTCCGCTACGGTCCGCGGCTCGTCGGATTCTGGGGCTGGCTCGGCAAGGAAATCGTGCTCTCGAGCCTCGACGTCGCCCGCCAGGTACTGAAACCGACGATCGACGTCGCGCCCCGCACCGTGAGGCTCAACGTCGAGGAACTCGACACGCTCGACCAGGCGGTGCTCGGCAACTCGATCACGCTGACACCGGGCACGCTGACGCTCGACGTCCACGAGGGCCGGATGCTCGTGCACGCGCTGACCCGAAAAAGTGTCAGCGGGCTCGAGCAGGGCGAGATGTACCGCCGGATCCGGGCGCTGAGAAAACGCTGACATGTACGTCGCCGTCTCTCTAGCGCTGCTGGTGACGATGGGCGTCGCACTGGTCCGGGCAGTGCTGGGCCCGAGCGTCTACGACCGCGTGCTCGCGGTGAACATGTTCGGCACCAAGACCGTTCTCCTGCTCTCCGTGATCGCGTTTCTCTACGGCCGTCCGGACTTTCTGGACCTCGCGCTCGCCTATGCGCTGATCAACTTCATCGGCGTGCTGGCGGTGCTCGAGTTCTTTCGTAACCGCGCGAGGGACCGCCGCCGAAGCAACACGATGGGGCCGTGATGGCGACCGTGCTCGACGGACTGTCCTGGGTCCTGCTGACACTGGGCGGCCTCGCGGTCCTGACCGGCGGGATCGGCGCGCTTCGTATGCCGGATCTCTATACCCGCATGCACGCGGCCAGCGTCACCGACAGCCTGGGCGCAATCCTCGTCATCGTCGGCATCATGCTGCAGGCCGGCCTGTCGCTCGCGACGATCAAGCTCGCGGCAATTCTGCTGTTCCTGTTGCTGACGAGCCCGACGTCGTCGAACGCTCTCGCGAGCGCGGCGCTGCTCGCGGGCACGCGACCGCTGGACGATCCGGAACTCGATGAGCCAGGAGCGGCATCGTGACGGCGCTGTTCGGTATCTTTCTCCTGACGCTGCTCGTCATCACGGCCGTTGCGGTCGTCCAGGCCGAGAACCTGTTCGTTGCCGTCATGCTGATGGGCATCGCGAGCCTTCTGATTGCCGCGAACTTCTTCGTCCTCGACGCCGCCGACGTCGCACTGACCGAAGCCGCGGTGGGCGCCGGCATCTCGACCGTGCTGTTCCTGGGCGCGCTCGCGCTGACCACGAGCCGCGAGCGGGCGCCGACGATGAGGGCCGGCCTGTCGTTCGCGATCACCGTCGTCGCCGCGCTCGTTATGATCTACGCGACCTTCGACAAGCCCCGCTTCGGCGATCCGGAAGCGCCCGTGCACACGCACGTCGCGCCGTTCTATCTCAAACAGACGCCCGAGCTCATCGACATTCCCAACGTCGTCACGGCCGTGCTTGCGAGCTACCGCGGCTACGACACGCTGGGCGAGGTATTCGTCGTATTCGCGGCCGGTATCGGCGTCCTGTTCCTGCTCGGCAGCGGGCGCGTCACGCGAACGCGCGAGGAGGAGACCCGGATCAATCTCGGTCTGAAGCACCACCTGATCCCGCGGATGGTCGGCCGGCTGCTGATTCCGTTCGTGCTGCTGTTCGGGCTGTACGTGCAGTTTCACGGCGAGTACGGACCCGGCGGCGCGTTCCAGGCCGGCGCAATCATCGCGGCGTCGATCATCCTCTATGCGCTGCTCGAGGGGGAACGGCACGCGCTCCACGTGCTGCCGCAGCGGGCACTTCTGGTCATGATGGCCGGCGGCGCGATCTTCTACACCGGCGTCGGCGTCGCTTGCATGCTCTTAGGCGGCAACTTCCTCGACTACTCGGTGCTCGTCGACAATCCGGTCAAGGCACGGCAGCTCGGGATACTCTTAGTCGAGTTCGGCGTCGGCGTCACCGTCACGGGCACGCTGCTGTCGATCTTCCACGCGTTCGCGGCGCGTGAGCACCAGGGTTCCTAGGTGGAGTTGCTCGGCCTCTTCAACTACTGGGTGTTCGCGGTTCTGCTGATGATCGGCTTCTACGCCGTCATAGCGAAGATCAACCTGATCAAGAAGCTGATCGGGCTATCGCTGTTTCAGTCAGCCGTCTTCCTGCTCTACATCACGATGGGCCGCATCGAGGGGGGCACGGCACCGATCTTCTCGGATTCGGCCGGCGGTTCGATCTACGCGAACCCGCTGCCGCAGGTGCTGATCCTGACCGCTATCGTCGTCGGCATTTCGACCACGGCGCTCGGCCTTGCGATCGTCGTTCGAATTCGCGAGGAATACGGCACGATCGAGGAAAGCGAAATCGCGGAGATCGACCAGCGGTGAGCGGGGTCGAGGCACATCTGCCGGCACTGCAGGTCGTGGTGCCGATGCTGACTGCGGCTTTCGTCGTACTGCTCTCGCCGCGCGGGCTTGCGTGGGCGGCGGCGACCGCGGCAAGCCTCATGTCGTTTGCAATCGCGCTCAAACTGACGTTCGCGGTCGCCGACGGCAGCGTTCTGGCCTATTCGATGGGCGGCTGGGGGGCACCGTACGGCATCGCGCTCGAGATCGACAGTTTCGGCGCGCTGCTGCTCCTGGTTGTCACGGGCGCATCGTCACTCACGCTTGCCGGGGGCCGGGCGAGCCTCGAGGCCGAGGTTCGCACGGATCGGCAGCCGCACTACTTCGCGGCGTGGCTGCTTGCGCTGGCGGGGCTTTGCGGCATTGCCGTCGCCGGCGATGCATTCAACATTTTCGTCTTCATGGAAATCTCGTCGCTCGCGAGCTATGTGCTCGTCGCGGGCGGACCGGACCGGCGCGCGCTGCCTGCCGTGCTCAAGTATCTCGTCATGGGCACGGTCGGCGCGACGTTCTACCTGATCGGCGTCGGCCTGGTCTACATGATGACCGGCACGCTCAATCTGCACGACATGGAACTCCGCATCGGCGATGTCGCCGACCAGCGCCCGGTCCTTGCCGCCGCCGGCTTCATCACGATCGGCCTCGCCCTGAAGGCCGCCGTGTTCCCGCTGCATGTCTGGCTGCCCAACGCCTACGCGTGGGCGCCGCATGTAGCGACGGCTTTCCTCGCCGCGTGTGCGACCAAGGTATCGGTGTACGTGCTGCTGCGCTTCGACTTCTTCGTCTTCCAGGGCAATCTCGAAGGCCACGCGGCGCAGTTCACAGCCTACCTGGCGCCGCTTGCCGTGCTCGGCATCCTCACGGGCTCCGCCGTCGCGATGTTCGAGAACAACGCGAAGCGCCTGTTCGCGTTCTCGTCGATCGCACAGATCGGCTACATCCTGCTCGGCGCGAGCTTTGTCAGCGTCCTGGGCCTCACGGCCGGTATCGTGCACATCTTCAATCATGCGCTTGCGAAGGGGGCGGTCTTTCTGGCCCTTGCCGCGTTCGCGGCATCCGCGAAGTCACTGCGGCTCGAGCATCTCGGAGGTATCGCGAGGCGGATGCCGTGGACGTTCACGGCATTCGTCATCGCGGGTTTGAGCCTCATCGGCGTGCCCGGCACGGCCGGCTTCATCAGCAAGTGGTACCTGATTTCGGCGGCCCTCGAACACGGGCTCATCGGTATCGCGCTGATCGGCGTCATCGCGATCAGCTCGCTCATGGCCGTCGTCTACGTCTGGCGCGTCGTCGAGGCGGCGGCCTTCGGAGAGCCCGCGGAGAACGCGGCAACGGTGCGCGTGGCGCCGTCGCTGGCCGTCGCTGCCTGGGCGGCGGCCGGTGCCAACCTCGTGTTCGGCTTCGCGCCCGAGCTTCCCGTAACGCTCGCGCGTGCCGCGAGCCTGTCGCTTCTCGAGCATCTCAAATGAGCGCCGAGACGGCGATACTATTGTCGCTCGTAATCCCGGCCACGGGCGCCGTGCTGATTGCGCTCGCCGGGCGCCTGGGGCCCAACGTCCGCGAGACCGTCACGATGCTCACATCCGGCGCGCTGGCCTGGAGCGTCTGGCGCATCGTGCCGGCGATCCTCGCCGGCGAGCGGCCGGGCGTCACCGTGGCCAAGCTCGTACCCGGCGTCGACCTGGCGTTTCGCGTCGAGCCGCTCGGCATGCTGTTCGCGGCGCTCGCGTCGAGCCTGTGGATCGTCAACTCGGTCTACTCGATCGGCTACATGCGCGGCAACGACGAGAAGAACCAGACGCGCTTCTATGCGATGTTCGCGGTCTCGCTCGCGGCGACGATGGGGATTGCGTTCGCCGGCAACCTCGTAACCCTGTTCCTCTGCTACGAGATCCTGACCTTCGCGACCTATCCCCTCGTCTCGCACAAGGGCGATCGCGCGACCGTGCGCTCGGCGCGGGTCTATCTGGGCGTGCTGCTGGCGACGTCCATCGGGCTGTTGCTGCCGGCGATCATCTGGACCTACGCCGTCGCCGGCACGGGCGACTTCTCGCCCGGCGGCATACTCGCCGGCAACGTGCAAGGACCGGCACTGGGCCTGTTGCTCGGGCTCTACGTGTTCGGCATCGGCAAGGCGGCCGTGATGCCCGTGCACCGCTGGCTGCCTGCCGCGATGGTCGCGCCGACGCCGGTCAGCGCACTGCTGCACGCGGTCGCGGTCGTCAAGGCCGGCGTCTTCACGGTGACCAAGATCATCGTTTACGTATTCGGCGTCGACTACCTGTTCGCCGAACCGTCGGCCGGCTGGCTGCTGTACGCGGGCGCGTTCACGATCATCGCAGCCAGCGTCGTCGCGATGCGCCAGCAGAACTTGAAGCGCCTGCTCGCCTACTCGACGATCGCGCAGCTGTCCTATGTCGTCATGGCGGCGGCGATCCTGAAGCCGCTCGCCGAGATCGGTGCGGCAGTCCACATGGTCGGCCACGCGTTCGGCAAAATCACGCTGTTCTTCGCCGCCGGGGCAATCTACGTGGCCGGCAGGAAAACCGAGCTCAAGGAGCTCGCGGGCATCGGGAGGCGCATGCCCGTCACGATGACGGCGTTCACGATCGGCGCGCTGAGCATGATCGGCGTACCGCCGACCGCGGGCTTCGTGTCCAAGTGGTACATCCTGGCCGGATCGTTCGAGGCCGACAACTACGTGGCGCTGTTTACGATCATCGCCAGCACCGTGCTCAACGCGGCCTACTTCCTGCCGATCGTGTTCATGGCCTGGTTCGCCGACGAGGCGCCCGGCGGCAGGGAGCATGGTGAGGCACCGTGGCCCGCCGTCCTGGCGCTGTCCGTCACGGCCGCGCTCACGATCCTGTTCTTCCTGTTCAACGCCCCGGTGATCGAACTCGAACGCCAGGTCGTGGAGGCCTTTTGATGAGCGACCCTAAGCCATCCGATCACTGGCTCGCGCGGCCGTCGACGATCCGCCTGCTGTGGCGGATATTTGTCGCCGTGCTGGTTCTGCTGGTCGTGCTCGAGGCCGGCATCGCCATCAAGGGCTATTTCACGATCGACAGGTGGTTGGGTTTCGGTGCCGGCTTCGGCTTCCTGTCGTGCGTCGCCATGGTGCTCGTCGCGAGGGCCCTGGGCTTGGTCGTCAAACGGCCCGAGAACTACTATCGGGGGGACCGGGACGATGCTTGAACTCGTGCCGCCCGGCCTGGTCCTGCTGCTCGGCGCCGTACTGATCGGCGTTGTACGCGGCCGCGCTCGCGACGCGGTCGTCCTGCTGACGCCGCTCGCGACGCTCTGGCTCGTCTGCCAGGTGCCGGACGGCACCGTCTACGATATCGGTTTTCTCGACTACCGGATCGAGCCGCTGGAAGGCAGCCCGGTGCGGCGGCTGTTCGCGGCGATCTTCGCGATCATGACGCTCGTCGGCGGGCTCTACGCGCTCCGGCAGGCGAAATGGTACGAACTGTCGGCCGCGTTCGCCTACGCCGCCGGGGCGGTCGGCGTCTCGTTCGCGGGCGACCTGATCACGCTGTTCCTGTTCTGGGAACTCATGGCCCTGTTCTCCACGGTCGTCATCTGGTGCGGCGGCACGCCGGCGGCGAAGGCGGCCGGTATTCGATACGCGATCATGCATCTTCTGGGCG
This sequence comes from Woeseiaceae bacterium, assembly GCA_028280615.1. GTDB lineage: Bacteria > Pseudomonadota > Gammaproteobacteria > Steroidobacterales > Woeseiaceae > UBA1847. The sequence continues at coordinate 60,954 of JANQLK010000031.1, read as the reverse complement.
GCGTCATACTCAAGGTCGGCATCGAGGGCGTCTACGTGCACACGGGATCGCTCGATATCCAGCCGATGCTCGCGACCAACTTCGACACCTGGATGATGCTGATCGGCATCCTGCTCAACGCCGCGGCGCCGCCCGTGTCGGCGTGGCTCGCGGACGCCTATCCGAACTCGACCGCAACCGGCTCGGTGTTCCTGTCGGCGTTCACGACCAAGACCGCCGTGCTCGCGCTGATTCTGCTGTTCCCGGGCGAACCGGTACTGGTGTGGATCGGCCTGTACATGATCCTCTACGGGATACTCTATGCGCTGCTCGAAAACGATATCCGGCGCATCCTCGCGTACTCGATCGTGAACCAGGTGGGTTTCATGGTCTGCGCGGTCGGCATCGGGACGGAGATGGCGATCAACGGCGCCGCCGCGCATGCGTTTGCGCATATCGTCTACAAGGCGCTCTTGTTCATGAGCGCCGGCGTCGTCGTCTACCGCACGGGTCTCAATCGCTGCTCCGACCTGGGCGGCCTGTTCCGAACGATGCCGCTGACGACGATCTGCGGCATCGTCGGCGCGCTCGCCATCTCGGGTTTCCCGTTGACGTCGGGCTTCACGACCAAGACGCTGATTTCCGAGGCCGCGGCCGACGAGGGCCTCGCACTGGTCTACTTCACGCTCGCCGCGGCATCGGCGGGCGTGTTCCTGCACGCCGGCATCAAGTATCCGTGGTTCGTGTTCTTCCAGCGGGATTCGGGACTGCGGCCCAGGGACGCGCCGTGGAACATGGGGCTCGCGATGCTGCTGTTTGCGGGGTCATGCATCCTCTTAGGCGTCGCGCCCGACCTGCTGTACCGCTTCCTGCCCTACCCGGTCGACTACGTGCCCTATACGCCGGGCAAGGTGCTTTTCTACCTGCAGCTCCTGATGTTCGCCGCGCTCGCGTTCTTCCTGTTGCTGCCGATGATGCAGCGTACGCTGACGATCAGCCTGGACTTCGACTGGCTCTGGCGGGTAGCCCTGTATCGCGCAGGCAGCCTTCTACTCGACCTCATGACCCGCACGCGCGCCGCGCTCGGCCCGGCGTTCGGCTCCCTGGGCCGCGGCATCGAACGCTACGCCCGGCGTCACCTCGGCATGCCCAACAGCCGGAGCCGACCCGGCGTCCTCGCCCGCACCTGGCCCATCGGCGTCACGGCCATCTGGATCGCCGTGCTGCTGTCGGCGTACGTGGGGTTCTACTACCTGTAGCGCGAATCGCTGGCGGACGCGGGCTAGCCGCGCTTCGGCATCAACACCGTGTAGTCGAAATCGAGCACGACGCCGTCGTCGTACTTGCCGTCCGCGGTCTTGTACGGAAAGCCGGCACAGGACCGGTTCTTGACCGCGACCGTGCGCACGCGCAGCGCGCCGACGCGAGCGTGCCCGGGCAGTTCGAAGCGGTCGAGAATCTCCGACCAGGCGTAGACCGTATCGCCCGCGAACGTCGGCGCACAGTGCGTGCCGCCGTTGATGGCCGCAATCGTCTGCGCGTTGCCGAGGCCGTTGAACGAGGCCGAGCGCGCGACGCTGATCAGATAGCCGCCGTAGACGATTCGCCGGCCGAAGCGGCCATCCGCTTCGACGTGCTGGTTGAAGTGCACGCGGGCCGTGTTCTGGAACAGCCGGCAGGCCGTCATGTGGTCGGACTCTTCGACCGTGACGCCGTCGACGTGGTCGATGCGCTCGCCGATCTCGTAGTCGTCCCACAGGTACTCGCTGCCCGAGGCGACGCAGTCGTAGTCGGCCGGCGCCGACCAGGACACGACGAACTCCTCGGCGGGCACGGCATCCTCGAGCGCGGGTATCACGGTGTCCGGCGGCGGCGCGTCCGCGTCGCGCTTCGGCACGAGTACCCAGCGGTCGAAGGCCATGACGTTCTCGCCGTGCTGGTTGACGCCCTCGGAGTGCACGTAAACCACGCCGTTCCTGCCGCTGCTGTTCTGCTTGAGCCCCGTAATCCGGGTCGTGACCGACACGGTGTCGCCGGCAAACAGGGGCGCGCCGAAACGGCCGCCGGCATAGCCTAAGTTCGCGGTCGCGTTTAGCGAGATATCGGGCACGGTTCGGCCGAACACCATGTGAAAGGCGAGCACGCTTTCGATCGGCGTGCGCTCGAATCCCAGCGACTCGGCGAAGGTCGCCGCCGATTGCAATGCGAAGCGCGGCCCGAACAGGCCCTGGTAAACCGCGACGTCGCCCTCGCTCACGGTGCGCGGCGTCGCGTGGCGTATCTCCTGGCCGAGCCGGAAGTCCTCGAAGTAGTTGCCGCTGTGGGTCTTTGAGGCCATGCGTCGCTTACAGCCCGTAGGCCTCGGCGAGATCGGGATCTTTCTTCGCCACGAGCCGCGCCAGGTCGACCATGACGCTCGCCTGCTTCCAGGTGGCGTCGTCCTGCATCTTGCCGTCGAGCATCGCGACGCCGGCGCCGTCGGGCATCAGCTCGAGTATGCGCTTGGCGAACAGCACCTCGTCGACGTCGGGGCTGAACACGCGCTTCGCGATCGCGATCTGGTTCGGCGCGAGTGACCAGGCGCCCGAGCAGCCCATCAGGAACGCGTTTCTGAACTGCGCCTCGCAGCCGGCCTCGTCGCGAATGTCGCCGAACGGGCCGTAGAACGCGCCGAGGCCGTGCGCCGAGCAGGCGTCGACCATCTTGCCGAGCGTGTAGTGCCAGAGGTCCTGCTGGTAGAAGCCCCGCTCCCCGGCGGAGTCCGAGGGGTCGGCGAGCACGCCGTAGCCCGGGTGTCCGCCGCCGACGCGCGTCGTCTTCATCCTGCGCGACGCGGCGAGATCGGCGGGTCCTAAGCTCATGCCGTGCATGCGCGGGCTGGCGGCCGCGATCGCCTCGACGTTGTTCACGCCCTGCGCCGTCTCGAGCAGCGCGTGGATCAGGATCGGCTTGCCGATATCGTGGCGCGCCTCGAGCTGCGCCAGGAACTGGTCGACGAAGTGAATGTCCCACGGCCCTTCGACCTTCGGGATCATGATCACGTCGAGCCGGCCGCCGATCGCGCCGACGATCTCGGTGACGTCATCCAGAAACCACGGGCTGTTGAGCGCGTTGACCCGCACCCACAGCGCCGTGTCGCCGGGTTCCAGCTTGTTGACGACCTCGATGAAGCCGCGCCGCGCATCGAGCTTCGACTCGATCGGTATCGCGTCTTCGAGGTTGCCGCACAGCACGTCGACCTTCTGCGCGATGTCCGGCGCCTTGGCACGGATCTTCTCGACGTGCGCCGGGAGGAAGTGGATCATGCGCTCGGGACTCACGGGCAGCGTGCGGAACGGTTCCGGCGCGCCGATGGCCAGCGGCTTGTAGAAGTCTATGGGTGGTCGGCTCATGGGTTCTCCATCAAATGGAAGCGGCCGATGCAACGACGCCGTCGTCGTGCAGCCGTCCGACGTCGCCCGACGACAATCCGAGTTCGTCGAGCAGGATCTCATCGGTGTGTTCACCGAGCCGCGGCGCGCGTCGAGGCGCCTGCCTCGGCAGCGCACCGAATTCGAACGGCGAGCCCGGCACGAGGTACTCGCCGGCGCCGGGCTGCTCGAGCCGCTTGAACATCGGGTTCTCGGTCGAGCAGTCCGGGTCGCTGGCCAGCGTCTCGCTGAGCTTGCGATACGGCCCCCAGGACACGCGCTTGTCGTTGAACACGGTGGCGATGTCGTCCGCGTCGCGATCGCCCACCCATCCGGCGAGCAGCGCCGCGATCTCCTCACGCGCGATGAAGCGGTTGCCCTCGTCGCTCAAGTCGAGCGCCATGCGCTCGCCGAGCGCGTCGAACTCGGCCCCGAGCCCGGTTGCCTCGATGAGGCCTTTCCACTGCTGGCGCGTCAGCCCGACGATCATGATGCGGGCGCCGTCGCGCGTCACGAAATCGCGGCCGAAGGCGCCGTACAGGTAGTTGCCGTGGCGTGGCCGGTCCTGCTCGTTGAGCGTCACCTCGGCGAGCAGACCTAAATGACCGAGCGTCGCCAGCGCGACGTCCTTGAGCGCAAGCTTGACGAGCTGGCCCTCGCCACGGAGCCGGCGATGGCGCTCCGCGGCCAGCATCCCGACCGCCAGCATCTGCCCGGCGACGAGATCCCAGGCCGGCAGCACGTGGTTGACGGCCTCGCCGTCCGCGCCGCCGGTCATGTATGGCAGCCCGGTCTGCGGATTCACCGTGTAGTCCACCTCGGAGCCGCCGTCGCGGCGCCCGGTCAGGTTGACCATGACGAGGTCGTCGCGGCGCGCCTTCAGCGCGTCGTAGTCGAGCCAGCCTTTCGCCGGGAAGTTGGTGCTGAACAATCCCCGGTCCTCACCGGGCCGGGTGATGAGCTCGGTCAGTAGCTCGCGGCCCTCCGGACGGCGAAAGTCGACGGCGATGGAACGCTTGCCCTTGTTGAGCCCTGCCCAGAACAGGCTGGTCTTGCGATCGGGTGAAAGTGGCCAGCGGCCATAGTCGAGGCCGCCGCCGATCGGATCGAAGCGAATGACGTCGGCGCCGAGCTGGGCGAGCGTCATGCCGCCAAGGGGCGCGGCGACAAACGCTGAGCCCTCGACGATTTTCAAGCCTCCGAGGACGCCCCCGTCCGTCATATGACGGCCTTGTCGCGCAGCGCCTGGATCTCGTCGTCGCTCAAATCGAGCCAGTCCTTGAGCACCTCGTCGGTGTGCTCGCTCAGGCGCGGACCCAGGTGACGGATCTCGCCGGGTGTTTCCGACAAGCGCGGCATCACGGCCGGCACGATCACGGTTTCGCCGACGTCCTCGTCGTCGATCGAGACCAGCGTACGCCGCGCGCGAATCTGCCGGTCGCCGAAGATGTCGGCAATCGTATTCAGCGGCCCGGCCGGTGCACCCGTCTCGAAGCAGCGCTCGAGTACTTCCTCGCGCGTCATCGAGCCGGCCCAGTCACGGACGATCTCGTTGACATCGTGCGGGTGCGCGAGCCGGGTCTCCTGCAGGCCGTAGACATGGTCGGCCGCGAGCTCGGGCCGGCCCATCGCGTCGGCGAGCCGCTTGAAGAGCTTGTCGGTCGCACAGCTGATCGCGACCCACCTGCCGTCACGTGTCGGGAAGTGGCCGTTCGGGCAGGCGAACTCGTTGTTGTTCGGGCCGTGCCGCTCGCGCACGACGCCGTACATGCCATAGGCCGGCGCGAGTTCGTCGGTGCAGCGGAACACGGACTCGTACAGGCTCGCATCGACGTACTGCCCCTTGCCCGACTCCTCGCGATAACGCAGCGCCATGAGCAGGCCGATCGCACCGTACAGGCCGGTCAGGTAGTCGCCCAGGGTCGTCGAGCCGGGCGTGACCGGCGCGCCCTTGGGCATGCCCGAGAGGTAGGCGAGACCGCCGACGCCGTGAGCGACCCGGGCGAAGCCCGGCCGGTCCTTGTACGGGCCCGTCTGACCGTAGCCCGTTACGCGCAGCATGATCAGTTTCGGGTTCAACTCGTGAAGGACGTCCCAGCCGATGCCCCAACGCTCCATGGTCCCGGGGCGAAAGTTCTCGATCAGGATGTCGGCCTGCTCGGCCAGCGACTTCAATACTCCCGATCCCTCCTCGGTACGCAGGTCGAGCGTCAAGGACTTCTTGTTGCGCGCCTCGCTGAGCCAGGTCAGGGTATCGCCGACTGAGGTCGGCGTGCCGAAGCGCCTGAGCGAGCAGCCGAGCCCGGGCTGTTCGACCTTGATGACCTCGGCGCCGAACTCACCGAGTATGCTCGCCGAATACGGCCCCGCAATCACGGTTGCGAGATCGAGCACGCGCAGTCCGGACAGCGGCAGCTCGGCGTTGGGTTTCGTCTCTTCGGCCATGTTCCTTTGCTCAGATGACGGCGTTGTCTTTGAGCCGCTCGATCTCCTTCTCGGAAAGCTCGAGCAGGTCACGCAGCACGGCGACGGTCGCATCGCCCAGCGCCGGACCGAGATTGTTGATGCGCCCCGGTGTCTCCGACAGGATCGGCAGCACGTTGGGCACGGTCACGTCGCCGACGCCGGGCACATCGACGGTGGCGAGCGTGCCGCGCTCATTGAAGTGATCGTCTTCGAATATGTCGGCAATGCTGTTGACCTTGCCGCAGGGAACCTGCGCGTCGAGGCAACGACGCATGATCTCCTCGCGGTCGGCCGACGCGACCCAGTCGATCACCATGTCGTTGACCTCGTCGCGAGCGGCCAGCCGGTTTTTCTGATCGCCGAAGGCATCCGGCGCGGCAAGCTCGGGACGCTCCATCGCCTCGGCGAGGCGCTCGAACATGCGGTCGGTCGTGCACGCGATCGCAACCCACTTGTCGTCGCGGGTGCGGAAGTGGCCGTGCGGCACGGCAATGTAGCTGCCCGCGCCTTCGCGTTCGCGGATGATGCCGTACAGGCCGTAGGCGCCGGCAATCTCATCCAGGGTTCGAAACACCGATTCGAAGATGGCGACATCGATGACCTGGCCGCGGCCGGTCTTGTCGCGGTGCTTGAGCGCCAGCAGGATGCCGATCGCGCCGTACAGACTCGAGATGTAGTCGCCGAGCGGCACGGTGCCGGGCACGACCGGCGTCTGGCCCGGGAATCCCGCGTGATAGGAAAGCCCGCCGTAAGCATGCGCGATGTGCGCGAAGCCCGAGCGGCGCCGATACGGACCGGTTTGCCCGTAGCCCGAGACGCGCAGCATGACGAGCCCCGGGTTCGCCTCGCGGAGCGTGTCCCAGCCCATGTCCCACTGCTCCATCGTCTCCGGACGGAAGTTTTCGATCAGGACGTCGGACTTCTCGATGAGTTTCAGGAACAGCTCGCGGCCTTCCGCCTGGCGCAGGTCGAGCGTGACCGAACGCTTGCAGCGCGCCTCGGTCAGGAAGGCGAGCGTCGAGTCGCTGCGCGCGGTCGGGCTGCCGAAACGGCGCATGGGGTCGCCAGCCTCGGGATGCTCGATCTTCAGAACGTCGGCGCCGAACTCGCCGAAGATAGAGGCGGCGTGGGGCCCTGCGAGGAAGGTACCGAGGTCGATGATCCGCACGCCGTCCATTGGCAGCGGCGTTTCGCTGTCTTCGCCGGACTCGTCACTTTTCTCAGATCGCGATTGTGACATCGCCTGCCCCCAAGTGCTGGCGCTACGTTTGCGGTACGCCCGCTTTGAGTTAACTTACCTTAAAAGGGGGAGACGATGATAGACACCGGCAAGCGCCTCGAAGACTGGATCGGCCGGAGCGAACAGGTGGATGACGCGCTGCCGCCTTGGCCCGCACAGGCCGTTGCCGCGATGCTCGACGAACCGGCGATCTCGCCCGGAGTGGGCGGCGAACTGCCGCCGCTTTGGCAATGGTTCTACTTCCTCGGCACGATGCCGCACAGCCGCCTGTCGCCGGATGGACATCCCGAACGCGGCGGCTTCCTGCCGCCCGTTCCGCTGCCGCGGCGCATGTTCGCCGGTGCGCGCATGCGGTTCTTGAAGCCGCTCGTTCTCGGCCGGCCGGCAACACGTACCGGGGTGATACGTGACGTGCAGTCCAAGGAAGGGCGATCGGGCAAGCTGACTTTCGTTACGGTCGGCTACGACTTTCACCAGGACGGCGGGCTCTGTATCGAAGAGGAGCAGGACATCGTCTATCGCGAGCCCGGCGAACCCGTGCCGGCGCCCGAGCCGGCCGCAGCGGAGGCTGCGCCGAAGGGCGGCTGGGTCCGCGACGTCGAAGCCGACTCGAGGCTCCTGTTCCGGTTCTCGGCGCTGACCTTCAACGCGCATCGCATTCACTACGACCGCGACTACGCGCGCGACGAGGAAGGCTACCCGGGACTGATCGTGCACGGGCCGCTGACGGCAGTCATGCTCGCACGTCTCGTCGAACAGAATACCGGCCGTCGAATCGAGGCGTTCCGGTTTCGCGGCAAGGCGCCGCTGTTTGACCTCCATCCGTTCAGGCTCCTGGGCCGTCCCGATGGCGACCGCGTAGAACTCGAAGTGCGCGGACCGGACGGGCGTACGACACAGGCGGCGACCGCCGAACTCGCGGACTGACGTTGCGGCGGGTTTCGGCGCCGATTCGTTAGACTGAATCGAAACGCTATACTGATCTGCCGAACAACAACGAGAGCGAACGGCCCGTGGCAGAACCCAAACCTCACAAGATCCGACGCCTGCTCGTAGCCAATCGCAGCGAGATCGCGATTCGCGTCATGCGCGCCTCCGCCGAACTCGGCATAGACAACGTCGCCGTCTACTCCGAGGAAGACCGCTTCGCGCTGCATCGCTTCAAGGCCGACCAGAGCTACCGCATCGGAGAGGCCGGCAAGCCCATCGCGGCCTACCTCAATATCGACGAGATGCTTCGGGTGGCGCACGAATCGGGTGCCGATGCCGTGCACCCGGGCTACGGCTTCCTGTCCGAGAACCCGGATTTCGCCGATGCCTGTCGCGAGGCCGGGCTGATATTCGTCGGCCCGAGCTCCGACGCCATGCGCGCGCTCGGCAACAAGGTCAGCGCGCGCAACCTCGCCGAGGCGGCCGGTGTCCCCGTGATGCCGGCCACGAAACCGCTGCCGCCGGACCTGGACCATGCGATCGCCGAGGCCGGGAAAATCGGCTATCCGCTCATGCTCAAGGCGAGCTGGGGCGGCGGTGGCCGCGGCATGCGCCGGATCCTCGGGAAGGACGACCTCGTCGAGCAGTTCGACGTTGCGCGGCGCGAGGCCGAGGCGGCATTCGGCAACGGCGAGGTGTACCTCGAGAAACTCGTCGAGCGCGCGCGCCACGTCGAGGTGCAGATCCTGGGCGACCACCACGGCACGCTCGTGCATCTCTTCGAGCGCGACTGCTCGGTGCAGCGCCGCAACCAGAAGGTCATCGAGCGCGCACCGGCACCGTATCTCGACGACGAGACGCGCGAGGAGCTATGCGGCTACGCGCTCGCGCTCGGCAGGCAGGCCGGCTACGTGGCCGCCGGCACGGTCGAGTTCCTGATGGATGCCGACACGGGCGCGTTCTACTTCATCGAGGTTAATCCGCGCATCCAGGTCGAACATACCGTGACGGAGCAGGTCACGGGCATCGATATCGTCAAGGCACAGCTGCGAATCTGCGAGGGACTCAAGATCGGCGACGCGGACAGCTTCGTGCCGCGACAGCCGAATATCCGTCTCTCGGGACACGCGCTGCAGTGTCGTATTACGACCGAGGACCCGGAAAACAACTTCACGCCGGACTACGGACGCATCCGCGCCTATCGCGGAGCGACGGGTTTCGGCATCCGTCTCGACGGCGGCACGGCCTACTCGGGCGCGTTGATCACGCCGTTCTACGATTCGCTGCTCGAGAAAGTCACGGCCTGGGCGCCGACCCGCGACGACGCCATCGCGCGCATGGACCGTGCCCTGCGTGAGTTCCGGATCCGCGGCGTCACGACCAACCTGCTGTTCCTCGAGCAGATCATCAACCACCCCGACTTCGCGGCCGGCAACTACACGACGCGCTTCATCGACTCGACGCCCGAGCTGTATCACTTCCCGAAGCGCAGGGATCGCGCGACGCGGCTCCTGCGATTCATCGGCGAGGTGCAGGTGAACGGCAATCCGGAGGTTCGGGGGCGGCCCGAAGCCGTCGAACGTCGGGCGGGACCCTTGCCGAAGCTCGAGACCGGCGAGCCGCCCGCGGGAACCGTGCAGCGGCTCGAGGAACTCGGCGCCGAGGGTTTCGCCAGGTGGATGCTCGAGCAGGAACGGGTCCTGTTGACCGACACGACGATGCGCGACGCGCACCAGTCCCTGTTCGCAACCCGCATGCGCACGGCCGACCACACCGCGATCGCGCCGGCGTACGCGAAGCTTCTGCCCGAGCTGTTCTCGCTCGAATGCTGGGGCGGCGCAACGTTCGACGTCGCGATGCGCTTCCTGAAAGAAGATCCGTGGGACCGGCTGCGTGAGATCAAGCAGGCGGCGCCGAATATCCTCTTGCAGATGCTCCTGCGTGCGTCGAATGCGGTCGGTTACACGAACTACCCGGACAACGTCGTGCGCCACTTCGTCGAGCGGACGGCCGAAGCCGGCGTGGACGTTTTCCGTGTCTTCGACTCGCTGAACTGGGTCGAGAACATGCGGGTGGCAATCGACGCGGTTTGCGAAACGGGCAAGCTCTGCGAAGCGGCCATCTGCTACACGGGCGACCTGACCAACCCGGATGCGTCGAAGTACGACCTCGAGTACTACGTGTCGATGGCGCGCGAGCTCGAAGCGGCCGGCGCGCATATCCTGGGGATAAAGGACATGGCAGGCGTCTGCAAACCGGCTGCCGCGAAGCTGCTCGTGTCGACGCTCAAACAGGAAGTGGGCATACCGATTCACTTCCACACCCACGATACGAGCGGCATCTCGGCCGCGAGCGTGCTCGAAGCCGTCAACGCGGGCTGCGACGCCGTCGACGGCGCGATGGACGCGATGAGCGGACTGACGTCGCAGCCGAACCTGGGTTCGATCGTCGAAGCTCTGCGCCACGGCGCGCGCGACCCGGGTCTGTCGAAGCAGGGCATGCGCTCGATCTCGCGCTACTGGGAAGGCGTACGGCACTTCTATGCGCCGTTCGAACCCGAGATCCGCGCGGGCACGGCCGACGTGTACCGGCATGCGATGCCGGGCGGCCAGTACACCAACCTGCGTGAACAGGCGCGCGCGCTCGGCATCGAGCGGCACTGGCCCGAGGTGGCGCAGCGCTATGCCGAGGTCAATGAGCTGTTTGGCGACATCGTCAAGGTCACGCCGTCGTCCAAGGTGGTCGGCGACATGGCGCTGTTCATGGTGACGAGCGGGCTTACGCCCGAGGACGTCGCCGACCCGGATAAGGACATCGCGTTCCCCGAGTCGGTCGTCGAGCTGTTCGCGGGCGAACTCGGGCAGCCGCCCGGCGGCTGGCCTGAAGAACTGCAGGCCAAGGTACTCAAGGGTGCCGAGGCCGACACGAGCCGGCCCGGCGATCATCTGCAACCCGTCGACTTCGACGAGAAGCGTCAAGAGGCCGAGAAGAAGGTCGGCCGCAAGATCAGCGAGGACGAACTCTCGTCATATCTCATGTACCCGAAGGTGTTCGTCGAATACGCGGCGCACAAGTCGCACTACGGCAACGTCAGCATCCTGCCGACGCCCGTGTTCTTTTTCGGCCTGAAACCCGAGGAAGAGATCGCCGTCGACATGGAGCCCGGCAAGACCCTGGTGATCCGCCTGCTCGCCGTCGGCGACGCGGACGAGGAAGGCCAGCGCAAGCTGTTCTTCGAGCTCAACGGCCAGCCGCGCACGATCGCCGTGACCGACCAGTCCGTCAACGTCACGGCCGTCGTCAACCGCAAGGCCGAGGAGGGCAATCCGAAACACGTCGCGGCGCCGATGCCCGGGCTCGTCGTTGCCGTGCCGGCCAAGGCGGGCCAGGACGTCAAGAAGGGCGACGCGCTCGTCGCCATCGAAGCGATGAAGATGGAGACCGTCATTCGCGCCGAACACGACGGCGAGATCGCGTCGGTACCGGTCAGCGTCGGCACGCAGGTCGAGGCGCATGACCTGCTGGTCGAGCTGGGCTGAACCGTCGCCACGCTACCGAACGTCGAAAAAACCGTTGTTTCGATGCGTTTTTTGAGACCGCTTCTAGCCTGCTTCTAGGGGTTTTCGCGTAGTGCGCAGCTTGCGCAGATTTGGGAACCTGCTACTGTGAAACGTGAGAAGAGCGATCGCGTCGGCTCCGGGATTGGGGAGCCAAAGCAACCGGATCGCGGATAACAGCGCCCGTAACCCAAACGGAGTCGAAGCGTTGACCAGCCGACCGCCAGGATCGGAAGAGCTTGTTTCCATGCTGTACCGCAGCGAGGCCACCGTGCCTTTCGGGGAGTCCGAGCTGTACGATCTCGCCGACGGCGCCCGTGTCCGAAATCGGCGCAAACGGGTCACCGGCGCACTGTTCTACGAAGGTGGCAAGTTCTTCCAGTGGCTGGAAGGCCCCCGCGGCACGGTCAACGACCTGTTCGACAGAATTGGCCGCGATCCGCGGCATTCCGACGTCGAACTCGTCTCGGTGGGTCGCACGAAGATCCGCGTGTTCGCCGACTGGAACCTGAGACTGTTTCGGGATCGCCGCAGCATTCCGTACAGGCTGCCGCTGGCCGACCCCTGCGACGACTGCCAGACCTCCTGCGACGTCGCGCGCGCCGCTGCCCGGGACCTGACCCGCGGTGACGACCGCGCGCTCCGGAACGTGCTGGATGAGGCGTCCGGCCAGCTCGACGTGCAGGTGTGCTTCGTAGAGCGACTCATGCGCGGCTTCACCGAGCTCTGGGCCAATGACGAGTGTGAGCACGCCGAGGTCGTAATCGGCCAGGCGCTCGCCCTGGCGGCGTTTCGGCACGCGGTATTGTCGGAAACCAGCAACGTATTCCCCAACTGCGACCGGCAGATTCTGGTCTCGCCGTTGCCCGGCGAACCGCACTACCTGCGCGCAACGCTGGCCACGACGATGCTGTCCGCGGCCGGCTACCCGACACGCTATCTGCCGGCCGTCAGCGACGCGGAGCTGGTCCGCGAACTCGAGAGCTCACGCTACATGGGTCTCGTTCTCGTCGCTGGCGACGCCTTCCTCAGCACGAGCCAGGAGCATGGGCTGCGCGCACTCTGCGACCGCCTCATCCCGCGGTCCGGGGCCAAGATTCGGACCGCTATCTATGGACGATTGCCCGCGACGAGCCGCGGCCTCGACGACGTCGCCGGTATCGACCGTCTGTGCGCTTCGGCCCTGCGCCTGCCCGATGTCTTCGACCGGCGCGCAAGCCGGGTTCACTAGAACCTAACTCGACCGTCCGTCCGATAGGGCCTCCCGGTTGCCGCTCAGCGCGGGCACTGGCTATAGTCGGGCCCATGCGGAGTCCGATCGGATGAATACCGAGTTGCTCGCGTCGACGATCCTGAATCCGGCCGTGCTGTTTTTCTTTCTCGGTATCCTGGCGGTGCTCGCCCGCTCGGACCTCGAGATTCCGCAGCCGATCTCGAAGCTCCTGTCGCTGTACCTTTTGCTGGCGATCGGTTTCAAGGGCGGCGTCGAGCTGTCCCACAGCAGCTTCGGGCCCGAGATCGCACTTACGCTGATCGCGGCCGTCGCGATGTCCGCGCTCGTGCCGGTGTATACCTTTTTCGTGCTGCGGCGCATGGTGTCGGTGCATGACGCGGCGGCCATCGCGGCCACCTACGGCTCGATCAGCGCGGTAACCTTCATCACGGCCGTCAGTTTCCTGCAGACGCTCGAGATATCCAGCAGCGGTTACCTGGTCGCGGCCATGGCCCTGATGGAGTCGCCCGCCATCGTCGTCGGGCTCGTACTGTATCGCTTCTTCGCCTCCGATCAGGAAACCGATTCGGATGACTTCGCCTGGGGCCGCGTGCTGCGTGAGGCCTGCTTCAACGGGTCGGTCTTCCTGATCCTGGGCAGCCTCGTGATCGGCCTTCTGTCGACCGACGCGCACGCGAAGAGCCTCGCGCCGTTTACCGACGACCTGTTCAAGGGCGTGCTGACGCTGTTCCTGCTCGACATGGGGCTCATCGCGGGCCGGCGTTTGGCCGCACTGCGCGAGGCCGGGGCCGGCCTGATTCTGTTCGCGCTGCTCGTGCCGCTCGTCAATGCCGGTCTCGGCATCCTGCTGACGGTGCTGCTCGATCTCTCGATCGGCGACGCGCTGTTGTTCACGGTGCTCTGTGCCAGCGCGTCGTACATCGCCGTGCCGGCCGCGATGCGCCTGTCGATTCCGCAGGCGAATGCGAGCCTTTACGTCACGCTGTCGCTCGCCGTGACCTTTCCGTTCAATATCGTCGCCGGGCTGCCGCTCTACCTGGCGGCCTTGAGATGGGTGAATGCATGAAGACCGTCAAACGCATCGAGATCATCATCGATTCCCTGGACGTGAAGATGGTCCTCGAAGACCTCGAGGCCATCGGCGTGTCGTCCTACTCGGTGATCCGCGACGTCATCGGCTCGGGCGACCGCGGCGCGCGCAGCGGCGACCTCTTGAACGACGCCATGAACAACAGCTACATCCTTATCGCCTGCGACGAACCCGAGGCCGAGAAGGTCATCGAGGCGCTGCGGCCCAAGCTCAAGCGCTACGGCGGCATGTGTCTGGTGTCGGATGCGCGGTGGATTCGGCACTAGACGCACCGCAAGAACCAGTCGTTAATCAAATCAATCGGGTAGATGGCCCGAACTCACTGATTCTGTCGTTACGTGTCGCCAGGGGCCGCCAAGAGCCGCCGAGTTAAGACAAATTCGGTACGTTCGCGAACATCGGGCCACGTGCTAGAGTGTTCGCACCTTTGACGAACTTCGAGCATTCCATTGCTTATGAGGTGGAGACTCAGCAGTCAACGAGGGGGACACTCGTGAGGAAGATCGTCGTAGCACTGGCAGCTGGCGCAACGGTCTCCGGGTGCGCGATTTCGCAGCGGCAAATCGATTCACATGCGCCTGCATTGAATAGCTGGGTGGGCGCACCGATCGACGAGTTCCTTGATATGCAAGGCGCCCCCACGACAGTGATCGAAAGAGTCGACTACCAGATCTACAGGTTTGATGCCCGGAAGAGGAGAACCTACACCCAGAGGTGGGAAGATTGCCAACCAACTAACCCCCGCAAACCCTACGAACCAAGACAATGCCAGAGCACTGAACGCCGCGTGCAGACACGTGCCTTCACCTGTACGTACGAACTGCTCGTTGCGGAGAATGTCATCAACGATTGGAGGATGAACGGCAACAACTGCCGAATGGTGACGGTTAGTTTTCGCCCCGGTTGAGTCTTGGCAAGAGGGCGTGCAGGTTTGCAACCCAGCTAGCCGTCCGCCATCGGCCGATTCCAGCCGGTCGATAAGCCTGATGTAGCTGGGTCACGGGTACCCGCGCAGCAAGTAACCCAAATTCGTAGAATTGAGTCACTGCTGATCCGCCTCAACAAGGTGCTTCGGCGCTTTCCGCTGCCAGGCGGAGTAAATCAGATCTTCTACGTCAGAGGACTCTGCCGCAGAGAGAAGCACTCTGATTCCAACAACTTTCTTCCCCCACCATAACTCTTCGTAGGCATCCGGAAACATCGAGATAGCGAGTTGTCGCCGCTGCTCATCAACAAACACATGCAGGTGCTGGTTATCAGGTGGCACCGTCGCGAATATCTTTCCGTTCACGCGAAACGAGTTGTACTGATGATGAGGCTCTTCATTAGCCTTGGGTAGTGACAGCGCGTATTTTCGGGCTTCGGCAAGTTGCACGTTGGGATACCCCCTGATTGCAAGACCCTCGATATCGCGAACCGCGCGTAGGAGCGGCTAAACCGTCACCGCGTTACCGCGGAAAATTCTCGCGAGGTAACGGCTGTCGGCCGGGCTCGGCGCCGGAGCCGAGCACAGCAGCACGGCGCCGACCAGGCGCTCCATTTCCTCGGCGAGTTCCTGATCGTTGCCGGGCTCCTCGGCGCGGGCGCGGCGCGTAAGCTGCACCTGGTTGACGGCCGGCACGGTCGGCAGGCGTTCGCACTCGACACCCATCGTGACCGTGAACGCGTGCATCGTCGTCTTGATGAACATCGCGAGCGCGAATTCCTCGCGCGTCGACGCGCGGGTCGTGTCCGGCGTGACGAGCACGATCTGGCAGCCCGGGACCATCGCCGCGGCCTTTGCGACGCGGAAGTGGTGCGTCAGGTGGTCGCGGACCAGGTCGGCGAACTGCTCGCGTGTCAGTACGCGGTCCCATTCCTCGCCGGCGCCCGCGGCCAGCGCGTTGAGCGGCAGCCTCGTGAACGGCGTATTCACGACGACGTCGAAGCGCGACCGCGCCTCGAGCACCGATTGCAGTCCGCCCTCGAGATCGTCGCCGATCGCGCGCACGTCGAGTTCGGTGCCGTCGAGCTCGTCCAGGCGATTGCCGATCTCACCGGCGGCCTCCTCGCCCCGGGTCAACACCGTGATGCTCGCGACCTTGAAGCGGCAGAAGCCCTCGGCAATGGCCACGAGTTCGTCGCGCATCGCATCGCCGGTCAGAACAACGTGCCTGCCCTCGAGCGCGGCCAGGTCCTCGGCGCCGGGCGGCAGCATCATCTCGCCCTCGGTGACGGAGCGATCGAACTTGAGGCCGCCCGACGGGTGGAAGGTCTCGCCGCTGACGCAATGATCCGCGAGGTTGAAGACCGTCGTCAGGCCGACCTCCTCGTCGGTCGGCATGCGGTGCAAATGCAACAGGTTGAGGATATTGGCCTCGATCTTCTTCGCCGATTTTTCAATATCTCCCGGCGGAAAGAACGGCTCGGGCGAGTCGTGGCAGGCGTTGACGAACGCATCGGCCTGCTGTTCGTCGATCAAGCCGCCGCCGACCAACCGGCGCGCGAGCTTTTGCGCCATGCCGGGACCCAGCAGGAAGCGTCCCGCGCTCGCGCCGACCGACGCCTCGCTGATCTGCCCGAGCAGCTTGATGAAGGCGGGCGGCGCGTCGCTCCACTTGCCGAGCTTCGCTAGATTGTTCGACGTGAGCCTGTCGAGAAATTCGGTCACCGGCGTGTCCGGCGACGCGATGATCGCCGCGTGGATGCGGTTTAAGCGCACGTTCTCCATGATCAGCCGCCCGCGGCGCGCGAACAGGCCCGGCGCGCCGCTCAAACCCCTGAGCCTTGCGCCGTCGACCGGGCCCGGTGCCGTGGCATTGATCTGGATCTCGGGTCCCAGGTGCCGCGACAGGATTTCCGCGAGCGCGCGCTGGCCGGCCTTGGAGACCGAGTAGTCGGCGCGGTTCGGATAGGCGACGGCGACGTATTTCTCGCCGCCGAAGTAGCTCGACACGTTGAGGATCGCGCCCGTGCCGCGATCCTTCATGCGCGGCGCGAACTTCCTGATCAGCGAATAGTTCGAGATCAGGTTAGCCTCCATCGTGTAGTTCCAGTCGTCGAGGCTCATGTCGGCGACCATCTCCTCGGCGCCCGCTATACCTGCGTTGTTGATCAGGAAGTCGAGCTCGCCGAAGTGTTCGATGGTCTTGTGAAACAGCGCGTCGAGCGCCGCCTCGTCGCCGACGTCGACGCCGGCCATCGTCAGCACGCGCTCCTCGGGCTGCGAGTAGCCGATGCCGCGCAGCTCCTCGATGATCTCCTCGCGCGCGGCCTCGAGCTTGCCGGGGCTGCGCGCCGACAGGAGCACGCGGGCGCCCGCCATCGCGAGGTAGCGGCCGACCTGCAGGCCTATCCCTAAACTGCCGCCCGTGATCACGGCCGTCTTGCCATGGTGCAGGCCCGGCAGCACGCGCTGGATCGACGCCGGCATCTCGCCCTTGCCGGTCGCGCGCTGGATGTTCTTCGGCACCCACAGGTTGATCGGATCCATCTTGCGCACGCGATTGTTTAAAGTCGCCGTCCAGTCAGCCGCAAAGGCCAGGTTGTAGGCATCGTTGTTATCGTAGCGAATGAGCTGGTTCGGCAGATTCTCCCAACCCCATTCGCCCTTCTCGATCTCGTGACGCTCTTCGTAGCGCCACACGCGAATCAGGGCTTCGATCGACGCCCGCTTGATCTCGTTCAGGAGGTTGCCGCGTCCGTCGTCGGGGTTCGTGACGAACGTGACGGCCGGCGACGGGAGGTCGGAATTTCGGCTGTCGACGTGCCGCGCGAGCGCCGAAGCCAGCGCGATCGGCCCGACGAGTTCGGTCTCGACGAACTGCGCGATATCGTCGTCGTCAGCCGTGCTCAGCGTATAGCCGTGCTGGCCGTTCGGCGTACGCGGCAACACGATGACGCCGTCGAGGCGCCCGAACTGGTCGTGAAAATACTGGAACATGCGTTCGATCGATTCGGGCCTCAGGGGATCGACCTGCTGTACATGGATGGACTTCGAGCCCATGGCCTTCGCTCGAGAACGCGCGAGTCCGACCGTGTCCAGCGTCCGGAAGCCCATGACGACTTTCGCGCCGCGGTGGATGTTCGCGTTCGCGAACGCGAAGGCCTCGTCGACGTCCGCGCCGCCCAGCACGAGCACGGCCTGGCCGCGCAGGTCGACGAGCCGGTTGTCGGGCCAGGACACGAGCTTCGACAGGCTCTCGGTCGGCACCTGCATGCCGTTGGTAACCTCGAACGAGTGGCCGCTGAACGCCGCCGACTCGTCGGACGACAGCCACACGATCGTCGACGCGACATCGTCCGGGGTCGGGTAGTCGAAGCCCAGCTTGCCGTCGTCGCCGGGGCGCTGCGCGATCATGAGGCCCGTGAACTCGGCGCGCGTCGAGCCGGGCTCCTTGTCCTGCAGCTTGTCCATCGCCGAGAACACGGTGTCGATGCGCTCCGATCTGATCGGCCCCGGGAACACCGTGTTCACGCGAATCGCGCGGTCGCTCTTGCCGAGTTCCCTGGCGAGCCCCTGGGACAGCGCGTTCAGCCCGGACTTCGGCACGACGTAGGGAATGCGGCCGTAGTAGCGCGTGCGCGAGAAGATCGTCGACACGTTGATGATCGAGCCGCCGACCGCCATCTCGGGCGCCGACGCACGCGACATGTTCCACGGGCCGCCGAGCAGATTCATTGCCGACTCGAACATCGTCAGGCCCTCGTCGCGGGCCTTCTTGTCGGCTTCGGTGAACGGGATGTCGCGCAGGGTCTGCTTGGGCCCCGCAGTGCCCGCGTTGTTCACGAGCACGTCGATCTCGCCGAACGCGCTGACGGCCTCGGCGACGATCTGGCGGCAGGCGTCCGGGTCTGCGCAGTCGCCCGTGACGATGGCCGTGCGGCTCGTGTCGTAGCCTTCCTCGTCGAGCGCCGCCTTGAGATTGTCGAGCTTGTCCTGGTTGCGGCCGGTCATCACGACGTTGGCGCCCTCGGCCAGCATCTGGCGCGTGATGTACTGGCCGATGTTGCCGCCCGCGCCGGTCAGGATGATGCTCTTCCCGGCCAGGCGTCCTCCCGTCTTGCTGCTCCCCGTCATTTGAAACTCCCCGCGGAACCGGTGTCGATTCTCGTTATGGCTTCGCCGCGCGCTTCGGCATCGCGAATGGCCCAGGCGCGATACAGCTCGTCCCGGGTCTTGAGCCCGAGTCTCGGTAATGCGTGAATCGCGACGTAGTTGGCGCCGGCGTGTTCGTTGTCCCACATGGCCTGGTGCGCTCGGGCCAGCTCGGCGAGCGGCACGGGTACGGGCGCGACAACATCGATCATCCCGGCCGCGATACGTTCCTGCATCTCGGCGAACTGCCGCGCGCTGTTCAAGTGCGTGCCGCGAATCTCGGCGCTCGGCATGATGATCCGGCGCTGTCGCATCCAGACCTGGGGCGCGTAGAAGCTCAGGCGCCGGCCGCCGAGCTCTTCGGCGTACACGACGCGGCCGACGTTCGGCTTGACGAGCGAGGTCGACAGCGCAAGACCGTCCCTCGCCGGCCGCTCGAAGATGACGTCGGGCAGGCCGCGCCAGTCCAGCGTGCTGCGCAAGAGCGGCGCGATCGCGGAACCAACGGGTTTGAGCGTCCGGTCGGAGAAGCGGCGCACGGCTTCCTTGAATTCGGCCGAGGCGTTGAACGGATTCGGCAGCGGCGCGAACGGACCCGGCGGGTCGAAGTCGTCGCCGAGCCGGCGCTTGATCTCCTCAATGCTCACGACGCCGCGGAACTGTTTGCCGAAGCCCAACGACGTCACGAACTCGCGCTGCGAGATCGTGTCGGCCAGCACGGCGACGCGCGCACCCTCGTTGCAGCCGATCTCTATCGCCTCGATGGCGCGTGGATCCACGATGCCGTCGTCGCCGCCGGGCCCGTAGATCACGAGCAACGCGCCGCCGGCACGCAGCCCGGCGCGGCGGAACTGGTCGGCTGTGCGCGCCTCGCCCGGCTTGCCCATGAACGAGAAGCGGTAACCCGACGAGGCGCCGAAGAACGTGAGCACGCCGCCGTCGCCGAGCAGCTGGAACGAGCGCGCGAACGCCTTCTCGCCGGCATGCGAGACGACGTAGTCGATGGGCCCGCCGGCCTTGGCCTCGACGTCCTCGACGAACGCGCGGCCCTCGGCTTCCCAGGCCTGCCACTCGGCGGGATCGTCGGGTACGGGCGTGAAGATCTTCGCGTAGCGCGCGTCCTTGCGGTTGACGGCGGCGCCGCCGTGCGCGCGCACGCGCTCGGCGCGCTCGTCCGACGAGACCATGCCGACCACCGACAGGCCCGACTGCGTCGCACTGCGAAGGCATTCGAGGCCCGTGCCCGTCGATGCGCCCTCGACGAACAGGCGCTTGCCCGAGGTGACGTCGAGCGTGTGGTACAGCGCGCGATGGATCGTGCCCTGTGTGAGACCGTAGGAGCCGGCCTCTTCGATCGTCAGGCCGGCCATCTTGGGATGCAGCTGCGGGCCCTGCACGGTAAGAAACTGCGCGTGGCTGCCGTCGTTGACCTCGTAGCCCTGGATGTGAAAGTTGGCGGCCATCGGATCGAGGCCCTGGTCCGGCGACAGCAGTTCGCTCTGCCCCGAGTAGATCGTGACGAGCTGGCCGACGGCGAGCCGGCCCTCGCGCAAGAGCTCTTCGCCCAGCTGTGCAATCAGTCCGATGCCGCCCGAACCCGTCACCTGCAGGTCGACGTCGCGACTATCGAAGGGCGACACGGGAATACCCGTCAGCGCCCAGATGTCGTTGAAGTTGACCTCGGACGCGAGCACGTAGACGAGCGCCTCGTTCGGCCCGGGTTTGGGCGTGTCGAACACGAGGAGTCGTTCGGACTCATCGGGATCGGCATGCTTCGGCAACCCCGTCGCCGGGTCCTTCGTGATCCCCATGCCGTACTGGAACTCGGGCACGGGCGTGACGCCCGGGTAAAAGCTCGCGTCGAGCGGCAGCAGCCGGCCGGCCGCCTCGAGCTCGAGACGGCGCTCCTCGTCTGCATCGGGCGGCACTTCGACGGCCCTGAGCGGCAGCGGCGCGCTGCGCTTCTCCAAAAACGCGCGGATGCCGACCGGGCCGCTTTCCGGGTCGCATACGGCCTCGGCGAACAGTCGCGCCTCGGCCCTGACGCCGGCCTGCTGGCCTTCGTTGGCGCCCGTCGACAGCGCCTCGACGATCCGGCCGACGCAGGCACCGCGGCCGCTTGCCTCGAGCTGGGTGACTGCCTCGGCAAGTGTGGCTCGATCGAGCAGCGTCGCCGGGTCGGGTATCGGCTGCTCGATGGCGTCGAGGTAGGTCCGGCGGCGCGCGAGCACGTCGGCCAGCGGTCCCTCGCCGCGGAAGTGGGCTCGCAGCAAGTTTGTTGCGGCCGAGACGACGCTTTCACCGCTCGCCGGCGTCACTTCGTCGATCAGCCCCGCGGCCAGCGCCTCGTCGGCGTCGATGCTGCGGCCGCTTAAGACCAGGCGCGTCGCCTCGATCAGGCCCTCCTCGCCTCGTTCGAAGTACAGCCTGCGCGGCAGCCGCTGCGTGCCGCCGTAGCCCGGCAAGAGGTTCAGGTTGATCTCGGGCTGGCCGAAGCGCGCGCGCCGGTTGGCGATGACGTAGTCGCAGGCCAGGACGAACTCGTTGCCGCCGCCGAGCGCCGGGCCGTTGACCGCGGCGATGACGGGCTTGTCGAGATTCTCGAGCGCGGCGAACGCGGCCTGCGCGGCGTTCGGCAGCGTCATGGCGCTGTCCAGGTTGCCGCCCTCACCGATCTCGAGCATCTCCTTGACGTCGGCGCCCGCGACGAAGGCGTTGCCGGCTCCGGTCACGACGACGGCTGCGATCTCGTCGTTGTTCGCGATGTGGGTCAGCACCGTGTGCAGCTCGTCGAGGCTGCGTTCGTTGAGCGAGTTGACGGGCGGATGATCGATGACGACCAGCGCCACCTTGCGGCCCGCGACGTCGTGGGTCTCCACGCGCAGGTAGCGATATGACTGGATGATCTGCCGCGCTTCGCTCAAGCGGCCGAAGGCCCGCCACTCGTCGACGCGCTCGCGAATCTCGTCGATGACGTCGGGGTTCCTGAGCGTCGACAGGTCGCCGAGCGGTTCGTTGAGCAACAGCGCGCGCAGCGAACGGCGCATGTACTTGCCCGATCGCGTTTCGGGAAATGCCGAGACCACGATGAAGTCGGACGGGACGGCCGTCGCGCCTTTTTCCGTGCGCACGAGTCCCTTGAGACGATCGATGTCGTCGTCGCCGATCTTCATGCCCGGCGCCGCGATCAGGAATGCGACCGGAGTCTCGCCCTTCTCCTCGTGCGGCGCGCCGACCACGACGGCGTTGCCGACCGGCGAATCGCGCCTGAGCGTCTTGTCGCGCAGAATCGCGCCCTCGATTTCCTCGGTGCCGATGCGATGCCCCGAGGCGTTGATGACGTCGTCCGAGCGGCCGTGCAGCGTGAAGCTGCCGTCGTCGTGCTGCCGTGCGTAGTCGCCCTGCGTGTACGCGAGCCCACCAGACCAACGGTCGAAATAGACGGCCGTGTAGCGTTCGAGATCGCCGCGCCACTCGGGCGTGCCGAGGTGCTCGGCGTCGCCCCAGATCGTGCGAGCGAGGTACGGGTACGGCTGCTTGATGACGAGCTCGCCCTTTTCACCGGGCTTCGCGACGCGCCAGCTGTCTTGGTGGCCGTCGCCGCCATCGTCGGCAATGCGCACCTCGGCGTCGATCCACGGCAGCGCCCAGGTCTTGGCGTCGGGCGCGAGCGGCTTGAAGCCGCCCCAGGGGCAGGAAAACACGATGCCGCCGTGTTCGGTTGCCCAGTAGCTGTTTATATAGTGTGAACAGACGTTGCCCATCGCGAATTCCTGCACGGCCGGCGACACGGGCTCGGCGCAGAACGTCGCGGCCTTGACGCCGGACATGTCGTAGGCCGACATGTCGGCCGTGCTCGACGGGTCGGTCATGACGGCCTTCAGGAAAGTCGAGCCGGCCTTGAAGATCGTCGCGCCGCGGCGCGAGATGATCGACGAGAAGCGCCCGGCATGCGGGAACAGCGGCGAGCCTTCGGCGACGATCGAGGTGATGCCGAGCGCCAGCGGCGCCGCGATCTGGTAGGACTGCCCCGTGATCCAGCCCGGATCGGCGATGACGTATATGCGGTCGTCGTCGCGCGCGTCGAACACCATGCGCATCGTGTGCGCGATGCCCGACAGCCAGCCGCCATGCGTGTGCACGACGCCCTTGGGCTTGCCGGTCGAGCCCGAGGTGTAAATGACGAACAGCGGCCAGTCGGCGTCGACGGGCACGGCCGGATGACTCGCGTCGAGCGCCCGCCACAGGGAGACGTCGTCGAGTGCGAGCAAGGCATCGACGCTGTCGACCTCGAATCCCGCCGCCTTTGCGTTGGCCAGCACGCGTTCGGCGGCGGCATCGACCAAGTGATCGGACCAGCGATCGCGCGGCTGCTCGACGATTTCCTGGCCCGTGTAACGGACGACGACGACGTCTTCGACGATGTGCGTGACGTCGGCAAGCCGGCGCGCGACGCCCGTGCGGATCTCGGCGCTCTTCTCGGCGGCCACGCTTTCCTCGAGCGCAAGCGCGCGGCCGAGCTCGCGCATGACGTCGCCGCGCTCGACCGTGATCTCACCCGTCAGCGCCTCGCGCACGGCGCCGCTCAGGCGCGCGGCCATGTCGCCGAGTTCGAAGCTTGAGAGCACCTCGTCGAGCGCCTCGAGCGATCGGCCGAGCGGTATGAAGTTGTCGAGCGCCTGGTCGGTGAAGCTCTCCTTGTAGGGCACGACCTCGGCGTTGCGGTAGCCGCCGTCGGCCGTGACGACGACGCGCGCGCCCGCATCGGCGATGCGATCGGAGAGCGTCTTCGCCGAGAAGCCGCCGAACACGGGCGTATAGATGATGCCGAGCCGCTTCGCGGCCTCGGTATAGAAGAGCTGGTCGGGGATGTTCGGCAGGTTGAACGCGATGCGGTCACCCTGCTTCAGGCCGAGGCCCGTCAGCACCTCGGCGCGCAGCACCGTTTCGAGCAGCAGCTCGCGGAAGGCGATCGTCGTCTCGTACACGGGACCGCCGCGCCCGTCGTTTTTCGACGGATCCCAGCGGTCGCCTTCGAAGACGAACGCGGCGTGCGTGCCACGGCCGCTCAGGACATGCCGGTCGACTTCGTTGAAACAGGCGTTGGTCCTGCCTCCGGAGAACCAGCGGAAGAACGGCGCCTCGCCGTCGTCGAGCGCCGTCTCCCACGGCCGCCAGTCGTCGTCGATGTCGGCGCAGTCGGCTGGCTCGCCAGTACCGGCATCGAGTCCTCGCCAGCGGCCGCTCCCCGGCTCGCGGTTGAGCCAGCGCTTGCCATCGAACCAGTGCAGTTCGGAGGACGCGATGTCGCCGTGGTAGTGCCCCGGCTGTTCGAGTGCCCGCGCGCGCTGCCCGTCTTCCACGGACTGGTCATCGAGCCGGCCCCAGCGCGGGGCCGTTATTGTTGTCGTTTTGGTCGCGCTCATTCCGGGCCGCCGCTGACATTCGGAAGGCCGTCCATGACAACAGATCGCCGGGCCCGAACGCAAGCCCGGTTTTCCGAAGGGACTTGTTCGCTCGGCGGCCTAGGATTCCCGCGCTTTGCGGCGGCGCTTGTTGACGGCGAAGGCGATACCCTGCGCGTTGAGTTCGATATCCATGCCGACGAGCTGCCACGCCTCGGCTGTCCTTGCCGGTGCGTCGCTGCGATCGAAGAAGCCCGTGAAGTAATCCTCGAGCCTGGGTTTGATGTAGTCCTTCAAGGCCTCGTCGGGCAGGTCGCTCGCGAACGCGTCCTCGAACAGCCGCTCGGCGAAATCGAGATGCCGGATGAGCTGGGCTGCGCTCGCGGCGATGTCCGTGACGGCACCGAAATGTGTCGGGTACATGACGTCGGGCGACAGCGCCACGAGGCGGCGGATCGCCTGCCGGGCGAGTTCGGCGTCGAAGTCGGTCGGGCTCGTCGACGGAAACGCGAACGTGCCCTCTGCCTGCAGGTACGGGTAGTGCAGTCCGAAGGCGTCGCCCGTGAATACGGTGTTGCTCTTGTCGTCGGCGATGCAGAAATGGTGGTTGGCATGACCGCGCGTATGCAGGAACGTGAGCGAGCGCTGGCCGAGTGACAGGTTCTCCTCGTCGCCCAGCTCGCGCACGCGATCGGCGGGTATCGCCTCGATGACGCCGTAGAGCTCGCTGAACTGCGCCTCGCCGTAGACGGCCGTGGCACTCGCGACGAGCTTGGACGGATCGACGATGTGCCGGACCGCGCGCGGATGCGCGAGGATCGTTGCATCGGGGCATGCGGCGGCCAATGCCGACGTGCCGCCGGCATGATCGAGATGCACGTGCGTCACGATCAGGTAGCGCACCTGCTCGCGCTCGCGTCCGGCCGCGGCGAGCGCGTCGAGCAGCCTGGGCACGGCGTGGGCCGTATTGTTGTCGATGAACGCGGCCTCGTCGCCGTCGACGAGCAGGTAGGCCGCGGCGAACTCGGGCCGGCCGAGGTAGTTGCAGTCGATGGTATGAATGCCGTGCATGCCGTGGTCCGGGATTTTGCGCCGGGCCACTGTAACATCGGTGGCATTGAGCGTTGCGGTCAATCGCTGGTGTCAAACTCGAGCAATCGGCCGTTACCGATCTCGGCCGCAAAACGCCCGCTCGAGCGCGGAACCGCTTCGCGCAGCTCGACGATGCCGACGCTGGTCACGAGCTTGAGCGCGCGACCGCCGTTGCCGTGGACGGGCATGAAGTGCCAATCGCTTTGCAGTCCGTCACCGGGCCGGTGTTGCGACAGCCATTCGCTGAGCGCACCGCCCCGGTCCGACAGGAGACAGCTGTCGGCGCCGGTGTCGCAGCCCAGCGTCCCGTCGATTGCGCGGCCGTCGTAGGTCCCGGCAAAGTCCGCGTCGATATCCGCCGCGCCGGGCACCTGACCGTCGAGCACGAAATTGGCGAACGCCATTGCCGTGCGCTCGATCTGCGCGACCCACGATGCATTGGACAGAAACGCGATGCTCAAGCCCGCATCGGGGTAGAGGATCAGCGTGGAGCGCGCCCCCTGGGTCACGCCCGAGTGATGGTAGATCCGGCGGCCGGCGGCATCCCTGCCGACCCTCCAGCCGAACGCGACTTCGTAGAGGTAATTCCCGGTCGGGCTGCCGTCGTCCAAGGTGACGGGGTGGAACAGCAGCTCGCGCGTCGCGTCGGCAATAAGCGGGCTTCGCAACACGGCGTCGCCGAACAGCGCCAGGTCCGGCGCGCTCGCGACCATGCCCGTACCGAACGGGCTGTAGGACTGATCGCGCGGCTTGAGCGTGACTGCGCCGTCCGCGCCGACGTCGAAGACGTTCGATCGCCTGCGGTTGCGCTCGAGGATGTTCTCGAGCGCCGGCGACTCGCGCCCGGTCAGCTTCCCGATGAAAGCGGGCACGGATTCGTCGATCGGCACGCCGCTGATCGACTCGTGCAGCGCGCCCAGGATCGTATAGCCGTGGGACGAGTAGAGGTAGGCCGACCCCGGGGAGTCAATCAGCGGGCGGTTGCCGACCGATGCGAGCGTCTCGACGGCGGAGTCGTAGTGCGTTGCCGCAATCGCCGCATCGCGAGGCTGGTAATGCGGCATGCCGGACGTATGCGCGAGCAGCTCGAGCGTTGTGATGCCCCGAAACTGTTCGGGGAGATCGTCGAGGTAGCGGCCGATCGGCGCGTTCGGATCGAGCTCGCCCGCCTCGACGAGCAGCGCGAGCATCGTGCCGCCGACGATCTTCGAGACGCTCGCGAGCCGGAACCAGGTTTCGGTCGTGGCGGGGGTACGGTTCCGGACGTCGATCTCGCCGACGGCGGCCGCGGCCACAAGCTCGCCTTCCCTGGCAATCGCGACCGAGTAGGCGGGCACCCCGGTCTGATCCCGGAGAGCGGCCAGCAGCGCCTCGATCGATGTCTGTGGGCTTCGATTCCCGTCGCCCGCGACTCCGGCGAGCGGCAAGGCGACGAGGCCCAGCAGGGCGCCGCAAACTATAGTTCTCATACTCGTTGCTCCGTCCTCTCGAGTGGTGCCGGCGTCACGCAAAGCCCGGGGCCGCCGCCGGCGGCCGTCAGGCAATATAACCCATCGCGCGGGCCGCGACGGCGGGCTGGCGGACAGACGCTATACTCCGAATCTCGCCAACGCGTTACCGCGGAAACGTCCCTATCAGTACCAGCAGCGCCACCGATAGCCTCGCCGCCCCCTACGAAGCGCCCGCCTGGGCGCGTGCGATGCGCCGCACGACCGACTATCTCGTCATCGACTGCCTCGGCGGACCGCGGCCGTGGAAGTTTGCGTGGATCATCAACTTCCAGAAGGCAGGCACGTTCGTCTTCCTGTTCGCGCTAATCGCGTACTACGAGAATTATTCGACGGCCGCGTGGATCTACACGGCCATGCAGGGCAGCTACGGGCTCGTGTGGATTCTCAAGGACACGGCGTTCCCGGACCGGAGCTGGCAGCAGCGAATCACGATCGCGGGCGGTATCAACGCGTTCCTGGGCGTGCTCGGCTGGTACTGGGTGTTCGGCTGGCTGCTCATTTCGGGCACGTCACAGCCGGACTACCCGCTGCCTGACTTCGCCTGGTACTGCCTGTGTATCAGCCTGTGCATCGTCGGCTGCGTCATCATGATCGCCGCCGATGCGCAGAAGTACTTCACGCTGCGCGTAAAGCGCGGCCTGATCACCGACGGCATGCACCACTACGTGCGGCATCCCAACTACCTGGGCGAGATCATGATCTACGCCAGCTTCGCCATGATGGTCTGGCACTGGCTGCCCGTCGTCGTGCTGGCCTGGGTTTGGATTGGCCTGTTCGCGGTCAACATGCTCATGAAGGAGGCCAGCATGTCACGCTACCCGGAGTGGGCGGACTACCGACAGCGCACGTGGTGGCTCGTGCCGTTCGTGCTGTGAGCAACGCCCCGCTTCAGAGCGAGGGCTGGCGGTAAATCCAGCGCAGCTGCAGCGTAACGCCGACCAGGTAGATGAGCAGCAAGGCGGCGTAAAGGATCTTAAGAACCGGGCTCTCGATCGAATCCAGCACGGGATTGCCGACCGGAAGCCGCAACAGTCCATCCGTCACGGCCGGGATGGCGTGAAACAGCAACGTCGCCGAGTAGCTGATCGCCCGGAGGTAGCGTGCGAAGCGCCCGAAGACGTTCGACGTCGTCGCAATCGTACCGACGGTCAGCGCCGCGAGCGTCATGACGGCCAGCGCATGCCCGGGGCCGAACTCGCCGCGCTGGAAGATCATGAGTGCCGTGCCGGCCGTGATCAGCGTCGCGAGCAGATACAAAAGTCCCGACAGCGTCCTCGGCGTAATCTCCTTGAATTTCGCCAGGGTGAAGGCGCCGCTTGCGAGCGCGACGATGCCCATGACGGTGTGAAACCAGCCTAACGGGATCATCTCGGGCATGTCGTCTTTCTCGCGTTCGGAGCCGGTCGATCGTAGCACGCGATTTCCGGTCGCCTATAATCAGAACGGGTTCATAGCGGGGGCAATGTCGTGGACAAACGCACGTTTCTGAAAGGCGCGGGGCTCATGGGCCTTGCCGCGCCGCTCAACTACCTGCACGCGGCCGTCGCATCGGTCGAGGGCATCGCGCCGCGCGAGGTCGCCCGGGACGAGGACTTCTGGGCCGCGGTCCGCGGCGACTATAAACTCAAGCCCGACTACATCAACCTCGAGAACGGCTACTACTGCTTCCTGCCCGAGCAGACGCTCGAGCGCCAGGTCGAGCACCTGCGGCGCATCAACTACGAGGGCTCGTACTACATGCGCAATGAGCGCATGAAGACCAAGAAGAAAGTAGCCGGCGAAGTCGCGAAGATCGTCGGCTGCACGGCGGACGAAGTCGCGATCACGCGCAACGCCACCGAGTCGCTCGACCTCATCATCGGCGGCATGCACTGGCGGCCGGGCGATGAGGCGATCATGGCCGAGCAGGACTACGGCACGATGCTCGCGCACTTCGAATTCGTCGCGCGCCGTTTCGGCGTCGTCAATCGCCTCGTGTCGGTGCCCAACCACCCGCGCGACGACCGGGAACTCGTCGACCTGTACGCATCGGCCATCACCGACAGGACGCGGCTCCTGATGATCTCGCACATGATCAACATCACGGGACAGGTGCTGCCCGTGCGCAAGATCTGCGACATGGCCCACGAACGCGGCGTCGAGGTGCTCGTCGACGGCGCGCATGCCTACTCGCACATCGACTTCCGGATGGCCGAGCTCGACTGCGACTACTACGGCTCGAGTCTGCACAAGTGGCTCAGTGCACCGCTCGGCTCGGGCATGCTGTACGTCAAGAAGGAGAAGATCGATTCGGTCTGGCCGCTGCTCGCGGGCCCGAAGACCGAACCCGACGACATTCACCGGCTGAATCACATCGGCACGGATCCCGTGCACGTCGATTTGGGCATACTCGACGCGATCGACTACCAGAACGCGATCGGCCTCAAGCGCAAGGAGGCCAGGCTCAAGTTCCTGCAGCAATACTGGACGAGCCAGCTCCGCGGGCTGCCGCGCATCAATGTCAATACGCCGGCCGACATCGACCGTCACGGCGGCATCGGCAACGTCGGCATAGAGGGCTTCGACCCCAATGAACTCGCGAAGAAGCTGTTCGACGACTACGGCATCTTCACGGTCGGCATCGACCGGCCCGGCGTGAACGGACTCCGCGTCACGCCGAACCTGTACACGACGACCGATGAGCTCGACGCTTTCATCAAGGCGATGAAGGAGCTGAGCGCTTGAGGGCTTGCCAACGGCGGGCGCGGTGTGGCGGTAGAGGCCCCGCGGGCGCATAATCCGTGGCCGGCTACCCCGCCGAATCGTACAGACAACAGGCGTAACGACGATGCACATTCCGAAGTACTTCGAGGAGAGCGATCCGGACAGGCTCGAACGGTACATCCGCGACTACAGCTTCGGCCTCTTGATCGTCGCCCACGAAGGCGACATCGAGGCGACCCACCTGCCCTTTCACGTGGCGTGCCGGCGCAGCGACGAGCCGCTGTTGCTCCAGTGCCACGTTGCTCGCAAAAACCCGGTATGGCGCTACCTGGAGCCCGGGCGACGCGTTCTCGCGGTTTTTCAGGGGCCGGATGCGTATATTTCACCGTCGTGGTATCCCACCAAACAGGACCACGGGCGCGTCGTGCCGACCTGGAACTACGTCGCCGTGCATGCCGAAGGTGAAGCACGTACCGTCGACGACCCCGCTTGGCTGTCGCGGCACATGCGTCACCTTACCGACCAGCACGAGTCCGGCATGAGCGAACCGTGGGCCGTGGACGACGCTCCGGCAGAGTTCACGAATCGGCTGATGCGCGCGGTGGTGGGTATCGAGATAGAAGTCGACAAGCTGCGCGGCAAGCTGAAGGCGAGCCAGAATCAGCCCGAGCAGAACAGGGCGGGAGTCAGGGCCGGGCTCGCCGAGCGCGAGGACAGCAACAGCCGCGCGATGTCACGTTTCGTCGATTGATCGCATTCGCCCGCCGGATCGGACGGCGAGTGCGAGGGGGACAGGCATGGGGATCTGGTCGCGTGCGCGCGAGATGGCGGAGCTTACGCCGCCCGAGCGAAATCGCTACGTCGATTTCCTGCGCGCCGTGTCAATCACGGTCGTCATCGTCGGCCACTGGCTGATAGCGACCGCCTGGTACGCCGACGGCGAACTGAGCTTCGGCGCGCTGCTCGAGGATCAGCCCGGGACGCACTGGCTGACCTGGCTGTTCCAGGTCATGCCGATCTTCTTCATCGTCGGCGGCTATGCGCACGCGGTCTCGCTCGAGAGTGCCAGGCGCAAGCGCCTCGACTATGCGAACTGGCTGGCCGGGCGGCTGCATCGGCTAGTATCGCCATTGCTCGCGCTGGTCGTCGCTTGGGGGCTGATCGCGCTCCTCATGAAGCTCGCGGGCGCCGAACGGGACGTGATTCGCTTCTCGTCCCAGGCGGCGCTCATTCCGACCTGGTTTCTCGCGATCTATATCGCCATCGTCATGCTCGCGCCCGCAATGTATCGGCTGTGGCGGCGTTTCGGCTACCTGTCGTTCGCCGTGCCGGCCGCGATGGCGGCGGTCACGGACTACGCATTCTTCGCGGGCGGGCTCGAGTGGCTCGGCTTTGGCAACTATTTCTGGGTATGGCTTTCGATCCATCAGCTTGGCTTTGCCTGGCGCGACGATCGCCTGCCGCCCCCTGCGCTGTTGCTGGTCGGATCGGCGATCGGGCTCAGTCTGCTGTACCTCATGACGTCGCTCGGCCCGTATCCGCTCGCCATGGTCGGCTCGCCGGACGAGAACTTGAGCAACACGCTGCCGCCGAAGGCAACGCTGCTGGCGCTCGGCCTCTTCCAGTTCGGCATCCTCATGGCCATCGAACGGCCGATGCGGCGCCTGCTTGAGAGCACGCGACTCTGGGCGGGAACGGTGCTCGTAAACGGCATGATCATGACGATCTACCTCTGGCACATCACGGTCATGGTCGTGGTCGTCGGCCTGCTGTACGTGGCCGGTGGATTGTGGCTCGGCGCGGTGCCGGCGTCGGCCGAATGGTGGCTGTGGCGCCCGGCCTGGATCGCATTCCTGATCGCCGTGCTGATACCGGTATCGCTGCCGCTGTCGCTCATCGAGCGCCAGGGCCGCGGGCCCGGGGCGACCGTGCCATCGGCGGCGCGACAGGTCGTAGGCGCGCTGTTGCTGTGTCTCGGGATAGCGTTGCTCGCCATGTTCGGCTACGGCGGCGGCCCGATTCCCGACATCGTGATCGGCTCCCTGGAACTCGACGTGGGCTCTCTCGTGCTCGTCGTCGCGGGCGCGGCGATCAGCGGGCTGTTGCCGAGCTTCAGGTCGTGATCGTTTTCCGTCCTTGGGAACGGCCGGGGATCAGCTCGCCAACGGCAATCGAATCTCGATTTCGAGGCCGCGATCGGCATTGCTGGCCGCGATACTGCCGCCGTTGAGCTCGACGGCTCGAGAGGCAATGGCGAGGCCCAGCCCGGTGCCCGAACGGCGGTCGGTCCCGGACCTCGAACGATAGAACGGCTCGAAGATTTTCTCGAGATCGTGATTCGGCACACCACCACCTTCGTCAGCTATCTCGACCGTCGCCGTCCGCTCGTGCCGCGAGAGCTTCACGCGTATGGCGCGATCGGCCGGGCTGTGCTGTGCGGCGTTCCGGAGGACGTTTTCGATCGCGCTCCTGAGCGGGCGCGGGTGACCCTCGACGCTGACGTGCTCCGCCGACTCGAGGTCGATCGCGAGTTCCGACGACCTGAACTCGAAGCGAACGTCATCCACAATCGACGACAGCAGCTCACCGAGGTCGATGCGGCTCGATGGGCCATGTTCGTCGGCCTCCAGCCTCGAGAATTCGAGCAGCTGGCCGATAATCGCATCGAGACGCCCGGTCTCGAGATCGATGCGGTCGAGTTCCGCGAGATCGCCCGTGCGGCGGCGCGCAAGTTCGAGCGCGACCCGAAGCCTCGCGAGCGGTGAGCGCAATTCGTGCGAGACATTGGCCGTGAGTTCGGACTGGCGCTGCCAGGCCCGCTCGAGCTTCGACGTCATATCGTCGAAGTCCCGGGCCAGAAGGCCGATATCGTCACGGCGATTTCCGACGTGTTCCGAAACTCGCGTATCGAGATTGCCGGCGGCGACGGCGTTCGCGGACTCGCGCAGCCGCCGCACGGGTCGCGTTATCGTGCGCGCCACGAAGTACGACACGACGGCGCTCACGAACAGCGCGATCAGAATCAAACCCCTGCCGCCGCGCTCAGCCATCCAGCGCGACGCGGCACTTTGTGGCGGCAGGACGAACAGCGTATAGACCGCGTTGTCGGGGCCGACGAGCTGGGTGAACGGCCTTGCCGGGCGAATGTTGTCCGGGCCGCGGTCACGCGGCGGGCGCCGCGAGTGCATGCCGAAGCGCTGCAGCGCGAGCTTAACGGATGCGGGCGGCCGCCGGCCGAGCAGATCCATGCCGCGATCGTCGAAGACGTACACGGACGAGGCCGCCACGCCCGGCAGAGCGGCCAGCCACTCCTCGAGTCCCTCGCGGCCGTTCTCTCTGAGCGCCGCGCTTGCATCGAGCATCGCATCGCTGATCTCGAAGCTCTGCAGCGTCGCGCGCGCACGCTCGGCGTAGAAATACCCGAGCGTCGCCGCGATCCCGATCGACAGCACGATGATAAGCCAGAACGAGACGAAGAGCCGGAACTGCAGGCTGCGCATGGCCTATTCCTCGACCAGAAGGCAGTAGCCCACGCCGCGCCGGCTCTGAATGGTCGGATTCCTGACGCCTGCCCGGGCCAGCTTGCCGCGAATGTTGCTGACGTGAGTATCGATGCTGCGGTCGTACGGCATATGCCGCCGGCCCAGTGCGTTCAGCGACAGATCCTCTTTGCTGACCGTCGCGCCCGGCGACTCCGCGAGGCAGTTGAGCAGGTCGAACTCGGTGCCCGTGAGCCGAACGTCGCCCGTGGGCGTCTTGACGCTGGCTGCCCGCTGATCGATTTCCAGCTCGCCGACGATTCGTTGCCCGCCACGCGCGGGTCCCGACCGTGCCCTGCGCAGGATGGCGCGTATCCGCGCGAGCAGCTCTCGAGGGTTGAACGGCTTCGCGAGGTAGTCGTCCGCACCGAACTCCAGACCGAGGATGCGATCGACATCGTCGCCGCGCGCGGTCAGCATGATGACGGGCGTATCGCCTGCGCGCCTGAGCTCCTTGAGCACGTCCAGCCCGCTCATGCCGGGCAGCATGATATCGAGTATGACAAGATCGAAATCCTCCTCGCGCAAGGCGAGAAGGCCGTCCTCACCGCTCAGCCGGGGCGTCACGTCGAAGCGATCCGGCGCCAGGAACTCGACGAGCATGGCGCCGAGTTCCCGGTCATCGTCGATGATCAGGATACGGCCGCTTTGCGTCGGCTTGTGGCTGGATTCGGTCATGGTGATGTCGCGTCGCGTGCTCCTGGTGTCCTGAGTCATCGTGGAACAATCCCCCACCCTCTGCAACGCAATGGATGCCGATCTGACAGTTCTTGACAATCCTTGTCGCTGTCATGACCTGTCTCGACATTCGACCGCCTAAAGTGATCGCCACACCAATCGTGGTGTGCTGAAAACGCAAGGAGAAAGACCGTGAGATACTCTGCAATCGCACTACTGGCCGCCCTGGCACTGACCGCCGCCACGAGCACCTTCGCGGGACCCGGCGGAATGTTCAGCGGCGGTCCACACGGCGGCGATCCCGAGCGCATGCTCGAGCACATGGCCGATTACCTCGACCTCGATGACGCGCAGCGTGCGAGCGTCGAGAACGTCATCGCGGCCGCGAGGCCGGAGATCGACGAGCTCAGGCGGCAGCTAAAAGCCAATCGCGAGGCTCTTCAGGCGCTCGATCCGGGCGATCCGGCGTATGACGTCCTGCTCGGCGACATCGCGCTCTCGAACGGCGAACTCGCCACCCAGGGCACGTTTCTGTTCACGCGCATCCGCAACGAGGTCGGAGCGATCCTGACCGACGAGCAGCGCGACAAACTCGAGCGCCGGAAGGCGCGTATGAAGGAACGCTTCCGGCGCCGTTCCCGGGAGGACTGACCCCGCGGCCGGTCGCCGCGCTGCGTTTCTCTCCGATCCCCCCCCGATAGCAGCGTGGTTGCCGGTCAACCCCAGGCGAGCCGTGCGACAGTCGCGGCTCGCCTGTCTTGTTTCTCGGGCAGACTCAGCCGTCGATTCGATACTCCACCGTCTCGCCCGTCACCGGGCAAAGAAACGCGAGCAGGTACGCCGTGAGCTGAAGATCCACTCCGTCGGCCTCGCCGCTGCCGTACAGGCGATCGCCGGCGACCGGGAAGCCGAGATCGGCGAGGTGACGTCGGATCTGGTGCTTGCGCCCGGTCTCGATGCGGACGTCGAGCATCGACCGATTCCCGTCCTTCGCGACGCTCTGCAGCAACACTTCGCTGACGGCCCGTTTGCCGTCGAGCGGCTGCTCGATGCGGAGCGGATCAGGCTGCGATGAGAAATCGCCGTTCACGGTCACCGCGTAGCGCTTCTCGATCCTGCGCATCCGGAGTAGCCGGGACAAATCGCGGGCCATCGTCTTCGAATGCGCAACGAGGATCAGCCCGCTCGCGGCCCGGTCGAGCCGGTGCACCGTGAATCCGGGCCGCCGGGGTTCGAGATGCCGCTCGGCCCAGCGCACGACCGTACAATGATCGCCCCACTTCGAACCCTGCGAGCGCATCCCGCGCGGCTTGTCCCAGACCGAATAGCCGCCGACGTCGGCAACCAGCGTGGGCTCGGGCGGCTGCTCGGCGAGGATGGCCTCATCGTAGTACAGGTGTAGCTCATCACCCGGGCGAAGCGCCCGCTTCGCCCTCCGGCACCGCGTCGTACCGCGGCCCCGCGTGAGCCACACGGCGCCCTGGCTCATCGCGAACTTGATACGCTGCTTCGACAGGCCGGACTCTGCCTCGAGCAGCGGGACGGCGTCCTCGCCGGCGGCGTTAACCTGTACATGGGACTCGATTCTCACGGGCGGGATGTTACGCGAGATGGGCCCGGTCGGCGATACCTGTCCGAAAACGGCTCAAAATTGTGCATCCGCGCAACCGTTTCCTGCCATCATGTATCCCTATATGACTGATGCTCGCCGGGGAATCTCATGAAAATAACGACGATTGGGCGGGCAGCCCTCGCGGCCGCCGCCTTCCTGTTGCTGCTAACCGCCTGCTCGAGGGCACCCGAAGAAGCCACGCCGGCCGTGGACGGACCATCCGAAGTCCCGGTGGGCAGGCTGGATGCCGGCGTCGAGCCCACGCACTATCGCCTCGGGCTGCAGGTTGATCCGCGACAGGAGCGGTTTTCGGGCCGAATGTCGATCGACGTAATGATTGCCAGGGATGTCGGCGAGATCTATCTGCACGGCAAGGGTCTCGACGTCGCCGAAGCCTGGCTGGCCGATGCCGGCGGCAGGCGTATCGACGCCACCTACGAGCAGGTCGATGATTCGGGCGTCGTGCGGCTATCGCTAGCGGAAACGGCGCCGGCCGGCCGTGCGACGCTCAACTTCGTCTACGACGCCCCTTTCAACACCTCGACCAACGCGCTGTTCAAGGTAGAACGCGAGGGCGAGTCCTACGCCGCGAGCCAGATGCAGCCGATTGGCGCACGCCAGGTGTTCCCGGGCTTCGACGAGCCCGCCTTCAAGGTGCCGTTCGATCTTACGCTCGTGACGCGCGCCGACGACGTCGCCATCACGACGACACCCGAGGCGAACGTCGAGGAGCTGGGCGATGGCTTCGTCGAGCGCGTCTTCGAGACGACCCGGCCGATGCCGACTTACCTGCTTGCGTTCGCCGTCGGGCCATACGACATCGTCGATTACGGCACGATTCCGCCGAATTCGGTCCGCGACCGCGAATTGCCGTTGCGCGGCATCGCGTCGAAGGGTATGGGATCGCGCCTGGAGTATGCGTTGCAGAACACCGAGGGCCTGCTCACGGTGCTGGAGGAGTATTTCGGCACGCCCTATCCGTACCGCAAGCTCGACCTGATCGCCGTGCCCGAGACCTTCGGCGGCGCGATGGAGAACATCGGCGCCATCGTCTATGACGAGTTCCTGCTGCTCATGGACGAGAACTCGCCGCTGGAGCAGCGCCGTTTTTACACCTATGTGCACGCACACGAGCTTGCACACATGTGGTTCGGCAATCTCGTCACGCCCGAGTGGTGGAACGACCTCTGGCTCAATGAATCGTTCGCGAGCTGGATGATGTACAAGGCGGCGGACGGCTACTGGCCCGACGGCGAATTCGATCGCGAGACGATGAAGGACGCGCTCGGCGCGATGAACGCCGATTCGCTCGCGGCGGCGCGGCGAATTCGCGAGCCGATCGACAGTTCCAACCGCATCTCCAGCGCATTCGACGGCATCACCTACCAGAAAGGCGGCGGCGTGCTCGCCATGCTCGAGCGCTACGTCGGCGAGGAGGATTTCCGTAGGGGAGTGCAGCTGCACATGTCGCGGCACAGCGACGGTACGGCGACGGCCGAGGAGTTTATCGCTTCGATTGCCGAGGGTTCGGACCGTGCCGAAATCGAGGGCGCGTTCAGAACCTTCATCCAGCAGGCAGGCGTGCCGCTCGTGACGGTCAACGTCGACTGCGGCGACGAGACGACACCGGAACTCGTGGTCAGCCAGCAGCGCTACGCGCCGCTCGGTTCGTCGATCGATCCGCTGTCGGCCGAGTGGCAGATCCCGATGTGCGTGCGCTTTGCCGCCGGCGGTGAAGTGCGGAGCAGCTGTTCGCTGCTCGAGGAACGGACGCAGCGCATTGCGATTGAGGCCGCAAGCTGTCCGGACTGGGTACACCCGAACGCCGACGGCGCGGGCTACTACCGTTTCGCGATGGACGACGCGGGCTGGCAGTCGCTGATCGATGTCGCGACCGAGCTCAGTCCGAGCGAGGCGCTCGTCCTGGCCGATAGCCTCGATGCCGCGCTGCGCGCCGGCGAGGTGTCGGCCGACACCTACGTCGCCGGCATGAGCGCGCTGCTCGGGCACGACGCCTGGGACGTCGTGGACAGCGTAACCGGCTACTTCGAGCTTTTGACGACCGTTCTCGATCACTCGAAGCTAGCACCCGTGTACGCGGCTTTCAGCGAGCTCGCAAGGCCGATCTACGCAAGCCTGGACGAGCGCGACGGCGCGGGTGCCGACCTCTTGCGCACGCGATTGCTGCGCTTCCTGATCGTCATCGCCCGCGATGAGACCCTGCGCGAGCCGCTCGCCGACAAGGCCGCGGCGCGGCTGGGCCTGATTGGCGAAGCCGATCCGGATGCCGTAGCGGCCGGCGAGCTGGAGACCGTGTTCTCGGTGGGGGTGCAGGATCTCGGCGAACCGTTTTTCGACCTGCTGCTCGAATCGGCTCTCGCATCGAACGACCCGGCGTTCCGCGGTGCGGCGACCGGCGCGCTCGCTCGCGTCGAGGACGCGGCGCTGGTCGGCAAGCTGCAGGACACGGTGCTGGAAGGCAGGTTCGACGGCCGCGAGGCGCTCGGTATAATCAACCGGCAGATGATCCGCTCGGCCACGACGGAGCTGAGCCACGACTGGTTCCGCGACAACTACGAGGCCGTCGTCGACATCATCCCCGAGACCTTCCGCGCCAACGTCATCCCTGGCTTCGGCGGTGCCCTGTGCTCGAACGAGGCGGCCGACGAGTGGCAGGCGTTCATCGAGGCCCGCGCCGACGACCTGCCCGGCTACGAGCGCGACCTCGCGCAGGCAGTGGAGAGCGCGCGGCTGTGTGCGGGACTGCGGGATGCGAGCGAGGCGGAGATTGTCGAGGCGTTCGGGGCGGTGCCGTAACGCTCGATTTTCGGAGAGCCCGCGTGCTCGAGATCAGGCAAGATACAGACTCTCGACACCGGAACCCAGCCACTGCCGGGTTAGGCTGAACCGGAGTCTCTGCACCGTACTCAGAACCTGAACCGCCAATAGCAACCGTGGAGGTGCACTTGGCCACTCAACTCGAAACTATCGCAACGAATGCCGACACCGTCCCGCCGTGGGCGGCGGGCGCTGCGGAAAGGATGCACGAACTGGACCCCGAGCTCGTCGATGAGGAAATCGAGATCCTGCGCGAGTACGGAAGAGAGTGCAGCTACGGCGATGGCGAAATCATCTGGCAGGCCGGCGATCGCGGGCCGTTCGTGCTCGTGCTCGAGGGCGGCATCGACGTCGTCCGGCCCGGTGGAGACGATGAGCAGGTCATCATCAGCCACGGCCCGCGCCACTACGTCGGCGAAATCGTCACGATGTCGGGCGGCCGCGCGCTCGTGACGGGGCGAGCCGTCGGCGATCTCAGGGCGCTGATGGTCGAATCCAACGATTTGCGGCGCCTGATCGCTACCGAATCGGAGCTAGGCGAGAAGCTCTTGCACAGTTTCATACTGCGGCGCATGCGCATGGTCGCAGAGCGGCTGTCGGACGTCACCCTGATCGGCCGCACCGAGACGCCGAAGGCGGCCGAGCTGCGCTCTTTCCTGTCGCGCAACGGCATTCCGTTCGAGTCGCTGCATCCGGACACGGACGCGGACGCGGTCAAACGAAGCCTCGCGCGGCATGCGCTCGGGGAAGACGCCCTGCCGTTGGTGGTTTACAACGGCAACCCGCTGGTTGCGCCGAGCAACAGGGAGCTCGCCGAAGCGCTCGGCTTTACGGCCGAAATCGACTGCGGCACGACCTATGACGTGGCCGTCGTCGGCAGCGGGCCGGCGGGACTCGCGGCCGCGGTCTATGCGGCATCCGAAGGGCTGTCCGTCATCGTCCTCGAAAACTGCGCGCCGGGCGGACAGGCCGGCAGCAGCTCCAAGATCGAGAACTACATGGGCTTCCCGACCGGCATCTCGGGTCAGGCGCTCATGGGCCGCGCCTACCTGCAGGCGCAAAAGTTCGGCGCGCAAATCGGCGTCGCGCGTGAGCTTCTGAGCTTCGAGTGCGGCGACCCGCTGCACAAGCTGAAAATCGATGGCAACGACACGCTGTACGCACGCGCCGTCGTCATCGCGTCCGGCGCCGTCTACCGCCAGCCCGCGATCGAGCGCCTTGAGGACTTCGGTGGCGTCCACTACGGGGCGAGCTATGTCGAGGGCGAAATGTGCCACGGGCAGGACGTCGCGATCATCGGCGGCGGCAACTCGGCCGGCCAGGCCGCCGTCTACCTGTCGAAGCGGGCACGGCAGGTGCACATCCTGATCCGCGGCGCCGGACTCGCCGCGAGCATGTCCGACTACCTCATCAAACGCATCGATCACATTCCGAACATCGAGCTGCACACGCACAGCGAAGTGGAAGAAATCGTCGGCGATACGGCAATCGAATCCCTGTCCGTGCGTGACAACCAGAGCAATGAAACCCGGTCGCTCGAGGCCTCGCACCTGTTCATTTTCATCGGTGCGCAGCCCGGTACGGTCTTCCTGGGCGATGAGATCGCGCTCGACGAGCGGGGCTTCGTGCTGACGGGTGATAAGCTGGACGGCAATGTGCTGCAGGCTTACGGCTGGCCGCTCGAACGCTCGCCTTACCTGCTCGAGACGAGCTGTCCGCGCGTGTTCGCGGCCGGCGACGTTCGCTCGGGCTCGGTGAAACGCGTGGCGTCGGCGGTTGGCGAGGGCTCGGTCAGCGTGCAGTTCATTCACCAGGTCCTGGCCGACGAGAGCGAGGGAGCAAACAGCTGATGGACTTTTCGGACGCGAACCACACGACCGACGAACTGGTGTTCCAGGGCGTCGAGGTGAAACGGCCGTCGGATCTCGGCGACGACGGTGTTCTGCGCGCGCTCGAGGACTGGCAATCGCGCGGCCAATCGACCGAGGCGAGCCCGGAGCACTTCCACCTCGACGGGACGCGCGGCTTCACGATCAGCTTCGACGGCAAGGCCGATGACTACTGGCCCGACGAGGCCGCGAACGACCTGATCGAATCCCTGGTCCGGAGCCTGCTGTTCAGGGACGGCATCTGCGCGCTCGACGACCTCGAGCCGCGGCTGTACGTCGCGAGATACAAGGTTCAGGCCCTGAACGACACCGAGTACCTGCTGGTGTGCCCGTATCCGACCGAGTCCGGTAACATCGCCGGCGTCGTGGTTGTTTGCATTCGCCACCGCCGGACGTCCAAAGACGCTTAAGCTCGCGCGGGCAGAGCGATGAGCCTCGCCTTCGGTTCGAGACACAGCTGCGATCAGGGCGGCGACGCGGCGAGGGGGTCGCCCTGCGCGGCGCGCGACAGGCCCTGGGTGCTGATCGCGTCCGTGCTCGGCTCCAGCCTCGCCTTCATCGAAAGCTCGATCGTCAACCTGGCGCTGCCTGCCTTGCAGCTGGACCTCGACCTGGGCTCCATCGAACTGCAGTGGATCGTCAACGGCTATCTCCTGATGCTCGGCAGCCTGCTGATGATCGGCGGGGCGGCGGGCGATCGCATCGGCCTCAAGTCGGTATACGTCGTCGGACTTGCGCTATTCGGCGGCGCATCGCTCGCCTGTGCGCTCTCGCCGGACTTCGCCTGGCTCGTCACCTGGCGCCTCATGCAGGGCATCGGCGCGGCGCTGCTGGTGCCGACCAGCCTCGCGCTCATCAGCGTTCACTTCGACGAAGCGACGCGCCCGCGCGCGATCGGCATCTGGGCCGGCGCCTCGGCGCTGACGACCGCGCTCGGCCCCGTGCTGGGCGGTGCGCTCGTCGACCTCGCCGGCTGGCGCGCCGTGTTCATCTTCATCGTGCCCTTGACCGTCATCGCGATCGGCGTCGCAATGTGGCGCCTGCCGCGGGCGGCCGCACACGCCGAGGGGGCGATCGACTGGCTCGGCGCGCTGCTGCTCGCGTCCGCCCTCTCGCTGTTGACGTTCGCGCTCGTGTCGACTGAGGCAAGCCTCCAGGCGGCCGGTCTCGTTGCACTGAGCCTCGTCGCGGCGCTGGCCTTTGTCGCGCGCGAACGCGCCGCCGAGGCGCCGATGATGCCGCTGACGCTGTTTCGCGATTCGGCGTTCAGCGGCGCCAATGCGATGACGCTGGTGCTCTACTTCGCGCTGGCCGGCGCGCTCTACTTCGTGCCGTTCAACCTGATCCAGGTGCAGGGTTACTCGGCGCTCGGCGCTGGCGCGGCGTTTCTGCCGATGACGCTGCTGCTCGGTTTCGGGTCCGCGTTCGCCGGCGACCAGCTCGAGCGATTCTCGGCTCGGCGGATGCTGACCTCCGGGTCGGCGCTCGCGGGGATGGGTTTCGCCCTGCTGGCCCTGCCCGGTGCCGAGACGGACTACGTTCGCGACTGGCTGCCCGGCATCGTCGTGGTCGGCATCGGCATGACGCTCTGCGTCGCGCCGTTGACGACCGTGGTCATGGCCGCCGTGGATGCCGAACGTTCGGGCGTCGCATCCGGCATCAACAACACAGCGGCCCGATTCGCGGGCGTGCTCGCGATTGCCCTGCTCACGAGCGTGGCCGTTACGCTCTTCGGCGGCGACCTTGCGAGCAACCTTGCGGACGTCGCGGTATCGGACGACGTTCGGCAGTCGCTGCTCGATGACCGCCGCAAGCTCGCCGAACTCGTCGTACCGGAAGGAACGGCGAATGCCGAAGCCGTTCAGGCAGCCATCGCGGTCAGCTATGTCGCGACGTTTCGCGTGCTGATGCTGGTGTGTGCCGCGTTTGCCGGCGTGGCCGCGCTCGTGGCATGGACCACGCTTGCGCGCTTCGACTCGGTGGCGGACGCCGGCTAGGGCCCGTCACGAGCGGTCGCCGACGCGCGGCAGGCTGCGGTTCAGGACGGCCAGCCCGATGATCGCCGCGATGGTCGAGGCGACGAGCACACCGAACTTGGCGGAGTCCGTGAGCATGACGTCGGTAAACGATTCGTTGGCAATGAACAGCGACATCGTGAAGCCGACGCCGGCCAGCGCACCGGCGCCGAGCAGTGACATGGCGTTGACGCTGGACGGCCAGTCGGCCCATCCGAGCCGCGTCACGATCCAGGCCGAGCCGGCGATCCCGAGCGGCTTGCCGATGACGAGCCCGATCGAGATCGCGGCGATCAGGCGCCAGTCCATCGAGCTGCCACCCACGACGACGCCCGCGTTGGCGAATGCGAACAGCGGCAGGATGATGAAACTCGACCAGGGTTCGAGACTGCGCTCGATCCGGTGCGCCGGCGATTCGATGCGGTCGTGCACCTGGTCCAGCGCGCGCACGACGCTGCGTTCCGGATACCGCGTTGCGTCCTCACTCAGCCTCGCCACCTCGGGCTCGATGATGGCCTTGGCCTGCGCGAGCAGTCCGCGAAGGTTCGGCGGCGGTCGCGTCGGCACGGTCATGGCCAGCAGTATCCCGGCGAGCGTGGCGTGCACGCCGGAGGCGTACACGGCGAGCCACAGGACGACGCCGAGCAGCGCGTAGGGCAGCGCCGCGTAAACGCCGGCCCGATTGAGCGCAATCAGGCCGACCATGCACGCGGCCGCGATGCCGGCGTAGAGCGGATCGAAGCCGTGGCCGTAGAACAATGCAATGACGAGAATCGCGCCGAGATCGTCAACGATCGCGAGCGCCGTCAGAAACACCTTGAGTCTGAGCGGTACACGCCGGCCGAGCAGCGCGAGCAAGCCCAAGCTGAACGCGATGTCCGTTGCCATCGGTATCCCCCAGCCGCTCGCAAGCGGACTGTTCAGGGCAATTACCGAAAACAATACGGCCGGCAACAGCATACCGCCCAGCGCCGCCGCGCCGGGCAGGATCGCGTCGCGCGGCCTGGACAGCGTGCCGATCGTCATCTCGCGCTTGATCTCGAGGCCGACGACGAGAAAGAAGATCGCCATCAGTCCGTCGTTGACCCAGTGCCGCGCACTCATGCCGAAATCTCCGTCGCCGACGCTCAAGCTCACCTTCGATTCCCAGAACGACAGGTACGCGGCCGCCAGCGGCGAGTTGGCAAGGCACAGCGCAACGACGGCGCAGGCCGCGAGCAGGAGGCCCGTCGCGGGCGCCCAGCCCGCAAAGACCCGCATCGAGCGGTCCACGCGGCGAGCGACGGGCGGGTCCAGCGCCTCGAGCAGGCTCATCTCATCCCAGGGCCCGTCGTAGTAATGGCCGTTGATGAAGAAGGTCGGCGTCGTCTCGACGCCAGCCGTCCTCGCCTCCTCATCGGCGGCACGCACCCGGGCCTCGAGGTCGGGATTCGCAAGCAGCGGCTCGAGCGCGTCCTTGCCGATGCCGAGCGTTTCGGCGACGTCGACGAGTTCCTGCTCCGAACGGACCGGCCTCGCCATCAGCGCCTCGTGCGCCTCGAAGAACCGTCCCTCGTCGCCGACCGCCTCGGCCAGAATGGCCGTCGTCTCGGCGTAAGCGTCGCTCTTCAAGGGTTTGTGGCGGAACACGTAGACGAGATCGTCGCCGAGCCGTTTACGTACGCCCTCGACAACCGCCTGCGCGGCGCGGCAGTGCCGGCACGCGTAGCTGCCGTACTCGATCAGCGAGAAGCGCGCGTCGACGTCGCCCTGACGGTGATCCCGATCTGCATCGATCGGCGGCGGCGTGATCTCCACGGCAGGCTGCATGCGGCTCCGGTCCTGGTGCTTTAATTCACCACCGGAGCGTACGGCAATCGCGTCGCGGATCAAGCGGTCCTGGCGAGTACAAACAGACGCCGGAGTCTGTATAAAGGAATCCACAACAACAACGAAAACCACGAGGGATTACGAGATGCTTCGATTTGCGCTGCTCTCAGGCATACTGCTGTCGTCGGCGGCCGT
Organism: Woeseiaceae bacterium; assembly: GCA_028280615.1. GTDB lineage: Bacteria > Pseudomonadota > Gammaproteobacteria > Steroidobacterales > Woeseiaceae > UBA1847. The sequence goes on along the minus strand of JANQLK010000031.1, from coordinate 16,685 downwards.
TGCCGAGATCCGCGACGAGCGGTTCTCCATTGCCGATATCCTGAGCTCGCCGTTCCCGACGGAGATCGTCGCGGCTCAGGGAACGCCCGCGCTCGCGTTCGTTTTGAACGACGAAGGCGAGCGCAACATCTGGTACGCGTCGGGGCCGGATTTCGAGGCTCGGCAGATCACGGCTTTCAGGGGCGACGACGGCATCGCCGTATCGGGCCTTGAGTTCACGCCGGACGGTGAGCACATCGTGTTCGTGCGCGGCGGCGCAGCCAACGCGGCCGGTGAGCTGCCGAACCCCGCCAGCCTGCCGATGGGCGGCGAGCTTGCGATCTACGTCGTTGCCACCGCGGGCGGCGAGGCGGCTAAGCTCGACGATGGCGCCGAACCTGCGATCCACCCGTCGGGCGACCGAATCGCGTACACGAAACAGGGCGCCGTCTGGTCCGTCGCGCTCGATGAGGGGCAATCCGAAGCAACGAAGCTGTTCGGCGCGCGCGGCGGCATCGGCGATCTCGCCTGGTCGCCGGACGGCGATGCAATCCTGTTCCGCAGCGATCGCGGCACGCATTCGTACATCGGCGTCTGGCATTCGGGTGACGATGACGGCCGTATCGAGTGGCTGGCGCCGACGACCGATCGTGACGTCTCGCCGACCTGGTCTCCGGACGGCGAGCACGTCGCTTTCATTCGGCTGCCCTCGCGCGCCGACGATCAGTTCCCGTTCGAGCCGGACCGCGAGGACCTGCCCTGGTCGATCCACGTGGCCGATCCCGACACGGGCGAGAGCGCCGAGATATGGAAGGCAGACGAAGGCCGCGGCAGCGTGCATCGGCGGATCGAAGGCGGCACGCAGCTTTTCTGGGCCGCGGACGACCGGCTCGTGTTCGCCTGGGAGAAGAACGGCTGGAACCAGCTCTACTCGGTGCCCGCGGATGGCGGCGAGGTCAGGCACCTGAGCCCGGGCGAGTTCGAGATCGAATACGTCGCGCTTACACAGGACCGCCGCGACCTGGTCTATGCCTCTAATCAGGACGACATCGATCGACGACACCTCTGGCGGGTCGGCGCGAAGGGCGGCCGGCAGAAGCGCCTGACGCCCGGCGACGGTATCGAATGGGCGCCCGCGCCGCTCGTCGACGGCAGCATCGCGCTGCTGCGCTCGGATGCCACCGCGCCTGCCCGCGCGTCGCTGCTCGACAGCGGGGGCCGGATAAGGGACCTGGCGCCCGAAACGATGCCCGCCACGTTTCCGCGGAAACTCGTCACGCCCGTCGCGGTCGAGATCACGGCCACCGACGGCATGAGGATACCGGCGCAGCTGTTCATGCCCGAGGGCCTCGAGCCCGGCGAGAAAGTGCCCGCGGCGATCTTCCTGCACGGCGGCTCGCGCCGGCAGATGCTCCTGGGCTGGCACATGCGCGGCTACTATCACAATGCCTACAGTCTGAGCCAGTACTTCGCGTCGCGTGGCATCATCGCGCTCGCACTCAACTATCGAAGCGGCATCGGCTACGGCATGGAGTTTCGCGAGGCGCTAGACTACGGCGCCACTGGCAACAGCGAGTTTCGCGACGTACTCGGCGCGGGCATCTTCCTCGAGCACCATCCGAACGTGAGTCCCGACAAGATCACCGTCTGGGGCGGCTCCTACGGTGGCTATCTCACGGCGCATGCCCTGGCGCAGGCCTCCGAGCTGTTCGCCGCCGGCGTCGACATCCACGGCGTGCACGACTGGAACGACGGCATCCGGATCTTCGTGCCGGGCTACAACAAGAACAATTTCCCCGAGGAATCGGCGCTCGCGGATCGGTCCTCGCCGTTTCACTTCATCGACGGCTGGCGCTCGCCGGTCCTGCTCATACACGGAGACGACGACCGCAATGTGTTCTTCTCGCAGACGACGCGGCTCGCGCGCAAACTCCGCGAGCGCGACGTGCACGTCGAGCAGCTCGTGTTCCCGGACGAGGTGCACGGCTTCCTCTTACACGAGAACTGGGTTAAGGCTTACGAGGCGACGGCGGAGTTCCTGATCAGGCATATGGGCGAGTAGCCGATCCCCGTCAGGCCGGGTCCGCGCCGACGGGTGGAGTAAACAGCTCGGCATCCGGCAGAGCCGGGCTGCCGGTCAGCGATACCATCTCGTAGCGGACGAGGCCCTGGCTGGTCGTTGCCCAGTTGGGCACGCGCAGGTTGCCGAAGCGCTTCAGCGGTCCGAACACGTAGACGTACTGCGTCGTCGCCCAGATAACCGGTTCCTTGCGCGCGTTCAGGATGATCCAGCCGCCGGGCTCGCCATCTCCAAGCGCAAACTGAAGCGTCGGCAGGCCGGGCAGGCCTTCACGCTTGCCGAAGCTGACGCTGAGTTCGGCCTCGTTGCGGGCGATCGCCCGCGCCAGTCGATAGATGCTGAATGGCGCCCGTTCAAGCGCGTTCGAAAGCGATTCGTCGCTGCCGCGCGTGAACGCGTTGTCGGTGACACTCCAGTAGCCGTGCTCCGGGCTGTAGGCGCGGATACGTGTGTAGATCTCGCTGTCCATCGTCACATAGGAGCGCGGCCCGGTCAGGTCGAGTATCTCGTGCTCGAGATAGCGGTCGGGCCGATTGACGAAGTCCCACTCGTGCACGAAGTGCACCGACTCGAGGTCGCGCCAGATGCTGGCGCCGCCCATCGCTTCTACCATCGCGCGCGTCGGCGATGGCGGACGGGTCGCCGCGGAGGCCCGTGGCCTCATCGCCTGTCGTGGTCGACACGGCGAATGTTGATACGGCAATGATCGCCAGCAGCCTGCAAAAACGCTTTCCGCACATGTCCTTCCGCTCCCCGCCTCGGTTGGCCTGATAGTGATAGGCCTAGAGGCTAGAGCAACAGGTCTCGCTTGAGCACCGGTCTGTCGTGGGAATCAAACGCGTTGTCGTGTTCGGGACTAGTCAGCTTCCCACGATAGCTCGGGATACTCCGGAAACTCGAGTTCGACACTCTCGTCACCCTCGGCCACGCGACGCTCTGCTTCAGCCTTAAGCGCCTGAACATCGCCCGGAACCGCATTGCGGAAAGCACTCAGCTCGTCCCAGCGAACATTGAAGTCGCTGGGCGAATTGCCCGCGACGCGCGCTTCGAGCATCGGGCCGACGACGGCATAGCCCGCGGCAACGCGCTCGGCCATCTGGGCTTCAAACCGGTCGATCTGTGCGTATAGCGCGCGAAGCTCGGCGCTCCGCGGTGGCGTGGCGGCATCGCCATTCGCCCAGCGCTCGAAGTAGTCGACCGAGTCCGTCATGCTGATTCGGTAGGCATCGCCCCAGATGTGGCGGTCGGCGTTGTTGACGACCTGTTCGTTCGCCGGATCGATGATCAGGACGGTCGGTGTCGCGTAGTACTGGTCCACATCGAATCGCGACAACACATCCGCGCGGTTCTCGTAGAAGCCGACATCGACGAAGACGAGTTCGTACTCCTGCTCGATAAGGCCCAACAGTGGCGACTTGTGCAGCCGCGACGCCAAAGCCCGCGAGTCGTGGCACCAGTTTGCACCGAGGACGACGAGCGCGCGCCGGTCGTTGTCGGCGGCGCGCTGCAACGCCTGTTGCACGTCGGCAGCGGGATCGGGCGACGCGGCGTAGCGGCGGCCATTCGAATCGGTCTCGGCCGCCGAGGCATTGGCCGCGACGAGGTACAGTAGCAGGCACAGGCTTTGTAGTAACTTGGGCTTTACGTGGCGCATGACGGTCCGATCTGTTGAGCTGGGGCGGTGGGTTGTGGGCAATCATGTCAGCAAAAGGACCAATAAGGTACCCGGACCGACGCGTAGCCGATGCTCAAGGCCGCTCCTACGATTGAGTGACGATGAGGGCGGGGCGAACGAATCGAGAACTACTGGGCCTGATTCTCGTCGACCGCCCACTCATGGCCGCAATCGCCACAGTGTCGACGGCACGATCCCCACGGCAGCGGAATGCTGAAAAGGTGAATCGCAAGAAATGCGATCTTACGGCTGTTGTTCATCGGTGACGTATTGCCGGAGCCGCAGCGCGGACAGTTCTCGTCCGACGCCTCGTTCTCGACCGTTTCTGCCAGCAGACGTTTCGCTTCGTCGACGCAGTCCGCAGGCACCTGCAGCTGGATACCGCCCAGCGCGTTCGATAAGAGCCAGTTCGCCGACGCGTGATTGATTCCGAGCAAGAACACCGGGATACCCTCGGCCTCGAGCTTACCGGCAGCGATGTGCGCATTGGTCGGATGGTCGTACCGGCTGATCGTCGTCCAGTTTGGGGCGGGGTCGTCGGCGTTCATCCTCTATGGCGCCCCCGCTGTCTGATCGAGCAGCTCGTCGCAGGTCTCGTGGCTACTGCCCGCGGCCAGCAGGTTCCGGCACAGGACCAACGCTTCGCGCAGGTCGCCCGACGCGGCGAGTATCTCTGCAAGGTGCGCCGTCGCGTCGGGCTGGTAGGGAGACAAGAGCAGGATGCGCCGGTACCAGATCTCGGCTTCCTGCGCCTGGCCCATGTCCTCGTAGGCCTCACCGATGACGACCCCGAGCGGCGCGTGCCACGGCCCGACGCGCTGCGGCTCGAGCGCGTACATGCGCTGCATGATCTCGTAGCCTTCGATGTAATACTCGATCGCCCGCGGCAGGTCGCCGTCGAGATTGGCGAGTTCGCCGAGATTGATAAGCGGCTCCCAGGCGTCGCCGTCCATTGCGACGGCCCGCTGGTACTCGCCGCGGGCGTCGTCGAGGCGGCCCGACGCGGCGTACACGAGCCCGAGCGCTTTCGCTGCCTGCGCGTCGTGGGGGGCGAGCTTGACGGCGCGCCGTGCCAGCTGCTCGGCGCGCGCGAGCAGTTCCCTTGCCCGCGGCGTGTCGGTCAGGCCGCTTGCGATGGCCTCGCCCAGTGTCGATGCGCCCGACCCGCCCTCGGGCCATCGGATGATGCGCTGGACGAGCGCGTTAGCGAGGCCGGCCTGTGCCCGTGCGTTGCCCGGCTCTCGTGCAATCACGCGTTCGTAGAGATCGATGGCGGCCGCGTTGTCGGCCTGGGTGAACAGCATGTAAAAATCGTCGGCCCGGTTGACGAGCAGTTCGGTTTCGGAAGGCGCCGTCTCGTCGCCATGCTCGCCGAACCAGAGAAGTGCGGCGACGAGGACGGCTGGGACAGTGGCTACCCGTATCCATCGGGCCGACATCCCGCCACGGCGGTCAGGTTTGGCCTCGGCGCGGGTGACATCGGCGATGAGTCGGTAGCCACGCTTCGGGATGGTCTCGATATAGGCCGGTTGCCTGACGTCGTCGGCCAGCGCGCTGCGGAGCTTCGAGACGGTACGCGGGAGCGTGTCCTCGCCGACGACCATGCCAGGCCAGAGCGCTGAGAGCAGCGTTTCCCTGCCGACGACCGAGCCCTGCCGGTCGGCAAGCAGCAGCAGCAGGTCCATGACCTTGGGTTCGAGGCTCATGCGCCCGCCGTCGCGCTCGATCCGGCATCCCGGACCGTCGACCTGCCAGTCGCCGATCTTGAGTACAGGAGCCCTGCTCATCAGTTCAGTCACTTACGCGTCGTCAGGTTTTCGGGAGGTATCGAGGCGGGTTTCGACATGGCCGCCAGTACCCGGACCGACTTTACTTGCCGTCGGATTTTCACGAGGTTACCGAAATGCTCCGAAAACTGCTCCCGATACTGTGCCTTGCCAGCGCCGCGGCCGCCGAACCAAACCAGTACACCGCCGCCGAACTCAAGGAAGACTTCGAGGCGCTCTACGCCGGCCTCGAGGCCGCGCACTACGATCTGTACGCACACCGCCCCGGGGATGAATACGACGCGCTGTTCGCCTGCATGCTGGCCGGGCTGGACGCACCGATGAGCCGCCAGGAGGCCAGCGTTCGCTTCCAGCAGTTCGCGGCCTACGGCGATGTCGCTCATTCGCGCATCGACTACGACCGCTCGACATTCGAGGCCTACCGGGACCGGGGCGGCAAGCAGCTGCCCGTGTATATCCGGATCGTCGACGGCCGCGCCTACGTGCATTCCAACTACTCGGGCAACGACAATCTGCCCGCAGGCAGCGAGATCCTCGCACTGAACGGCCGCCCGATGCCGGAGTGGCTCGAGCGGACGGCGCGGCACCTGTCGGCGGACACGCCCTACATCGCGCATTCGCTGCTCGAGTTCATGTTCCCGATGTACCTGTGGCAGGAGATCGGCCCGGTCGAGCGCTTCGAGTTCGAGATTCTCGATTCGAACGGCGAGAATCGCACCGTCACGGTTGCCGCACTGAGCCGCGACGAGATTCGAAAGTACAGCGAGACCGACGACGCGTTCTTCTCGCTCGACTCCGTCTCCCGCGAGGCGCGAATGCTCGACGGCGACGTCGCCTACCTGCGTCCGGGCCCGTTTTACAACGTGGAGAACCCCGAGTCGATGTGGGAGCCGGCCCGCTTCGTCGAGTTCATCGACGAGTCCTTCGAGATGTTCATCGATCGGGGCGCCGAGGTTCTGCTAATCGATCTGCGCGACAACCCGGGCGGCGACGCATCCTTCAGCGACCCGATGATCGCCTGGTTCGCCGACAGGCCGTTCAAGTTCGCCTCGACCTTCAGCATCCGCTCGAGCGCCGCGGCGCGCGCATCGAACCAGGCGCGGCTCGACGCAAACCCCGGGGCGACAGGCCCCTCCGTGTTCTTCGAAGAGCACTATTCGACAGTGCCCTACGGCGAGACATTCGAGTTCCCGCTCCCCGACGCCCAGCCGCGTGAGGGCCGCCAGTTCGAGGGCGAAGTCTACGTGCTGATCGACCGGCACAGCTACTCGAACACGGTCACGGTCGCGGCGATCATTCAGGACTACGGCTTCGGCACGATCCTTGGCGAGAAGACCTCGGACATGGCGACGACCTACGGCGCGATGGAGACGTTTTCGCTGCCCAACACGGGCATCGTCGTCGGCTTTCCAAAGGCGCATATTGTGAGACCCTCAGGCGACCGGAAGACCGACGGTGTGACACCCGATGTGGCGATTCGGTCGCCGATCGCGCCGACCCGTCACGACGTCGTGCTCGAGCGGGCGCTCGAGGTCGTCGGGTTGGCCCGGCCCTAGCGCCCCCCGACCGGCTGCCCCGGCGTCCACGGCCCGCCTGCATCGCTCAAGGCCTGCTCGATGCCGGCCAGCGTCACGTCGCGCAGCTCGCGGACGCGGCTCTCGATCGCGGCGAGCCCTTCCGTACCCATGCGCAGATTGTCGCGCTGCGTCTCTGTCGGACCGACGCGCGTGTCCAGCGCGGCGCCCGCGTTGCCGATACGGTTTGCAACGCCCGGCGCCGTGAACTCGCTCAAGTCCTGCCGGGCCTGGTTGCCGGTGAGATCGGTGCGCACGCGGTCGACGTCGGCCTCGAAGGCATCGAGGCGCAAATGCAGCTCGGCCATCGCGCCCGGAGCTTCGTCCATCGCCTTGCGAAGGTACTTCACGCGCTCGTCGAATGTCCCGAGCGTGCCATTGACCGCCTCGAGACGCCGCGCGGCTGCGACATAGGCCTGCTGAAACTCGCTTGCAGCATTCGGATCCGCGCCCGCGGGCAGCGTGTCGACGGCGCGCAGCGCAAATGTCTGTGCTTCGCCCAATGAGACGACCGCATCGGGCCCCACGCGCACGAGTTGAGCCCGGTAGCTGCCGGGCGGATACAGCGCGCCCTGCGGATCGCCGTACCACGGCGGCCTGAAGCCCGGCTCCTCGATGCTGACCGCGTCGGGCGGCGCGCCGCGCATGTCCCAGGCGACGCGGTGAGCGCCGTCCTCGGCCGGCACGGACAGGCGGCGGACTTGTACGCCGTCCGAGCTCATGACGTCGATGTAGTAGCGCACGTCGCCGGCACGCCGTTCGGCCTGCAGCTCGTCCCAGCCCGGGAACGGAATGTTGCCGTCGATCTCGCGTTCACGCTCGCGGCGAGCGTCCTTCGGGCTGTTCGGCACATCTGCCAGATGTACCGTGAACACGGCGCCGTGCGGCGGATTGTCGGCGCGCCAGACGCCGCTGCCCTCGGTGGGCAGGCCCGGAGCCTGGCCGGGCACGGCGGGGATGTACCACCAGGCATCGCGAACGCCAAACAGCATCGACGCGTTCGCGACCGAGCCGCTTTCGCGCACCACCGCCGCGAGTTCGCGCAGCGGCATGTAGTCGTCGAGCACGTAAAAGCCGCGGCCGAAGGTCGCGCCGACAACGTCGAGGTCGCGGCGCTGAATCTTCACATCGCGGAACGGAATCACCGGTGCGCCCGAGAGCTTGTCCCAGCGTTCGCCGCCGTTGAGGCTCACGTAGAGGCCGTCTTCGACGCCGAGGAACAGGAGGCCGGGCTCGACCGCGTCCTGCTGGATGGCCCAGACGATGACGTCGTCGGCCAGGTTGCCGCTGATGTTCCGCCAGCTGCGCCCGCCGTTGTCGGTGGCGAAGAGGTAGGGCCTGAAGTCGCCGGTCTTGTGATTGTCGGCGACGACGAAGGCCGCGTCCGGATCGTGCTGCGAGGCTTCAATGTCATTGATAAAGGCGCGCTCGGGCAGACCGCGGATGCTCAGGCGCTGCCAGTTCTCGCCGCCGTCGGTGGTCGTATGCACGAGGCCGTCGTCGCTGCCAGCCCAGAGGCGCTGGCTGTCGACTACGGACTCCGAGATGCCGGTCAGGCTCGCGTAGCGCGACATGGCGTTGAGGTCCCAGAGCGCATCAACGCTCTGCACCCGGCCGGCCACGGGCAGCGTGAATCGATTGGTGTTGGTCGTGAGATCGCCCGAAATCGGGGTCCAGCTGTCGCCGCGGTCGTCAGAACGCCAAACGCGCTGCGAGCCGTAGTAAATGCGGCCTTCCTGGGTGGTGCTGACCTCCAGCGGTGCGTCCCAGTTCCAGCGCTCAGCCGGATCGTTCGCCCCGGGCTGCGGCTTGATCATGATGTTCTCATACGACGCCGCGTGGAAGCGGGCCAGGTTGCCGTTCTGCCACATGTGGTAGAGCAGGTCTTCATCCCAGGGATCGTAAGCCACGCCGTAACCGTCGGCGCCCAACGGTACGTCCCAGTCGCGGCTGCGCACGCCTTCGATACTCGTTGTGCGTGCCGGGCCGCGAATCGTGCCGAGGTCCTGGGCGCCGCCGAGTACTTCGTAAAAAGGCTCATGATAGGAGGCCGCTACCTTGTAGTACTGATTGATCGGCAGGTTGGCGAAGAACTGGTAGCTCTCTCCCATGTCGAAGCTCTCGTAGAGTCCCGCGTCGGTGCCGACCAACAGGTGACGGTCGTCGTCGGGGTCGATCCACAGCGCGTGCTTGTCCGAGTGCGACTGCCGGCCGTCGGCGACGATCTCGAAATTCTCGCCTCCGTCGTTGGTACGGTGCAGGAACACGTCCACCTGGTAGACGCGATCGGCGTTGCTCGGCGAGGCATAGATCTCCTGGTAGTAGTGCGGCCCGGTGCCGTTGGAGATGTATTCGTTCTTCTTCTCGAAGCGCTCGCCGCGATCGGTGCTCAAGTAGAAGCCCTGCTCGCCGTCGCTGGCCTCGATCGTTGCGTACAGCCGGTCCGGATCCGCCGGCGTCACGGCGAGCCCGATCTTGCCGACGGCGATCTTGTCGTTCGACGTCGGGAGGCCGTTGGTAATCTCGCGCCAGGTACGGCCACCGTCGGTGGACTTGTAGATGCCGGAGCCCTGGCCGCCGGCCAGGAACGACCAGACGGTGCGGCGGCGTTCGTAGGTGGCGGCATAAACGATGCTCGGATCCGTCGGATGGAATCGAAGGTCGGTCGCACCGGTGGCGTCGTCGACAAACAGCGTCCGCTCCCAGGATTCGCCGCCGTCTTCACTGATGTACACGCCGCGTTCACCGCCCGCGCTCCAGAGCGGACCCTCGGCGGCCACGAGGATCATATCGGAGTCGTCCGGGTGCACGATGATGCGAGAGATGTGCTGTGAATCGCCAAGGCCCATGTTGGTCCAGCTTTCACCGCCGTCGCGGCTCATATAGATACCGTCACCCCAGCCGACGTGACGGCCGCTGACGTTTTCGCCGGTGCCCACCCAAACGGTCTCCGGGTTGTTCGGATCGATCGTCACGGTGCCGATCGAATAGGAGCCCTGGTCGTCGAAGATCGGCGTGAACGTCGTGCCAGCGTTCGTCGTCTTCCAGACGCCGCCGGAGCCTACGCCGACATACCAGGTGCGCGGATCGTCGGGATGCACCTCGATATGTGCGATGCGTCCGCCCATGAAGGCGGGACCGATGGCACGCATCGGCAGGCCCTTGATGACCGCGGCGATGGGGTCGTCCTCGTCCGCGGCAACCGCCTGCACGGCGAGGAACGGCAGCATCGCGGCCAGGGAAACGACGAACAGGCGCGTGGCGCGCCGAGGGAAATTCAAAATCCGGTGGCTCATGGGGATAGGTGGTCCTGATGATTGGAGATTGTTGTTGGTGTGGGCGTTTCCCGCCCGACTCGGAAGGGCCGCGAGCAGCAACGCGACGACAAGTATACGCGGACCTGACGAGCAGTTTGGGACAGAGGACCGCCGGAATCAGCCCGCCAGGAACGGGAACACCGCGGTCAGCGCCCAGGCAAAGGCAACGGCGTTCGCGATCGCGCCGACGGCCGGGTGCCCGGTCGCCGCGTAGATCCATTTGCTGAAACTACCGTAGATCAAAAAGTAGACGACGATGACCGCCGCGATGATCAGGAGGAAGAACAGGTCCTCGAACGACAGCGCAACGGCAATTCCGAGCGAGATGAGGAAACACACACGCGTGAACAGGTGGCCGCCACGCGCGGTCGTGGCGCCGTGCGTTATCCACTCGTCGGCAAGGAAGTAGCTGAGCGTGCCGGCCAGCATCAGGATGACGAGCGGCAGGCGCGGCGGCGTGATCGCGAACGACGTGACAAAGGCATCGAGGATCAGAGCGAACACGCCCGCCGTGTACAGCGTCGCGGCGACGCTCGCGATGACGAGCTTGCGGCCGTCCGTTCGCGCGTCCGAATCGTGAGAGCCCCGGCGCCCGAGCCACCACAGGCAGGCCGCGCCGATGAGGCCATAGACCAGGAAGTGCACGGCGAGATAGCCGCCGACGAGCACGCCGAAGAAGTCCGCCGGAAACCACCACAGCAGCACGGGCGTCGCGAGCGCGGGTATCGCCGCGGCCGGCAACAGCCGGCGCCACGTCAGCGACGCGCCGGCCGGCGGCCGGCTGACGACGGGCAGGAGTTTGCTGAGCGGCCACGCGAGGATCGAGACGCCGAGGATCAAAAGAACGATGGCCAGGCCGCGAGAATCGGCGTAGCCGCTGCCCGCGCGGCCGAACACGTCGTCGAGCCAGGCAACGACCTCGAACATGCTCTCGCGGCTGTACAGGACCCCGACGTGCTCGACGCCATCGGCGAACACAACGCGGCGCGCATTGCCGTCGGCGACGTCGCCGACCGTCATGCCCTCTTCCGGGCTGGACGTCACCAGCCCGAGCACGCGCAGCGCCTCCTGCTTGAGAAAGCCCTCGAGGCCACCGACGACCACGAGTAGGTTCTCGGGCGACGTTGCCGTGACGGCCGGCGAGAACATCGACACCGCCACCGTGGCATCGACACGCTCGTCGGACTGGGCGTAGCGGATGACAATATCCGAGGCCATCGAGTGCCCGAGCACGGCGAGGCCGCCGCCGGACCCGGGCAACGCCAGCGCATAGTCGGCAACCGTCCTCGTCTGCTCGAGGAGCGTAAGCGTCGCGCCTTCGACCTCGGTGACGTCGCCGGACAGCGGCTCGAGATTGCGGCCGTGACCGAAGTAGTCGAACGTCACGGCGACGTAGCCATTCTTCGCGAGCGTGACGGCGAAAGGCTGCATGAGCTGTTGAGACCCGGCGAAGCCGTGCGAGATGACGACGACGGGCCGCGGCGCCTCGCCTTCGTTGGCATCGGCGTCGGCGCGATATACGGTCACGGGTGTCGGGCCGAGGCTCAGGTGTTCACGAGTGACGCCCGAGTTCGCCTGCCGCAGATTGAAGAGCCCGACGGCAGAGAGTACGAGCGCGACGGTGGCGACCACGATTACGGCAGGTGTCGGTCGTTGCGGACTCTCGGCGGCGGACATGGCGCCGATTATGCACGCGTGCCGGACGGGACGTCGCGTGCAGCTTGCGCTCATCCTGATCGCCGGCGTCGTTTGCCTTTACAATCTCCGAAAAGCCTGGACGAACGGCCGACAAGCGGTCAGTGTGCATTGCATCGTCGAGGACATGAGAGCATGAAGAGAAGACCGATGACTTCTGCCCTGGCTCAATCAGCGAAATTGCTCCCGGGCCGGGACGACACGATGCCGAAATGCCGCGGCGTGGGCGACAGCCCGGATGTGAACACGCGCCGTCGACGTTCTACGAGCGCGTTCACATCTCCGAGATCGGCCGATGGCCGTCGTTGAGCAGGACAGCGTCGATCGGGCGCCGCTGGTCATCGCCGTCACGGCCCATCGCAATCTCGTTGCCAGCGAGGTTCCGCGCATCGTCGGGGAGATCCGACAGTTCTTCGAGCAACTGGCGGCCGACTACCCGCATACGCCACTGACACTGCTGTCGCCGCTCGCTGAAGGCGGCGGGCGACTGGCCGCCAGGGTCGCTATCGAAATGAAGATGAACCTGCTGGTGCCGCTGCCGTTGCCGGTCGAGATGTACAAGGCGGATTTCGAAGGCGCGGAATCCGTAGACGAGTTCGATTCGTTGTGCCAGCACGGTACGATCATCGAGCTGCCGCTCTACGAGGGCAATACGCTCGAGAACATTGAGACGCCGGGTTTGAACCGCAACTATCAGTACGCCCAGGCGGGCATATTCCTGTCCAGCTACAGTCACGTCCTGATGGCCATCTGGGACGGCAAGCCGTCAGATGCAATGGGCGGAACCGCCCAGGTCGTCGACTTTCACCTGACGAACCGAATGGCCGGCGTGACTCAAGACGAGGCTCAGACCTGGCGGCTGTTCGGTCACGATGAAAACGATATCGTCTATCACATCGCCTGCAGCCGCGATCAACCGAATGGCGCACCTGCCGAATCACTGCAGCCGCTGCAAACATCCTGGTTGACGACCGACAAACGACTCGAGAGAGACTCTTTACTACCGAAGTCGAAGCATCGGATATTCGTCAGGATGGACGAGTTCAATGCCGACATCGATGGAAACGTCGCGGAAATCGCCCGGCACGACGTCGACCTGGTCGATGCGAAACATCTCGACCGGACGCATGATCGCAGGATCAATCGCCTGTTCAGGACAACTGACTGGCTCGCGATTGCTTTCCAGAAGCGCGTCCGTCGAATGTTCTTGTTGACTTACAATTTGGCAATCGGCATGGGTCTCGCTTTCATAATCTATGGTGAGTATCCATCCCAGAAATACATGATCTGGGTGTTTCTATCGCTGTTCGCAATCGGCGTGTTCATCTATTCGATCGCGCAGCGCGGCCAGTGGCACCGCAAGTACCTCGACTATCGCGCACTGGCCGAAGGCCTCCGCGTGCAGCTTTACTGGCAGATTGCCGGCGTCTGTGACGGCGCCGCAATTGAGTTCTCGCACAGCACTTTCTTGAGGGAACAGGATGCCGAACTCGGCTGGATCAGGAACGTGATGCGCGCAGGCAGCATTCCGGTCGATTTCGCACGTCCGCCGCCAAACGGGGCGGAGATCGCCATCCGCTACTGGCTCGAAGAAGGTTCCACCGGCCAGCCTGGCTACTATCGCCGCAAGGCGACCGAGCGGGAGCGATTGAGTGCCATTACCCGCGGGATCGGAATGGTATGTCTATGGGCCGGTATTGCGGTTGCCGTTTTCCTTGGCATCTACCACGACGATCTGCGCGAAGAAGTGCGGGACCCGTTGATTGTACTCATGGGCGTGCTGCCGCTGATTGCGGCCGTGAGAGAAGCGTACGCACACAAGAAAGCGGAAAAGGAGTTGATCAAGCAGTACCGCTTTACCGAGAGGATCTTCTCGAATGCCAGGGAGCAACTCGAAATCGCCACGTCGGATGACGAAAGGAAAGCCATACTCGAGGCGCTCGGAAAGTTCGCTCTCGACGAGCACGCAGAGTGGATGCTCATGCATCGCGAACGGCCCCTGGAGTACGGCAAGCTCTGATCAATTCCCGTTAACTCAACTATAATGACGAAAGTGCGAAATGACGACGACATATTTATTAGCTACGCGCACCTTGATAACCAGCCGCTAGTCAAGGACTCGGAAGGTTGGGTCTCGCAGTTTCACCACTCATTATCGGTTCGTGTCGCGCAACTTCTTGGCAAGGAATCGTCCGTCTGGCGGGACCCCAAAATCCAGGGAAACGACTTCTTTGACGAGACGATCATCGAACGCATCAGGAGAGTCGCCCTACTCGTTTCGATCTTTACACCGCGCTACGTCCGATCCGAATGGTGCACGAAGGAAGTACAAGAGTTTTGCCAGGCCGCCGAGAAGTCCGGCGGTCTGCGAGTCCAGGACAAGACGAAGATTTTCAAAGTCCTGAAGACGCCGGTGCCGTTCGAAGAACACCCGGAGCAGGTCCGTGATTGCCTGGGCTACGAGTTTTTCAGGACCGATCCTCACTCAGGCCGGGTGCGGGAGCTGAGTCACGAACTGGGCGGCGACACCGAGCGCGAGTACTGGGTCAAACTTGACGACCTGGCCCAGGACCTGTGCCAATTGCTGACCCTACTTGGAAAATCTTCGCCGCCGGCATCGCCCGCTAGCGAACCGCGGGTGAACGGTACCGTGTTCGTCGCCGACTGCAGCTACGACGTTAGGGATCAACGCGACGAAATCAAACGCAACCTTGCAGGACATGAGTACAGGGTCCTGCCGAATCGACCGCTGCCGCTGAACGTCGACGAATTACTGCCGTTGCTCGAGGCATCGCTGGATGAATGCGAACTGTCCGTTCATGTCATCGGCAAGAGCTATGGAATCGTGCCGGAGGGAACCGATCGCTCGATCATCGAGATCCAGAACGATCTCGCTATCGAAAGGGAAAAGAAAGGCGACTTCTGCCGCATCGTCTGGATTCCGCCCGGGCTCGAGACTGACGATGAACGGCAGCGACGTTTTATCGAATCGCTGCGTTCGGATCCGCGAATCCAGGAAGGCGCGGATTTGCTCGAGACGCCGCTCGAAGACCTGAAGACCCAGGTCCACAAGACACTCACGCGCGCGCCGGCCCGCGGGTCCAACGGCGGCTCTCGCGAACCCGGTGAGGCGGTCGACATCAAGAACGTCTACCTGATGTGCGATTCGCGGGATTCGAGCAGGGTAGCCCAGGTCGCCGACTACCTGTTCGATCAAGGCTGCGAGGTTATTCTTCCCGCGTTCCAGGGCGACGAGGCAGCCGTACGCGCAGACAACGAAGAGAATCTTCGGCAGGCCGACGGTGTGCTCATTTACTACGGGTCGCCGAGCGAGCTCTGGCTGCGCTCCAAATTGCGCGAGCGTCGCAAGAGTGCGGGGCTCGGCCGCACGAAACCGATCAGGGCCACGGCAATCCTGGTCGCGCCGCCCAACAACGAGCGCGAGACCTGGTTGCGCACCCACGATGCCCGGGTACTACGTCAGTCAAGCGAGTTCTCGACCGAACTACTCGATCCTTTCCTGGCCGATCTGCAAACCTAGGGCCAGGGTTGTTCTAGATGAGCGGCCTCATCGAAACCTCCAACCCTTTCCCTGGCCTCCGCCCGTTCGGGCCGGACGAGGAGCACCTGTTCTTCGGTCGGGAAGAACTCGTCGACAAGCTGTTGATGCGGCTGCGCGAGACCCGATTCCTCGGTGTTATCGGAACCTCAGGTTGCGGCAAGTCCTCGCTCGTGCGCGCCGGCTTGATTCCGTCCTTGCACGGTGGATACATGGTCGAGGCAGGTTCGGGCTGGCGCGTGGCCGTGATTCGACCCGGCACCGATCCGCTGGGCAATCTCGCGGAAGTGTTGAGTCAGCCCAAGACCCTCGGCCGGCATGCCGGCCCCGAGGAAACCGCGCAGGTGTTAACCGAGGTGACTTTGCGACGCGGCGATATGGGACTCGTGGACTGTGTCCGACTGGCGCGGCTCCCGCCTGAAGACAACCTGCTGATCGTCGTCGATCAATTCGAGGAATTGTTTCGCTTCAAGCGCAGCAGGGGCTCGGACAATGCGAGGGACGAGGCGGTCGCCTTCGTCAAGAAGCTGCTGAGCGCAGCCCGTCAGACGGAGCTTCCGATCTATATCGTCATCACAATGCGTTCCGATTTCATCGGCGAATGCAACGAATACCCCGGGCTGCCCGAAGCCATCAATGACGGGCTCTTCCTCGTGCCGAGGATGAGCCGGGATCAACTCCGCAGCGCGATCAGCGGCCCCATTCTCGTCGCAGGCGGGCAGATTGCGCCGCGGCTGCTGGTTCGCCTGCTCAACGACGTCGGCGACAACCCGGACCGCCTGCCTATATTGCAGCACGCCTTGATGCGCACCTGGAACTACTGGCAGCAGTCGAGAGTCGGTGACGAGCCTATCGATATTCGGGACTACGAAGCGATAGGGACGATCGATCACGCGCTGTCGAGCCATGCAGACGAAGCGTACGAGGACCTGGAGTCGGATCGCGACAGGGATATCGCCGCCACGATATTCAAGGCGCTTACCGATACGATATCCGATAGCCGAGGCATTCGCCGCCCG